>DASTCU010000078.1:0-3651 GCA_035710825.1 Candidatus Sulfotelmatobacter sp.
TGGCGATCGAGGGCACGCGGAGCTACGGAATTTTTCTTGATAACACGTGGCGCAGCTGGTTTGACTTCGGCAAGCAAGCGCGGGATGCGATAGCGTTCGGCGCTGAGGGCGGGCCGCTCGATTACTACTTGATTTATGGTCCCACGCCGAAGCAAGTGGTGGAGGGATACGCGTATCTGACGGGGAAGCCTCCGTTGCCTCCGCTGTGGGCTTTGGGGTTCCAGCAGTCGCGGTACAGCTACACGCCCGAATCGAAGCTGCGGGAGATTGCCAACCGGTTGCGCGCGGATGCGATTCCCTCGGACGCCGTGTATCTCGACATCGATTACCAATTTAAGAACCGTCCGTTTACGGTGAATCCCGAAACGTTTCCGAACTTTCCCGATCTTGTTTCCGATCTACGCAAACAGCATTTTCATCTCGTCAACATCACCGACCTGCACATCGCGCATCTTCCGAGTCAGGGATATGTGCCATACGACACGGGGCACGCCGGCGATCATTTTGTGAAGAATGCGGACGGAAGCGAGTTTGTGGGCGTGGTGTGGCCGGGGCCGGCGGTGTTTCCGGATTTTACGCGCGCGCAAACACGGGAGTGGTGGGGCGGGCTTTATCAGGAATTTGTAAAGGACGGTGTGGCGGGATTCTGGAACGACATGAACGAGCCGTCGGTATTTAATGGACCGGACAAGACGATGCCTCTGAACAACGTGCATCGCATTGAGGAGCCCGGGTTCAGCACGCGTACCGCGACGCATGCCGAGATCCACAACGTTTTCGGGATGGAGAATGTTCGGGCGACGTACGACGGATTGCTGAAGCTGCGGCCCAACGAGCGCCCGTTTGTGTTGACGCGGGCGACGTATGCCGGAGGGCAGCGGTACGGGTTTACGTGGACTGGAGATAATTCGGCGACGTGGAACCATCTGCGGCTGGCGACGCAGATGGTGCTGAACCTGGGAGTGAGCGGGATTTCGTTTGTGGGGGCTGACGTGGGAGGCTTTAATGGTTCGCCTCCAGCGGCGCTGCTGACGAAATGGGTGGAAGTCGCGGCATTCTCACCATTGTTCCGCGATCACTCGAGCAAGGGCACGCTGCCGCAGGAACTGTGGGTGCACGGACCCGAGCAGGAAGCGATTCGGCGGCACTATGTCGAGATGCGGTACCGCCTGCTGCCCTATATTTACACGCTAGCGGACGAGGCTTCGCGCACGGGATTGCCGATGATGCGGCCCGTGTTTCTCGAATTTCCGGAGATCTTCGCGGCACCGTCGGGCTTCGATCACCTGGATACGGAGTTTCTTCTCGGGCCTAGCCTGCTGGTGGCGCCGCCGCCGTTCGCAGAAATGCTCGATGACTATGATGTGTCGTTCCCGAGCACCGAATGGTTTGACTTCTGGACGGGAGAGAAGGTTGCAGCCCAACCGCCTGCGCCATCGATCACAGACGTCGCGGGCGGGGGAGCGAAGTTTCCGGAGCTGCGCAAACTTCACCCGCGGCTGGAAACGTTGCCGGTATATGTTCGCGGCGGAAGTATTCTACCGATGCAGCCGCTGGTCCAGAACACGGAAGAGACGCCCAAGGGGCCATTGGAGCTTCGCGTCTATCCTGGCTCGCAGTGCAGTGGTTCGGTGTATCTGGACGATGGGCACACGTTTGCCTATCAGAGCGGGGAATACTTGCGGCAGGCGTTCAGTTGCCAATCGGACGACAAAGGAATGCGGCTTACCTTCCACGCGAGGCAGGGTTCGTACGCTCCCTGGTGGAAATTCATCGAGGTAGTAGTTTACGACTGGCCGTCCGAGCACGCTCAGGCGAAGTTCTCCAGCAGCACCTATCCGTTGAAAACGACGTATGACGCGAAGCAGCATGCGCTGCACGTGGTGCTGACGGACGTGACGGCTGAGGCGGAGCTCAGCATCAGGGGCGCTGCAAAAACCTTGCGGTGACGCCATCCCGAGCCAAGCCCATGATTGATTGGGGGCCCTTGTTCATGTCGGTTCCGATTCTTCCAAGACGGGCTGACATTTGGTATCTCTGATCTTCAGATGTCTGCTTCTGGCCGAGGCTCCCAGGGGAAGGGCGAATGGAAACTTCGGAAAGCGTCAATACCCGGATTCGATCTGCGCTCTTTAACTACGGGGTAGCTGTCCTGTCGGTAACAGCGGCCCTTCTGATTACCCAATCTCTGAAGCCAACGGTGTTCCCCACTCCACTGTTTTTTGGAGCCATTGTAATCAGCACGTGGTTCGGGGGCACGGGGCCGGGCCTGGTTGCGGTAGTGTTGGCGACCCTGCTCCTGGACTTCTACTTCGTTTCACCAATTCGTGGCTTTGCCGTTCATACGGCCGATTTGCCGTACCTGGCGGAATTCATACTGCCGGCTCTGCTCAGCGGCTGGTTTACCAGGAAAAGGAAGGAAGCGGAAACGGCGCTCAAGGAAGCTCGAGACCAGTTAGACGTGAAGGTTCAGGAGCGCACTGCGCAACTGCGACGAACCAATGAACAATTACAATCAGAAATCGCCGAGCGCAAGCGTGCTGAAGAAACCGTTCACAAAACGCAGGCTGACCTTGCCCACCTAACGCGGATCATGACGATGAGCGAATTGGCTACTTCCATCGCCCACGAGGTCAACCAGCCGCTTGCCGCCGTTGTCACCAACGGCGATGCTTGCATGCGTTGGCTCGCGGTAGAGCCACCCAATTTAGAGAGGGCACGGGACTCGGTGACGCGGATCATCCACGAGGGAAATCGCGCCAGTGAGGTGATCAAGCGAATTCGGACCCTGTCGAAGAAGGCCTCGCTGCAAAAATCAGCGCTGGGAGTAAGGGAAATCATTCAGGATGTGCTTGGTCTAGTGGGACCGGAACTGGTCAAGAACCAGGTTGGATTGACCTGCGAACTCCAGCCGGATCTGCCGCGGGTTTTTGGCGATCGGGTACAGTTGCAACAAGTGCTGCTCAACCTGATCATGAACAGCATTGAGGCCATGGAAGGCGTCACCCAGCAACAACCCCGCGAATTGCTGATCAAATCCGAGATGAGCGATGGCGGGCAGGTGGTGGTCAGTGTTCGGGATTCCGGCATGGGTCTGGACGAGCAACAGCATGAGCATATTTTCGAGGCGTTCTTTACGACGAAGTCGGAGGGGGTGGGAATGGGCCTATCCATCAGTCGAACTATCATCGAAGCCCACGGCGGGCGCCTGTGGGCTACCGCTAACAGGGGCCCGGGGGCAACATTTCAATTTACGTTGCCCACCGCCGAGACTGGATTGTGAGCGGGACTGAGCCGATAGTATTCGTGGTCGATGACGATGCCGCGGTCCGCGACGCGATCAAAGACCTGCTGGAGTCTGCCATGATCGGCGTGGAAACCTTCAGCTCGGGCCGAGAATTTCTGGCGAGGAAAGCAAGCGAGGGACCCAGTTGCCTGGTGCTTGATGTGCGGCTTCCAGGAACGAGCGGGCTGGATTTCCAAAGGGAATTAGCGGCAGCGAATATCGAGATTCCCATCATTTTCATCACTGGCCACGGCGACATCCCGATGACGGTGCAAGCCATGAAAGCGGGCGCGATAGACTTCCTGACCAAACCGTTTCGAGAGCAGGAACTCCTGGACGCGATTCATAAAGCAATAAGTCGCGAT
>DASTCU010000079.1:0-1682 GCA_035710825.1 Candidatus Sulfotelmatobacter sp.
GTCCAGCAGAAATCCGCACAAGTCCATTTTCAATCTGCAGTTTACTCACAGTTGTGAGCAACGCTCAGGCAATCTGCCGAATGAATTCAACACAGGAGAGTAACTCAATGGAAGCAATCGGATTGTTGGTCACGCTCGAAGCACGCTCAGGCAAAGAGGCCGATGCCGAGACATTTCTAAAATCGGCTCAAACACTCGCGCTGAATGAAAAGGGAACTTCGAAATGGTATGCGTTCAAGATCGGCCCGCGGAAGTTCGGCATCTTCGACACCTTTGCAAATGAAGCGGGCCGCAATGCCCACTTGACTGGCGAGATCGCGAAGGCATTGGGGGCGCGGGCCAATGAACTATTCGCGGTTTCTCCGCAGGTGGAGAAAGTGGAGATCCTTGCAAACACACCCTTAAAAGGCTGAGTTCGAGGTCCGAAAACCTTATGAGCCTACTGCAGTTGTTGGGAGTTCAAATGTTCAGGTGTGTCGCCACCATCCTTGTCGCGATCTTGCTGTCGGCGCCCCTCGTGGCGGGAGTCACGCCGTTTCCGGCCAGCTTTCACACGCAATTGGTTCCGACAAATGGCACCAACCTCTACGTCCGCGTCGGCGGCAAGGGGCCAGCCGTAGTGCTGTTGCATGGCTTCGGCTTTTCGGGTGATATGTGGGCCCCTCTGGCAATTGTTCTGGCCAAGGACCATACCGTGATTGTCCCCGACCTGCGCGGCATGGGTATGTCCGATCACCCCGGTGCCGGCTACACCAAGAAAAACCAAGCGGTCGACATTGCCGGCGTCATGGATGCACTCAAGGTCCAGAAGGCTGACCTAGTCACCCATGACATCGGCAATATGGTCGGCTATGCGTTGGCTGCCCAATATCCGGACCGGGTCACGCGTTGGGTGGTAATTGATGCACCGCTGCCCGGAATAGGTGATTGGGACAATATCGTTCGCAGCCCCATGCTGTGGCACTTCGATTTCCGTGGTCCTGACGAGGAGCGCCTGGTGCAGGGCCGTGAGCGCATCTACCTCGATCGTTTCTGGAACGAGTTGTCCGGAAACCCTAAGAGGATCGATGAAGACACGCGGCAGCACTTTGCTGCGCTGTACGCACGACCGCAGGCGATGCACGATGCTTTCGAGCAGTTCGGGGTACTCCGCCAGGACGCCGCCGATAACAAGGCGTTACTCGCGAAGTGCGGCAAGATCACCATGCCGGTGTTTGGCCTCGGTGCCGAGAAGTTTTTCGGCAAGAACATGGCCGATCACATGCAGTTCGTCGCCACCAACGTCACAGGCGGGATCGTGCCCGACTCGGGGCACTGGATCATGGAGGAGAATCCACAGGCCACCATCAAGTTGGTCACGGATTTCCTCGCCAAGTCCCCAGACAACTCAAGGAGTTCGCACAATGTTTCACCCTAGCCGACGCGATGTCTTGATAACACTTGGCACCTTGGCAGCCGGCGCAGCCATCGGGGAACAGGTTCCCTATTTGCACGGGATAACGGCTTCGACAGCTTCACAACCCAACAGAAAAGAGAATGTCATGCCAATGATTACGACCAAAGACGGTACACAGATTTTCTACAAAGACTGGGGTCCGAAGGACGCGCAGCCCATTGTGTTTCACCACGGCTGGCCGCTGTCATCGGACGACTGGGACAATCAAATGCTGTTCTTCCTTGCT
>DASTCU010000080.1:0-133186 GCA_035710825.1 Candidatus Sulfotelmatobacter sp.
CACGATTCTCGTGCCGGGGACGATCCTTGGTTATATCCCCTACCGTTTCACTGGTGGCTTCGCCAGGCAAATGAGTGGCCCAGTGGCGTGGCTCGGTGTGGTGGTGATCATGATTGGAGCCGTAATCTACTTCCGCTGCGCTTGGGAGCTCGCCGTGCCCGGCCTGGGAACTCCGGCCCCAATCGCTCCCACGAAGTATCTGGTCACCACCGCGTTCCACCGGTTGTGCGCAATCCGATGTACATCGGCGTGTTTCTCGTACTGGCGGGAGAAGCCTTCCTGTTTCGCTCGCTGCACCTCCTCGAATACATGGCATTCTTCTGCGTTATAGTCGAACTGTTCGTTCTCTACTACGAAGAGCCCACTCTGCGCCGACAGTTCGGCGAGTCGTACGAGCAGTACCGGCGGACGGTGCCAAGGTGGATTCCTAAGTTTAAAGTTCAAACTTAGTTTCACCTAGTAGGTGAATGCCGCCTTTGATATGCTGTGCCGTTACTACCCTGAGGTAACCACATGCTTTCGTGGTATCTGTACTCCCAAGCTGGAAATCCTCCGGCTGGAAGCGCTCTTCCCCATCTCAGTCTTCTCAAGAAAGCGGCTCTCCTTCTCTTCTTGACCGCATCGACATGGCTGCATGCAGCAACGATTTCAGGAACCGTCAAAGATCCATCGGGCGCGGTGATTGCTGAAGCGCGAATCGAAATCTCGGGCGGACCTGTAACGCAGCCCCTGGTGCTTTCTTCTGACGCTTTGGGAAAATTTGTGTCTCCCGATCTGGAGCCGGGAAAGTACACCGTCCGGATCACTCATGATGGCTTTGAGCCGCTGGTTCAAACCGTCGATTTCCAGGAATCTACCGAGCTGCAATTCACGCTCGAGATCGCCCGAGTGCAGAGCAGCATTTCGGTGTCAGAGAAGGGATCGGCATTCGCAAATTCGGATGCGCTCTATCGCCAACTGCGCACCCTTGGACTGGGCGACACGTTTCGCTTCGACAACTTCACTCTGATTTCCGATGTTGCAACCTTCCAATTTCAAACAGGAACTCTGACATTCTTAAGTCCGGTGGATGGAGTTGTAACTGGGGCAATCTTCGTCGGGGACGGGCACTTTCATCTCAAGCCGGCCACGCCCATGAATGCTCGCGAATTGAGCCGGCGCATTGGAACCGAGGAGGCCGACGAGGACTTTTCTGAGGTCGTCTTTCGATTCACCGGCGAGGTCCGCCTCAACTTTCTTGCCGGGCTCAAGGGGCGAACGGAAACGCCTGCGGAGGCTGCGAATGCCTTCAAGCGTTGGAGGGAAAAGGTCAGGCAAAGGCGAGAGATTGCCTTGGGATTCAGCGAGCATCTGCTGCAGGGCGAGGATATGGATAACGTGGACGCCGACATTCTTGCGGCAATCTACAATCGCTCGCATCCGGCGTTCTTCAATGCCTATATTCACGGCAAGCAGCATAAGGACCTCCGGTTTTTTGTGCGGGCGCGAGTCGGCGCGTTGCCGCAGCTCGATTCGCCTGAGGAAGTCGCCCTCATCAACTGCAACGTCGAAGGATTGGACGACGGGGTCTGGTATCTGGGCCATGTGAAATCGGAATATGCGAATCGCACCGCGAGTTCTCAGGAGGAGCGGCGGTTATTCGCCACACACCGGTACAAGATCGAGACCGTCATCGCCAAGAATGGCCACTTATTCAGCAGTGCAACCATCAGCTTCAAGCCGCTGGTGGAGGGAGAGCGAGTCCTGAAGTTTGGTCTGTTACCGAATCTGCGGGTCTCGCGGGTAATGGATGCACAAGGGCAAGATCTCTATTTTGTGCAAGAAAGCCGGAAGGAGGACGGCTCGTTTTACGTCATTCTGGCGAAAGCTCCGGATGTCGCCAAAGAATTTTCCATCAGCGTCGAATATGCCGGCGATCACGTTTTAGAAGAGGCCGGCGAGGGAAGTTATTACGTGCGCGCCCGAACGTCCTGGTATCCCAATCTCAATGGATTTGGCGAGCGCGCCCTCTATGATCTGACGTATCGGGTTCCGCGCAATTACAAAGTGGTTAGCGTGGGGCACCTCGAAGCCGAATCGATCGAGGACGACCGGGCCGTCAGTCACTGGATTACGCCATCCCCTGTCGCAGTAGCCGGATTCAACTATGGCGAATACAAGACCCTGACCTTGGCGGATGAGATCACCGGATACAAGATTTCTGGCTATTACCTGACCCAGTTACCCAACCGCTTCCAGGGCGCACAAGCGCTGCAGTCGCTGGCTCCCCACAGCATGACGGAGTATGCCCTCGAGCAAACGCGGGCGCAGATGCAATTGTGCACGCATTACTTTGGGAAGAGTCCGTACGAAGATATTTACATCACCGAGCAGCCCGACTTTAACTTCGGACAGTCGTGGCCGAACCTTGTCTATCTGCCGATTTCCGCTTACACCGATTCAACCCAGCGATGGTTGCTTTTCGGTCGCATCAGCAACAAGTTTACCGGCTTCGTGCAGGAAGTGACGCCGCACGAGGTGGCCCACCAGTGGTGGGGCCACGCGGTGGGTTGGGCCTCTTATCACGATCAATGGCTCTCCGAAGGCTTTGCCGAATTTTCGGCGGGATTGTTTCTGGAGGATGCTATGGCCGGGAACTGGCGGAAGGACTATCTCGAATTTTGGGACCGCCTCCGGCATCGCATTCTCGAGAAGAACCTGTTCGGCGTCGCTCCCAATGACGCTGGGCCTTTGTGGATGGGAGAGCGCTTGGTGTCTCCGCGCAGCATGGATGCCTACCAAAATGTAACTTACCCGAAGGGAGCGTACGTGCTGCAGATGCTGCGGTCCGTCATGTATAGCGACAAGGACCAAGCCTTCATCGACATGATGCATGACTTTGTGGAGAACCATCGCGATCACCCAGCTTCCACCGAATCATTTAAGGCAATCGCAGAGAAGCACATGACGAAATTGATGGACCTGCAGGGAAACGGCCGCCTGGACTGGTTTTTTGACGAATGGGTGTACGGCACATCTGTGCCCAAATATCATTTCGATTATCAACTGACGCCCGCCGAGGGTGGCAAAACCAAATTGCATATGAGCATCGCGCAGAGTGAGGTAGACGAACACTTTGCCATGCTGGTTCCGGTATTTGCCGACTTTGGCAATGGGATGACCCGCATTGGACAGGTCGGAGTCGTCGGCAACAACACACGGGACGTGGATACGTTGCTGCCCACACAGCCGAAGAAAGTCGCATTGAACTACTACAAGGATATTTTGGAAAGGTGAGATAGGGACCAGTTCGGTCCCATCCGGATGCCTGTCAAAAATCTTTACTGGCCGAGATGGCCGCGCAGCACGGTGATCGACGCTCTCGGAAGCTGGTACACCGCCTCAGCGCCTCCGGTCACGGTCGACTTCGCGGGCGGCCCATCCGGGTCGGCGTGTCCTCCGGTTCCCTCCTGGTGCCATTGATACTCGTTCGACCCGAAGGTGATGCGGTCGACTTTTTCAGAGAAATATTTTTCGTGATGGCCTCCGGAATCGAAGGTAAGTTTCACGGCATGGTCGTTGAACTGGTCGCGGTTCACCAGCATGACGGCCCATTGCCCATCCGGCCGTTCGACTGCATACGCGGTGACCATCACATTTCCCGCGGCATCGTTCACATCGCTCGCGGCCTTGTATTGCTTGTGGGGCGCGTCCACCGGCTGCACCCACTCTTTGGTGATCAACTGGGCCGCCAGATACTGCGGTGGATAGCCGACCACTTTGTAATCCGCATCGATGAGTAAGAAATTCCCGAAGCCGCTACCGTTTCCCGGATACGGCATGTAATGGAAATAGTAAGTCGCGCCTGCGCCCTGGCTCATCATGGTGCCGACATAATCCGCCAACCATAATCCCGCCTTGACCGATGACGGCGGCGCACCGCCTCCGATATTTCCTTCCGTCATGAAGAACGGAATGTTCGGCGGCAGGCCGTTATCCTTCCAGACTTGCACGACGTGGCGGACATATTCCGGCTCGGGATACAGATCGGCCCACGAGTAGCTCGGCCGGTCCTGGTAGGGATAGTGTTCGAACGAGAAGAACGTGAAGTCGTTGAGGCGGCCGTGGGCTCTCAGATAGTCCACGAAGCGGCCCAGCCATGAAACTTTTCCGTTCGCATCGGGCCAGACCTCGACGTCACCAAACGTTCCTTCGAAGGGCGGGCCGCCGAGTTTCGCCTCGGGAACGAGTTTGTGAATCGCCAAGGCGAACTGCACGTAGAGCGCACCGTAGTCTTCGGGAAGCATGTGCTGACCGTCGGCCTCTTCGCCCATCTCGATGTACGAGATCGGATAGTGGCGCTTGTACAGATAAGCAATTTCGTTCGCGGCATCTTCCGGCGTGGAATAGAGCATGGCGATCGGAACCATGGTGGGCAGCCCGCGCGTGACGCCACAATTGAAGAAGAAATCGAAGCCCACTTGATCGCCGCGTGCGTAGTCCAGGTCCGAAACCGCGTGCCAGGGATCGACCGACGAAGGCCAGGTCACCGTCTGATCGCGGCTGGGAAAGTGCGTGACGTAATCATTGAACGAACCATCGGCCGAGAGCGATCCGACATAGAGTTCGTTAATCGCGTAGCCCGCGCAATTGCGCTTGTCGGACGAACCGTGGGTGTCGCAAGTGTTGGACGATTCGGTCATCCAGATGCGGAGATAGCGGACCGGAATCATCCACGAAACAAGTTTCAGCGTAACGGTGCCGCCTTTACCTTCCGCGATGTTGCCCAGCGGGAAAGTCTGCCACGTACCCTTGGTTGTGCCGTCATAGAAAGGCTCGAGTTCGCCGGTCCAGAATTGGACCGCGTAGCGCTTTGCGTAGGGATCTGCCCAGGCGATGCGGATGGCGTTTACATCGATCTTGGCGCCAAGGTCGATCATCACCCACTGCGGATGCAGCGCGTCGTCTTCTCCGGTGAAGGCTTTGGTGAGATACGGATTGCTCTTCCAGTACGACTTGGGATCGCCATCGGTCAGGCGCGACCAGCCATTGCCGTCGCCGCGACTGAATCCACGATGCGGCAGCGGATAGGCCCACGAACTGTGAATCTCGGCGTCTGGCTCGGCGTTGCCCACGAAGTAGCCTTCCTGCTTATCGCGGTTGCTCCAGTTCCCTGCCGGATTCCAATGCCAGGCCTCGACCATCAATTCAGTGTTCTGGCGGTAGGTTACGGTTTGCCAGCCGGCGCCGAGGATTTCTTTTAGCAGGGGATCGTGCAGCAACTTGTCCGGAGTTCCGGTGCGCAGGCGGTCGATGGCCGCTCCCAGCGAGCGCACGGGACTGAAGGTGTTGGCGACGTGGGCGGGATCGGCGTCGACCACGACTTTCTGCGCAGTTGCCGAACTTGCTGTCCACAGCAAAAGAGTTGCGATCGCTAAGCGTACGAAAAAACAATTCTGGATGAGGAATTTCATGGCGCCTCCCAAGTCGCGACCAGCATACACCGGGCTTTTCTCCAAAAATGAAAATGCGTCGCTATGCTTTTCGACCGAAGAGAAAAGCGCTGACCGCGAAGGGCAGAAAGTACCACGAAGGATTTCACGCGCAGATTTTCTTTTGTAAGTTCGCGTCCATCGTGGTTGAGTCTCCCGGGCGTTGACCCGCGTCCCTCCCCCCTGCTACCGTCATATGTTTGCCCTCCCGGCACGGGCCCGGTTCTGTGGGCCGGACGCTGTATCCCTGCATCATTCGCCGGGTTTTTGGGAACCATTTCCTCAGGAGACTCACTCATGCCTGCCATCAAATTTCGCGGTGTCGATTTCATCCAGTACGATGCCCTGCTCACCGACGAGGAAAAGCTCGTCCGCGACACCACGCGCCAGTTCATTGAAGACAACCTGATCCCTATCATCGAGGAATGCAATCGCGCCGGGCGCTTTCCCCGCGAACTGGTCAAGCCCATGGCCGATCTCGGCTTCTTTGGCGCGTCGCTCAAGGGATACGGCTGCGCCGGCATGGGCAACGTCGAGTACGGGCTGATGACGCAGGAACTCGAGCGCGGCGACTCGGGGGTCCGCAGCTTCGTAAGCGTGCAGTCCGGGCTGTGTATGTACCCGATCTACGAATTTGGCAGCGACGAGCAGAAAAACACCTGGCTGCCTCCCATGCAGAAAGGCGAGAAACTGGGATGCTTCGGACTGACCGAACCCGACTTTGGATCGAATCCCGGCGGCATGCGGACGCGCGCCCGCAAAGTCGGGAACGAGTACGTCATCAATGGCGAGAAGATGTGGATCACGTCGGGAACGATCGCCGACGTCGCCATCATCTGGGCAAAAGTCGAAGATGAGAAAGACCGCGTACGCGGCTTTCTGGTCGAGACTGACCGTCCCGGATTCAAGGCCGACGACATTCACGGCAAATGGTCGCTCCGTGCCTCGGTCACTTCAGGCCTGTCACTTCAGGATGTGCACGTGCCCGCATCGAATTTGCTGCCCAAAAGCGGCGGACTGCGTTCCCCGCTGATGTGCCTGAACCAGGCGCGCTACGGCATCGCCTGGGGAGCGGTGGGCGCGGCGATGTCGTGCTACGACTGCGCGCTGCAATACGCGCTGTTGCGCAAGCAGTGGCGCGACCAGCCCATTGCCTCGCATCAACTCGTGCAGGACAAGCTGACCTGGATGATCAGCGAGATCACCAAGGCGCAATTGCTGGTGCTGCAAGTCGGAAGACTGAAAGACGCGGGCAAGGTGGAACCGCAGCACATCTCGATGGCCAAGCGCAACAACGTATGGATGGCCCTGGAGTGCGCCCGCCTGTCGCGCGATATTCTTGGCGCCAACGGCGTCGCCGATGATTATCCCATCATGCGGCACCTGATGAATCTGGAGTCAGTGAAGACCTATGAAGGCACCCACGACGTGCACTCGCTGATCATCGGACAGAGCGTGACCGGGATTGACGCGTTCTAGCGCATGCGACCCGATACCCAGGAGAACTCCATGAGGAAGCATTGGAAATACATTGCTCTCGCCTTGTGTTGCTGGCTCGCTGGCGTTCTCCACGCGCAGACTATTGTGCTGCGTGCCGGCAACCTCATCGATCCTGCCACGGGAAGGGTCGCGCAAAACCAGATCATACTGATCAAGGATCAGAAGATCGTCGAAGTCGGCGATCACGTCGCCATTCCGAAGGAAGCGCAGGTCATCGATCTGTCCAATTCGTGGGTCATGCCCGGAGTCATGGATGCGCACACCCACATTACCGAAGGCGGCGTGGAGCGCTGGCAGGACCTCGACACCATCTACCTGCGCGAAGGCAGCGGGCTGCGGAGTCTGCGTGGGCTGCACACGGGCCAGGTTTTGCTCAATGCCGGGATCACGACCGTGCGCGATATCGGCAACGAGGCAAACTATGCCGCAGTGGACCTGCGGCGCGCGATCAATCGCGGATGGTTCGCCGGTCCCACGGTTCTGGCGGCGGGCAAGATTATCGCTCCCTACGGCGGCCAGACTGGCGGAATCCCTCCGGAAGAGGGAATGTACTGGCAGTTTGAATATATTGACGCGGATAGTCCCGAGGCCGTGCGGGCCGCGGTGCGGAAAAATATCTACTACGGCGTCGATGTCATCAAACTGGTTGCCGACAACGCCCGCTACCACTATTCCGTCGAGGAGGTCCGCGCCGCCGTGGACGAGGCCCATCACGCCGGACTGAAAGTCGCCGTGCACGTACTGGGCGGCGAGGCTGCCGACAACGTTATCGAGGCAGGCGTCGATTCGATTGAGCACGGCTTCTTTCTCACCGACGATCAGCTGCGCCGCATGAAAAGCAAGGGAATGTTTCTGGTGGGAACTGATTTTCCGACAACCCACTTTGTCCGCGGCGGCCTGCCCGAGGGGCAAAAATGGGGCGAGGCAATCGTCGACCGCTTGCGGCGAGCCTACGCGATTGGCGTCAAGATGGGGTTCGGCAGCGACATTGTCATGGATTTCCCCAACACCACCCGCGCCGACATGACCTGGGATTACCTTGCGGTCTGGAAGGCGGCAGGCGTCCCGCCGGCAGAAGTTCTGAAATGCATGACGACGAATGATGCCGAACTGCTTGGGATCAGTAAAGACCGCGGAGCGATCGCCCCCGGTTTATTCGCGGACATTATCGCCATGCCGCAGAGTCCCCTGGCTGACACGGAGGCTTTGCGCCGCGTGAACTTCGTGATGAAAAATGGAACGATTGTGCGGCAATCGAAATAAATGACGAAGATGACGCGTTCTGAAAGGGCAGCTGTCAGCTTACTCGCATTCTTAGGGTAAAGTCGCTTTGATCGAACGGGCGAGATCGAACAGACAACGTCGGATCGCGACTGCAGTGGGTTTCCTCTCCGGAGTGCTCGCCTGTCTTGATGCCATGCGCGACGCAAACGTATCCTGGCCTCCCGATGCGGTGTGGCAAGTCCTGCGGCATTCGCAGCGGCTGGAGCTGGCTGGCGGCATCGCCTTGATCGTAGTCACGGTCGTGATTTCGGTCGTGCCGAGGCGAGAGCGCTGAGGTGAATTGCAGGAGAGTTCGCAAAGGCGTCGACACTTGAGTCGTGCCCTTCCCGCTCCTTACCCGTAAACCTCTTCCAGCAGTTCGTACGCGCGCCGCAGGTGCGGTACGACGATGCTTCCACCCACGACCAGCGCAACGTTTAAGGATTCCTCCTGCTCGGCGCGGGTTACGCCCAGCCGGTACGCCTGAATGGCGTGGTAGAAGATGCAATCATCGCAGCGCAGGCAGGCCGACGCCACCAGACCCATCAACTCTTTGGTTTTCGCCGAGAGCGCTCCTTCCAGATAGGTGTTGTGGTCGACGTTGTAGAAGCGCTTGACCAGAAAATTGTTCGCCTTGTCAATGTTGGCGTTGAGCCGTTCGCGGCTGTCGAGAAATTTTCGCGCGATCTCGCTCTTTTCTGACACGTACTTCTCGGTGAAAAGATACGTCGGTTCCTTGCGTTCGGGAGTTGAACGTTCACCGGCAGGACGTTCCGCTACGGCCGAATTTTCGCTGGTAGTTGTAGCCATGGGCAAATACTAGCAGAGATGCATACCGCGCAGCCGACAGTTTGCGGGTTCCGTTAGTTTTAGCGCCGGCTCGGCCGTATGGACTAGTTGCCGTTGAGGTTGACAGGCAGCATCCTCGGCAGGATGATTCTCGCATCATTCAGTTTCAAGCGTCGGTGTGCCGCGGGATTCGCCTGCAAGAATCCACTTGGCGCAGGAGGCGATCATTGCGCATTTCCCGGCTCCTTGGCCCTGCACTTTTCCCTCTCCCGTCTCCATTGCCATACAGCGTTTTCATGCGTTGTGCATTCCAACGTAAGAACGATCGTTTCAGGAGAACCCGCATGGCTTTTCGCAAGTGGCTGCTGTTGGGACTCGCCCTCATTCTCGTTCCTGCCGTTTTTGCCGGCGGCCCCACCGGGACAATCACAGGCACAGTGACGGACCCTACCGGGGCAGTGGTGCGCAAAGCGCGAATTGCGGTTGTGAATGAAGCCACCAACGCGCAGCGGGATGCGGAAACCAACGGCAACGGCGATTACACAGTGGCGCTGCTGCCCGCGGGCAGGTACCGCGTGACCGCCGAAAACGCCGGCTTCCGGCGCAGCCTCTTCAGCGATGTCGCGGTCGACGTGGATCAGACGGTACGCATCGATTTCGTGCTCGAAGTCGGGGTCGAGACCGAAGAGGTGCGCGTCAAAGACACTCCCCCCGCTATCCAGACGGACACCTCGACGCTGGGCCAAGTCATGAGCAATCGCCTGGTACAGCAACTACCGCTGAACCAGCGCAATTTTTTGAACTTCGCGTTGCTGGTCCCGGGCAGCCAGCTCCCCGCCGAAGGATCGCAGAATTCCACACAAGGCGGTGCGCTCAGTGTCAACGGCGCGCGCGAGCAGTCGAACAGTTTCCTGCTCGATGGCGTGGACAATAACGATCCCTACATCAACCAATACGTCGCTTTGCCTTCCGTGGATGCGATCCAGGAGTTCAAGGTTCAGTCCAGCGATTATTCGGCCGAGTATGGGCGCGCCGGCGGAGCCCAGATCAACGTCGTGCTGAAGAGCGGCACCAACGCGTTTCACGGCACCTTGTTCGAATACTTCCGCAACCGCAGTATGGACGCAAAAAACTATTTCGACCTTCCCGATTGCACGGCTGGTTCGGTGCCGGAAACATGCGCCGGCATTCCAGCCCTGCAGCGCAACCAGTTTGGCGGCACTGTCGGCGGGCCGATTGCCAAAAACAAGACATTTTTCTTTCTCTCGTATGAGGGACTTAGGCTGCGGCAAGCGACGACGCGCGTGGCCACCGTGCCCTCGCAGACGCAATGGGCAATGGCTCGGGGCTTGGCACAGCAGGTCTTCGGCTGCCCCCAGAATCCGGTCTGCCAGATCGGAACGAACGTCTTTGATTTGTATCCCGTTGCAAACGTGGGCACCGACCTTGCGGATTCAACTCAATTCCTCTCCGCCCCGGTTATCCGCCGTTCAGATAATTTCTACTCGGCCAAGCTGGATCACCACTTCACCGCGACCGACACGGTATCGGCGCATTACTCCCTGGTCGATCAGAACATCTTCAGTCCGTTCGATCCGGTCAACGCGTTCACCACGCTACCGGGTTATGGCAGCTTTACGCTGAATCATGGGCAGAACGCGGGAGTGGAGTGGACGCGCGTCTTCCGCTCCACTCTGCTCAACGAATTTCGGCTGGGATTCGTGCGCATGCGGGCGAACGTGCTCCAACAGAATCATGGGACCGACATTACCGCGCAGCTTGGGTTTCCCGATGTTTTAACGAATCCTGTTGATCTCGGTGCACCCAATATCAATATTTTGAATTTGGACGGCATCGGCGAGCCCATTAACTATCCGCAAGACCGTCACGACACGACCGTGCAGCTGGTCGATAATCTGGCCTGGACGGTCGGGCGTAACCAGTTCAAGATCGGAGTGGACCTGCGCCGCCAGCGGCTCGACAACTACCTTGACTTTCTGGCGCGCGGCGACTGGTTTTTCCTGGGCGATACGATGGCAGGAATCTTGGCGGCAGGCGGCGCTCCCCGATGCAATTCTGCCCCGCCGTATGATCCTTCGACCTGCGCCTTAGCCCAGATGCTCGGCGCGGTTCCTGATTACGCGCTGGCAGTGAGCGGCAACACGTATAACAGCCTGCGCAGCCATGGCGTGAGCACCTACATTCAGGACGACATCCACGTCGTGCCGCGCTTCCTGCTGAATGTCGGGCTGCGTTATGAGTACAACAGCCCGCCGGTGGACGCGTTAAACCGCTTCAGCGTCCCGGATCTGGTTCTCTGTCCCGACATTCCCCAGCCTTGCGCTTTGCAGCCCACGTTCAACGTGGCGGGCACGAACGGGATCTCGCGATCCACGTATTCGCCCAGGTACACCGATTTTGCACCGCGCATCGGCATCGCATGGCGGCCGTTGAAATCGGAGCGCTGGGTGGTGCGCTCCGCCTACGGCATCTTTTACGACGTGCCCATCGAAAACATTAATATCTTTCCGCGCATCAATCCTCCGTTTTACGACCTCGCGCTGTTTCCACAAACCTTCAATTGCGTCCCCGGGTCGCAGACACCGTTCCCGTGCACTGTGCAGGACATTCTCACCCAGCAAGGCCAGCAGTCCGGCGTGGTGCAGGGCAACATGATTTCTCCCAAGTTCCGCGACGGCTACATGCAACAGTGGAATGCTGACCTGCAATATGAAGTCCTGCCGAATTGGATGGTGGCCGCGGCTTACGTTGGGTCGAAAGGGACTCATCTGGCCGACGTGCTGGATCAAAACCAGGCAGATCCAAACTTCGGCCCGGCTTACGGACAATTTTCTTCCGTGCTGTTCGTAGAATCGAATGCAAATAGCTCTTACAACTCGCTGCAGTTGCGCTCGGAAAAACGGACGAGCCACGGTCTGGCCCTGCTGCTTTCCTACACCTACTCCAAATCGTTTGACGACATTTCATCGGTATTCGCTGGCAGCGTGGGGTCAGGCTTGCCGCAGAACTCACGAGATCTGGCCGCAGACCGCGGACCGTCGGACTTCAACGCCGAACACCGCTTCTCAGGAAGTTTCGTCTATGACCTGCCGCTGCAACGTGTGGGGACGCATGGGCCCGGCTGGAGCACCAGGCTGCTCGACAACTGGCAGGCCAGCGGAATCGTTACCGCGCAGACCGGATCGCCCTTCACCGTGGTGCTGGCGGGCGCACAGGCAGCGTCGGCTGCGGCCTTCGGCAATCCTGCAAGACCCGACTTGGTGGGCAACCCGTTCCAGGCAGGTACATTACCGGGGAACCCGGGTTGTACGGGTCCCGCGCAGGTGCGAGTTCCGCAAAGCTGGTTTAACCTTTGCGCCTTTGCGGTTCCTGCGGCAGGCTTGTTTCCTGGCACATTCCAGTTCGGGACCGAAGGAAGAAATGTTCTGACTGGTCCGGGATTCACCAATTTTGATTTCGGTTTAGCCAAAAGCATCACGCTGGGAAGCGAAAATCGCCATCTGCAGTTGCGCGGGGATTTCTTCAACTTATTCAATCATCCGAACTTCGATACGCCCACGCACGTTCTTGGGGGATCGAACTTCGCCAACGTGCTCTCGGCCAATGCTTATGGGGATAAGCCGCCGCGGCAGATTCAACTCAGCCTCCGGTGTTTGTTCTGACGGAGTGAGTGTGTGGGGCGGGCGTCCTCGCCCGCCAATCTCTCGCTAGAAACCCACGCGGGGAAATCTGCTCTAGTATTCCTTAAGCGAAGATCCCATGTTGATACAGCACGCGGGCGTGGGCGCCCGCGCCACATGGGGCTAAGCGGTGGGCTTATCCCGCGGTGGTTCTACGGCTAGAAATTCTTCTGCGAACCTGTGGGCATAATCTTCCAGCAACGCCGGAATGCGCTGTGGGTTTGCCGACTTCAAGACCAATCCGGCATGATGATGTTTCTTGATGCGCAGGTGCACTTCAGGGTCATTGTAAGCAGAGGTGTCCGGCTCCTCCTGGCGGGCCAGCGAGAGAATCACGCCCGCGTAGTCCTCGCACACGGCAGGCAGCTTATAGCTGCCATCGCCGCCGCAGATTTCAATACGCGCCCACTCGCGCCAAAGATTCAGTCCGGTTGCCGCCTCCACCATTTCGGTGATGTACGCTCCGCCCACGCGCGCGGCACACTCCAAAAAATAAAACTGCCCGCCGGCGTGCGCCCGGATAAATTCCGCGTGCGCGACTCCTCGCACCAGGCCAAGCGCGCTAATCAGCTCGCGATTGACCTCGCGCAAAATCGAGTCGACCTCGCTTCCCCGCGGCACCGTGAAAGTGGTGAAGACTCCGCCATGCGCCACCTTTATCGGAGGCTTGCCGTACTGGCTGACGTTTGCGAACACAACTTCCTTTTCGCTGACCACCGAATCCACATGGAACACGTCGCCGGGGATAAACTTTTCCAGCAGATAGGTGGACTGCTTGTCGCCCAACTGTTCGAGAAGCGGCCAAAGTTCGGCAGGATCGTTAATTTTCTTGATGCCGATCGCCGACGCTTCCTGCCGCGGCTTTAAAACCCAGGGCCCGGGCACATGTTCGAAGTAGTAGTGAATATCCTCGTGATTCACCGCCGGAACAAAGTCGGGCACACGCACGTGGCGGTCGAGAGCCCGCATGCGCATCGCGAGCTTGTCTCGGAAATAGCGCATGGTGGTCAGCCCCATGCCCGGGATGCGCAGATGCTCGCGCAAGGTCGCAGCCGTCTCCATGTCGAATTCATCGAGGGCCACGATGCGGTCAAGTTTTTGCTGCCGCGCCATGTGCGATACCGCATTCACGATGTCAGGAATCGGGATGTCTTCCGGAAGATAGAAAGTGTCATCCAGACTCTCGCGCGGCCAGTCCGCATTGCGCAGTTTTTCGGCAGTCAGCAGCAGTACGCGGCATCCCTGGCGCTTGCATTCGCGCATGAACTCCTGCCCCTTTTCGTAGGTGGTGATGCAGAGGAAGGTCAGGGGGTGCGCGTCAGGCATCGGCTTGTCCGAATCAGGGATAGGAGGATACCACGCGCCTGAGGGCACCGAAGAAAAACGATTCGGCGAATCCTGTATTTTCATTCGCTGCGCGGTTGCGTTATAGTCTCAACCCGGCACGTACAAAAACCTCACATCTCGCAACTCAGCGAGAAGTGGGGCACCCTGAAGGCAGCAGGAGAGCGTTCATGGCAACCCAGACCCGTCCCGAAGGCAAAGCCCGCATTTTCGGGGAAAACATTGAAAGTGACCTGGCATCGCGGTTTCTGCGGGTCGTGGAGGTAGCAGCGATCGCTTCCGCCCGGACCATGGGGCAAGGCGAGCGCAAGCTCAGCGATCAGGTCGCCACCGAAGCCATGCGCAAAACTATGGATTCGATCCCCATGCACGGCTGCATCGTGATCGGCGAGGGCGAGCGCGATGAAGCACCCATGCTCTATATTGGCGAAAAAGTGGGAGCTGAGTTCCCGGATGGAACCGATGTTCCCGACGTTGACATTGCCGTTGACCCGCTTGAAGGCACGAACCTGTGCGCTACCGGCGCGCCGGGCTCCATCACCGTGCTCGCCGCGTCTGAGCGCGGAGGCTTGCTTCACGCTCCCGACTGCTACATGGACAAAATAGTCGTGGGGCCTTCCTGCAAAGATGCCGTCTACCTCGACGCTCCGGTCTCGCATAATCTGAAAAACATTGCGCGCCGCCTGGATCGAAGGGTAGAGGATCTGGTCATCATCGTGCTCGACCGCCCGCGTCACGAGAAACTGATTGCTGACATTCGCGCCACTGGAGCTCGCATTCGCTTGATCAGCGACGGCGATCTTTCTGCCGGCATTGCAGCCGCCGTCATCGGAACCGGGGTCCATGCGGTCATGGGCTCAGGGGGCGCCCCTGAAGGCGTGATCACAGCCGCAGCCGTTCGCTGTTTGAACGGCTATATGCTGGGAAGGCTCGTGGTGAAGCCTGATCAGGAAGAGCGGCTGGAGCGCATGGGAATCAAAGACAAAAACCGCATCTACGAAGCCGAGGATCTGGCGCCTGGAAAGCAGCTGATCTTCGCTGCCACCGGCGTGACTGACGGCGCGCTGATGAAAGGCGTCCGCTTCTTCGGCGAAGGCACGAGAACCTCTTCCGTAATCCTGACCCTGCGCACGGGCAAAGTGCGCTTCGTGGAAAGCATTCACTTGGAGAAGGGGCCGGATGTGAAGGTGAGGTTCGCGTAAGTGGCCGCGGCCGTATCTTGACTAGACCCGCCTTATTCATCTAGGATATTAACCTAGGTGATCTATGAAGAGCATTGGTCTATTTGAGGCGAAGCAAAAACTCTCCGAACTGGTCGACCGTGCGAGTGCGGGGGAGCGAATCGGAATCACTCGCCGCGGAAAGCTCGCAGCTGTTCTCGCGCCCGCTCAGACGAATGTCGACCTGGGAGAGGTCTTTGCCAGAATTGAAGAGATTCGAAAGAGCGTCAAGCCGCTGCCTAAAGGGATGACCGTCAAGGACCTCATCGAAGAAGGCCGGCGGTGAAGAAGTTCGTTTTGGATGCTTCGGTAACGCTCGCTTGGTTTGTTGACAGTTCCGTCGCTCCACTTGCCCTGCACGTTCAAACATCGTTACTGCAAGGTGGTCGAGCGATCGTACCTCATCTTTGGCGGCCCGAAGTAGCAAATGGATTCGTGATCGCACAAAAGAGAGGAATCATCAGCGCAGGCAAAACCATAGAGGCATTAGCCGAATTAGACATACTGCTGGCTCAGTCGATCGAACCTGTCAGTTTCGACCTCTCAATCGCGCGCATCGTGGCTGCAGCGCAGCAGTTTGCGTTGACAGCCTATGATGCAACCTATCTTGAAACCGCACGCACAATGCAGTTGCCGCTCGCCACTTTAGACCGGCGACTTGGGGCAGCGGCTGGGCAGGCCGGAGTCTCCCTGATTGCTTGACCCATTCATTTCAAATACTCCGAATCCTTCTTTAAGTCTTCCGGAATAGGCGGGAACGGCGGCCAATCCTGCGAATATCCCTTGAGCAGCGGGGTCGCGACTTCCGACCGCAGAGTGCCGTCGTGCACAGCGAATTTGTGCGGATGCCCCGCGCTGTAGCCTTCCCATAAGCTCACTCCGGCATAAGCGCCGTCTTTGCGCAGGACGTAATAAGTCATATCCACGTAGCGCAGTCGGCTCATGTCGCCGTTAAAATTGCGCACAATGCGCTTGAGTGCGTCTATGCCAGCTTCCTGCGGCGACATGCCGTGACGCATGTTCTCGACAATGGTATGCGCGCCTGCGACCTTGATGTTCTCTTCCCCCGCGCCAGTCGCACCTGCCGAACCCACGTCCTGATCGGTATAGCAGCCCGCACCGATGATGGGCGAATCTCCGCAGCGCCCGGGGAGTTTGAAGGCGAGCCCGCTGGTCGTTGTAATCCCTGACATCTCACCTTTTTCATTCAGCACCGAGCAGTGGATCGTGCCGCTGGGTGGGAACAGCACGCGGCGCACGGCCGCTAACCGGAACTCGGGCTCGATACCGAGATCGCCGGCGCGTTGCTGCAGGCGTTCAATCCGATCACGCAACAACTCCGCCTGCGGTTTCGAGTCGGACGCGGGCGGGTGGAAGTGTGGATCGGCAATCCCCGGCCCCCACCAGTCGCGGTCGGAGTTGAATTCCTTCCACAGTAACCAGATCTTGCGCGAGCGCTCGGTGAGCAGGTTCTCGCGGGGGAATCCCATGGACACGGCAAAGCGCTCCGCGCCTTCGCCCACCAGCATGACGTGTCCGGTGTGCTGCATCACTGCCCGGCCAACCATGCACACATTCTTGATGTTGCGAACTCCCCCGACCGCCCCCGCGCGCCGCGTGGGGCCATGCATGCAGCACGAGTCGAGCTCGACCACGCCTTCTTCGTTTGGCAAGCCGCCGAGTCCTACGGAATCGTCGTTGGGATCGTCCTCGGGGCCCTTCACCACGCGGATGCCAGCCTCCAGCGTGTCGCCGCCGCCTTTGAGAAACTCATACGCCGCGTCGACATATTTGTAGCCATTTTGGGCGCAGAGGATGATATTGCGCTTGGAAGAATCGGTCTGTGATGCGTCCCCCTGCTGCCCGGATTCTGCAAGCGTCCCGGGAATGGCCGAACTGGCAGCGACGGCTCCCAGCACTGAAGTCTTCACAAAATCACGGCGCGAAACGGTCACGATTCCTCCTTGAAATTACCCCGCTTCGATCTGCTTTCAGGCAGAACATTTCCCGCGTGCAGGATCGTTAGCGAAAGGCAAGAATTCGGCGCGCGGAGAGCGGAAGGATATCACGAGCTCTGCGGAAGATTCACGCGCAGCTATGGGATAGGGACAGCCGAAGGTCGGCTGTCCCCATGTGTGTAATTACCTTCTGGCGAAGCGGCGCAATCGTCCGGGATACTCCGCGCCCGCTTCTTCCAGCCGGTTCGCCGCTGATTCGCTGATGGGCTGCACCTTCTCTGAACGGAAGCGCAGGAGCGCGGCAATGTTTCCGACTGCGTCGAATTCCGGATCATCTTTCACATAGAAGGTTTCGACATCGCGGCGAATTACCCACGGCACGATGGCTTCGCCCACGTCGACGATCTCTTGTGTGGCCCGTCCGCACACCGGACAGTAACTGACCAGATGGACATCGATATGGCCGCATGCGGTGCATTCGACGGCATGAGCCTGCAGGTTCTCACCCAGCAGCAAAGTCTGCACCTCTCCCAGTTCCAGCGAACGCAGAACCCGCCGCAGTCCCGTAACTCCACGTGCGTTGCTACGCGCTTGAGTAAGCGCCTGGCTCACCAATTCGCGTTTGCGACTGTCCTGCCAGTGCTCCAAAATTTGCTGCGCGTGACTGCGGATCTCGTCGCGAGTGACGTGCCCGAGGTCAGCATGGAAGCGGCCGATCAGGGCCTGGCTCACATAAGGATGTAATTGCGGCTCGAACATCGAACGGTGCGCGTCCTGGCAGGCCAGAATCCACTTCTCAAAAACGCCTTTCTCCAGCAATTCCTTCAACAGGGCAGCGACGTTCTTAAAATGCTGCCGGGCTTCGTCCTCGACGCGCCTCTGGGCATGGCCGCCGTCATACCCGGCGAAACCATCGCTCCGGCCCCGGCGCGAGAGCGGGTGGAAAAGGTCATCGCGCTCGGTCAATTCCCCAAGCCGCAAATCGAAGATGCGCGCGCGATGGCGGTCTACCAGCACCACTCCTAGCAGCGGCGAAGCTCCCAGCAAATGCGCGATCGGCTTCAGATGGAAATGCCGGTCCACAAAAAGCTGGGTGCCGGGTAGCGTGGCGGGCAACTCATACTCGCGCCACAGGTTTTGACTGGCGCACGCGTAAACGGCTTTGCCATGCGTGCCGTTGCTGCGCAACTCGCTGGAAAGTCTCACCACACGCTCAATGTCAGCGCGGGCGCAGTCCTTGGCTTCCTTGCTCTCCAGATGGCGCATGGCCTCACGCGCCAGATCTTTAATGAGAATCGTATCTTCCTTGTGGGCCTTGTTCCGCGGAGCGGACGGTTGGAAATAAAAACTTACAGCACAGGATTTCTGGTCTTGAAATTCGGCCAGTTCACGGATTTGTTCGCGAGTAATACTCATGGATGATCCCCCACAGATTTGGAATTGGAATTAAGCGGCGCCGGTTGGAGCGAACCGGCCACGAAACTGCCTGGCCACGCCCGGCGCATTGCGCAGGTGGTCGCGCGCTGCGGATACGAAGGCGAGCACTTGTTCCGGCGGAAGTCCAGTGATGGCCACAATCTCTTCGACACTGAAGCCCTCCAAGGCATGCAGAATGAAAGCTTCGCGCGGACCGGAACCAAGATCGCGCAGAGCGGAAGCAATCACGCGTAACAGTTCATCGGAAGCGATGATCTGCTCCGGCGTGGCTACGCGGGAGTCGGGAATCACGGTGGCCCCGGTGAAAGATTCATCGGGCTGATGAAACTGCAACTCCGACTCGTCGCTGGCCCTGACGTTAGGACGGCGCGTCGAATCTTCCAGGTGCACCGCATTGCCGTTCGTTTCATCCGTGCGGGAGAGGTCGTCGAGCGCGCGTAGCGCCTGGCGGTAGAGCCAGGCTTCGAGCGCCAGCTTTTCCGGCTTCTCCTGGCCGTCGCTGAGGGCAGCGGCAATCGCCTCGTCAATCACTTCTTCCTTGGAGATCGAGTTTGGCGGAATGGTCTCCTGCGCTTCGCGAATCAGAATTTCGCGCTCCACAAAGCGATCAAGGCGCGCCAGATTCGCGTTGACATAGGAGCGAACATCATCGGAAGAAATGGTTGCGGGAAACACCGCAGCCAGCGTCTGTTCGAAAGGAACCTCGCGCACGGCAGCGCCGGGACGCGCGCTGTTGCCCCGGCGTCCGCGTTGCCATTTGTGCGATGCGCGCAGAATTTCCTTATGCTTGTTGACCTGCTGCAGCAAATCCTCGAACGCAGCTTTGACCGCCGCGGTCGCCGTTGGGCCCGACGTCTGCACGGCCATCTGCCCCGAGGGCAATCGCAGGTTCAGCGAAACGCTCGTGCCTTCCTTCGCCGAAACTTCTTCCACTACTCCCTTTAAATGGACGAGTTCCGGACGGAAGACTTGCAGGCGTTTTTGCAGTTTTTCGATTTGATGCTGTACATCTTTTTCAACGGCGGGAAGTTTATGAAGACGATAGCTGACGTGAACGTTCATGAGCGCCTCGGCATTGCGAAACGAAGTGCGCAACCAAGTGCTTTCTAAGCCGATTGTACACCCGGTATAAAGATGGCAAGGGGAGAATTCACATCAGGAAAAACCCGGCGGAGCACTGCCGGAAAGTCATTAGTTCGGCCTAATTACGGATGGGGTTTGCACCCTCGGAGATTGACCAGTTATGATCCGGGACCATGATTCATCGCACTCTTTGCCTGCTGTTCCTGCTTGCTGCAGTCGCCACTGCGCAGACAACATCCTTCAAGGAAACAAACAACGTTTATTCGGAAGCGCATGACTTCTATGTGGATCTTCATGAGCATCCGGAGTTATCGGGGCATGAAACCCAAACTGCCGCCAAACTCGCATCGCGATTGCGAAATGCCGGATACGAGGTAACCGAACACGTTGGCGGCACAGGTGTCGTAGCGATTTTGAAAAACGGCGCCGGGCCCACCATCATGTTGCGCACCGAACTGGATGCGTTGCCTGTAGAAGAAAAAACAGGCCTGCCCTATGCCAGCAAAGTTCGAACCAAAGACGATGCAGGCCGCGACATTTCCGTAATGCATGCCTGCGGGCATGACCTGCACATGGCTTCCCTGCTCGGCACTGCGGAGGTTATGGCGCACAGCAAGAATACCTGGCACGGAACGTTGATCCTGATTGGCCAACCCGCGGAAGAGGCCATTGGCGGGGCCAAGGCAATGCTCGGCGACGGCTTGTTTACGCGCTTTCCCAAGCCTGATGCCATCGTCGCTTTGCACGTGGGCAACGTTTTCCCGGCTGGAGTCGTCGGAATCGCTCCGGGCGTATACAACACGAATTCCGACTCGGTGCGCATCACAATCTACGGCAAGGGCGGACACGGGGCGATGCCGCAAACGACTATCGACCCCATCGTGATCGCGGCCCGAACCATTCTTTCGCTGCAAACCATTGCCTCGCGCGAAGTCAAGCCGGGAGAGCTAGCCATCGTGACCGTGGGCTTTATCCGGGCCGGCAACAAGAACAACATCATTCCGGATCAGGCCGAGATGGGATTAACGATTCGGACCCGCAGCCCAGAGGTGCGGAAACACGTGCTGGCAGCAATCACGCGCATCGCGAATGCGGAAGCCGCCGGAGCAGGCGCCCCGCGCGAGCCTCTTGTGGAACGTTACGAAGGCACGGACATGGTCTACAACAATCCCGCATTAGCTGAGAAATTGCGGGCTCCCCTGGAAGCAGCCTTGGGCAAGAACAATGTGGTCACGGCTGAGCCCATCACGCCCTCCGAGGACTTCTCGTATTTCGTGGAGCAAGGAGTGCCAGGATTTTATTTCAGTCTGGGCGGTGCGGATCCGCAAAAGTTCGCAGAAGCGAAAGCAGAGGGAACTTCCCTGCCCTCGAATCACTCTCCCCTGTTCGCACCCGATGTCGATCCGGCACTGCACACGGGCATTGCGGCGGAAGTGGCCGTGCTGAGAACTTTGCTGAACACTACAGCGGAGGACCTTCACAAGACGACTGATCACGCGGCGAGCCCAGCGTTCTAAGTCGTGTACATACACATGTATTGACATTTCGCTGTCGCAGACGGTAAGCTAGGGAGCAGTGCCGGTGCCATGCGCTTTGAATGGAACGACGACAAAAACCGGCGGAATCTGGAGAAACACGGAATCAGCTTCGAAACTGCATCTTTTGCATTTGAAGACCCTTATGCTTTAACGGCTCGCGACAACTTCGACGAAGAGGAGCGCTGGAATACTCTCGCAAGCATCGCTCCGGGCGTCGTGCTCTTCATTGTGCATACATGGATGGAAAAGGGCGGTGAGGAACTGATCCGCCTGATCTCGGCACGCGCCGCAGAATCGCGCGAAAGGAAAGAATATGAAGAAGCTCAACGAGCAGCAAAAACGAGAGATCGCGGCCATCGCCGGAAAGGGAGACGCGGACATTGACTTTTCTGATATCCCCCTAAAGCTGAACTGGAACAATGCTGAGATCGGGAAGTTCTACCGACCCCCCAAAAAGTCGGTCACGATGCGCCTCGATGCGGATGTCATCGATTGGCTAAAGGGTTTCGGCAAAGGCTACCAGACCAGGGCCAATCTGTTGTTGCGGCACGCGATGGCGAGTTCTAATGAAAGAATGCCTTCGGAGAAGGTAGCAAGAAGAATCCGAGCCAAGAAGGCCCGAAAAGCTCATGCCGGTTAATCCGATCCCTCAGGCTGTCACTGGTCGACTTACACCGCAACCGTGACCGATGTTTCGGTTCGCGTGACCGGCCGGTAAAGCGTGTCGCGCTCGATGGGCTCACGGCCAGCCGCGCGGATCAGGCGTTCCAACTCTTCGCGACGCATGCCTTGTGGAGTGGTAGCGCCCGCGTCGTGGTAAATCTTTTCTTCGATCACCGTGCCGTCCATATCGTCAGCGCCGAAGCGGAGCGAAATCTGCGCGATCTTGGCGGTCATCATCTGCCAGTACGACTTGATGTGCGGGAAGTTGTCGAGCACCAAACGGCTGACCGCAATCTGCTTGATGTCGAGCATGCCGGTGGTCTTCGGCAGGTGCTGCAGCGGCGTGTTATCGGGATGGAACGCCAAAGGAATAAACGTCTGGAACCCGCCGGTCTCGTCTTGTAGCGCGCGTAGCTTGAGCAGGTGGTCGACTCGGTCTTCGTCGTTCTCGACATGGCCGTATAGCATTGTCGCGTTCGATTTCAGCCCGATCTGGTGGGCGAGCTTGGCGGTTTCGAGCCACTGGTCGCCGTCGATCTTGTGGTCGCATATGATATGGCGCACGCGGTCGGCAAAAATCTCAGCGCCACCACCCGGCAGCGAATCCACTCCTGACGCCTTCAGCTGCTCCAGCGTTTCGCGGATCGACAGCTTCGCCCGGCGCGCCAGGTACGCAACTTCGACCATGGTGAACGCCTTGAGATGCACTTGCGGAAAGCGCTCCTTCAGGCCGGAGCAGAGGTCGAGAAAATACTGGAACGGCAAGTCGGGATGAAGGCCGCCCACAATGTGAAATTCCGTGACCGCCTCGGAGTATCCCGAGGCCGCGGTCTCGTAGGCCTCTTCCAGCGCCATGGTGTAAGCGCCGGGCGCGTCCTTCTTGCGTCCAAAGGCGCAAAGTCGGCAGGCCGCAACACAGACATTCGTCGGATTGATGTGCCGGTTGACGTTGAAATACGTCTTGTCGCCGTGCATGCGCTCGCGGACCGAGTTCGCCATCCAGCCCACGGCCAGAATGTCGCCAGTGCGATACAGGGCAAGCGCGTCCTCCGCATCAAGCCGCTGGCGAGCAAGGACTTTTTCATGGATCGGCTCCAGGCGCCGATCGTCGTTCTGGAAGTCGTGCAATGAAAGTGCGACGGACATCCTTTTCATCATATCGCAGGAATATCCGGCGTGCCACGGGAAGCGATTCCGCCCGGGACTCAAGTTGAAAATCTCAACCACAAAGGGCACGAAGTCGCACGAAGGAAATCCGGACGTCCTTCGTGAACCTTCTTGCCCTTCGTGGCTACCGCGTTTTTAAACTACGGATTCACCACGACCCGGTCCTGAACCTGCGCATACTCGTCTTCGCTCAGCACATGCCGCGAGACCAATTGGTGGGCGTTGGCATACGGGCGCTCGGCAATGATGCGGTCGGCCTGGCGTGAACTGATCCCCGGCAGCGATGCCAAGTCATCCTTCGACGCCTTGTTCAAGTCCACCGACTTCTTGTTGCTGAGTCCGTCTTTGACGCCTTGGGCGACAGCTTTCGTATCGCGCTTGATGGCGGCGGTTTCTTCCGCAGTTTTTTGTCGGATCTGATCAGGACTTTGATTCGTGCAAGCAACGGCAATGCCCAAGACGATGGTGACGCCCAGGCCGGAGAGAGAGCGGAGATGCATGTTATTCCGATGCCATCCTGCAACCAGCGGTTGGTCCTATTGCCGCAGATCGTTGCCCATCCCACAGGGCAAAACTCGCATCCTACGCTTAGCGGTTGCGCGCCCTTCCAGAAACTTTTGTAAGGAGAGCTTCAATGAAAAACTTTTTAGGGGTTGCATTCATGGGCGCATTGCTGTGCGCTGTGGCGGTCGCACAAAGTAGTATACCTTCCCCGGCGGAACCGGGCGCGGCACAACCTCCCGCGGCTCAACCCGTGCCGCAGACTTCGCAGGCACCCACGCCTGCGCCTACCCAGGCTCCGCAGACTTCTCAACCCGCGACTTCGCCGCAACCGGGAGGAACCCAGACGCAGCCCGCTGGCGCGAAAAAGATCGCCCCGGGCAGCGTTATTCCCGTGCAACTTACAAAAACGATCGACGCTAAGAAGGCCAAAACCGGCGATGAGGTGGTCGCAAAAGTCACGCAGGACATGAAGACTTCCACCGGCGAATTGCTGGTGCCCAAAGACACCAAGGTCTTTGGCAAAGTGACGGAAGCGCAACCGCGCAGCAAGGATCAGAAGGAATCGCAACTGGCCATTGCCTTTGATCATGCTGTCACGAAAGACGGTACCAACCTCCAATTGCCCATGTCGATTCAAGCCATCGTCGGTCCGCAGAATAATCAGGCCCCCGAAGGCGGAGGTGAGCAAGGCGCGGCGCCCTCAGGAGGTGCACCGAGCGCCGGTGGAGGAGGGCGATCTCCCATGGCGGGCGGATCGACGCCGCCTCCAAGCGCTTCACCTTCAGCCGTGGCCGGCGCTCCGCCTAGCGATAACCCGCCAGCCGCAAATGGAGGACGTCCGCCTATCAATGCACAGACGACAGGCGTGATCGGTCTTTCTAACATCAACCTGTCGCCAAACTCGAACGCAACGCAAGGATCGGTGGTCACTTCCGAGAAGAACAACGTCAAACTGGAAAGCGGCACGGTGCTGCTTCTCAGGGTGAATCAATAGAAGGAAACGTCAGCGAGTGGGCGGAGCCTGAACCCTTCAGGCTCCCGCGCTGACCGCCAGAGCCTGCACGAGGATCGGCTTCTCGTGAGTACCGGCATTGAGTAGACGATGCCAAAAATAGACCGAAGACGCAACCGTCGTCGCCACCATCACCCAAGGCACGAGCGGAGAAATCCAGAACACCTTGATGGCAAAACTGAGCAGGGCCAGCCACACCAGCGTCACCAGCGTGCCGAACAGTAAAGTGGTGCGGCGCTCGCCCTCGCGGAATGGCATCGAGTAAGAGCATAGCGCCTGCACCATCAGGGAAAACGGAAAGGCAACCACCAGATCGATGAAGTAGTGCTCGCCTGTACCCAGCGTTGCCAGAATCGTGAACCCGACGAACACCGCAGCTGTAGTCCGAACCCAGCGCGCCAGGCCCTTTGAATTCCACCACACCAGCAGAACCCAGGTCATGTGCAACGATGGGATCGCATTGCGGGCGCCAGTGATCACGACCGGCACGAGGTTGAGACTGATGGCCTGCGCCGTCGAAAGTGGATGCATGGGAAACGCCGCGCCAAACAAGTGCACGGGGCCACAGGCTGGAAGGACATTGTAGAAAAAGACTCCAATGGGTCCAGTGGCTAGGAATGCCAGCATTACCGTAAGAGCTTTTTCTTTATGTCGCCGAAGCTGCGAGGCATAGACCAGCGCCAACGGCAATGGCAGTGCGATATAAATCGCCAGCGCGACAGCCCGTACCCAAAGCAACTTCCACAAAAATTGTCCGGTCAGAAAGCTGATCTGCACCCGCAGACTGCTGTCGAACGAATACAGGAAGACATCGAAGGTCTTCGGGTGCAGCTTCTCAGTGATATCGAGCAGAGTCGAAGCCGACCACTCGGACGCGACAAACAAGACTGCCGGCACGAAGCCATAGAGCAGCAACTTACGCTCTTCCCCTCTCGACCAGATGGCGTGAGTACCGAGCAGTGCCAGCGCGCTCATGCCTGCGAAGGCAAAACCCGCCATGAAGAACGGCTTGTAGTCCATCACGCGATAGTCGAGCAGGGCGAGCAGCAAGGCGCCCGGCGCCACCCATAGCAGTTCGAACCACGAGCGCCTCAGTACTCCCAGCACGATCAGTGCGCTGCCTAATGCTAAGGACAAAAAGGCATTCGCCATCGATTCGTAATAGAAATGCCAGCTCAGCGAGAGCGCGAGGATCAAGCCAAAGAGGATGGCGGTCAGTCCCGCCTTGAGGGCGAATGGACCATCAAAGCGCGGGTTTGCCTGGTTGGCCTTCACTGGTTGGCCTTCACAAGACCATGCGCGACTTGCCGCGCATCTCAAAGTCTAGGGGACGCATGAAGCCAGATACAACCGCACGAACTGCGAGGCTGGTTACAAAGGTAATTCGCTATTTCCGTCCCAGTACATCGGCCGCGACGAACACAAAGAACAGCACCGAAATCACGCCATTCATGGTGAAGAATGCGGCATTCAGTTTCGAAAGGTCGTTGGGCTTGACCAGAGAATGTTCGTAGAGCAGCAGCAGGATGACGACCACAATGCCAGCCGTGGCGAAAATACCGAGCCCAAACACCATCGCAAGAGCGACGAGCAACCCCACCATGATGAGATGAAAGGCACGGGCAATCCACAACGCTGCGCCAATCCCGAAGAATCGCGGCACCGAATGCAGTCCCGCCTGCCGATCGAAATCGCAGTCCTGGCAGGCATAAAGGACGTCGAACCCTCCTACCCAGAACGTCACAGCCGCAGTGAGCAGCAAGATGCGCGGATCGAGCGTCCCGCGCACAGCGATCCACGCTGCTGCCGGCGCGATGCCGAGCGCGAATCCCAGCACCAGGTGCGACCAACGCGTCAGGCGCTTCGTGTATGAGTACAGAAGCAGCACCGCAAGCGCGACCGGAGACAAGAGGAGAGAAAGGCGGTTCAACTGGCTCGCTGCCAGAATGAACACACCGCTCGAGATGACTACGAAGGTCACCACAAATGCAGGTGAAAGATGTCCTGCAGGCAAGGCACGAGTGCGAGTGCGCGGGTTGACGGCATCAATGGCAGCATCGGCCCAGCGGTTGAACGCCATCGCGGCCGAGCGCGCTGCAATCATGGCTACAATGATCCACACAAGTTGGCGGCTGGAAGGAAATCCTCCCGCAGCCAGCATCGCTCCGCATAGCGCAAACGGGAGCGCGAAAATGGAGTGCTCCCACTTGATCATCTCCAGCGTGACGCGCAGGTTGCGGAGCACAAGCACGACTCGATTGTAATGCAGGGTCAGGTCTTAGGTCTTAGGTCTTAGGTCTTAGGTCTTAGAAAAGCAGTATAGGCATCAGCCCTCTCAGAATCGCAAACACGCGCTTCGCATGCGCCAAGCCCTAAGACCGAAGGCCTAAGACCCTAAGACCCAAGACCGATCCTTAAGACTGCGTCTCCGACACGAGCGGCACAAACCGGCAAAGCTCGCGCGACACAATCTCAGACTGCCCGTTCACCATGCGGATCAATTGCAGCTGTTGCGCGTCGTCGGAACCCACGGGAATGATCATGCGGCCGCCTTCGGCCAATTGCTCGACGAGGGCACGCGGCAATTCGGGAGCTGCCGCCGAAACGATGATTACATCGTACGGAGCCAATTCAGCAAATCCACGGCTACCGTCTCCCACGATGATTCGCACGTTCGTGTATCCCATGCCTGCCAGCAAGGCGCGGGCGCGCTCGGCCAAACTGGCGTGGCGCTCGATCGAAACCACTTCCGGCGCCAATTCTGCCAGCAATGCGGTGACGTAACCGGAGCCCGTTCCCACTTCCAGCACCTTGTCTCGCGGGGAAAGCTGCAGTGCCTCCAGCATGCTGGCGACAATGTAGGGTTGAGAGATGGTCTGCCCCTCCGCAATCGGCAGGGGATGATCTTCATAGGCCTGCTCGCGATAACGCTCCGGCGCAAATTCGTGCCGCGGCACGCGCAGCATAGCGGAAAGCACTCGTTCATCGGCAATTCCGCGGGCACGCAACTGGGACTCCACCATGCGCACCCGCAGCGCCGAATACACGTCCGCAATTTCAGGGAAAGTCATGCAGAATTCGAGGGATCCGCCCTCTCACAATTCTATTTCTTGCGGTGCCGCACGCGCACGTCGAAGCTCACCACTCCGTTCTGATCGCGCGTCCCCACCACCGAAATATTGCGGTTGATGTAGTACTCGCCCTGGATGATCTGCTCCGAACTCTGTGAAACGTTGGTGCTGTAGGTCAATGAAAGATTGTTGGCGAACTCCTGCTCGATCGTGATTTGCGGGCCGCGCGCCGTGGGATTGGTCTCGGTCGTGAGTCCCTGAGGATCAATTTTGATCCGGCTGACCCCGAACAGCTTCTGCATCCGGTTGCTTACGGTCGAGTTGAGCGCCTGGCTGATAATCAGGTTCGTGGCTTCATCGTTAAACAGCGATTGCCCCGACTGCTCCTGCAACTGTTCCGATTCTTCGCTGGTGCGCCCCAACGCCAACAAGGCGATGATGTCTGACTTGGGCAACGGCGGCTCTGACCTGTAGTTCACCGTCAGCCGGTCAGGAGTTCCCGTCACCGACACATCCAGGTCGTAGTTACGGACGTGAGTCGTGGCCTGCAAGTTGACCTGAGGTTCAATGGCGACCGGATTTGTAAAGGTAATGTCGCCGCGCTCCAGCCGAAACTTAATTCCGTTGAAGGTCGCGTCCCCTTCCAGAATGTCCGCCCGCCCCAAGACACTGGGCCTCGCCACCGAGCCGCGCAGGCGCAGGTCAGCATCGCCGGAGAGCCGCGCCACTGCCGTCTTCATCTGCAGTTCCGGCGCGGTACGCACGGCAACATCGAGCTTCACGTTGTACAGCGGCGAATTGGCCGGGGTGATCGAAGCCGACTGCCGGCTGCGCTCCAGATAAGAACCAAAATCGAAGCCCGGCGTTACTGCCAGCTTCGTGACCATCACGTCGCCCGAGACCGTCGACGATGAACGGTTTCCCACCCAATGCAACTCCGCCGTCGCCGTGGAACTGACCCCCGGTGGATAGCGCAACCGCACGTCCTTGCCCATCGCCGTGAGATTGAAATTAATCTGCCGGTTGTAGCGGGTCGCATCGCCTTTGAACTCGACTGTGCCTCCCCCGGTTTTCGCACTCAGTTGTTCGATGTGGACGCGGTCCTGTGTGAATAGGAGCGAGCCATTCATCTCGCTTAGTCCGCTGGGCACTCCTGCATAATTGGCATATCCATTCTTGATCTCAATCGTGCCTTGCGGCAGCGGGTTGCTCAGTGTTCCTCCAAGGTTGATGTGAACATTGGCCAAGCCGGAAGCCGTCAGATTCGGGTCGAAGCCTCCAAGCAGTTTGAGGTCCGCGTGACCGTCGGCGGCGAGAGCGAGTTCCTGAGACCCCGTAAACTGAATCGATCCCTGCCCAGTTACGTCAGTTGCGTCGCCGACCATGTGCGCCGGTGCGATGTGGATGGTTTGATGATCGAAGGTGAAGCGTAGAGGATCTTGATTGTGCAGCTTGGCATACTCCACATCGACCGCGAGGTCGTTTACGGTTCCGTCCAGCGTCCACTGGCGCGGATAGCGCAGCGGTCCCTTCATCGTCACCGTTCCGCTGGATGCGGAGTGTCCCGTGAGCTGGTCGCCCAGATAGGCATGCCACAACGCGTCGGCATCGAGATGATCCATCGTCGCTGTGATCGTCGCAGGGTAGTCCTTGTGCATCCCGACGGTTCCATCGATCACGACCGACCCGTGGGTAAACTGAGATTGCCCGCTCAAGTGCAGTTCCCCGCTCAGCGTCCGGGCCTGTACATCGAGGCCCCCTGAGTACTCATGATCGAAGGTAAGATCGTGTGCGTGAAAATCCGCGCTGATGACCGGGGTATCGATCGTCCCGGACCCCTGCAGCGTGAAATCCGCTCGCCCCTCGATGGGGAGAGGCTCAAGTTGGATCTGCCGCACGCGCGATAGGTCGAAATTCTTTCCTACCAAGTCCAGCCGAAACCCTCGCGTAGAGGGCGCGTACGCAGCACTGCCCGTTACCTCGGCCTCCTGGTGCGTCAGACGAATGTTGCTCAAAGTGGTCTCGTTGGCTCCCACGTGAAGGTCAGCATCGAATTTCTCGATCGCTTCCCCGTAGGCCGACGCGTTCGCAGCCCGAATATGCCCCTGCGCCTGCGGATGCGCGCGCGTACCTGAGATTTGCAGCGAGACATCGGCGGTTCCGGAAATCGGGTAGTTGAGATTGGCCAAGGCCGCAGTCGAGGCCACATCCACATTATGCAGATTCACCCGCGCGTTATACGGACTGTACTCAGTAAACTGCCCTTTCTGCAGGGCGGCATTCAGTTCGAAGTCGGCGCTGGTATCGCCGCGCTGCAAGCTGCCACCGCGAACGGAGAGATCGTGCGAAGAAAACTGTATGTTCGCCGCCAGGGAATCCCAATGCACCTCTGTCTCTGCAGTTTGCGAGGTGGCCGGGACAGTGAATTCAAAATCCTTTGCTACCAGCGTTCCTGACAGGCTTGGCGAGGAAAACGTTCCCGCGGCCACGCCGTTGAATGCGGCATTGCCCTTCACTCGGAACGGCAGGTTCGTCGGTCCACCCAATGCGGCCACCAGCGGACGCCATTCTTCCAGGTTGGAGGTCGAAAGCGAAAAATGCAGCGTCGAGGAGGCAGCCAAGAGCCCCGAAGCATCAATCTTCGACGCCGGCGTTGACAGGTTGAACTTCGTCAGTTCCAACGAGTCGCTAGCCGCGCGATATTTCCCTTGAAACTTCGCTGTGAGCGGCAATTCCCGTGCGGCGGCACGCGCGGGCGGGCTTACCTCGAAGCCGAAAGCAATCTCTGCATTTTGCGGCGAACCTTTCCAGAGCGCATCCACCGTTCCATCAGCCAAGCCTACCGGACGAAATCGACCGAGCGGGTGAGCAGGCACATCCAGAGCCGCCGCGGTTTCTCCGACAGATACATTCTGCAATCGCAGATGTACCGCTCCGCTCTGCACACCGGACACTTTCGCCTTCACTCCCTTCTTTAAAGGCGGTCTCGCCGCGGCAATCACCGGCAACTCTTCCTTCCTGGCCTTGCTTGAGCTTGTCACTGGAATGCTGTGCAGCCAGTTATCGATTTGAATGTCGCCGGTAAAATTGCCGCCGAGCAGGCTGCCCCGCAGCTTCGAAACCTTGATCTGCTGGTCCGTAACCTGGTAGTCGGCGGCAACTCCGGTTCGCTTGACAGAGAACTGCTTCTCCTGCCACGCCAGATCCCGCACCATGACTGCTCCTGCCGTGGTGAAGTCGTCCAGCGACCAGTGGCCGTTTCCTTTGAAGTCAGCAATGCCTCCACGCAGATCGTGGCGCCGGGCGATGGCCGCCGTTTCTTCCAGATTGATCTGCGCAGAATAGCTTCCATCCAGTCGCGGGTTGCCAAAATCGGCGATGCGCCCGCTCATCTGCACCGAGGACTTGCCGGAATGCCAATTCAGCGATTGCACGTCGCAAAACGTCGCCGCCAGAACGAAATCGACTGTCGTCATCCACGCGAACGGACGGTAATCCTCAAACGCCGTGTCAACTTTGCCCAGTGAGAGGTGGCCCTCATAGCGGTTGCGCAGAAATGCGTAGTCCATTTGTAAGTTCGTGCCCTGCACCGAAAAATCCAGCGGGATTTTTCGATCGCCCCACAGCAGCGTGCCATTGTGCACCGAGAGGTGATCGATGGAGAGCGCGAACAGTTGCTGGACCCGAGCATTGAGCGGCACGTTCTCCGGCACAATTCGCAGAGAAGGTACATTCGTGGTGGCGCCGTCGGCACCAATCGCGATGTGGACGACAGGATTGTCGAGAGCGAGCGCCGTGAAACCAAATTCTGTGCGCAGGAAGGAGATGACCTTCATGTGGGCGACCAGGCTGTCCGCATGCGCCAGCGGAATTTCCTTGGGGCCTTCCTTGCCATGCACGGTAATGTCTCGTACTTCGACCTGCAAGTGGAAAGGAACTACATGAAAACTGCCAATTTCGGCGCGGCCCCCCGTGATGCGTTCGACCTCCCGGATCATCCGCCGGCGCACGTAGGCCTGGAAAGAACTAGTCGTGGAGTACCACAGGGCGGCCAGCACAGCGATCAAAACCAAACCGGCGGCTATCAGCAGATATTTCCACCAGCGGCGAGGTCTCGCGGCTGGTTCTGTCACCGCGTCTGCACTCCCTCGATGGAGAGCTCGCTCGCGCCCGGCAAATTCACCTTGCTTTCCGAACGCAGAGACTGCAGCCACGAAACCATCAATTCGTTGACCTTCTCTTCGGTGAGCAGCTCGCGGATCTTGCCGGATACGTCGGCGAGCGAAACCTCGCCTGCCCCGGATTCTTTCAACTGCGGCACAAACTTCTCGCGGTAATACGCTTCGATTGACTTGGAATCAATTTGCACCGCCGGACGCAGGCGGGCATCCACCAATCGCATCAGATCGATTTGCTGCTCCACATGCGCGATCAGCGCCTTCTCCGTCAGGCCGAATCTTGCCAGCAGCGTCTGCCAACCTTCCGGAGTCGCAGCCTCCGGATATAGCTTTCGCGCCTCTGCAACCTGGCTCGCGGCTTCCGCCTCCGACGCATGCTGGAAATACGCCGACTTCATCTGCTCCCCTAACAATTCCTGATCGATCAGGCGGTCGAGCGCCGCTCGGCGGTCGTCATCGGTGAACTGTGCTACAGAGCGTCCGCTCAGGAGGGCCTGGTAACATAGCGCCTCATCCAAGTCGCTCTGCAGAATGATGTGGCCATTCACCGTGGCGACAATGCGATCAATCACATCCGCGGCGCGGACAACAGGAAGCGAAAGCATGCCCCAGAAAAGCAAAAGGACGGCGGCTGACACCGCAATCGCTCGATTTGCGTGAACCCTATGCATCAAAATGGCTGACCTATACTGAAAAATACGTTGAAGTGACGAAGTTGCTGCGTCTCCAGCGTTGTGTTCTTTACTTGGAAATAACGAGTCGGATTCAGATTGTAGCCAAAATCAAAGCGCAGGGGCCCAATGGGTGTTTTGTATCTTACGCCCACTCCCACCGCGTGCGAAGTGTAATCATAGCCGGAGTTGCTGAAAGCGGTACAGTACTGTGAGGTCGTTGTACCACTGGACAAGCACGGTTGGGTACTTGGCTGATGCCAGCGCAATAACCCCTTCAGTCCATCGTGCGGCGCGGTGAAGACATTCCCCATATCGTGGAAAATGGCGAAGCCGAATCCCTCTCCCAGCCAGGGCAACGATGTCTGCGGAAAGCGTAGCTCCAGATTGTTCACGAACAACGCGGTGCCGCCTACCGGAAAGCCCGAGTTCGGATCGCGAGGTCCAGCCTGATTCAACCCAAAACCGCGATGAGAGTTGCCGCCTCCGGTGAAGAATTGCTCGGGTAAAGGGATCGTCGTGATATCGGCGCAGGTTGGCTCTCCGGCCGAGTTCAGCTTACAGGAACCGGGAGGCAGAACCCTCGTGCTCAAAAACGGCTGTTGCAAGCCGATGCTGGTTGAACGCGCGAACACGTACTGGTGTCCAGGCTTCCCTTTGCCAATCACCTGATAGGTGGAATTCTGCGCCAGTGCCCGCCCAAAATCCGCCTCTGAACCGAAGTAGCGCGACGACACCAAAGTATCCAGCGTGAAATAGTTACCCTTGGTACTTTCCAGCGGATTATCCCGCTTGTCTCGTATAAACGTGAATCCCGGGCCTCCAACGCGCGCCGGAAGCGATAACAGTGCGATTTCACCGGGATTGAAGCCATTGGCAAAGTTGCTGGCTTTAACCCTTCGAAAGTCGAAGCGGTAGGTGATCGAACTTGGCCCCGGCCGCGTGCCTGGCTCGGTGCCGGCGCTCCCAATCTGCTGCCGCAGATCGATTTTCCCTTCCAAGCGCTGCGATGTAAAGGTGGCCACGTCAAGGCTGTTGTCGTAGAAAATCGTGTAAATCAGCTTCCATTTGTCGCTATCCAGCAGCTTGGGGATGGTGTAACTGACCAGGCCTCGCTGCTGCAGCCTTCCGACATGGGACTGAAACGTCAAGGTCTGATTGCGCCCGCCGAAGTTGAGCCGCGTCACATCAAATTCAACCCGAGGACTTACCCCCGTCGCTCCGGCCGAGTTTGTTCCTGTAGGTTGGCTTGTCTGGAACTCAAACCCAATACCGTAGGTGAACGTATAACGCCGGGCTTCCTGCACTTGCACCAGAATGTTCTTCTCCGGATCGGTGCCCTCCGGATTCTGCACCGCTGTATCTACTTGGCTGAAGATTCCCAGGTTGTAGAGTCGTGACTGCGTGTTCAGCAGGTCCTGCTGGCTGAGGGGATCTGCTGCCTTCACTTGCAGTTCTCGTTGCACCACGTAGTCCCGAGTATGTTCGGTGCCGGCGACCATCACCTGATCTACCGTAAACCGCTCGCCCTCCTGGATCCTGTAAGCCACGTCCTGCCGGTTCGCTTCTTTGGTTGAAGCCACGGTCGTGATCTCAAGCGAAGCATTAGGAAATCCGTGGTCGAAGTAGTAGCCAAGGATTCTTTCCCGGTCGTTGGCTAAGTCCTGCTCCGAATAGGGCTGCCCTGGCTGGATGGTCAGTTCCGGCAGTTCACTCATCGGCACCTTCTGATTGCCCGCCACATGCACCTCGCCCACCCGCGTACGCTCACCCTCTTCGATGGCAATGTGCACCGCAAGTTTGTTTGGCGATCCCTCGTAGTTATCGTCCACGGTGGTCTTGATTGCGACTTGGCGAAAACCGTTGGAACGATATAGCCCTTCCAAAGTGGAGACGTCCGCTTTCAGCAGAGCCTCGCTATATTTGCCATGAGCCAGCAACCGGTGGGCCGGCTGAATCTGCAGATAAGAGCGCAGCTTGGCGGTGTCCAGAAAATTCTTATTGCCGGTGATCTCGACGAGCGCCAATTTGTGGAGAGGCCCGGCATCAATGACGTAGATCACTCGCAGGACCTTGGCTTCGAACTCCTTCTTAATCTCGACCCTGGCATCGAAGTGCCCACGTGTCTGCAAGTAGTCGAGCAGGTTGTTCTTGCCCTCGTTCAGCAGGTCGTCATCCACGGCATTCTCTTCGTAGACGGGAATTTCCCGTTTCAATGTGCCGTGGCTAATATGGAAACCCTCGGCGGAGATTAAAACCACGGGACCGGGATCAATCTGAAATGTAAAGTCCAAGGCATTGGTTTCGGGATGGTAGGTTTGCGCCGCGATGGAAACCTGGGCCAGGGCCCGGTTCTGTTTCTGGAATTTTTTTCGCAGCCGCTGCAAGGAGTTGCTCACTCGCTGCGCGGTCACCCGGTCTCCGGGGGTCAGGTGCGCAAGGCTCTGCACTTGCCCGGATGAAAGCCTGGAAGGACCGGTGACCTTCACATCGCCTACATGCGCCGGTGAACCCGCCGAGATGTGAAACAGAACATCCACCTGCTGGGTCGCGGCGTTGGAGGTGCTCTCAGCCGTCACCTGTGCCCGATAATAGCCATTCTCCTGCATCAGTTGCCGGATGTTCTCCAGCGCGCGGTTTAGCTTGTCATGGGTAAAAAGCTCTCCCAGTTGAAGTTTGGCAGCGTTCGTGATCTGGTTCGCCGTGGGACGGCTGGACGGGCCCTCTACATTTACTGCGCCCACAAAGAAGTTCGCCGAAGTCACAAACGTCAGGATGACGGCATCTCCTGAGGGTGCCACCTCGGCTTGAATGTCGGCGAATCGCCCGGTCGCATATAGAGCACGAATGCTCTCCCGCACTTGTTCACGCTCCAGAGAAGTTCCTGCTTTTTGCGAGATCAACTGCAGCAGGTGGTCGCGGTCCTGCTCCGCCACTCCGGGAAGCTCCACGCGTTCAATGGTTTTTCCCTCGTATTGCGGGTTGAGGCCCGCGGCTTGAATTTGGGCGCCTTCCGGTGCCGCCCGGAGCGACAGCACCGCAGACCACAACACGATCATGGCGGTGACAAGTGTCGCGTACCGTTTCGGCAAAGGTTCCTTTGGATTCAGGCGCTTCTTGACTTCAATGAAAAGGCGCCTAAAGTGTCGTAGTCTGAATTCGGGCGGGTCCTCGATCTTCACCCGCCAGCCTTCAACTCCACTCGACCCAGCCACTTATAATAATGGTTTTGCAGTCGCACACTGGTGACCTCTTTGGCACAGGAAACACAAAAGGAACCTCAGCTCGATTCATCGGTACCAGACTCAAGTTTGAGCGAACGCTACTCTCGACAGATCCTGTTCCGCGGGATTGGGGCAGAGGGCCAGCGCAGGCTGTCTGCGGCGCACATCGCCATTGTCGGCTGCGGCGCCACCGGATCGGCGTTGGCCGGACTGCTCGCGCGCGCCGGTGTGGGCACTCTACGCATCATCGACCGCGATTATGTCGAGCCCAGTAACCTGCAGCGTCAATCATTGTTCGACGAGGCCGATGCCGCTGAATCTCTGCCCAAGGCCATCGCGGCCGCCCGAAAGATTGCCGCCTTCAACTCCCGGACCCTCGTCGAAGCCAAGGTCGAAGACCTCATTCCCTCCAACGTTGAAGTTCTGCTTCAAGCAATGGATCTCATCCTCGATGGCACCGATAACTTCGAAACTCGTTACCTGATCAACGACTACGCCGTGGAGCGCTCGCTTCCGTGGATTTATTCGGCGGCCGTCGGCAGCTACGCCGTCACTCTGAACATCCTGCCCGGCCAGACCACCTGCCTGGCCTGCATTTTCCCGGATTCTCCTCGCGGTATGGTCGAGACCTGCGAAACCTCCGGCATTCTCAACTCTGCCGTCAATCTGGTTGCCTCCATCGCCGCCACTGAGGCCCTGAAATTCTTGGTCGGCGGTGCAAACGCCCCCGAGTTGCGCCGCACGCTTTTATCCTTCGACTTGTGGACCAACGAGCACGCCGAAATCTCAGCCGCCAAGCCGCGTCCCGGGTGCCGAGCTTGCGGTGACCGCGAGTTCATTCACCTCGTCGGCGAGGGACGCCCTCACATCACGCTCTGCGGCAGGAATTCTGTGCAAATCCATGAGCGGCAACGTCCCATCGACTTCGCAGAGATGGACCGCCGCCTGCAGCCGCACGGCGTGGTTCGGCACAACGACTTCGTCCTTAAATTCTGGCGCGAGCCGTACGAGATGACGCTGTTCCCGGACGGCCGCGCCATTATCAAGGGGACTACGGATACAGCCGTCGCGCGAAGTCTTTATGCCCGCTACGTGGGAAGCTGAACTTCCCCGGCTGTTTCCTCCTCCCCCAGATTTCAAATTAGTTCACGGTCAACATAAGCGCACTACTCGTGCCACCGCTGGTACAACCCAGGTTTCCCGAGTTTCCCTCCGGAGTCTGCACCTTAATTTTCACCGTTCCCGGCCCGGAGATCACATCCGTCGAGATTTTCACGGTCAACTTTTGCGCGCTTACAACTGTCGCGGCGATGGGAGTGGAATTCACCATCACCTGCGACGCCGAAACGAATTGGTTTCCATTCACCGTGATCGTTACTCCTGCCTGCACTTGAGCGAACGTGACTGAGCTAGGCGAAAGCGACCCAATCACCGGAGCCGGCCGCGCACTGCCACACAGAGGGTTCAGCGTGTTGTTGCAACCCAGAAGAAACGTGAGACCAAGCACGAGCGGGCACACAAAGGGGAGACCACAACTGCGAAGACGCATGGGAGATACTCCTTTGGAATGGATTACCCGTCTGGTTGTAGCGAGCAAACATCCAAGCCCGGGGCCGAACTTGTGGCCGGGTCAGGTGCAGCCCAGAGGCCACTCTGGTTGCAAAACTTACGGTCTCTATAATTCACTTATTCTTCGAGATGTTAAGGATGCAGCGCATAGGCGCGTCAGCCGGCCTCGAACGGCAAGCTGGTGGCTCAGTTTCACCAATCTGGTGGTTTTCAGCCACCACAGAGACGCCCCAGTGCGAATGATCTCCGGACGCCGGAAGCCGTGAGCCGGAAGCCGAGTTAAACAATTGACGCAAATTTCGACCTACTCTGCTACTCTTCTCTGCTCGTGGTCCAATCCTGGATCGTAAGGGCCTGAATGCACGACACCACTCGTCCCGAACCCACCCGTCCGTTTCGCTGGCTAGTGCTGATCTTCGTCAGCCTGACAATGTTCGGGAACTATTACGTCTACGACTGCATCGCCCCCCTCGCGGATGTGTTGAGTCGACAACTAGGATTTTCCGACTCCAATATCGGTTTGCTGCAGGCGATCTACAGCATACCCAATGTCGTAATGGTGCTGATAGGCGGCTACATCGTGGACCGCATCGGGACCCGCAAGGCCATCTTCATCTTCGGGACACTCTGCTTTCTGGGTTCTGTGGTCACTTGCCTCTCGAGCTTGCTGAGCGTGATGGCGACTGGCAGATTGATCTTCGGCCTGGGCGCCGAATCACTGATCGTAGCCGTGACTACCGCCGTCGCCAAGTGGTTCCGCGGCAAAGAACTGAGTTTTGCGTTCGGCATTAATCTGATGATTTCGCGTGCGGGTTCCCTGCTTGCCCAGCAATCGCCTTCCTGGGCCGGATTCGCCTATTCCTATTGGCGCAAGCCGCTGCTGATTTCGACGGGGTTCGGCGCCCTCTGTATCGTCGGTGCGATCGTTTACTGGGCACTTGAGGTCTACGCCGAAAAAAGGTATCAGGTCGGGCCAGCAGGTGCCACCGACAAGGTGGTCTTCAAAGACATCAAGGCCTTTGGCCTCTCGTACTGGTATATCGTCGCTCTCTGTATCACCTTTTATTCGGGTATCTTCCCGTTTGAAACCTTCGCCTATAAATTCTTTATGGACGCGCATCACGTCACTCGTGAGGCGGGCGGCGATCTCGTGGGCATGCTGACCCTGTTCACGATGTTTGGTACTCCCATCTTCGGGTTGTTCGTTGACAAACTGGGCAAACGGGCGTTGCTGATGATGCTCGGGTCCCTGCTACTAATCCCGGTCTATCTGATGATGGCCTACATCCGTTCCGCCGAGTATGTCACGGTCTATCTTCCCTCTTCAGCCGACGGCCACTTTGCATTTATCGCTCACCATTTGCCGCCGATCCTGCTTCTTACCATGGCCATGATGGGCATCGCCTTTTCACTGATTCCGGCAGTGATGTGGCCGTCCGTCGCCTACCTGGTCGATCAATCCAAGCTCGGAACCGCCTACGGCCTGATGACGATGATTCAGAATATGGGCTTGGCCGGTTTCAATCTCATGATCGGCTGGGCCAACGACTACAGCCATGCCGGGCCCGACAATCCCCACGGCTACAACTTGGGCATGTGGATTTTTTCCATCTTGGGCTTCCTCGGCTTGACCTTCGCTTTCCTGCTTCGTCAGAGAGAATTGAGCCCACATGGTCACGGTCTGGAGACGATCACGACCAAAACAAAGGCGCCGCAGCCAGCTTGAAACTTCCGATTTTCGAAGATTGCGACTCTATTTTGCGGATCGGGTTTAATGGCTGAGGAACCGAGTCGTTCAACACAGAGCAGGCAAAGGATTTCCAGCGACCAAGCATTGAATCACGGAATCCAAAGAACAGTAGAATCGCTCTCATAATTTGAATACAGCCATTACCTTAGTTTTTATCGCGATCACCCGCAAGCCATACAACGCAAAGATAGTTAGCCGCATCTCACGGGGTGCGGCCGGAAAAGGCAACTTGACCGACCCAGAACAACGACAGGCCAGTGATCCGGTTGAAGCCGAGCTGATCGAAAAGGCCAAACAGGGGGACGCCCAGGCGTTCCAGGCCCTTTACGATAAGCACAAGCGGCGGGTTTACTCACTGTGCCTGCGGATGACATCGAACACGGCAGAAGCCGAGGATCTGACCCAGGAGGCGTTCCTCCAGCTCTTTCGCAAGATTGGGACGTTTCGCGGTGAATCGGCATTCTCAACTTGGCTGCATCGGCTATCGGTGAACGTGGTGCTGATGCATCTAAGAAAGAAGAGTCTCCCGGTGGTTTCGCTCGAAGAGACCACGCAGGGAGGCGAGGAAGATACTCCGAAGAAAGATTTCGGAGCGGAAGATTTGGCGTTGGCCGGATCCATTGACCGGCTGCAATTGCAGAAGGCAGTGGACGACCTCCCTCCCGGCTATCGTACGATCTTTGTGCTTCACGACGTCGAAGGTTACGAACATAATGAGATCGCGACGATCGTGGGCTGCTCGATCGGCAACAGTAAGTCACAATTACACAAAGCACGAATGAAGTTGCGTGACCTGCTACGGATGAACCGAGCTGAAAAAGCGGAGAAATCCTAAAAGGCAATACATGCAACCAAGTAGTAGACAGACACAGCAAGACGAGATCAGCCGGCGAAGACTGGCAGGGACGTGTTGCTTGGACAAGCGAAACAATTGCAGGATTTTACGGCGGCAGTACAGTGCGGCAGCAGTGGCTTGGGGAGAGCTGTATGACTTGCGTTGAGTTGCAAGAGAGCCTGGCGGAAAACGAAAAGGCGAATAACGCCGCACAACGGGCGCATTTGAAGGATTGCCCCTATTGCTCCGCGCTGGTTGCGGAACTGTTAGTAATTGCCTGCGCCGCCGGCGAACTGCGCGCGGCCAACGAGCCCAGTGCCCGGGTATGGAACTCCATCGAAATCGCATTGCGGAAAGAAGGGGTGATCCGCCCGCAGCGCGCCACCCGTTCCCTGCTTCCGGCATTGAATAGTGGATGGGGACGCTGGTTGATTCCCGTGGCGGCCGCACTGCTGTTTACCGCTGCCATTCTGGTTCGGCAACACCTGCCCGCTCGCCAGATTGCCAATAACGAGTACGCCGCCGGTTCAACAGCCTCGGGTGCGGAACCCGATGCAGCCGTTGCAGGGCTGAATGACGACGACCTGATCCAGGAAATTGCGCAGCAATCTCCCGCGCAGCAGGCGCAATACACGGAGAACCTGCGGCGCGTCAATCAGTACATTCTGGATGCCAAGAGCAGCGTCGCCGCTGATCCCAACGACGAAGACGCGCATCGCTCGCTCATGGAGGCGTATCAGCAGAAGTCCATGCTTTTTGAGTTGGCACTGGACCGTTCTCTGCCATAATGGGGCGATTCTTGCCAGGTTCGGCGTTGCATGGGGCGCAGCAAAACATAGGAGATTGCAGCAAGAACTAAGACTTCGGGGACTCTATGACCGGGCGCATTATCGAATTCGCAGTGATCGGCGCAAGTTTGGCTACCACTCTCATGGCCGGAAGCCTCGCCGCCGAAACTCACAAGGAGTATCGCTTCAATGTCGGGCCCAGGGCTGGCGTCTCGGTCAACAATCCTTACGGCTCAATCTCGGTGAAACCCTCAACTGGGAATGTTGTCGTGGTCAACGCCGTCTTGTCATCCGACAAGGTCGAGGTAGACCACAACGTGGCAGGTAATCGCGTCGAGGTGGTTTCGCATCTCCTGCCTGGAGCCGACGCCCGCTCCGGTAGCATCGAATACGAAATTCTCGTTCCAGCCGATGCTAGCGTAACGCTGCACTCCAGTACAGGCGCCCTGCACGCCGAAAAACTTCGCGGTGACGTGACCCTCGAAGGCGCCGGAGCCACGGTTGACGTTCGCGACATCACCAACGCCCATGTCCACATTAAGACCCTGAACGGCCCCGTCACCGTCACTAACGTGCAAGACGGGCACGTAGAGGTCGATTCCCTGAGCGGCAAGGTCACTCTCAATCAAGTCACCGGTCCTCTGGTCCAGGTAGTTTCGACCAGCGGCGGCATCAATTACACCGGCGATTTTGGGGATCGCGGCGAATACCGCCTCACCAGTCATAGCGGCGACATCGAGGCGATCGTCCCCGAAACCACCTCTGCCGACGTGAGCGCCCGCTCGGTTCGTGGCGAAGTGCATGACGATATTCACCTCCAGCCCAGGCAGCACGTACCTTACGTGCTTGAAAAAGGAAGTGCCTTCTGGGGTACCATGGGGCGTGCGGCCGTCTCCTCCACCGTAGTTCTGCGCAGCTTCAGTGGTAAAATCCACCTCAGTAAACGTTCCGCAAAATAGAAAAGAAAAGAAACCCGGATCGTTTGAAGAAGCGTTCTGGCAAAGCGGCCGGTGTCAATCCGCGCACCCGTGTGCGGCGCCGTCGTGTGCTGCTGCCGAAGGCTCCCAACGCCATCTTCCTGGTCGGTTTCATGGGAGCGGGCAAGAGCAGCGTAGGACGCCTCCTTGGCCGGCGTCTGAATTGGGTATTCGAGGATCTGGATGACCGCATCGAGCATCGCGAAGGCCGCACCATCGCCACGATTTTCCGCGATTCTGGGGAATTGGAATTCCGACGGGCCGAGCACGCCGCCCTCGAAGACCTGTTGGAAGAGCTACGTGGCGCTGGCGGCCGGGTCATCGCCTTGGGAGGCGGAGCCTTCGTCCAAAAGCAAAACGCCATGCTGCTGCAAGCGGCCGGCCTTCCAACTGTCTTTCTCGATGCCCCGGTCGACGAATTGTGGCAACGCTGCTGTAAGCAGGCTGCTGAGGCTGCGGCCGAACGTCCGCTGCTGCGCACTCTGGAGCAGTTTCGCGAATTGTACAAGGCCCGCCGAAAAAGCTATTCCGGGGCTTCCGCCCGAATTCAAACCGGAAATCGTACCATCGATGCAATCGCAACCGAGATCGTCGAAACGTTTGGCCTGACAAAGATTGCGACCCGTACCGAAGAAGGAGAAGTCGAGTGAAGTCTGAAACTGCAGTATCCCGGACCATGGTATTCGTTTTGTCGTTCTGCCTGGCAGGGTTCGCCAGCAGCCATGCTCGCGACAAAAAGGAGCAGGCCAAAGTCGCTCCCACGACCGTTGACTCCGGCTCGTTCGGAGTCATGGTCAAAGGACAACGTGTCGCCACCGAAACGTTCACGATTCAGCAGCAAAATGGCGTCAGCATCATCAAGTCACAACTCAAGCAAACCATCGGCGCTGACCCGGTCAGCGAAAAATCCGACCTCGAAATCACTCCCACAGGCGAGTTGCTGCGCTACGAATGGAGTGAGGTGCCTGGCGGCTCCCTGGTCGTGCTCCCCAACAACGATTTTCTGATCGAAAAGATCACGCCTCCCAACTCCGGCAAAACGGCGGAGCAGCCTTTTCTGATGCCCAGCACCTCAGCCATTCTCGACAACAACTTCTTCATCCATCGCGAGGTTCTGACCTGGCGCTATCTGGCCGCCGAGTGCAAATCGGAAGCTGGAAACATGAAATGCCAGCAGGGCCCGGGGGACTTCGGCGTGCTCATTCCTCAGGATCGCACTTCGATTCACGTACGGCTGGAACTGGTGGGAAAAGAGAAGGTCAACATTCGTGGCGCCGAACGCCAGTTATTGCGCTTGAATCTAAAAGGTGAGAACTTTGACTGGGCCCTGTGGGTGGACGATCAAGACCAATTCAAACTGATGCGGGTGGCGATTCCTGCCGATGATACGGAAGTACTCCGGGATTAACTGGTGTGCCCGGCCGTAAGAATCGAGACCACCCCTGGAAAATTTATTGCTGCTGACTGATTCACGTACGGCGCGGGCTCTGGTTACGGTGCTGCTGTTCGCGCTGGGCCTGGGGTTTCTCTACGTAGCGCGCGCCACCCTCATCGCTTTTCTTTTCGCCATCTTCTTCGCCTACCTGATGAGCCCGCTGGTGACCCAATTGGAAAGGCTTTTGCACGGGCGTGGACGGGCGATTGCCGTCATCTACACAGTGCTGCTCGGCCTTGTGATCCTGTTCCTTGTGGTGGTTGGTCCAAAGGTCACGCGTGAGGGAGCTCGGCTAGGACAAGCCCTGCCCGGCCTGCTCGCCCAGCTCAGTTCCGGCCAGATCGCCAGCCAGCTTGGAGCGGAGCATGGTTGGAGCGGAGCCACCACTGAATTCGTACAATCGTTTCTGGTCGCCCACCAGAATGACATCACGCAATTGGCGCAGCGTGTGGGGCTACGCGTGGCCGATGTCGCCAAGCAAGCCTGGCTGTTTTTTGTCGTGCCTCTCCTCTCGATTTTCTTCCTGAAGGATGGCCGCTCGTTCAGCGACTTCTTGCTCTCGGCTATTCAATCGCGCCCGCAGCGTGAGTTCCTCGAAAACGTGCTCAACGATCTGAACCAGATGCTGGCGCATTTTATCCGGGCGCAACTGATTCTGGCTGCGCTCACGCTGGTGGTGTACTCCGTCTTTCTCGGAGCCATGGGAGCCCCATACGCGCTGGTCTTGGGAACGATCGGCGGAGTGCTGGAATTTATTCCCGTGGTCGGGCCCCTCGTGGGCGCGCTGACCATCATCACGGTAGCGCTGCTGATGAGCTATCACCACTGGCTTATCCTGATCGTCTTTCTCGGCATCTGGCGCCTCGTACAGGATTATGTTTCTTCTCCGCGCATCATGGGCGAGAGCATGGAACTCCATCCCCTGGCAGCGATCTTTGGCGTCATGGCCGGTGGTGAAGTCGCCGGCATCCTCGGCGTTTATCTTTCGATCCCGGTGATGGCCAGCCTGCGCATCGTCTTCCGCCGCTGGCGCCTCTATGCCGAGAAAAAGAAGTTCGGCCCTCTCTCCGAATTTCCCTACCACGGTCACGAAACGCATCGGACCTAGCCTTCACCTCTGAGCTGTGATGCGAGGCCCTGGAATGCAGAAATTCACAAGCAACAGTCGGAGCGTCCTCATCCCAAGCAGCCCTGAGCCCTGAGCCCTGACCCCTGAGCCCTGACCCCTGACCCCTGACTTCCGCCTTCCTACCGCCCCACCGCCGCCACCTTCTCCGTCGAAACTTTGCGCAGAAACTCTGCCGCACTCTCCGGCAGCACGGTATTGATGAACATCCCCGACCCTAACTCGAATCCCGCCACCCGCGTCAGCCGCGGAATCACGCTCACGTACCAGTGGAAGTGCCGCGCCCCGCTGTATTCCGCCGGACTGCTACGCACCATGAAATTCAGGTCTGGATTCCCTAGACCGACATAAATCTTCGCCAGCAGAGTCCGCAAGACTCGGCCCAGGTCCGCGATCTCCATCTCGGAAATATCGCCAAAGCTCGCCATATGGCGCAGGGGAAAAATATAGGTCGCAAACGGTGTCGAAGAGGCAAACACTTCCATGGCCACAAACCGTTCGCTTTTAATCACGACCCGCGTCTGGTCCTCGACTTCACGCTCCACCATGTGGCAGAACATGCATTCTCCGACATCGTCGTAGTGGCGCAAGGCCTCGAACAGCCGCTGCCTCACCTGGCTCGGAATGACGGGCGTCGCAATCAACTGCGAGTGCGGATGCGCCAGGCTGGCTCCTGCATCCAATCCATGATTTTTGAAGATGGTGATGTGGATCACCCGCGGGTCCAGGCTGAGCGTGTTGTAGCGCTGCTTGTACACGCTCAGGATTGCGGACACCTGCTCATCGCTCAAAAGCGCCATGCAGCCGGAATGATCCGGACTATCAACGATTACTTCGTGAAATCCGAATCCGTCAATCCGCCGCCGCAAATGCTGCAGGCTGCGCGTCGGCTGCACCTCGCTCGACAATGCCGCAAACTTGTTGGGAATTACCCGCACCCGCCATGCCGCACCGTTTCCGGGAATGCGCATCACTTCGGGCGGCGTCTTGTTTTCGTTTCCGGGACAGAAAGGACAGGTTTCCACAAAAGCGGGCACCGGCTGGGGCGTGCGGTGAGTAACCAAGTCTTCCGGCCGCTTGGCTCGTTCGGTAGCGATGATGACCCATTCTTTGGTGAAGAAGTTCTGACGTAGCTCCGGCATAGCATGCCTCCACCCTTCCCTATCGGCAAGAAAAGACAAATCCTGTAGGAAGGTAGCGCCAGCACCCTGCCGGCTGTCGCGGGGGCGTCCCGCCCCGCCGCGTGCGCTACGAAGGACGCCGGAGCTTTGCCCATCCCGGCTCTGGATGCGACAATTGAACATGCTTTCGCAGCACGCGAGCCCTTCGTCACCCGGGCACATTCCCCGCTTGTTATAAAATTCCAGTATCCCTATGAATGAAAAGATTCCTGTAGGCATCCTCGGCGCCACCGGCGTCGTCGGACAGAGATTTATCCAGATGCTCGAGCACCATCCCTGGTTCGAGGTGGCGTGGCTCGCCGCATCGGATCGCTCCGAAGGCAAGGTCTACGCCGACGCCGCGCGCTGGCGCCTGAAAACGCCGATCCCCGCGCGCGTGGCCAAGATGCAGGTTTCCTCTGCCGCTCCAGACGGCGCTCCCAAAGTCATCTTCGCCGCGCTCGATTCCTCCATCGCAGCCGAACTCGAGCCCCGCTTCGCCGATGCCGGATGCGCCGTCGTCTCCAACTCCAGCGCCCTGCGCATGCAGGAAGACGTGCCGCTGGTCATTCCCGAAGTCAACGGCGGTCACATCAAGCTGATTGATGTCCAAGCGTGGCGCAAAAATTCCGGCGGCTACGTCGTGACCAATCCCAACTGCTCGGCCATCGGCCTCGTTCTCGCACTGGCGCCCATTCACCAGAAGTTCGGCCTTGAAACCGTGATGGCCGTCACCATGCAAGCCATCAGCGGCGCGGGATATCCCGGCGTCGCCTCGCTCGACATCCTCGGCAATGTGATTCCCTTCATTAAGAACGAAGAAGAAAAAATGGAGGAGGAAACCCGCAAGCTACTTGGCCAGCTCAATGGCTCGAAAGTCATTCCCGGCGGCTTTGCCATGAGCGCGCAGTGCAACCGCGTCGCGGTGGAAGACGGCCATACCGAGTCCGTCTCGATCCGCCTCAAGAAAAAGGCCAAGCCTGAAGAAATCATCGCGGCCTGGAATGGTTATCGCAGCGAGCCACAGGAGATGAAACTTCCCAGTGCCCCCGAGCGCCCAGTCGTCTATCTCGAGGCCTCCGATCGACCGCAACCTCGTTTCGACGTAGATATGGGCGCGGGCATGACAACTGCCGTCGGGCGTCTCCGCCCCTGCGGCGTCCTCGACTGGAAGTTCACCGTCCTGTCCCACAACACCATCCGCGGCGCGGCTGGCGCCGCCGTCCTGAATGCCGAGTTACTGAGAGCTAAGGGATACCTGGGATGACGCCCAGCACCATATCGCCGGCATCGCCTGTAGCGCCGGCGTCTCGCCGGCTGTCGCGGGGGCGTCCCGCCCCCGCTTCTGGCGATCCCCATGGGCCTCGCCCCGTCCATCCGGAGCACCGCCGATGATCGTCATGAAATTCGGCGGCACTTCGGTCGAAGATGCCAAGGCCATCGACCGCGTCGTCTCCATCGTCCACGACCGCCTCGCGCAGCAACCCGTCGTGGTCGTCAGCGCGATGGCCAAAGTCACCGACACGCTCCTGACGATGGCTCGAGCCGCCGGAGCCGGCGAGCGCAAGACTGCCCTCAAGCTTTGCCGCTCGCTGCAGGAACGCCACTACAATACAGCCAGCGAACTGCTGGGCACCGCGCGCTTCACTGAATTTCATTCCGAACTGGGCTCCGACTTCGAGGCGCTCGACGAACTTCTGCGGGGCATTTCCGCCGTCGGCGAAATCACTCCGCGCACCACCGACCATGTCGCTGCGTTCGGCGAAATGCTTTCCAGCAAAATCGTCGCAGCTGCCTTTACCGCCCACGACCTGAACGGCGTTCACATCGACTCGCGCGACGTTCTGGTCACCGACAGCACCTACATGCAAGCCGTTCCACATTACGAGGAAACGAACGCCCGGCTGCAGGAAAGAGTTCAGCCCTTATTGCAGTCGGGACAAGTGCCGGTGATGGGAGGATTCATCGGCGCCAGTCGCGCCGGCATTACGACCACCATCGGACGCGGAGGCTCAGATTTTTCCGCCGCCATCTTCGGCGCCGGTCTGGGCGCCGAGCGCATCGAGATATGGACCGACGTGGACGGCATCCTCACCACCGATCCCCGCATCTGCCCCGACGCGCGCCGCATTAAAGTCATTAGTTTCGATGAAGCCGCCGAATTAGCTTACTTCGGTGCGAAAGTTCTTCACCCTGCCACGGTGCTGCCGGCGATTCAGAAAAACATTCCGGTCTACGTTTTGAATTCGCGCAATCCTTCCTGCGAAGGCACGCGCATCACCACCCGCGCCCCGCACACCAAGAATATTTTCAAAGCGATCGCGGCTAAAAATCGCATCACGATTGTCGACGTGGCCGCTCCGCGCATGCTGCTGGCGCATGGATTTCTGCGCACGATCTTCGAAGCCTTCGACCGTCACAAGGTCGCTGTCGATGTGGTTTCAACTTCCGAGGTGAGTGTTTCGCTGACGGTGGATTCGAATCAGGCGATTCCCGCCCTGGCCGCCGATCTCGCCAAGCTGGCAGACGTCAAATACGAGGGCCGCAAGGCCATCGTCTGCCTCGTCGGAGAAAATTTGCGCGAGACTCCGGGAATCGCCGCGCTGGTCTTCCGCGAGCTCGCGGATAAGAAGATCCGCATGATCTCCCAGGGCGCATCAGAAATCAATCTGACCTTCGTCATCGAAGAAGACGAAGTCCCCGAGGTCATCCAGCGCCTCCACAAAACTTTCTTCTCCGAACTAGACCACGAAGTTTTTGCCTAAGCTAGCCACGTAGCGGCAGGCGCATTCGTTCGCACGCTTTTGCGTTCAATGTGATCGCCAAGCCCCGGACGAACGGGTCCGGGGCTACGTGGCGATCCCTATACCGAGAGCAGCCGGTCGAAAAACGTCCGGTACCGCTGCAGCGCCACGCGCAAATCCTCGGTCGAAACGCTGTCTCCACGATCCCACTGCTGCTCCAGTCCCGACCGCTCTTGCGCGAACACTTCAGCCAGCCGCTTCATCGCAGACGCCACCAGACTATCGGCCTGCTCCACGGCCTTCCGCGGCTCATCCACAAATGCCGTCTGAACCTCCTTCCACCGCGTCCGCAGATCATTGAGTTCGTTGCTCGGAAACAGCGGAGTTCCATCCGCACGCGAGCTTTCCGCCGCCATGCGCTCCGTCCCGACTACCTGCGGTCCTCGAGTTTCGGTGGCAGGTTCTGGCCGCTTGCCCTTAGCCAGATCGGCAGTAGTGATGTTTTCCTCGTTTTCAAATTCCGGTTCATCTTTTCTTAACGGCGTCGCCATGTCTATGCTCCCTTTCTCTGCTGGGTTGGGCGTTCCTCGAGCAACTCTTGGAACAAAGCGCGGTAGTGCACCATCGCCTGCCGCAAATCTTCCGTGCTGGCCTTGCCCGCGCTGTGCCGCTGTGCAATGTCGTGCGCCGCGCGGTAATTTTCCACGATCATCGGATAATCCACGGACAAATCGGCCGCCCGCTGATCGAATTCCCCAATCGGATATCCACGCAGCTGCATTACGTCGGTGACGAGGCTGTCGGCCACCGTTACCGCCCCGCGCGGATCGTCCACAAACCGCGCCTGAACTTCACTCCAGCGCACGGTAAAGCTCGACCGGTCGGTCGCAGACAGTGGACGAATCTTGAACTTCTCCCGCCGCTTCTCGCGAAACTCCAGCACGCCCTCCGCCTTGCGCGGGTCGCCTTCCTGGCGAAGAACGCGGTCGTATTCCGGCCCAAAATGTTCCCGCAGCTTCGTGCTCCGCCGCTTGCGTGACGCGACAAATGCAATAGCCGCGATCACGATTAAAGCGATCACCACGATTGCGATGAGAATCACCATTTGACGTTGATCCATGTAACCTCCTGCTTCCTACAGTCGCTATGGGATGCGGTGCGGATGGCGAATGTTGTCAAACGGAAATATGCTTGTGGATAACGTGGTCCGAAATAAATTGCGGCCCGGATGCAATCGGGTGTTTCTACCAGGAGAGAGTAAGCACGACTGCAGCTACTGCGGTAAGCTGTGAGCTCAGTTCGCTATGAATCTTCTTCTCTTAGGCCGTGGGAAAACGGGGTCGCTGGTGGCCGAGGTGGCCGCCGAACGAAAGCACGTTCTTGTGATCGCCGGCGCCAAGGAAAACGCGGCCTGTGCTGCTCTCACGCCCGAGAGTCTTCGGGGAATCGACATGGTCATCGACTTCACCGCACCTAATGCTGTCGTGGCGCATATCGAAACCTGCGTGCGCGCCGGCAAGAACATGATCGTCGGCACCACCGGCTGGTACACAGAACTCGACCGCATCCGCAATCTGGTCGAAGAGCACGGTACTGGATTTGTCTACGCGGCGAATTTCTCCATAGGGGTTAATCTTTTTTTCGATGCCGCTCGCAGCGCCGCGGCCGCCCTGCGCCACAATTACTCGGGCCAAATTTTCGAGCGCCATCACGCGCATAAGAAGGACGCTCCTTCCGGCACCGCGATCGCAATCCAGCGCCTGATGCGCGAGGCCAGTGGAACGCAGGAAGATCTGGAAATCATCTCCTTCCGCGAGGGCGAGGTCGTAGGCCTACACGAGGTCGTCCTCGAATCCGCCGCCGACCGCATCTATCTCTGCCATGACGCGAAATCTCGCCGCGGCTTCGCCGAAGGCGCTGTCCTGGCCGCCGAATGGCTCGCCGGGAAAAAAGGCTTCTACGATTTCAAAGACATCTGGCGTGAGCTGTAAGAGGTTCCTTACAACATCTCTTTACGCACGAGGACGAATCCATCCTCCCCAGTTTCTTTCGCCCTCCGTTCGCGCTATCTTATCCCTATGCAACTCCGCGGCTGTGGCACTGCTCTCGTTACTCCTTTTCGTCAGGATGGATCGATCGACGACGCGGCCCTGCACAACCTGATCACCTGGCAGATCGACTCTGGCATTGATTTCCTCGTTCCCTGCGGCACTACCGGCGAGACTCCCACGCTCAGCCACGACGAGTGGCTGCACGTCATCGACACGACGATCGAGGTCGCTGCCGGACGCGTCCTCATTGTCGCTGGCGCAACCTCCAACGCAACTCACGATGCAGTTGAAAAAGCCAAGGAACTTGGCGCGCGTCCCGGCGTCAATGCCATCCTCACCGCGTCTCCGTACTACAACAAGCCCACCCAAGAGGGCCAGTACCGCCATTTCAAGTCCATCGCGGAAGCCGTTCCCGACAAGCCGATCATTCTCTACAACGTGCCCGGCCGCACTGCCGCCAACATCGAACCCACAACGCTCGTGCGCCTCTCCGAGATTCCTAACATCGTTGGCGTGAAAGAAGCCAGCGGCAACATGACCCAGATCGCCGAGATGATCAACAGCGTCCCGGAAACGTTTCTGGTTTTCTCCGGCGATGACGCCGTCACGCTCCCGGTTATCGCACTGGGCGGCGTGGGAATTGTTTCCGTGGCTTCCAACGAAATCCCACACGAAATGGCCGCGCTCACTCGCGCTGCTCTCGCCAATGACTGGACCACGGCGCGCACCCTGCATCGCAAGTATCTCCCGCTGATGCAAGCCAACTTTATCGAGTCGAGCCCTCTCCCCGTGAAAGCTGTGCTCGCCATGATGGGCAAGATCGAAGAAGTCTACCGTCTCCCGCTGCTGCCCATGCGCCGCGACACGCGCTCGCGTTTGCAAAAAGTCGCCACCGAAGCCGGATTGATCAGCAAGCCCGCCGGTCCACCTCCGGAAGCCCACGATTTTTTCATCTACGAAAACTGGGCCGCCGGGCCGCACAAGATCGTCCTGCACCGCGGCACCTGCGGCCAGTGCAGCCATGGCAAAGGACGCCCCTCTGGCCACGACGCCAACCACTCCCGCTGGCACGGCCCGTACGCGACTCTGCCCGAGGCCCGCGAAGCCGCCCACGCCATGAGCGGAGTGCTCATCCGCAGCGAGTGCAAGTGCGTGTGAAAGCACATTGCAGATTTTTGATTTCGGATTGCAGATTGTCGGAGTTTGGAATCGTACTAATGAGCAATTCCCACTCAATGTTCAAAATCTGAAATCTCAAATCTCAAATCTAAAATCCTCTATACTTCTCCCGCATGTCCTCCCTGAAATCTTCCATCGAGCGCCTCTCCGCGCAAGGCGAGGTCGAACACGATCCCGAAGCGCGCAAAACCTTCCTTGAATTCCGCGACCAGCTCACGCAAGGCAAAATCCGCGCCGCCGAAAGAAAAGATGGCCGCTGGACAGTGAACGCCTGGGTCAAGCAAGGCATCCTCCTCGGATTCCGCCTGGGCGCGCTCGCCGACATGAGTGCCGGCCTCTCGTTCGTAGACAAAGACACCTTCCCGGCTCGCCAGTTCTCGATCGCGGACCGGGTGCGCGTGGTTCCCGGCGGATCCTCAGTCCGCACGGGAGCCTACGTCGCGCCGTCCGTGATCTGCATGCCGCCCATGTTCATCAATGTTGGTGCCTACGTTGACGAAGGCACGATGATCGACTCGCACGCTCTGGTCGGTTCCTGTGCGCAGATTGGCAAGCGCGTCCACCTGAGCGCCGCCGCCCAAGTCGGAGGCGTACTCGAGCCGGTCAACGCCGCCCCGGTGATCATTGAAGACGACGTTCTGGTCGGAGGCAATTGCGGAATCTTCGAAGGCTCGCTAGTACGCACTCGCGCGGTGCTCGGCGCCGGCACGATCCTGACCCGCTCGACTCCGCTCTATGATCTGGTGAAAGGTGAGGTGTATCGCGCTTCGGATGGAACTCTGGAAGTGCCGGAAAATGCGGTAGTGGTGCCCGGCTCACGCGTGGTGAAAAAAGGCGCAGCCGCCGGCTGGAATCTTTCGCTGTACACGCCTGTCATTGTGAAGTACCGCGACGAAAAAACCGACCGCGGCGTCGAACTCGAAGACTGGCTCAGGTAGAGCTCGCTCTCAAGAGTTACCGGCGATGCTCCGCACTTTTTGATTTTTTGTTGGACGGAACCGCCTGGAGGGGGAAAAGCGCAGGACCCGCATTTTCCCAGACTAAAGAATGGCGACACTCATCTTGCCCGCGCCGTTCGACGTAATTTGAATGTGACCAAGCTTCCCGGTTACCACATTCGCGTGGCGTAGATCTTCCGCAGCGTAAGTGCTCGTCAGGCCGATCACTTTCATCCCACCCGCGCATGCCGATTGAATCCCCGCGGGAGCGTCTTCGATTACCAAACATTCCCGCGGTTCAAATCCCATCCGCTCAGCGCCCTTCAAATACGGCTCGGGATGCGGCTTTCCGTTGGTCACATCGTCGGCAGTGATCAACACCTCTGGCACTGGCAATCCGCAGAAACGCATCCGCGCACTCGCCAGGAGCCTCGAACCGGAAGTGACCACGCCCCATCGGTCTGCGGGAATCGAGCGCACAAGATCAAGTGCGCCCGGCATCGCAATGACATCAGGATCATGCGCTTCCTCGTCCTCGATTTCCGCCGCCTCGGCCTCCGCGTCTAAATGCGGCGCCACCCGCCGGATGACTTCGATTGTGCGCACCCCGTGTGCGATTGCCATGATGGCATCGCCATCAACGCCCTTGCGCTGCGCCCATGCGCGCCACTCGCGGTCCACCGCACGCGTGGAGTCCACCAGCACTCCATCCAGATCAAAAAGAATGGCTGCACAAGAAAAGACAGGCATTATTACTTTTGTATCACAGTGCAGGATACCCAACAGCCACCGGAAGGCCACATATCCGGAGCGCCGGCGTCCCGCCGGCCGTCGCGAGCGCGTCTCGCGCTCGCACCGTAAGCCGGCACAGATGTCGACAGTTTTAGGAACGGGTCGCTATCCTGCGCCGCTCGGCAAGCTCGGCTCGATCAGACCCGGCTGCACCGCAAGTGTCGCGCGCTGCCGCAGCAGCAAATGCCGCTCGCGAAAATGCGTCCGCGCCCGCTCTCCCCACGCCCGCACAAACCAGTAATTCAATCCCGCGCCAATCACCGAGCTCGCCAGCGGAATCACACGCCCCGCCCACTTCTCCACGACTTCGGCGCTGGCCCGAGCCGCAATCCTCTGAATCACCTTCGGCACAAACTTGTTGATGACTTCTTTCTCCAGCAACTCGCGACTCAAATCCACGCCCGCCGCGCTCGCCGCCGCAATCCACAATTCGGCAATCTCTTCGTCTGTATTGAACTGAAATCCGTAAAGCAGGCTGAGCTTCTGAATGGTGCGCATCGTGATCGCCGACAAGATGCCCAGATCGGGCACAATCGTGATCAGCCCACCCAGTCCCAATCCCGCGCCCTCCACAGCCGCCACCTTCATCCCACCGCGAATAATCGATTCCGCCACAATGTCGAGTTCGTGAATCTCCAGCGAGAAAACGCCGTGATACCCACTGATCGGCACGCGATAAGCCGCGCGCAGCTGCAACAGAAATTTGTCGGGATCGACACGAACCGTGGAGTAAGCACGCGTCAGCCCGCCCGCCAGTGCGGTCTCGGCCCTTCGCCGCAGCCACGATTTGCGTTCCTCCGCCATTCTTCCCACCTTACCGCATGCCGAGGGGGAATGCCATCGGGTCGGGGGGGCATGTCACGGGTCAGGGACTAGGGCTACTCGTGAGCGGTGAGTCGTGAGTGGTGAGTGATCAGTGATCGGCCATAACAGCCGCTGATTACTGCCAGTGGCCCATTAATTCCGCATCCAGGCTGAAGTCAGACTCACTCGCCACTGACCCACTGACCACTGGCCACTGATCCCTGACCACTGATCCCTAGTCCCTAGCCTGTGCTAGCATCATCCTTACTCCATGCCATCCGGAAGACTGCAAATCGCACCGCTCGGCGGCCTGGGCGAGTTCGGCATGAACTGCATGGCCGTGCGCTGGGGCGATGACATCATTGTCATCGACGCCGGCCTCATGTTTCCCGAAGCCGAATTGCTCGGCGTCGACATCGTCGTGCCCGACATCTCTTATCTCATCGAGAATCGCCAGCGCGTGCGCGGCATCGTCCTCACTCACGGTCACGAAGATCATATCGGCGCCCTGCCCTGGATGCTCTCTGAACTCAAGGTTCCCGTCTGGGGCACCGAGTTCACGCTCGCCTATGTCGAAGACAAACTTGACGAGCATGGCCTGCTCGACGATGCCGACCTCCGCGAGATGCGCGCCAACGAGCGCATCAAGCTCGGAGCCTTCACCATCCATCCCATTCAGGTGACGCACAGCCTGGTGGATTGCGTCGCGCTCGCCATCCACACCCCGCTGGGCGTCGTCATCCATACCGGCGACTTCAAGGTCGATCCCACGCCCACCGACAACAAACTTTTTGATCTCCACACCTTCGCTGAATACGGGAAACAGGGAGTGCTCGCGCTGTTTCAGGATTCCACCAACGTCGAGCGCAAGGGATACACGCCCAGCGAACGCGCCGTCCGCCGCAAGTTCGACGAAGTTTTCGCTCATACCAAGCGCCGCCTCTTCATCTCCTGCTTCTCCTCGTCGATCCACCGCATTAATCTCGCCGTCCAACTCGCCCATGAGCACGGACGCAAAGTCGCATTCATCGGCCGCTCCATGAACAACTCCGCCGAGATCGCCGAAGACCTCGGCTACATCGAGATTCCCGAAGGCCTACTCATCAATCCCGGCGAGATGAAAAACTTTCCGCCGGAAAAAGTTTGCGTGCTGATCAGCGGCACCCAGGGCGAGCCCATGTCCGCCCTCTCCCGCGCCGCCGTCGACAACCACAAGCACGCCAAGATCGAAAAGGGCGACACGGTTATGCTCTCGAGCCGCATCATTCCCGGCAACGAGAAAACCATCTACCGGATGATCGATCATCTCTTCCGCCGTGAGGCCCACGTCATCTACGAAGACGGGACCTCGCCGCCGGTCCACGTCAGCGGGCACGCCAGCCAGGAAGAACTCAAACTCATCATCAATTTGGTGAAGCCGCGATATTTTGTTCCTATCCATGGCGAGTACCGGCAACTCAAGCTGCACGCCGAAATGGCCGCCGCCATGAAAAGCTCCGTGGGCAAGGTCATGCTGATTGAAAGCGGAGACATTCTCGAATTCGACGAAGTCGGCGCCCGCAAAACCGGACGCATCAACGTCGGCCGCGTCTGCATCGATTCCGGCAGCCGCACTGACGTGGTCGAGGACCTCATTATCAAAGACCGCCGCCACATCAGTGAGGATGGAATCGTGCTGCCTATCATCGCCATCAACAAGTTGTCGGGAGAAGTGGAAACCGCCCCTGAGATCGTCACCCGCGGCTTCAACATCGGCGAAGACGGGTTCCTGGAAGGCGCCAAACGCATGGTCGAAGACACGCTCGCCCATTCCAGTGAAGAAGAAAAAGCCGATTACGGCGTGATCAAAGAAAAAATCCGCGCCGACCTCAAGCGCTACATCTCCAAGCAGAGCCAAAAACGCCCGCTGATCATGCCGGTGATTCTGGAGATCTAATCGGTTGCAGACCTGAGTCGAATCGCCTACGAAGCCAGTGGGTTCACCCACCGCAACCCGGGAAACCGGGCGAAATCCCGGTCCGCAGTGTGCAGCACTCCTCCATACTCTATCGTCAACGCCGCGATCTCCGCGTCACTGACCAGGACCCCCGGGGCTTGTCCCTCGAGTACCATCCGTCGGAAAATCAACCAGTGCCGATCGCCGGGCACGAGTATCTGCACGTTGGGAGACTGCAGCCACTCCTCGACGGCTCCCAACGCTGCACTTAGCGGAACCCGCATTGCGGCCAATCGTCGGTTGGTCACCACGCGCACGAAGGCGCAGATGCATGGCCATGGCATTCCGACCGATTCTCTCCCGGAAAGGATTTCCTCGAGCCACGCGACGCTTTTCCTGTGATCAGCCGAATTCACATCGTAGGAGTAGATCAGCAGGTTGGCGTCAATGACGATCACCGGTAGTCCGGCCCTTCCAATTGCTCGAGCAGTTCCTCGACCTTCGTAAAGTGAGGCAATCCCAGATTGAATGGCTTCACCTTGAATGGCTTTCGGACGGGCTGTTTTGGACCAGTCAATCCCAGTCGGATCGCCCGGTTTACCACTTGCTTGAACGGTTCTCCAGATTTCCGCATCTCCCTGTTCAGCAAGGCGGCTACATCGTCATCGAGTGTAAGTGTCGTACGCACATCATGATGCTATCACTTTGGACATCATGATGTCAACCTTGCTGATCTGTTAAGCTTGATATGTGATCATCCTTTCCGACCTTCGGGCAGCCCAATCGCGCCTGCAAGGCATCACCATCCGCACCCGCCTTATTGAATTTGATTCTTGGGTGCCCCAGGTCTCGCCGCCGTTGCGAAACCTGGGAATCGCCTTCGATGGACGTCGCCTCCTTCTCAAGCCCGAAAACCAGCAACCCATCGGCGCCTTCAAACTCCGCGGGGCCTACAACAAAATAGCTTCCCTCTCTGACGACGAGCGCCAGCGCGGCGTCATCTCCTACTCCAGCGGCAATCACGCCCAAGGCGTCGCTTATGCCGCCCGCGCGCTCAAAGTGAAGTCCGTCATCGTGATGCCCAACAACGCGCCCGCCATCAAGCGCGAGGCAACGGCGAAGCTTGGCGCAGAAATCGTGCTCGTCGGCCCCGGATCAGATGAGCGAAAAACGAAGGCTGAAGAACTCGCCGCCCGGCATGGCTATATCATCGTCCCTCCCTATAACGACGAAAAAATCATCGCCGGGCAAGGGACCATCGGACTGGAAATCCTCGAAGACCTACCCGAAGTGGAAGCCGTCTTCTCCCCCGTCGGTGGCGGAGGCCTGATCAGCGGCGTGGCCGTGGCCATCAAGCTCACCAATCCAAAAGTGAAAGTCATCGGCGTCGAACCGGAACTCGCCGCCGACGCGCAAGCCAGCCTGCGCGCCGGAAAGATCGTTCAGTTCCCCGCCGAGCAAGTCTCGCGCACCCTCGCCGACGGGCTGCGCACCCAGAGCGTTGGCCCCATCAACTTCGAACACATCCGCGCCTATGTCGACGACATCGTCACCGTCACCGAGGAGGAAATTCGGCAAGCGATGAAGTGCCTGTGCGCGACTCCGCAAACCGTAGCCGAGCCGAGCGGCGCGGTCGCAACCGCCGGATTCATCTTCCACGCCCGCGAGCTGCCAAAGACTAAACTCAATATCGCCATCATCAGTGGCGGGAACATCGAACCGGCGATGCTCGAAGAACTCCGCCGTGCATAACTGATGCACGGATTGCCCATCTTCCAACTTCCCTTGGGCTTACGGAATACTTGTCCGGTTTCGTACAGGAGCATCCAGATTCGCACATGCACAAGCTGCCAGTCGGGCTGCCAAGTCAATGTTGTCTTTGCCTTACCACTCCCCAGAACGGAACCGGAGTTGCAGGAAGAACAACTTGCGGCCAGGAGGACCTCAAATGAAAAGCCTGACGGAAGACATTCGCTACGGCTGGCGGATTCTGTGGAAGAGACCGGTCTTCACGCTCATCGCGGCCCTGACGCTCGCGCTGGGTATCGGAGCGAACACGGCTGTCTTCAGCCTAGTGAATGCATTTCTTCTCCGCCCGCTTGCCGTCCCGAATCCCCAAGAACTGGTATTTGTTCGCGATCGCGAGCCGGATAATTCCTCGGGGCCTGGGTTCGATCGGAAGGCCTTTGAGGCTTTGCGCGACCACAATCGAACCTTCTCCGGCCTGGTTGCTTTGGACGATTCCAACATCAGCGCCGTCGTCGATTCGACGGCGGAATATGACCGGGTCGACTTCGTAACCGGCAATTACTATTCCGTGCTGGGCGTTCCCGCGCTCAAAGGAAGGCTGTTGAGCGCGGAGGATGACCGCCCCGGCAGCCAACCAGTCGCCGTCATAAGCTACAGCTATTGGCAGCAGCGTTTAGGTGGTGATCCGAACCCCTTGGGAAAAGTTGTGCGGTTCAAGAATGTTTCCTGCAACATCGTCGGAATCACCTCGCCGGACTTTCGAGGCGTGGACGCGGTCGGCAATGCCGCCGCCTTCACTCTGCCGATGAATCTCCAGCCCGATCTCTCGCTGAAAGATCACACCACGTTCGAGCTGTTCGGCCGTGTGCAAAAGGGAGTCTCCACTCAACAAGCGCGCTCCGATTTGGAGGTGCTGTTCCACGCCGCGCAGCGGTACGCCGCTGGCAGCGGCAGTGACCCCGAGGGGCGGGATCTTCAGATGCGCCACATCGAGGTCGCGTCGGCGAGTCGCGGCGACATGGATGACGAAAGCCTCCCCCGCGAACTGCGGATACTGCAAGGCATCGTTGGCCTGGTTCTGCTGATTGCCTGCGCGAACGTGGCCAACCTGCTGCTAGCCAGTGGAACGTCTCGCCGAAGGGAGATCGCTTTGCGAATGGCGCTTGGCGCCACTCGCGGCCGCGTAATCCGCCAGCTTCTGGCCGAAAACCTCCTGCTCGGCTCGTTCGGCGGGACGCTGGGCTTCTTCCTGGGCCTCGAGGCGGTGCGGCTGCTTTCGCTGGTCCTGGGAGTGGCCTCGACTCAAGCTCTTACCGCCGGTCTTGATGCGGGCACGATGGCGTTTACAGCCGGAGTCTCGGTAACCGCAGTGCTGGTATTCGGCTTGATTCCTGCAATGCGCACTTCCGATATCACGCTCAGCCCTGAGCTGAAGGACGGCGGCGTCACTTTTTCGGGCGGAGCCCGCAACTCGCGCACGACATCGATACTTCTCACATCGCAGGTCTCCGTATCGGTCGTGGTCCTGGTGCTCACAGGCCTGCTGGTCAGAACTTTGGGCAACCTCCAGCGAGTGGACCTTGGCTTCCAACCGAACGGCCTGGTGCTGTTCTGGTTATTTCCCACCTTGGCCGGCTACAGCGATTCGCAGGAAGTGCAACTCGCGAATGACGTTCCGACCAGTCTCAGCACGCTGCCCGGCGTCCGCAGCGCCACGCTGACTCGATATTCCATCCTGCGCAACGGCCGCGCGAAAGGGCTGGTTGTGAGCGGCGCCCGCATGACCCCGGCCGCGAATGCAACCTACGTCCTGAGCGCGGTCGGCCCAAGTTTCTTCCGCACGCTGCAGATTCCTTTCGTTCTGGGTCGCGATTTTTCTCTTCGTGACGCCCCGTCCGCGCCATCGGTAGCGATCGTAAACGAAGCTTTCGCCGCAAAGTACTTCGATGGCACGAACAGCATCGGCGCGGCGATTCATCTGCCCGGCGAGAGCATGGAACGAACCATCATCGGCGTCGTCGGCAACATGAAGTTTGGATTGCGCGATTATGCGCCCGCAGATGCCGTATACATCCCCTTCGCGCAGGCTTCCGGCGATATGCGCGGGCAAATGCTGATCACTCTAAGCATCCAAGGCAATGTGGATGCGGTCCTGCCTGCCGTCCGCGAGCAGATGCGAAGCACGGCCAAGGACCTGCCCATGGTGGGCGTGACCACGGAAGACGAGCAGGTTCAATCCCGGACAGGGGAGGAGCGTTCGCTCGCGCAACTGCTCGGCAGCTTTGGGCTCCTGGCACTTTCGCTCACCTTGGTCGGGTTGTATAGCACGGTGTCGTTCGCAGTAGCACGGAGAACCAAAGAGATTGCAATCCGAATCGCCCTAGGCGCGCAACCTTCGCAAGTCCTTCGGCTGGTCCTGGGTCAGAGTGTAAGACCGGTAGTTACAGGGTTGATCCTGGGTATACCGTTGGCCGTAGCCGCGTCCGGAGTACTAAGAAGTTTATTGTTTCAAGTCCACGCGTCAGATCCAGTCACTTATATAGTCATCAGTGCCGTTTTACTCGGAACAGCGTTGTTTGCCGCCTACGTTCCTGCTCGACGCGGGGGCAACATATCGGCCGCAACCGCTCTGAAATACGAATAAGCTCCGGCAGCGCGTCCTCTGGGTAACATTATTTCAGCGGGCGGGGACATCGAACCCGGCTGCTCGACGAACTCCGGAAACCGGAGCAGTAGTTTGCAAGCAAAGGTCTTTCCGCCCAATAATCTAAGTATGAAATGGAGACTAATCCTGCTTGCTGTTGCCTTGACCGTTCCGACGACCCTCGCCCTGGCCAATGCCCAGCGCGGCACCCTGGTGAAACAAGAGACCATTCGCGTCTCCCCGAGCGCCGATTCCCCGAAGCTGGGCCAGGCGGAACGGGGCCACGAACTGGTCATCATCGATTCGAGCCGCGATTTCACGCACGTGGAAGCCATCCTCCGCGAGCCTCGCAAAGACGCCGATGAAGACGATCCCGAGGCCGAAGGCAAGACCATCACCGGATGGGTCGCAAACAAAGCCCTGGTCACGATGTCCACGCCCAATGGCGACAAGATCATCTACGGCGAAGCCGCCAATTCTGAGGACGAGGCCAGCCGCCGCCGCGGCCGCCGCGATGCCGCTCAGGACGCCATGCGCCTTTACTATCGCGTCTACGATTTATTTCCCACGTCTCCACTGGCGGCGGAAGGACTGTACCGCGCCGCAGATATCCGCTGGCAGATGGATCGGGCCGACGTCATGACGCGTCCTTCGGCGCGCGAGCGCGAAGCCTACATGCGCGGCACCATCGACGAAGAGTGGATGAAGCTGGTCATCAAGAAATTTCCCGGCACCAAATGGGCCGACCTCGCCGCCTTCCATCTCATCGAAAACAAACTTTGCGGAGACTGGCAAGGCGCCTCCAAGTGCCCGGAAAAAGAATCGGAAACCTACGAGAAGTACGCCAAAGAGCACGAGCAGTCTCCCGCCGCGCCCGAGGCGCTCTACGACGCGGCCTGGCGCCAATCCGCCCTGATTGAGATCTATCGCACCGAAGGCAACCAGAAGAAGGCTGAGGAGGCCAAAAGCCGCGCCCTCGCGCAAGCCCAGAAGATCGTCAGTCAATACCCGCAGAGCGAATGGACCTTGCGCGCGCAGACTCTCATCTTTTACATTCAGCAGGGCGTTCCAACGTTTGGCAACGCGACCGACTGAATGCCTCCATGGCAGGCAATCTTCACAATAAATTTCGATTCGCGATGCTGGGATTCTCGATCACGGCCTTGTTCGTCGCGTACCAGCTCGTAACCAGTACCTTTGCCGAAACGCCCCGCGATTCCGCGATGATGATTTTTTTCACCGTGCTCTGTCCAACTTCCCTGCTGGCTATTCCGATCGACACGGAAGTGGGCACGCGCAGTTTCTATTTTCTTTGGATCGTCGTCGGAATCCTCAACGCCGCACTTTACGGCACCATCGCGGCCGTGATCAGCCGCCGCAAGAAATCGGCAGACTCAACCGACAAACTCCCCAGCTGAGATATTTCTGAGATACTGATTCACCACACCTGTTGGAGGACGTTTGCACGATTACTTGCTCTCGCTCGTTCTTGGCATTGTCGAAGGCTTGACGGAATTTCTGCCCGTGAGTTCGACCGCGCATTTGCGACTCTCGGAAGCGCTGCTGCACATCAGCCTCGCCGATGGCTACTGGAAGATGTATTCCATTGTGATTCAACTGGGCGCGATCTTGTGCCTGCCGGTTTATTTCTGGAGCCGCATCACGAAGTTTCTGTCGACCTTCCCTCGCGGTGAGAGCGGAAACCGCACCGCGCTGACTCATCCTCTCGGCCTGACGATAGTCGCGTTCGTGGTCACTGCGATTCCATCATTTCTCCTGACCAAGGTCATTGGCAAGCACCTCGAAAACATCGTCATCATCGGATGGTCGTTGCTGATCGGCGGGATCGTGATGTGGATCGTCGATGCCATGAACGCCAAGGCCGAAGCCGCCGGCCCGAGCGGCAACAGCCGCATTCATACCTGGAAGATGGAAGACATGAGCCTCGGCCAATCCATCTGGATCGGATTCTGCCAGATCTTCTCCGCCGTATTCCCGGGGACGTCGCGTTCCATGTCGACCATCGCCGCAGGACAAATTGCGGGAATGTCGCGCGCCTCGGCGCTCGAATTCTCGTTCTTCGTCTCGATTCCCACCATGGCTGCAGCCACGCTTTACACCCTCTACAAATCCCTGCGCGGAAAAGGCGAGAACCCGATCGGCGTTTCGCAGATTGATGCCCACGGCTGGATCGTGCTCGCCATCGGCTTTGTGGTTTCGTTCATCGTCGCCTACGCTTCGGTCGCCTGGTTCATGGCGTACGTGCGCAAGCGCGGCTTCGCCCCCTTCGCGGTGTACCGGATCATCGTGGGAGTACTCGTGCTGGTGTTTGCAGCTAAACTCGCGTAGGTTTTGCGGCAGTATCGGAAGTAACTATCGCTAGTAACTCTTGCGAAGTAGACTCTTGTCGTTCGTCCGAGTTGCTATGCGCCTGCTGCGCCTTCGAGACGTCGAGATTAGCCCCAACGACCGCGTATTCCGCCACGCGCGCGTGCGTGCTTTGATCGTCTGGCTTGCCGGATTCGCCGCCGCTACCGTTTTTTTCCTCCACGCATACAGGGCGAAGTGGTCGCCCGGCTACTTTTTCGGCTCGTTTCTGCTGCTCTTTCTGCTTTTGATGCTAAGGATGGTGACTGCGCGCTTCCACCCTTCCAATTGGCTCGTCCGAATGAACGAGACCGGAATGTATGTGCAATATCGTTCTTATCTGAACTACCAGTTGCCCGCCGATGACCCTTCGGTCGTTTTCCTTTCTTTCGGCGAGATCGCGTCGGCCAGATTGATCAAAGAGCGCGTTGAGACACCCGATGCGGCAAAGCCAGGCGCCACGCAAACCCAATACCTGCGCCATGTCGAATTTGAGTTATCCGGAGATCCCGCGCCACTTGCAGACGCGCTGCAGGCTGAACTCGGCGAGCAGGCCCCATCGGAAAAACGCTGGTATGGCACCAGTTCGACTCTTTACCGGGATTATCCCGTCACGATGTCCGCTGCGGCGAGCGTTCGCATCCATTGGGACGTAGTGCCCGGCGCACAAAAGTTCCTCGACGCCCTGCGCCCCTACACGGTCATCGCCGATCCAGTTTCCTTAACGCAGGACTTCACGCAGATGAAGTCGCTCAGCCGTGAAGACCAACAGAAGCAACTCCGCGAACTCGTTGCCCGCGGCCAGAACATCACGGCCATCAACGCCGCCCGCAAACTCTACGGCTGCAGCTTAGGAGAAGCCAAGCAGATGGTGGATTCTCTGCACGAGAACAAGCAGCCGCAGTAGCCTCCCGAATCCTGTCTCGTGGCAATGCGCCGTTCGAATCGAAACTTAGGTATAATGCGCCGATGCAACGAACACCCTGGAGCACAATTGCGCTCGGCTCGCTGTTGCTCATTTCGGCCCGCTCCATAGGAGGACAGGAAGTGAAATCTCCGCAACCTGAAAAGTCGAAGCCGCCAGTCAAAACGGAGCAACGCGGGCGCATCCTTGGAATCGGCGGTGTCTTCTTCAAATCCGCGAATCGTGATCAGATGCGCGAATGGTATGCGAAGCATCTTGGACTGGCTGACAAAGGCCAAGGCGCGATGCTTCCGTGGCGCGAACACGACGACCCGCAAAAGGAACACGTTACAGTTTGGAGTGTCTTTCCCGCTTCCACTAAGTATCTCGATCCCAGCCCGGCGCCGTTCATGATCAACTACATCGTGGACGATATGGATGCTTTGCTCGACCGCCTAAAACAAGAGGGCGTAAAGATTGACCCCAAACGAATGGATGAATCCTACGGTCGCTTTGCCTGGATTTATGACCTGGATGGGAACAAGATTGAGCTCTGGCAGCCGCTGCCCGCAAAGCCCTAAGGGCCCTCCACTGCACTTGCTCAATCGGCTTTTCGGTGATGTTAACCCGCGATTACACTCACAATCAGTGGGCATGTTGAGTGCTATCGCGATTTTTTGTCAATTGGTCTCTGCATGTGCCGCCAGCCCCTGAGCCATCATTGACTTGCCCCACTCTTGATCCTAAGATTCAGCTCAATGATCGGCCAGACAGTCTCACACTATCGCATCACGCAGAAAATCGGTGGCGGGGGGATGGGTGTGGTTTACAAGGCTGAGGACACACAGCTCGGCCGATTCGTAGCCTTGAAGTTTCTTCCCGACGACGTAGCGGGAAACCAGCTGGCATTTGATCGCTTTCGCCGAGAAGCAAGGGCAGCGTCAGCCTTAAATCATCCGAACATCTGCACCATTCACGAGATCGGCGAGCATGATGGCCGACCGTTCATCGTAATGGAGTTTTTGGAAGGCAAGACACTTCGCGAGCTAGCTTTCGGGCGCCCGTTGGAAGTCGAACGTTTGCTTGATCTCGGACTTGAGATTGCCGATGCTCTCGATGCCGCACATTCGAAAGGCATCGTTCATCGCGATATGAAACCGGCAAATATCTTCGTCACCGACCGCGGCCACGCCAAGATTCTTGATTTTGGTCTGGCGAAGATGGGCGCGGCCAGTTCCGACAAGCTCACTTCTGCTCCGACTCTGACGGAAGAACATCTGACCAGCGCGGGCACTACCCTCGGAACCGTGGCCTATATGTCGCCGGAGCAGGCGCTCGGCAAAGAACTCGACGCGCGAACGGATCTCTTCTCATTCGGAACGGTGCTTTATGAAACAGCTACCGGCATGCTGCCCTTCCGCGGAGAAACATCGGCGGCGATCTTCGATGCGATCCTGAACAAGCCCCCGGTGCAGCCATCGCGGATCCATCCCGAAACTCCCGCTGAATTGGAGCGGATTATCAATAAGGCTCTGGAAAAGGACCGCGAGGTTCGCTATCAGAGTGCGGCTGAGATTCGAGCCGATTTGAAGCGCCTGAGGCGCGACACGAACGGGCGATCCGCCATCACAACAGCGCCCGAAAAAGCACTCGCGGCGATGCCCCAGCAACCAGCGAGCGGTGCAATTGCCGGGAAGACGGATCGTTCTGACTCGCAGGTGATGGCCGCGTTGGCCAAAAAGCATCGCAAGACTCTGCTTGTCGCGGGCGGCGCAACCGTTGTTATGCTTGCGGTGCTCGCCTACCTGTTCCGCCCGTCGCTGCCGCCACCCCAGCTCTCAGGCTACGTACAACTCAGCCATGACGCCGTCAACAAAGGGCTGATCGGAACCGACGGTTCGCGGTTGTATGTTTACGACGGTAGTGTTGGGCCTGCGCAGATGTCGGTTAACGGAGGCTATCTCGCGCCCATTAAGGGGGCTCTGCCAGGCAACCCCTTCGGCATCTTCAACATTTCGCCGGACGGATCCAAACTGCTCGTCGGTGAACTGAAAGGATTGAGCGGCGCTTCAACGCCAATGTGGGCAATGCCGACGCTCGGCGGCTCGCCCTCCCGGCTGGCGGACCTCCAAGGGACAGGCGGCACATGGTCCCCTGATGGCCAAAAACTGATCTTTACGAGCGACACGACGCTCTATCTCGCTAACGCCGACGGAACCGCCTCCCGCAAGCTGGCCGATCTCCCAGCTCCTCTAGTGGTGCCGGGTGCCGTTGACTTCACCTCACCCGCCTGGTCGCCCGATGGCCAAAACATAGCCCTGAACCTATACGATGCCAAAACACAACTCCCCGACCTTTGGGAGCTGTCCGCGGATGGCACCAATCTTCACAAGATGTTTCCCGGCTGGCATACAGGCGCGGGCAATTGCTGTGGCTCCTGGACGCCGGATGGCAAGTATTTTGTATTTGAGTCGGGAGCGCAGATCTGGGCGGCGCGTGAGGAGGGAAGCCTCTTCCACAAGGTCAATCGCCAGCCTGTGCAACTCACCGCTGGTACGGTCTCCTACAGTTTTCCTGTGCCCGGAAAGGATGGCAAAACGCTTTTCGCCATTGCCGGATTCAGGCGTGCCGAAATCCAACGCTACAACATCAAATCGAAGGCCTTCGAGTCTTTTATGGGAGGCCTCTCAGCGCAGGATTTGGACTTCTCGAAAGATGGGCAGTGGGTCGCTTACTCTTCTTATCCGGAAGGAATTCTCTGGCGAAGCAAACTGGACGGCAGCGAAAAACTCCAGCTCAGTTCATCTCCGATTTACGCCACGCTGCCCCGGTGGTCGGTTGACGGAAAAACAATTGTGTTTTACGACGTGCAACCGGGCAAAACCCTGCGCATCTATGAAGTGCCAGCCGTCGGCGGCGCTCCGCAGCTCTTATTGCCCAACGATAGTGGCCCCCAGGCCGATCCTTATTGGTCTCCGGACGGCAAGTCGCTCATCTTTGGGGGTACCGGCGGCGTTGGTCCGACCGCGATTCGGATCCTGAATATGAACACCCACCAGATGGAGACTGTGCCGGGCTCAGACGGGCTTTTTTCTCCTCGTTGGTCGCCCGACGCGCGCTATCTTGTCGCGATGCACAGCGATTCCACCGGACTCTCTCTCTTCGACTTCAAAACCCGAAAGTGGACGATGCTGGTGCCCGATATCGTCGCCTATCCCTGCTGGTCGCACGATGGGCGGTATCTCTATTTCCAGCGGCTCGGTGACAAGTCGGATGTGGTCCGGATGGCCGTGCCCAATGGAAAAATCGAGCAGGTTGTGAGCCTGAAGGGATTCTCGCAGACCGGAATCTATGGCTTTTGGCTTGGGCTTACCCCCGACGACTCGGTAATTATTCCCAAAGACGCCGGCACACAAGAAATTGTCTCGATGGGCTGGACGTCGCCTCAATGATCCTGCGCATTAGACTCGGTAGTAACCACGTAATTGTTTTGTCGGGAAGTCAGTTTCTGAAACCAGGCGATAGCACGTCTTGACCTAATTTGGGTTGACCAGGAACGGAGTTCAAGGCCGGCGCATTACGCACGCAGTTCCTGCAAACCGGCTGATTCCTCTACCAGATAACCAAATAAACACCGCCTCAGAATTCCTTCGTTGTGAGAACCCCTGCTTCTTGTCATAATAGTTGCGCTCTGGCCGTTGCGCCGAAGGAGTGTCTTCGGCGATTGATCCGGCCTTCATGGATTATCTGGCAACGATTTTTGTACCCACCGGGAACCGTCGGCTCAACGAGCTGGTGGGGTTCCTGATGTGTGTCTCCGCGCTCCTCCTCTTCCTGGCGCTGGTTTCCTACTCGCCGCTCGATCCTTCGTGGAACAGCGCCTCGGTTCTGACCGGATCGCATGCCGCGCGCAACTGGATTGGCGTGGTCGGCGCCTATACCGCGGACGCGATGCTGCAGTTCTTCGGCATGGGCGCATTCCTGCTGGTGATCTTCCCGGCGACGCTCGGTGTCCGCTGGTTCCGCTCCATGAAAGTGCAATCGCCCCTGGCGAAAACCCTCGGCGGAATCTGGCTGATGATCTTTATCCCCGCGCTGCTGGCACTCTTGCCGGGACAATTTCGCTGGATGCGCGTGATCCCCATCGAAGGCCTGATGGGCCGCGTGGTGGGCGACTTCCTGATTCACTATCTGAACCTGGTGGGCGCTTACATTGTGTGCGCGACGATTCTCGCCGTGTCTTTGTATCTGTCAACTGCGTTCTCGTTCTCAGCGATTCAAGTCTGGGCTCCCACGCGCTTCGCCTTCGTGATCGCGCTCTGGAACCGCTACAAGGATTGGCAACAGGAACGGCTCCGCAAGCGCCAGCAGAAAGAACTGGAACAGCGCCGGATTTCGAAACCCCTCGTAAAGACGCAGTTGATCCCGTCGCGCCCACCGTCGCCGATTGCGCCTGCAGAACCGCGGCGAACGGGCATCGAGCGCATGATGGCCGAAGAAGAAGGCACGCAGGCGCGATCGGCAGGAGGAATTCTCGCCGACTCGCTCCCGCAGCCTGTGGGCGCGGAATCTGCTTCTGACCCCGAGGTCACCGAGCGCGCCGACAGCACCCACAAAGCCAAGACGACGATGCCGAAGATCGCCGGCGGGTACAAGCTGCCCTCGAGCAGCCTGCTGCAGCGTCCCGATGAGCAGCAGGCCGTTGATGCCGGCGAACTCAAGCTGCTGGCCCAAGTGCTCACCGAGAAGTATGCCGAGTTCGAGGTTCACGGGCAGATCACGCAGATCAACCCCGGTCCAGTCGTCACGACGTTTGAATTCAAGCCGGAAGCCGGAATCAAGTACAGCCGTATCACCAATCTCTGCGACGATCTGTGCCTGGCGCTGAAAGCTGAGAGCATCCTGATCGAGCGCATGGCTGGCAAGAGCACGGTCGGCATTCAGGTGCCGAACCGCCAGCGCGAAATCATCTGGCTGCGCGAGAGCATCGAGTCGCAGGAATTTATGGGCTCGAAGTCGAAGCTCACCATGGCGATGGGCAAAGACATCAACGGCCGCATCGTCACCGCCGACCTTGCGGGCATGCCTCACCTGCTAATTGCTGGATCGACCGGAGCCGGCAAGAGCGTCGCCATCAACGCCATGATCATGTCCATTCTGTACAAGGCGACGCCCGAGCAGGTGCGGCTGATCCTGGTCGATCCCAAGCGCCTGGAACTGGGCAATTACGAAGGGGTTCCGCACTTGTACACTCCGATCATCACCGAACCCAAGCTCGCGGCCAACGCGTTGCGCAACGCCGTGCGCGAGATGGAGCGGCGCCTGAAGCTGCTGGCCTCGAAGGGCGTGCGCAATATCGATCAGTACAACCGCCTGTTCGATCAGGGCGGCACGCCAAGCCTGTTCGACGAAGCCTCGGACGAGAAGCCCATCCCCTATATCGTCATCATTATCGACGAGTTGGCCGACTTGATGATGCTCGATTCAAGCAACGTGGAAGAGTCAATCACGCGCCTGGCGCAGATGGCGCGCGCAGTGGGTATTCACCTGGTGCTGGCAACCCAGCGGCCTTCGGTAGATGTGATCACCGGATTGATCAAAGCCAACTTCCCTGCCCGGGTTTCATTCCGCGTGGCGACGAAGGTAGACTCGCGCACCATTCTCGATGCCAACGGTGCAGAGGCACTGCTGGGCAAGGGCGACATGCTGTACTTGCCCTCGGGATCGGCGCGCGTGCATCGCCTGCACGCCCCCTTCGTGACGGAAAAAGAAATCGCCGCGGTCGTCGAGTTCTGGAAGTCACAGGCGCTCGCCGAATATCAGCAGCAGTTCCTGGAGGCGCCTAAAGAAGAGCGCGAAGCTGCTGCGGGCGGAACCAGCGGCGGGCACGGCGCCGAAGGCGAGGCCGAAGACGATCCCATGTATGGCGACGCCGTGAAGCTGGTGGTGGAATTTGGCAAAGCCTCGACTTCCCTGCTGCAGCGCCGTTTGCGCATTGGCTACGGCCGCGCCGCCCATCTCATCGATCTGATGGAGCAGGATGGAATCGTCGGCGCTGCCGACGGCCCCAAGCCGCGCGAGGTGCTCAAGCGTCCCGACTGGATTTCAGAGATCGAAGAGTCGTCGATGCGGTAATCGAAAGGCTCAAGAGAAAAAATCAAGGGCGGCCGCAAGGCCGCCCTTTGGTTTTCACTTCAAACTACTTAGTAACGGAACACAATGCCCATCAGCATGCGGACGTTCTTGCTGCTGCTGGTGCCGTTGCTGTGGAGCAACATCCAGTCTGCTCCACCGCGGAAGGCCATGTGCTGGCTGAAGTTGAAATCAGCACCGCCGCCGGCAAGCATCGCCAGTCCGCTGCTGCTTAGGCTCACACCCGACTCGGAAGCAGATGCACGGTCGCCGCCGATCAGAACATGCACGAAAGGCGTGTACGCCTTGTTAGCGCGCAGCGAGAGCTGAGGCCCGAAGGTGTACGTGTAATTGCGAAGCGAGATGCTGCCTCCGCTGATCGGGTCGGACTGGCTGTTGAAGGCCGCACCGAAATCCGCGGTTACGCCGAAGTAGTTGTTGAAGTTGCCGTTTACGGCGAAATCAAAGCCATTGGCGTTGAAGCCGCCTTCCAGGTGAGAGTACTGATAGCCGCCAAAAATCTCAGCTTTGGGATACTGGCCGTTCTCGGCTGCCATAGCAGACGCGGCGCACAAAGCCAAGATGCAAGCTACTGTCATAAGTTTACGCACGATTCACTCCTCCAGATGCCAACCAGAATTTTCGTCCCACAAATGTGTGCCAGCCCCAAGCTCTGTTTCAGGATCTTGCACAAACATCTGTGCGTTCCCAGATAGTGAAAATCATCTGGAGCAGACGGGCAAGTAACCGGAATCTTGGGGCTTTAGTAACGAGGAGATAACAACGGCAGTAGATTCAATGGGATAGCTCGAATCTGATCAGAGCCCGAGCCAGTTCCAAAGGCTATTTTTCAGGCTCCGGAACCAGCCCGGAAGCCAGCTTTTGTAGCGCAACTGGAAGGTCGCATTCACATTTTTGCCGCTCTTGGGGTCGAACTTGTTGCTGAAAATCAGATAGTAAATACCGGCGCCTGCCGGCAGATCGGTCTGCACCGTGGCTTGCGATACCCTGCCACTCTCGTAGACGGAACTGGTGGCGTAGCCGTTCTGCCAGACCGCAAATGACGGCTCACTCAAGACGAATACTTCGACGTTGTTCTCGGAATCTTTCGCAGGACTCTTCTTCCCCTTAAAGGGCTCGGCGGAAACGGTGAACTGGCCCATAATCGTGACGTTGGTGGATCCTTCGGGAAGGGAGAACTTGTAGTAGCGGAAATTGTGGGCGCTCACGGAAAACGGATTCTCCAGAATCGCCTCGTCATGTTTCCATCCAACAAGTTCCTGGACCCCCTGCGCATAGGGGTCGTCGCTCACCACTGCCCAGATAACCGTAGCCACAATTACGCCAAGAATCATCCACAGGAACACGCGGCGCTTGGAACGTTTGCGGGGAGCCACGGGAGCTGGTAACTCGACGACGGGAATTTCCCGTGCCGGCAGAGCGACGGGATTGCCGCACATCGGGCACACGTGAGCCCCGTCCGGCATGCTGCTGCCGCACTTGGCACAGCACAAAATCACTTTGGTGGTTGACGAGGTGGAACTGTTGGTCGGCATACTCGACGGCTCTCCCGGCCTTCAGAAGCGCGAATCCAGAGGGGACTTCGACGGCACTCGCAGGCGCCTAACTCGCCCTAAGTGACAGCAGATATTAGCACAGCCTGGTCAGGTTGACGTATGAAAGTATCTCTGTGGAACGTGGCAGTAAGTTAGCCTAGGAACGTGTTTCAAAAGCTGACCTTGTCGAGCATGGCCGCTGTAACCAGCTTCTTCTCGATATGACGCTGCAAGATCTGGAGCAGCATTTTCCGCAAATCCGCGGCCTGCGACTTAGGCCATGGCATTTGGGTAAAGCTGTCAACCGGAGCGCGAAACATCTGCGCCGCCAGCATTCGCGACTCGCCGGAAATTTCCGATGATGCCAGCCGCTTATCGTCGGCACACATAAGGCCGTCGGTGAGGGCATGGAAATAGGCGCGGCTGCCATTCAGATTGCGACCGCAAACCACGCATTCAGTGAGTTCAGGCAGGAATCCCACGAGGCGGGTCAACCAGAGGTCGAAGTAAGTGACCGGCATCCAGATCTCGGGTCCCGTGAGCACGTGCAGTACGGAAAGCGTGAGGCGGAAGATGGCGTCGTTCGATTCGTGATCGGGCAGTAGTTCATCGAGCAGTTCGGCGATGTGCCCCAAAGCGACCGCCCTTGCATAGCTCACCTCAGAAGCCAGCGGGGACTCCAAAACTTCGCAAGCATCCAGGCGAGCCAATTCCTGGCGCTCGCGGACATCGTAGAAGGCCCGGACATACGTCAGCGGCTCGAGCGCGCCCCCAAAGCGGCGCTTCGATTTCTTCGCCGAGCGCGCCACGCCCCGCACTTTTCCCTCTGCCCGCGTAAAGAATGTGACCAGCAGATCCGCCTCGCGCAGCGGGTAGGTGCGCAGCACGATCGCTTCTGACTCTCGCAGCGCCATGTCTGAGCGTGATTCTAGCGGAAGGAAGGCCGCTCGTCAGTGCCGGCAGCAAGCAGTGGTATTAATGCGGCCTAACGAACTCCAGTAACCTTTCCTCGGCTCACTGTCGGAATCTTTTCCAGCGTTGGCGGATGCGAGATAGTACATGTCCTAAGGGACAATGCACCACTAATACCAAGGTCATCATGCTGAAATCTTCTGTACGAATCATTTTCAAATCGCTATTGATGGCAATAGCGGTGGAGCTGATTGCTGCACCTGGAATCGCGCAAGAATCGGTGCCGAGTTCCGGGGTGGAGATCATGGATCAGCAGAGCTTGGCTCAGCAGAGCATGGATCAACAAGCTGCCGCCGAGGCGGTGGAGATGGCTGCGCTGCTTTCTTCTCCGCCTGCTTTGCCGGAGCCGGCAGTTGGGGCAACCAAGCCGGAAGGTGCAGGATTTGCGTTTGCGCCGGTCGTGGGAGTCACAGCGGCGCCAAAGCTCAACAGGGAGCATCGTTTCTGGGATCGGGAGAATCGCATCCTATTTTCCGTCGCGGGCGGACTCGCAGTTGCCGACTTCTGCGTGACCCGCGCGAACCTGGCGAGTGGCGGCAAGGAATTGAATCCCGTCACGCGCGTGTTCAGTGGCAGCACTCCGGGTCTGGCGGCCAACTTCGCGCTCGAAACCGGCGGCCTGATCGGCGTCAATTACCTGCTCCACAAAACCGGGCATCACAAACTCGAACGCATCACGTCGTACGTGAACATCGGCTCATCCGCGGGAGCAGTCGCCTGGGGCCTGAGTCATCGCTGAGACCAGGGGTACGCCATAAATACAAAAAGGCGCGCGCCCAGGGCAGGACGCGCGCCTCGGATCGAAATCGAGCTACGCGCTACAGGCTAAAAGCCCACAATCTGTCAGCGCCCAAAGTACTTGGCGTTGCGCTCGGTGAAGGCATTCCACTTTTCCGGCAGATCATCGAGAGCGAAAATCGCGGATACGGGACATACCGGAACGCAGGCCCCGCAGTCGATGCACTCGACCGGATCGATATAGAGCAACTCCTCGGTCGCGTACGCGGGCTCGTCTTTCTTGGGATGAATGCAGTCCACCGGACACGCATCCACACATGCAGTGTCTTTGGTGCCGATGCACGGCTCAGCAATCACATAGGCCATAAAGGTGTCAGTCTCCTGGGAGGTCTTGCTCCATTCTACTACTGTGGACAGTCGAGCGAGCGCCATTCTAGCAAGAATGACGGGCGCTGGTACAGCCGCGGGTGGCGGATTGCGAGGAAAAAAATGGCCGGCAGCTTTATGCTGCCGGCCATTGGGGATGCCTTCAGTGGAGAGGATTACCGGTGTCCGCCGCCATGTCCGCCGCCACCGTGGAAGCCACCGCCTCCACCATGGAATCCGCCCCCACCGTGAGATTCACCGCCCCCATGGTTTCCGCCTCCGCCGTGGAACCTGTTGCCGGCATACGCACCGCCGCGGGCATATCCGCCGCCGTAGCTGCCGCGAGCGTAGCCACCACGGGCATAGCCGTTTCCGTAGCTACCGCGAGCATAGCCCCGCCCGTAACCGTAGCCGCCGTGGTATCCTTCACGGGCATAGCCCCAACCGCTGCGAGGGTACCCACGCCCGTCGCGATCCCAGCCGCGGCCCCAATATGAGTGATACCAAGGGCCGGCGCCGATAAAGATACCGTTTGCGAACCAGTTCGGACCGTAGTAGCCGTATGGCGCGCACGCGTAAGGGTAATAATCATAGTAGCCATACGCACAAACCGGCGGCCCCGCAACGTAGCCCGGCCCCACCGAGACCCCGACTCCGAAACCCACTTGCGCTTGCGAATACGCCAGCGGCACCATCAAGACCGTCAACAACGCCAAATATTTCCAGTAACGCATAATGGCCTCCTGCTCCAGAACCCAACCTTGCTCAATCAGGTCCAGAGAGCCTTTCCATCTCGCTATCTATTGGAACCTCGGAGGCGAAGAAAAGTTGCAAGTTTCGGGGTGGCTGATTTCAGCCATCTTGGTTGAAATCAGCCACTTACAAAGCTTTACACAATCAGCGCACCAGTGTTTCGCTGATTGATCACGGACGATAAATCCAAGCCTGCGCCGTGGCCCCGGGGTCGTTGGGATACCCACCCGCCAACAACACGCTGCCGTCTCGCAGTTTCGTCTCGCTCATGAAATGCCATGCGTCATTGAGGCGCCCGCCAGCCACGGAGAACTGATCGGTTGCCGGATCGAAGATTTCAACTTGCTTGCTTCCACCCGCGATCAGCAACTGTCCCGAAGCCAGGCGGACGGCTTCATCCGGCAATTTGAAGCGACTGTCGTTCATTGCGGCCGTGGCCGTGAACTTTCCAGTCCGGGGATCAAAAATCTCGGCGCTGCTCAGATTGCCCTTCCAGCCGCGCTCATTCGAGCCGCCCGCGACCAACACTCGGCCATCTGGAAGCGGTCCCGCGGTGTGCTTGCAGCGTGGAGTGGTCAGGCTGCCGGTCTCCGCGAAGGTGCCGGTCTTCGGGTCATACAGCTCGGCTGTAGAGGAAACCGAATCTGCGTAGCCGCCCGCGATCAGCACGCGTCCATCGTTGAGCAAGGTTGCGGTATGAGAGATGCGGGGATGGCGCATCGCTCCCGTAGGTTTGAAAGTGAGTGTGTCGGCATGGAAAATCTCCGCCGAAGCCAGCGATTGGTTGTCCCTTTCTTCTCCACCAGCGATTAAGACGTTTCCATCCGGGAGCAACGTGGCTGTCGGCCGTCCGCGACGGGCGGTCATCTTGGAAATGGAGGCGAACTTTCCCGTCGCGGGATCATACAACTCGGCGGTATCGGTGCCGCCTTCGCCCACCCAACCTCCGGCAGTAAGCACCTTGCCGGACTTCAACAGAACAGCCACATGCCCGACGCGCCGCTGGTGCATTTCGCCGGTAAATTGGAATTTTCCGGTCGCCGGATCGTAAAGCTCCGCCGAGCTGTAGAAGTCCTGATTGCGGCGCATGCCGCCCGCAATGAGAACCTTGCCGTTGGGCAGCAATGTAGCCGTGTGGCCAGAACGAGGCTCGAGCATGGTGCCGGCTGGAGCCACCGCTCCCAGTTGAGGGACAGATGTGTTTCCACTCTCAAGAGCGGCGGTGAATGGAAGGATAATGCTGCAAAGCAGGATCAGGACGGAACGAGTCATACATCCTCCTGAACCAATAAGACGCTCGCCAACCCCAATGTGTTAACCGGCCGCCGTCGCCACGAGCCTAATGGGCGCCGACAAGTTCGCTGGTCGGCTCGTACTCCACGATGTACCCCGCCACCGCACTGGCTGCCACGGTGAGCGGCGATGCCAGGTACATCTGGCCGGGGCCGCTGCGGCCGGGAAAGTTGCGATTTTGCGCGCTGATCACCACCTGGTCGGGACGCGTCGAAACTCCCGGTCCGGCGTTGATGCATGCGCCGCAACTGGGCTCGATCACTTGGGCTCCGGCTTTGCGGAACACGTCGAGATAGCCGCGGCGGATGCAGTAGTCGCGCGTCTCCTGCGAACCGAACTGGATGTAGAACTTGCACGAATCAGCTACGCGCTTGCCCTGCTTGAGAGCGTCGGCGAGCACGAGCGCGTACATATCCATGTCTTCGTTTTTTCCGGCGGTGCAGGTGCCGCCGTAGGCGATCTCCACCGGCACCGGCGTGTTCAGTTCGCGAACGTATTTGCCGTTGCCCGGATCGCCCGGCGTTGCGACCATGGGTGTAATGTCGGCGGCATCAAGTTCGATCACATGGGCGTACTGCGCTTCGGGATCGCTGTACAAGCCCTCGATCATCGCTTCAGCTTTCTTGCGGTCCATGCCGCGTCGCTCGACCAGGAAGTCAACCGCCTTTTTGTCAGGAGCGACAATGCCGGTGAATCCGCCGATCTCGGCGGCCATGTTGGTCATGGTCGCGCGCTCATCGACGCTCAACTCCTCGATGGCCTCGCCCGCGTACTCCATGACTTTGGCCAGCGCCTGGCCGCTCCGCACGTAGTCGAGGCTCAGAATCTTCAGGATGAAATCCTTCGCGGTCACGTTCGGATGCTTCTTGCCGCGAATGATGATTTTGACCGACTCGGGCACTCGCACGCGCACGTCCTTAGTAATCCAGGAATTGAAAACGTCGGTCGTGCCGATCCCGAAGGCCACGCACCCGATCGCACCCACATGCGGCGTGTGCGAGTCGGAGCCGATATTCAACTGACCCGGCAGGGCGTAGCTCTCCAGCACAATCGAGTGGCAGATGCCTTCCGAACCTTTGCGATCGGTCAATTCGCCGTGCAGCCGGATGCCTTGCTTCTTCGCGAAGTCCTGCTGCTTGAGCTTGAGTTGCGTCGCCAGATCGAGCAAGCCGAGCTTCTTCTTTTCCTCGGAGATCACCTCGTCGAGAAAAGTCAGGTGGTCGCGGAAGAACAGGATGCTGGCGGGATCGTTGACCTTCGCGTCTTTGCCCACATAGCGCTCGAAGAAGATTGCAGCCATCGGCGTGACGTACTCGTGGCTGAAGCGCAGATCGGCGCGGGCAAATCCGGTATCGCCCGGCTTGACTGAGGGAACGCCCACTTCGCCCTTGTCGCTGATCATGTGCCGCGCGAAAATCTTTTCGGCAAGCGTCATGCCTCGTGCTATGCCCGCGCTCTTGATCGGCGGCAGGAACACCTTCCCCTGCATGCGCGCCACATTGAACGGAAACAGTCCGCCATACTCGATCACCTGCCGTGTAATCTCATCCTCGCCCGCAGTGAACTCGCTCAGCGCAATCTCTTCGCCGCGACGGACGCGATCGATCAAGGAAAAATTGGTGGAAGTCAGCAGCCCCAGGTTCTGGCAATTCTGCTTGTAGATGCGCTCAATGTTCTCGGCAATCACCAGCCGGATGCCGGCGCACATCTCCGCGTATGGAGACTGTTCCCGGCTCGAGCCTTTGCCGCGGCGCTTCCCGCTCACCGCGCATACGAACCCACCCCGCTTTACCTCGCTGCGGCCGATCGGAGTCACGTTCCCGCACTTCAGTCCAAGGTAGGGAATCTCGCCCAGGGTCTCGTCGAAGTAAAAGCAATAGTGCGCAGGGGTGATCTCGTCGGTGGAAATGTCGTCGCGCAGCTTGGGGTTATTGGCGGGATTCTTCGTGGCCCACGGCAGGTCTTCGCCCGCCAGTTGCCGCTTGATGAGTTCCGGATCTTCGGTGAGAAAAAGAATGCGTCCCTGCAAACGGACTTTGTCGGGCCGCTTTTCAATCTTGCGTTCGAGGAGTGAGTTGATCACGGTGAACCTGAGCTTTCGGAGTTAAAGGCCGGAGCGGACCGGCATCCCCACAGATTCATTGTAGCGCGGCGGGGTTGCCGTGAAGCGCGGCTAGCGTTGGTAGACGCGGGGATCAGGCAATTCATCCAGCCCGCGTCCCGCGAAGATCTCCTGAAATTCGTGGACCAGCGCATCATGCACCAGGCCATTGGAGGAGAGCGTCTCACGGCTGTCGAGCGTGAAAGGAGAACCATCGAAGCGGCTGATCTTGCCTCCGGCCTCTTCCAAGATGAGCGCGCCCGCCGCGGTGTCCCAGGGATTGAGATTGAATTCCCAGAAGCCGTCGAAGCGTCCGCACGCGACGTTGCACAAATCGAGAGCGGCGGAGCCGGCTCGGCGAACGCCATGCGTCCGCAGCGTGATCTGGTGATAGAAGTAGATGTTCGGATTCTTGTGCCGCTTGTGGCTGGGAAAACCAGTTGCCACCAAGCATTCCTTCAATTGAGTGGCCTTCGATGGGTGGATCGGCTTGCCGTTAAGTTGCGCGCCGTTTCCTCGCTCTGCGGTGAAGAGCTCGTCGCGAGTGGGATCGTACACGACACCGGCAACCCGAGTTCCGTCCCCGCCCGAACGATGCTCCAGGGCCAGCGAAACGCAAAACACCGGATATCCATGAGCGAAGTTCGTAGTCCCGTCGAGCGGATCAACGTACCAGCGGTATTCGCTGCCGCGATCGTTCAGTCCCTGCTCTTCACCGAGCACATCGTGCGATGGAAACTGCTTAGCCACGCGCTCGCGAATCAGCACCTCGGAAGCGCGGTCCGCCGCCGTCACCAGATCAGCGTCGCCCTTGTATTCGATCTTGAGTCCCTGATGAAAGTACTGCAGCAGCAAAGCCCCGGCCTCCCGCGCAATCGCGGACATGGCGGGGAGAAAACTCTTAGGATCGTTCGCGTTGGATGACATTCAGTGGGGCTTTCGGCTTTCGGCTTTCGGCTTTCGGCGTCCGGCTTCCGCGCTGCCTGTTGAGTGCCACAAGATGCAGAGCAATTAATTCAGAATCGAATTTCCGGACGCCGGGAGCCGAGAACCGGAAGCCGATTCTATTTCTTTTTCCCGCCGTCCTCGGCGATATACATAATCTCGTGTTTGAAGATGAACAGATTGGGCGCGCCCTCGCGGGTCAGCCGCACCATGTTTTTGTCGTAGTACTCGATCCAGCCGCGGACCACTTGCCCATCCATCAGCTTGACCGAGACGGGCATCTGTTTCTCCCCGACTGCTTTGAGGAATGCCGCTTCCTCGAAAGTATCTTCTGGAGGAGGCGTCCGGCCGCGCTTGGCATTAGGATTTCCCTGAGCCCGAAACGACATGCTGGCATTGTACACAAAGCGGAGATGTCCGTTCGCCTGCGCGCTTGCGAACGGCAAGTCGGGAGTACAAAGTCAGGAACTCCTTCTTCCGGCAGGAGGCGCACCGTGCAAAGACTTCCCTCACCCGGCAATTCTGTCTGCGCTGGCGCCTCACCCGCCCTCACCCCCGGGCAGGTTTAAGTCGTGCTCTCCACTAGAAAGTGATCTTCAGCGAGAACTCCGTTTGCCGCGGCGCACCTAGCCCAAATACGCCCGTGCCCACTCCGACGCGGTCCACCACATGACCCGCATGGTTCGTACCGTTCACAGTTCCAACGCCGCCCGTGAGCAGGCCCGACATCATGTTGGGGGGCAAGTCGAAATTCGCAAAGTTGGCAACGTTGAAGAAAGCCACCGAAGGCCGGATCGTCACCTTGTCGAAGAAAGTGTGACTCCAGGAGATCGATGCATCGAGAGACTTCAGCCATGGATAGTTGACCTGGTCCGCCGGCGCTGGCTGCACGATTGGAGCCACTGCACCAAGCCCAGCCAAATCGGGCTGCGTCATCAAGAAATCGTTGATCAGCACACGGCCCGCGGGAGTCGGCTGTCCCGCAACTTTCGTGTTGTACTTTGAGATCACATTGTTGAGGCTGCTCGTATCCACGCCAGAGCGATCAAAGTTCCCCACTTTGGTTCCGGGAATCGGGTCTTGCGTGGTGCCGTCCCCGGTAAAGTCGGTGCGGAAAATCTCACCTGGACCGCGGCCCGTATTCGGCACGGTCAAAGTCGTTGAAAGTGGACTGTAAAGATGGCCCATGATTCCCACCCGAAAACTGTGCGGAAAATCCACGTAGCCACCGATCGATACCTGATGAGTACGGTCCAGCGTGGAAGAGCCAAAATAGTGATTCACATTGTTGTTATCGAGCGCAGGGGCCATGAAATCCTGGTCACTGCTGGCTGCCGCCACCGCGGAATCGGCACCTACCCCGCCCCCCGAATCTTTGAACCGGGAAAGAGCGTACGCCACCTGGAAGTTCGCAGCTTCAGCGCCTGGGAAGGGATTCTTCACCTTCTCGACCCACTTCATCTGCAGTCCCTGGTACACGGAACGTCCGACTGGCGATAGGAAGCTAAGCGGCGGGGCGTTCGGATTCCTGCCGGGGAAAGCACACGAGTAGCCCAGCGCAGCCAGGCAACTCGCCCCGCCCATATCGGCGGACGAACCCAGCCCGTGGACGGCATAATCGCTGATGGTCGCGGGGCGTGCCGGGTTGGCCGCGGTGTTCCATGTGCCACTGTCGTCGGTTCCGTTGGCGGGATCCAGTGAACAGTTGGTCGAATAGGATTGGACAATCGATGGCACGCCGCAGTCGGCGAGCGTAGTTCGAATCGCCTGTTGTGCGCCTGCCAGGTTAAACGTGCTGGTATCGCCGGCATGATTTTGATCTACGCCCAGCAAATAATGAGTCTGGACATTCCGTACGAAGTCGACGCTCACCACCATGCCGGGACGAATCTCCCGTTGGAAGCCGATGTTCATCACGACCGAGCGCGGCGACCTGTAGTTCGGGTTCAGCATGGAACTACCGGGCGCGAAGAAGCAATTGCTGCCGGTCGCACAATCGGAGAGGTATTGTCCCGCATACGCGGGATTCGGCGCCTGCAGATTTGGCGCGGCCGCCTGATATTGCGCCTGCAAGGCCAGCAGCGCGGGCAATGCATTTCCAATCAACGGGTATCCCGCCGTCGTGCCGCAAACTGCGGAACTCGCTGTAATGGTCCCATTCGTGGTCTGAATGGGTGATGGAAGACCCGCCGCAGCGCAGGGATTCGCGGTCTGCAGAAACGCGCCTTTGGTCTCGCGGAAGGGAGCGTCAAAACGCAGGTTGCTCCAGATCACGTTGTCCCAGAACAAACCTATGCCTCCGCGAATCGAAGTTTTGCCGTTGCTTGCCGGATCGTAGGCAAAGCCCAGCTCTGGAGCGAAATTCTTGTTGGGCTGGTTGACCGGGCTCCCCAACCCTGGAAGGAGCGTGTCCAGCCCGGGAATTGTCGCGTACTGGCTGTCCGTGCGCGCCGTGTCGCGCTCGTAGCGCAAGGCGTAGGTGAGGGTGAAGTTCGGTTTCATTTTCCACGAATCGCCCAGGTAAAGCAGTAGCCGGTTATCTGGGCCTAAGCCTCCTGCGGGAAAGCCCAAGGCTGCCTTCATCGTGGTGTAACCCAGCCCGTTCCCCAAAACGTAGCCGCCATCGGCCGGATAGTTCAGAGGGTTCGATGCCCCGCCGGGGAAAGGCCCGGTCACAGCGGCCGTGATCTCGGCGGGCGTAACTTGGGAAATGATCGACGGTCCATTTTTATACAGCGAAGTCAAGCCCCCGCCTTGAATGTAGTTGAACGTCGCTCCAAACCGAATCAAGTGCAATCCAAAGACTCTGCTGCCGTCATACCTGATTTGGCGATCGCTCTGGACCGTGCTTTGCGGAGCCGAGAGATTTGGTCCGGCGACCAGGCCCGTCGCTCCCATAAAGATCTCGGCGCCGAGGTTGCTAAACGGCAGAGCGATGTTGCCGGTGGTCGCGTCCACCATCTGATTCTGGAATTTCAAATACGAAAAACGGATGGAGTGGATGAATGAGCCGCGATTGAAATCCACGCCCAGTACGTGATCGCGGGCGATATTTTTGTTGTCGTAGACCGAATAACCGTAGCCGGAGTTGGCGTCGAGCTGGTTCTTGAAATAAGAGAAGCGATAAAACAACCGGGCGCTCTTCGAAAGCTCATAGTCCAGACGTCCCGTCACGTTGTTCTCGCGGAACGGATCGCTGAAGCCTCCCGAGTACGCCTGAAAAGGACCGGAGATGGGCACGGGCGCCCGGTCATCTTGCTTGGTACGCTCCCCAGCGGCGAAGAAGAACAACTTGTCCTTGATGAGCGCTCCACCCACGTCGGCACCGTACTGGCTGCGCTGGAATGGAGGATTCCCACCACCGGGAAGGGCTGCAGCGGCGATCGAGTTGTCGCGAAATTGCCCGAAAGCTTCGCCGTGGATCGCGTTCGTTCCGGACTTCGTGGCCACGTTCACCGATCCCGAGGTGGTCAACTCCGTCGACATATCGAAACTCGCTTGCGCGACCTGAAATTCCTGGATGCTGCCGGCCGGAATGCCCGTCGTACTCGTGCCGGAGCGCTCATCGGAGACGTCCGCCCCATCAACTTCCAAGCGGCTTGCACGCCCGAGCCGCCCGCCAACCGAAACCGAGAAGTAGCCCGCCTTGGTGGGATCCCCACTCTGTCCATCTTCGGTCTGGACGCCGGGCACGAGCTGCGCCAGGTCGAGAAAGTTGCGGCCGTTTAAAGGAAAGTCTTCGATCTGGCTGGCGGTCAAGACCGTCTGGACCGTGGCTTGATGAGTGTTCACTTGCACTTCGCCAGAATGCATCTCCACCACGGCGCTCTCCTGACCTCCCTGCAATTTCACGTTGCCCTTGGTGGCGGTGTCGACCCTCACGGCTAAAGCCAGCTGGGCAGTCTTGGAGCCCTTGGCTGCGACGCGAACGTTGTAAACGCCCGGAACCAGGAAGCCGGACGAATAGTTTCCTGCGGCATCGGTGCTGACAGTGATCGTTTGACCAGTAGGGCCGGTAACCGTAACCTTCGCGCCGGATACGACCGCGCCGGTGGCGTCAGTCACCGTACCCACGATACTGCCGGTCGCGACGGTGGTTTGGGCGAGCGCCGCGGACGACAGCAGCGCCAATAGAGCCAGCAAACCCAGCAAACAACCGACTCGCACCGCAGACATCCGGCAAAACTTTCGCTTCAGCATCTTCCACCTTTCCTGTTGTTGTGCTCTTGCGCGAGCCGCTTCGGCGCCCGCTGCGACACTGCTGTCCGCTTATTCCAAAAATGGTATTCAGTACTGGGAACCTGGGCTGTCTGCCTACTCTCACATCGCTATGCAGCTACAAACAAATGAGTTCCTGTTTCGCTATGAAGCGCTAGTTTCAATTCGCCCCTGAAAGCCGGTTCTAGAAATCAGACTTCACTGTATAGTAACCGGCGCGATGGCGCACGTGATACGCCGCTGCATCGGTCACTCCCACAACTTTCACGTCAATGCGGCGGAACTCGGAAAATGACGTCCGCTGCGACGGATAGTAGGCCAGCAAGTACTGGGTACGCAGTTCGTCGCTGATTTTATGGAAGGCGTCGTCGAGTTGCGCGCCCGAAGTCGCGTAATAGAACTTGCCGCCGGTATCCTCCGAGAGCTGGATCAACGCATGTTCGCCGCCGGTTTCGCGCCCGGCACTGTTCTCGATCGGAACGATGATGATCGAGTACACCAGAGCCTCCGCCTCTTCGGCTGCGCGTAGAGCCTCTTTGTAATCCACTTTGCTGATAGTGTCGCCGCCATCGGTGATCAGAACGATCACCTTGCGTCCCTTGCGTTTGTCCAGCGCGCGCGAGGTCAGGTAGATGGCGTCATACAGCGCGGTGGCGGCACCCACGCGGATGTGCTCGATGGCTTCGTCGAGGGTCTTCAGGTCCGACGTATAGCCACGCGTAGCTTCATTCACGATCTCGCTGAAGCTGTATACCGACATCGCATCGACAGGCCGAATAATGGCGCGCGCGAAGCGTCTCGCCGAAGCTTGTTCCAGGGGCAGGTCGTGACGGGTGCTGAGACTGGTGTCAATCGCCAGCGCGATAGAGATGGGCAGCGCCGACTCCTTGTCGAATACGGCGATCTTCTGGGGCTGGTCGTCTTCTTTGAGGATGAAATTCTCTTTCGTAAGCCCGCCAATGGGGGCTCCGTGCAAATCGGTCACGGTCACGAACACGTTGACCAGATTGACATCGACCTTGAGCGTGGTGGCGGGCTCGTTCTGTTGGGAACGGCTGGGGGCCGGCGAAATCGAAGTTTGCTGCGCCCGCACGCTGCAGATCGAAGCAAACACGCTTAGCAGGAGCAGGCTCGTGGCGGGTTTTCTCATCGAGTGCTGAAATTATACCTTTGCGAAGTTTGAGACCCTAGGCTCCTGCGTTCACTTAGATGCGGGGAGGGTGGCAGGGCTGCCTGCACCTCAAGAATTCGCGCGCGGAATCTCTGCAGGAAAGGGCTCTCCATCGGCCCAGACTGCCCCATCTTCGAAGTGCTCTTTCTTCCAGATGGGCACGGTGCGTTTGAGCGTGTCAATGATCCACCGGCAGGCCTCGAATGCCGGCCCACGATGCGCCGAAGCAACCGCTATCAGGACGCTGGTTTCGCCGATTTCTAGCCGCCCCAACCGGTGCACAATGGCGACATCGCGAACCTTGAACTGATCGATCGCCTGTGCCGCCAGCGACTCCATCTGCTGCAGCGCCATCTCCTCGTAGGCCTCGTAATCCAGAAACCGGGTCTTGCGCCCTCGCGTCTGGTTGCGAACTACTCCTTCAAAAACGACCGAAGCACCGTCTTCTCCGCGCTTCAGCCCATCGGCTACGGACTGGGTGTCAATCTTCTCGCGAGTGATAGAGGCGTGGCGGCTGCCTTGTGCCGGTTTCTGAGAAGAGGTGGTGCCCACGCTGCCTGGAGCGCCTCCGCTCACTGGCGGCAGCAGCGCGATTTCGTCATCCGCCTTCAATTTTGTATCGGGTGCGGCGTATTGCTGGTTAACCGCAACCGCCAAGGAGGCAGTCGATTCCCTGAATCGGGGGATTTGCGATTCATAATGCCCAAGCACATTGCGGACCGACGCCCCCTCCGGCAGCTCAATTTCCTCCGCAGACTTCCCTGCCGACTCCCGCAGCATCCCGAAAAATAGAACACGCACACGCATCAGCTGTTTAGTCTAGCGCGATCAGGGCACATCCGTTTGCCTGCATCAATGATCGCAATCACATTTTATTGTGACAAACGTAACGTACATAGATGGATTCATACTACATATTCTTCTTGAAAGTGCGCACTCCGAACGAGTACTTTCGCCTTGTCCCAGAAAAGCATGCTGTTCGCAGGGCGTCTGACTCAGACCGCATCTGCTTTCCCCCGAAAGCGCACGCATTCTTAGGCCCGCGATGTCGAAACAGGAGAGTTTCATGTCAACCATTTCTTCCACTCGCCTTTCCCTGATCGCCGCAATCTTAACCGTGCTATGCGTCTTGGCGGCACTGCCGACGCGAGCAGCAGCCCAGAATGTCGCTTCCATTACCGGTGTGGTTTCCGATCCGACGGGAGCAATGATTCCGGGCGTTCAGGTCAGTCTGGAGAATCCCGAGACCGGCGTCACGTATAAGACGACGACCAACGACTCAGGCTCTTACACGGTCAACGAAGTGAAGCCGGGGCCCGGCTACAAAATCCAGTTCGCACGCGAAGGCTTCAAAGCCGTTATCGTCTCGGGCATTTACATGAACGTGGACAATACTCGCGTGCAAAACGCCCAGTTGAGCCTGGGAGGGACGGTCGAAACCGTCGAAGTATCAGCCGCCAACCAGAACGTGACGCTCGACACGACTGATGCGACCGTGGGCAACAACTTTCAAGTGCAAGTGCTCAACGACATGCCGGTGCAGGATCGCAGCAATCCTTCGGCGCTTTTCGTGCAGCAGCCCGGAGTCACGCTCGATGGCGCGGTCACCGGCGCGCGCACCGACCAGAACCGCGTCACCCTCGACGGCCTCGACGTCAATGACCTGGCGACAGGACAATTCGGCTATATCGTGGGGCGAGCTCCAGTCGACTCCGTCCAGGAGTTTCGCGGGGTGAGTGCCGGGTTTCTTTCCGACGCCGCGGGCGGCGGTGGCGGTCAATATGAACTCGTGACCAAGAGCGGCACCAACTCTTTCCATGGATCGCTGGTGGAGTACCATCGGGACACAACCCTGGAAGCCAACGATTGGTTCAACAACAACTCTGGGGTGCCGAGGCCTCCTCTTATCCGGAACCAGTTTGGCGGCAGCGTTGGCGGTCCAATTCTCAAGAACAAGCTGTTTTTCTTTTTCACCTACAACGGACGGCGAGACACGCTCTCGGCCCTTGAGGAACGCACGGTTCCCATGGATTCTTTCCGGAGCGGCACCCTCACCTACATCAACGATTCAAATAACCTGGAGACCCTGTCCGCAGCGCAAGTGGCAGGATTCGATCCGCAACACGTGGGTTTCAATTCAGCCTTGCTCAGCCTGTTCGACAGCCGCTATCCCCATGCGAACGATCTTTCCGGCGGCGCTGGAGACTTGATCAACACGGCTGGTTACCGTTTCAATGCGCCCTTCCCTTACAAGGAAGACGATTACGTTCAGCGAGTGGACTACAACCTGAACGACAAGATGAAGCTGTGGGGAAAAGGAAATTTCGTAAGAACCAACGGAACCCAAAGTGCGGTTCAGTTCCCAGGCGATCCCGTTACTTCTCCTTTTATTGATCGCAGCTACGCCTGGGTGGTAGGACACGTTTGGACGATCAACACCCGAATGGTCAACAACGCAGCCTACGGCGAAACATACGAAAACTTCAATTTTCCGAACACCTACAATCCCACCGGCGCAACGCAGTATACCGCTGTGGGCGGGAATGGTTCCGGGGGTACGATCCTCACCGGTCCTTATGCGAGCGCCATCAATGCACAAGGGCGGACGTATCCGATCCCTGTAATCCGTGACGACTTCAGCTGGGACAAGGGTAACCACGCCTTTCGCTTCGGCGGGACGTTCAAGTACATTACACCGCGCGACTACACGATCCTGAACTACAACGTCCCCACGATCGGCTTGGGCGGGCCTATGCCCGCCCTGGACGACAGCTTTCGTCCTAGTGACATCTGCCCAGCAAGCGCTCCGCCCCAGCAATGCGACGCGAGTGCCACAGGCCTGTATGATCCTGCTTTCGCTCTTGCACTGGCTCCATATACGCAGGTCAGCAGCACATTCAACTATGACGCCCAAGGCAACGTTCTGCAGCAGGGTAGCGGTCAGCAACACACATACCGCTATTACGAAACTGAGCTTTATTTTGGCGACACCTGGAAGATCAGGCCAAGACTGACGGTCTCGTACGGTTTGCGCTGGATCAATTACAGCGTGCCCTACGATACGCACGGCATCGAATCGATCCAAAATTACGATTTCGACACCTACTTCAACGCCCGTTTAGCCCAGAGCGCCGCCAGCCAGTCTGGAAATTCGGCCGTCCCATTAATTGCGTATTCTCTTGGGGGAAAAGCAAACCACGCTCCGGGATATTTCAAGCCGCAGTATACGAATTTTGCGCCGCGGCTGGCCGTCGCGTACCAGTTCAATCCGAAGACCGTCTTTAACGCCGGCGCCGGCATCATCTACGACCAAACCGTGGTCAATGCAGTACAGTATCAGCAGTCGCAGTTCTCGTATCTTTTCCAGGCGGGCGCGAACCAACCGTACGGCGATCCGAACAGCATCACTAACACGCTGTTACAAGATTCTCGATTCATAGGCCTGAACAGTCCGCCGCCTGCGCCAACAGCACCCACAATCACAAAGCCTTTTTACCCGTATGTCGACAGCACCGGAACGCCATACGGCTTGGCTAATCTAGGCGCATTTAACGAGATCATCGATCCTAAACTCAAGACTCCTTATTCGATCCAGATGAATTTTGGCTTCGAGCACGAACTTCCTGCCGGGCTGATCCTGCGAGCTTCATATGTCGGCCGACTGGGAAGGCGGTTGCTCGCGCAGGCTGACGCGAATCAGCTGATTGAGTTCAAAGATACCGTGTCGGGCCAGCTCATGTCGGACGCATTCGCGAATATTACCCAGGAGCTAAGGACGAACCAGCCTGTTACCTCGCAGCCGTGGTTTGAAAACGTGCTTCCGACGTTAGCATCGCCGGGACAAAACACCGCCATCCTCGCCGATTCTTTTCTGTCGACATATATCGCGCGAGGCGACTTCGCAGACTTTACCGCGTTTCTTGCTTACTTCGGGCTCCTTCCGCCGAACGTCGGCATGGGCGCCCAGTTCTCCGAAAACACCTACTACACCAACAAGGGATCGTCGAACTACCACGGTTTGCTCACCACGTTGCATAAGAACGTGAGCCACGGCCTGCAATTCGACCTTAACTACACCTGGTCGCACTCGATCGACAACGTCTCGCTTATCGCAAATGCGGCAGCTTTCGGCGGATACGGTTTCATCTGCGACGTGCTGCGGCCGCGGGAATGCCGCTCCAACTCCGACTTCGACGTGACTCATTACTTCAACGGCAACTTCGTGTACGAACTGCCGCTGGGCCGCGGCAAAGCTCTAGCCTCGGGAGCGCCGCGCTGGCTCGACGAGATCATCGGCGGCTGGAGCATCAGCGGCCTTCCCAATTGGCACAGTGGAAACGTCATGTTTGCCAGTTCCAATGCATTTGTCGCCGGATACTCCAATGATGCGCCGGCCATTCTGACCGGACCGACGTCAGACCTGCATATCCACATCAATGGCGGACATGGCCAGGCCTTGAATGGCTTCGCCGACACCGCTAAGGCCAATGCAGATTTTGTCGGCCCCATCGGCTTCAACATTGGCAGCCGCAACAATCTCCGTGCGCCTTCCTACTTTGACATGGATATGGGCCTCGGCAAGGCCTTCCCGCTCTCCAGCGAGAGGTTCGCCGTGAAGTTCCGCGCGGATGCCTTCAACGTGTTCAATCATCCCAACTTTGAGGCACCGTGCATGGATATCACCAATGTGAGCTGTAACTTTGGAGTCATCTCCAGTACGGTGGGCACAAGCATCCGCAATGCCGGCCCCGCGGCGCGCGTCCTGCAGTTAGCGCTGCGGCTGGAGTTCTAAGGAAGCGGCTCTAAATAATTAAGGCCGGCCCGAACGGGCCGGCCTTTTTTATTAGCTTGCCACTTAGATCCGGGTAAGCACGCGATCGTGCGCCGGCTCCGGCTCTTTGACCGGCTGTGTCGGGTTGTAATCCTGCTTGGGATCCTTGGGCGGAGCCGCAGGTAGTATTTTCGCGGCAGTACTCTCGGCCACTGCCGGCAGTGAAACCTGCAATGCTTCGTCGATGGTCTTAACGTAGTGCACCGTTAGGTTCTCCAACTGCTCCGGCGAGAGATCCTCCTCGACGTTCATCTTATTTTCCGCCGGCAGGATTACGTCGCGCACGCCCGCCCGCTTCGCCGCCAGCACTTTTTCTTTGATTCCGCCGACCGGAAGCACGTTCCCGCTCAGCGTGATTTCGCCGGTCATCGCAAGCAGCGGAGTAATGCGGCGCTTGGTTAACAGCGAGACTAGAGCCGTCGCCATAGTAACGCCTGCCGATGGCCCGTCTTTCGGAATCGCGCCGGCCGGCACGTGGATGTGAAGGTCATGATTGGCGAAGAAGTCCTCCGCCACGCCCAGGCGATCGGCATTCGACCGTACCCAGGTTAACGCCGCCTGCATCGACTCCTGCATGACCTGGCCGATCTGGCCGGTCATTGTGAAGCCGCCTTTGCCCTTCATGGCATTGGCTTCGACAAACAGCACGTCGCCGCCCGACGGAGTCCATGCCAATCCGACTGCGACTCCCGGACGCTCGGTGCGCTCGGCGATTTCGCCTTCGCTGCGAATCTTGATGCCGCCCAGGAATTCCTGAATGACTTCCTTCGACACCACAAGCTTCTCGGTCTTGCCCTCGGCCAGACGCCGAGCCTGCTTGCGGCAGATGGTGCCGATGGTGCGTTCCAGGCTGCGCACGCCCGCTTCCCGCGTGTAATGGCGGATCACGTAGCGCACCCCTTCTTCGGGAAATTCGATCTGCTCCGCGGTGATGCCGTTCTCGTCGACTTGCCTCGGGATCAGGTACTTGAATGCGATATGAACTTTTTCTTCTTCCGTGTAGCCCTGCAGTTCGATGATCTCCATGCGGTCGCGCAGGGGCTCGGCAATCGGATCGAGCATGTTCGCCGTGGTGATGAAGAGCACCTTCGACAAATCAAACGTCACGTCCAGATAGTTGTCCCGGAACGAGGAATTCTGCTCGGGATCGAGCGCTTCCAGCAGCGCCGAAGCCGGGTCGCCGCGAAAGTCACGGCCCACCTTATCGATCTCGTCGAGCATGAAGACCGGATCTTTCGTTTCCGCCCGGCGAATGCCCTGAATGATCTGTCCGGGCAGTGCGCCGATGTAGGTGCGCCGGTGCCCGCGAATTTCAGCTTCATCGTGTACGCCGCCCAGCGAGAGCCGCACAAACTTCCGGCCTAATGCGCGCGCGATCGACTTCCCGAGCGACGTCTTGCCCACGCCCGGAGGTCCCACGAAGCACAGAATGGGGCCCTTCATATTGGGTTTGAGACGCCGCACGGAAAGATAATCGAGAATGCGGTCTTTCACCTTCTCGAGATCGTAGTGATCGGTGTCGAGAATTTCTTTCGCCTTGGGAATTTCGATTTCCTGCCCCGAAGTCTTCGCCCACGGCAACACCGCCAGCCACTCGATATAGTTGCGCGTAAGCGAATAATCGGCAGCCATCGGCGACATGCGTGACAGCCGGCCCAATTCCTTCAACGCTTCTTTCTTGACCTCGTCGGGCATGCCCGCTTCTTCGATTTTCTTTCTCAGGTCTTCGACGTCGCGCTGGCCTTCGTCCTGCTCGCCCAGTTCTTTCTGAATGGCCTTCATCTGCTCGCGCAGGTAGTACTCACGCTGCGTCTGCTGCACGCGATCCTGCACTTCGCTCTGAATCTTGTTGCGCAGTTGCTGAACTTCGAGTTCCTTGGCCAGGTGCTGGTTAATCTTTTCCAGCCGCACGTGGACATCGAGGGTCTCGAGCGTGTCCTGCTTGTCTGGCGTCGACAGCGAAGGCAGCGACGAAGCGATGAAATCCACCAGCCGGCCGGGCTCGTCGATGTTCATGGCCACCGTCGAGAGTTCATCGGAAAGCGTTGGCGATCCGGCGACGATTTGCTGAAACAGCGTCAGCACATTGCGCTGCAGCGCTTCGATTTGCGAAGTCGCCAGCGGCGCCGTCCCCTCGGGCAGCGTTACATAATGCGCACTCATGAAGGGCGCTAATTGCGTAAAGTCGGCCAACCGCACCCGCTCCAGGCCTTCGGCAAACACGAACAGGCTCTGGTTGGGCATCTTGACTACTTTGTGGACGACGGCGGAAGTCCCGACGTTATAAAGATCGCTGGGCTGGGGGGCGTCGACCCGCGCCTCGCGCTGGGCCACGACAATGATGGTCTTATCTTCCCCTAAAGAATTGATCAATTGAACCGAACTCTCGCGCCCCACGGTCAGGGGCAAAACTGCGTGGGGAAACAAGACCGTGTCCCGCACGGGTAGCACGGGGAGAGCCTTTTGTTCGTTTGTTTCCTTATTCTTAGGAGTGCGCTCGACTGGCGTCTGCTGGCTCATGATTCTCCTTGAGTGTAACTCGCTCAAGTTTAGATGATACTCTCCCGGGAAAGGTTTCAGAGACGCCGGAATCATTCCCGTAAGATCTTGAATATATTCTCTTATTCCATTTGCGGAACGTGCCCAAGGTGCAGAGGCTAACGCGCAGGCCGAATCCTTGCAAGCGCTAAATGGAGAGGCGCGCTCGAAAGTAAGCAGCCGCAAAAAAGCCCATGCCATGCTTGGACCGATCGGAGCGCCAAGCACGGTGCAATGGGCGTTGTATTTACGGCAGGGTCTGATTCCTCGTGTCAACGACGTGCCAGATCCTGCGAACCATGCTTTCTAGTTGGAAAAAACGTGCTTGGCGGTGTCGCCGCGGAACACCATTTCCTGCAACACTCTTTCATTTGCCGCATTCACCGAATAAACGGTGTGTGTCTGCTGCGCCTTTTTCTCCAACGGCACCAGCGTGCACTTTACTTTGAACTCATCCTTGCTCCCCTGGCGGCTGAACACCATCAGGTGTTCCTCGCCCTGCATGGTATGGCGCACGGTATACTCACCAGCCGGCAACACAGCGGTTCCGATGCGGATCGTACTGTCAAATTTGACGTGGTTTACATCGCGAATTCCCAGCTTGTTTTCTGCGGCCATCGCGACGACAGTCAATGCAAAAAATAGAACGCCCAGCAGCTTCACAAAACGCATACACCCTCCTCTAAATAGAATTGCCCGGTCCTCAGCAAGGACCAGAGCCAGTGTAGGAGGCTCGGTGCTGACAAAATGTGTGCCTGATCACAATGGGATGTGACGACGGACCGGAACCAGGTGCGCGCCCGTTGCGCCGCCCGCAATCAAGGCTTACTCGCTCGCGCGCTGGGATAGATTCCGAGGACTTTCACAAAATCTGCCACCTCGCCCAGGTGACGCAGGGCATTGCGCGCGGGTTCGTCATCTCCGCGCAGGAAGTCCACATAAAAGACGTACTCCCAGGGCCGCCCCCGCATGGGGCGCGACTCGATTTTGCTCAAGCTGATGTCGCGCAGCGCAAACACGCTGAGCGATTTGAAAAGCACGCCCGGAGTATTCTTCACGTGAAACGCAATAGAAGTTTTGTTGGCGTTGCGCGGAATCATGCGCCGGTCGAAATCATTCAGCGGCGGGTGCCCGATCTCTCGCGTTGTTTGCGAGACGTGGGGCTTTTTCCGCCCGCGCCGCAGCTTGCGAATCAGAAAGAAGCGCGTGAAGTTTTGCTTGTCGTCTTCGATCCCCGCCTGCAGGATCTTCCCCGAATATTCGCGCGCTGCCTGCTTTCCTGCAATACCCGCCGCATCTTTCAAATGATCGGCGATTACATGCTTCACGCTGCCGGCCGTGTCATAAAACGGAACTGCCTCAATTTGCCGATGATGCCGAAAGAAATCGCGGCATTGATCAAGCGCAACCGGATGCGAGAGCACGCGCCGCAGCGCGCGCAATGGAACGCCCGGCGCCGCGATCACGTTATGCACAATCCGCAACAGGTATTCGGCCTGAATGAACACATCCCTGGCCACCAGCAGATCCGCATGCTCGGCGACCGTTCCGGCCAGCGTGTTCTCAATCGGGATCACCGCCGCCTCAACCGATTCCTTTTCTACGCGGTCAAATACGTCCGCCGAGCGCGCGCACGGCACCAGGGCACACCGCCGCAGCATCCGCTCCGCCGCCTCGTGGCTGAACGAACCTAATTCCCCCTGAATGGCAACTTTCATATGCAAGGCAAGTTATCCGGAGAGGCGGGCAAAGGGCAAATGATTTCTGGCCCCGGCGCTCGCTCGATCATCAATGCGCGATGAGTGTTTCCTGACTGGCAGCGCAAAGCCACTGGCCGTCTTTCAATATCCAGGTGTCGGTGAAGCGTCCGCGATGAGTGTAAGCTTTGCCGTTTTCTGTTCCCTGTTCACGATAGGAACCGGTCACCACCATTGCCGTCCCGTAGGATTCCGCCTTCATTCCTTCGTTGACGATTTGCGTGGAACGGGAAGCGCGCACGCTCGCCAGCAGTTGATCCCTGTTCATCACCGAGCCCTCGGCATCGGTGTAGACGAAAGTCGGAGCCAGCAGCGAAGCCAGCGCTTTGGTGTCGTTGTGGCTTTCGGCTTCGTTCCATGCATTCTCCAGCGCCAGAACTCGCATCTTATCTGAGTCTTGCGCAACGAGATAGAACTGACACAAGACCAGCAACACACCCAGCAGGAGCACAGGTTTCCCGCGTTGCATGTGAGAGCTCCGCACCAAGAGATTGAGCGAATAAGCGAAAGCTAAGGGAATCAGATAACAAATGCAAGCAAAGCCACTGAAGCCGAACCATCTTGCTTACGCATCATTGGAGTCAGGTCTACCTCTCATTCGCTTCGGTGCGAGGACTGATCAACCCACATCTGCAAACGTGGCGGAGCGCCGCTCCCATAAAACGGCTAAAATGAAGGTTCAACTCCCTTTCAGATTCAGATTCGATAGTGGTGTCTAAAGAGAAGGCGGAAGACTTCAGGGTGCGCTCCCCAAGTGTAATTTTCTTTGCCAGGTTTGCGGTGCTGTTTGCATTGGCGGCACCTGCCGCGGATGCAGCCGACGTCAAGCCAATCGCCGCGGGCGTCGACGCCCACTACAACCACTTGCAGTCGCTGCAGGCCGAGTTTATCGAGATCTATCGTGGCTCCGGGATGGACCGGACCGAGGGGGGAACACTTTGGTTGAAAAAACCTGGCAAGATGCGTTGGGAGTACCGTTCTCCCAGAGAGAAGCTGTTTGTCAGCAATGGGAAAGATGCGTGGTTTTACGTGCCGGAGGACCATCAGGCTCGCAAGTCGGCGGCGAAAAAGTTAGAGGACATACGGTCGCCGTTGGCCTTTTTGCTCGGTAAGACAAAGCTGGAGAAAGAGTTACGGGGATTATCCCTGGCTCCGGACATCGCACCGCTGCAGTCGGGGGATGTGGTTTTGCGAGGGGTACCGTCGGCGATGGCCGATCAACTCAACGAAATCGTGCTTGAGATTACTCCAGAGCATCGCATTGTGCGGCTCATTCTTCAGTCGGTGGATGGGTCGTCTACCGAATACCAGTTCAGCGATCAGAAAGAAGATGTCCCGATTGCCGAAACCCGCTTCCAGTTCAAGCCCCCTACCGGGACCGAGGTCGTGGAAGGAGAGCTGGGACAGTAGGTTACTTGAGTACCGTTCTGGAGCGGTTTTGGACGGGATCAGCGCTTAGAATAGAAGTTGCAATGTTAGACTGGGGCGGTTGGGCCCCTACCTGGATCAGATTCTTAGAAATATCGGCAAATGGCGGAATTTGTAGTAAAAATCGCGGATGATCGCGGCCGGGTACACCAGCACATCGAGCAAGGGTACTCCGAAGCTGAGGTACGCGACCGCTTCTCCCAACAAGGCTACCTCGTTTATTGGGTCAAGCCGCAGGGCATGCTGGCAGGCGGGATTTCGCTGCGGCGCCGCAGGAAGCTCAAGCAGAGCACGTTTCTGGTTTTTAACCAGCAGTTCCTGACGCTTATCCGCGCCGGGCTGCCGATTCTGAACTCGCTTGAATTGCTGATCAAACGGCAGAAGGACGCGCAACTGAAGCAGCTTCTTGAGAACGTGCGCGACCGGGTTAAGGGCGGAGAGTTGCTCTCCGATGCCTTCGCGTCCCAGGGCATTATTCCAAAGATTTATACGACCACGCTGATGGCTGGCGAAAAGAGCGGAAACATCGACGAAGTGCTGACCCGCTATATCAATTTTCAGCGGCTGGCCATGACCTTCCGCAAGAAGCTCTTCGTGTCGCTGATTTATCCCACGCTGCTGATCGCCGTGGTGACGATCATGGTGACGTTTCTGTTCACTTATGTCGTTCCCAAATTCGCCGATTTGTTCCACAGCCTGGATGCGAAACTGCCCGCCATTACGGTCTTCATGCTGGGAGTGGGTGAGAACGCGCAAAAGTACGCGCCCTTTGCTTTCATCGGGCTGGTGGTCACTGTCTTCGTGTTCTGGCGCTGGAAGGACACCGATCGCGGGGCGGACCGCATTGATCGCATCATTTTAAGCACGCCGCTGCTGGGTGACATTCGTCTGAAGCACCAGGTGGCCAGCTTTTCGCGGATGCTTTCGACCCTGCTGCAGGGCGGTTTGCCGCTCGTGCCGTCGATGGAAACCGCGGGCTCTTCCATGAGCAGCCGCCGCATCTTAAAGGGTGTGGCGCGTGCCGGCATCCGGGTGCGCGAAGGACAAGGACTGGCACCGAGCCTGGAAGAGCAGAAGATTTTCCCCGAGCTCGCGGTCGAGATGATTGAAGTTGGCGAATCGACCGGAGCGCTGCCGGCCATGCTGAATTCGGTGGCGGAATTCTACGAGGAAGACGTGCAAACAGCGCTGGGGGCCGCAATGGCGCTGATCGAGCCTCTCATCCTGATCGTCATGGCGATTTTCGTGGGCGGCGTTTTGATTTCTCTGTATATGCCGATCTTTACCTTGGGAGTGCACTGAGACCGGCGTTGGAGATGCAGTGGGGTAAGTGAATGTCGATGGCGGAAAAGAAATCACTCTTCGTGAATGGCGGGAACGGCGGGCCGATCAGCCCTACCGGAAATCCCGTGACCGACCTGGAACGGGCGCAGGACGTGGCGCGCCGCTACCGCTGCGAGTTCATCGACCTCAGCGGTTTCGAACTGCATCACGAACTGTTCAAGAAAATTCCAGTCGAGTTGATGTTCCGCTACAACTTCGTGCCCCTCGAAGAGACCGGTGATGGCAAGCTGGCGATCGCAATCGCTGATCCCAGCCAGCTGATGATGATCGACGAGATCAGCCTGCTGCTGAAACAGCGCATCGTCACCAAGGTTTCGACCCTTAAGCAGATCTCCGACATTCTCAAAAAGACCGAGCAGTCGCAGCGCGTTCTGGAAGAGGCCAGCGAAGGCTTCCAGATCATTCGAGAAGACGAGAATACCGGCGCCGAAGAAACGCTGACTATCGACAAGCTGACGGCGGCGGGCGATAGCAGCCCGATCATCCGCCTGGTTGACACCACGATTTTCACGGCCCTGCAGCGGCGGGCTTCCGATATTCACATCGAAACCCGCGACGACTCCGTCGTGATCAAGTTCCGCATTGACGGCGTGCTCACGCAGGCCATGCCGCCGATCGGCAAAGAGCATCATTCGACTGTGATTTCGCGTATCAAGGTCATGAGCGAGCTCGACATTTCCGAGCGCCGCGTGCCTCAGGACGGCCGCTTCCGTGTGAAATACAACGGGCGCGCCATCGACTTCCGCGTTTCCATCATGCCGTCGATTCATGGCGAAGACGCTGTGCTCCGCGTGCTCGACAAAGAGTCGATGAGCGAGAAGTTCCGCACCCTGACTCTCGATGTCGTTGGTTTTGACGAGGAAGACCTGCGCAAGTTCCGCCGCTACATCAAAGAGCCCTACGGCATGGTGCTGGTCACGGGACCGACCGGGAGCGGCAAGACGACTACACTCTATGCCGCGGTCAACGAAATCAAGACCGATGAAGACAAGATCATCACCATTGAAGACCCGGTCGAATATCAGCTTCGCGGCATCACGCAGATTCCGGTCAACGAGAAGAAAGGCCTGACCTTTGCCCGCGGGTTGCGCTCGATTTTGCGTCACGACCCCGACAAGATCATGGTCGGCGAAATCCGCGACACCGAGACGGCGCAGATCGCCATTCAATCCGCCCTGACCGGGCACCTGGTGTTCACCACCGTCCACGCCAACAACGTCGTCGACGTGATCGGCCGTTTTCTGAATATGGGCGTTGAGCCCTACAACTTTGTGTCGGCGTTGAACTGCATTCTGGCGCAGCGGTTGGTGCGCTTGATTTGCGATTCCTGCCGCACCGAGGTGCACTATCCCCCTGACGTTCTGGAAGCCAGCGGCTTGGATCCGCAGCAATGGGGCAAAGTTCCGCTCTACGAAGGTCCGGGATGCATCGAGTGCGCCGGCACGGGATTCCGCGGCCGCACCGCGATTCACGAACTGCTCGATTTGAGCGACCGCGTGCGCGAGATGATTCTGGCAAAAAAACCGACGTCGGAAATCCGGCGCGCCGCGCGAGAAGAAGGCATGCGATTCCTGCGCGAGTCGGCGCTCGATAAAGTCCGGCTCGGCATGACCACGCTGAAGGAGATCAACAAGGTCACGTTTATTGAGGCCATGCGATAAAGGCAAGGTTTCAAAGTTTCGGGGTTGCAAGGTTTCAAGGTTGCAGCGTCTCGCTAAGAACGACGCCCCCTTCATCCCGCCACAAAAACTCTGAAACATTGGAACCATGAAACTTTGAACCTTTGACGTGCTCTCTCAGCTATTGCATTTCTGCACAATACGGTTTCTGATTTATAGAGGCATAGGTATCTCTCAAGGGCATACTCGGGAATGAGTCCAACTACAAATGTACCCAAACCGAAGCTGGCTTGCGAAATCGCGGCCGATCGTGTGCTCGCCGGGCGCATCATCGAGAACGGCGGCGGACTGGAAGCTTCTGCGGCTCGCGAACTGGCGCCGGGCAGCGTGGTTCCCGACCTCGTCGAGAACAATCTGCGGCAACGCACAGCCGTGCGCGACGGCATCGAAAGCGCGCTGGGCGATGTAGCCGGACGATCCAAAGATGTCATCGCGATTGTCCCCGATGCGGCCGTTCGCGTGATGCTGGTGGAATTCGATACCCTGCCCTCCGATCACGAGGAAGCGCTCGGCGTGGTGCGTTTTCGCCTGAAAAAGTCACTGCCCTTTGACGTGGAAAAAGCCAAGGTCTCCTATCATGCCCACAAGTTCAGCGATGAAGTTCGCGTGGTGGCGGCGGTCGCGCTGGGCAGCGTGATTGAAGACTATGAAGCGGCCTTTCGCGATGCCGGATTCGATCCAGGAGTGGTATTGCCATCCACCCTCGCAGCTTTAGGCGCGGCGGATGGCAGGCGGCCGACATTAGTGGTGAAAGTCGACGCCCATACCACCAGTATCGCCATTCTGAACGAAGGCCAGTTGCAGCTGTTTCGGACCCTGGAAAATACGCGCGGGGTGACCATCTCCGGCGAGCAACTCGCCGAGGAGGTCTATCCTTCGGTAGTCTTTTTTCAGGATACATACCATCTAAATATCGAACAGATTTATGTAGCCGGGCTGCCGGAGTCGGGAGGCGCGGCTCCTGCGCTGCGGGCGCAGACTGGAGCAGAGGTACAGGAACTGGTTTCCTCCACGCAACTGGGCACAAGCGCACGCGGCTCCGTGCCGCGCTGGAGAATGGCCGGAGTGGTCGGAGCACTCATTTCGTAAATGCGTCTAGATATCAATCTCGCAAGCCAGCCGTATGAAGATGCGCGGCAGTTTTGGATGCGCTGGGGTACCACCGCGGGCGCGATCGCACTCTTGACGCTCGCGCTCCTCGTGCTGGATGTGACCGGATGGATGGCGGCGCGCCGGGATCGAACCGCCATCGGGAAAACGCGCGATCTTATCGCTGAGCGCGACCGCATTCGCTCGGAGGCCGAAGCGTTTCTGAATCGGCCGGAAAATCGCACCACGCGCGACCAGTCGCAGTTCCTGAACCAGCTCATCGAGCGCAAATCGTTCTCCTGGACGCGCGTGCTGGAGAATCTGGAGAAGGTCATGCCGCCCCGGGTGCATCTGGTGGCGATCACCCCAAAATTGGACGAGGACAATCAACTCCTTCTGACCATGACGGTCGCGGGCGATTCGCGCGACCGCGCTATCGAACTCGCGCGCCGCATGGAAGAGTCGCGGCGATTCGCGCAGACCAATATCATCCGCGAGTCGCACACGGATACCCCGACCGGCGATACGGAGCTGTTTGAGATTGCCGCCATTTACATCCCGGAGGAATTGCCGTCGGCGGCAGACGCATCTCCGGCGAGCAGTCCTGCGGCGAACCCACCGGCTGAAGCAAAGCCGAAGACCGAATTAGCTAACAGGAGTAAGCACTGATGCCGGATCTGCGGCGAACCCGGAAGAACCTGACCACAGCCATTGCGGTGATGGCCGCAGTCGACCTGCTGGCCGGATTGCTGTACTTTTCGCCATTGATCGGCTCGGCCGACAGCCGGCGCCAGGAATTGAATCGCCTGCAAGTCGAACTGATGACCAAAACCCGGCAGGTCGCTCCCTTGAAAGACTTGCCCCACCGCGTCGTCCTCGCCAACCAGCAAATCAAGGATTTTTACCAGCAGCGATTCCCTGCGCAGAACTCCCAGATCGCCACTGAGTTCGGCAAGCTCGCTGCCGCCAACGGGGTTCGCATCGAGCAAGGAACATTCAAGCCTGCAGACACCACGACCGGCGGCCTGCAGCGCTGGGAATTGCAATACGATCTGGTCGGGAACTACACCGCCATTGCAAAGTTCATCAATGCTCTGGAAAGAGACCAGATGTTTTTTATCATCGACGGCGTCTCTCTGGGAGGCGAACCCAAGGGTCCGGTGAAATTGGGCATGAAACTGGAAACCTATTTAAAGGTGGCATCGTAGTGCAACTCGGATTCGACAATAAGAAGAAGGCCGTGTGGGCCGCTGTACTCGGGGTCATCGCCGTCCTGGCGTTCGGGTACTTCGTTATGCCTTACTTCACGGGCTCGTCGGCGCCCTCGTCGAGCGCAGAGGCTGCCGCGCCCATGGTCTCGCCACGGGCGCCCTCGCGCGGGCTGGCCAAGCCCGGCAAGAAACCACGCGCCGAAAGTCTCGACCCAACGTTGCGCCTGGATTTACTCGCAGCTAGCGAGAAGACTCTTTACGAGGGCAAGGGAAGAAACATTTTCATGTCGCAGGCGGAAGACGTGGTGATCCCGAAGCCGATTACACCGGGCTCGCCGGACGGAGAGCATCCTCAGGATTCTTACAGACTCCCTCCACCGCCGCAGGCGCCGCCGATTCCACTGAAGTTTTACGGTTTCGCCAGTTCGCCGGGCGAGCCCAAAAAAATATTCCTTAAAATGGGCGAAGATGTTTTCGTGGCCGGGGAAGGTGAGATCGTGGACCGCCGCTACAAAGTGATCCGCATCTCCCCCAACTCGGTTGAGATACAGGACGTGGTCAACAGCGGCCCGCCGCAGAACATACCGCTCACGCAGGGATAAAGAATTTGGTAATTAGGTAATTGAGTAATTGGGAAATTGGAATCGCCCCAGAGTTTGAATTACTCAATTACCCAATTACTCAATTACCAAATTACTCAATCTTTTCAATGCTTTCTCGATCCACAATTCGTCGCAGGCGGGGCGAGCAAGGTTACGTCATGCTGCTCCTGCTATTGACTGTGGCGCTGATGATCATCGCGACGGCGGTGATCATTCCCTCCATCACGTTCGAGATAAAGCGTGACCGCGAAGAAGAGATGATTCATCGGGGCGTGCAGTACTCGCGCGCCATTCGCTCGTATTACAAGAAGTTCGGCCGCTATCCGGCGAAGATTGAAGATCTGGAGAACACCAGCCAGCAGCGTTTTCTGCGCAAGCGCTACAAAGATCCGCTGACCGGGAAGGATTTCCGGCTGCTGCATTTCGGCGAAGCCAAGATGTCGATGAACGGCATCGGCGGCGGCATGATTCCGGGCGCGGCCACCTTGGGGGCCAACGGATCGCTTAACAGTCCTAACGGGCTGGCGCAAGCGTCTGGATTCGGCAACGCCGGCGCATTCGGAGCGAATTCCAATTCCGCCTTCGGGCAGAACTCACAAAATCCCGCTCAGACTTTGAACTCGCAAACCACGGGATCGGATACCTCACAAACTGGAACCGATGCCTCACAATCGGGATCGCCGGGAGCGGGAACATCTGCAGGACCGGGAGCAAGCGCCAATGCTGCGACCACCGGAAGTTCCGGAGATAAGTTATCCAACACTCAATTCGGGGGCGCGCCCATCGTGGGAGTGGCCAGCCTCAGCAAAGAGAAAACCATCCGCGAGTACGACAAAAAGAAGAAGTACAACGAGTGGCAGTTCGTCTACGACCCAACCTTCGATCGCGGCTTTCTGATCACCACGCCTTACCAGCCGCAACTGCAAATGGGGATGCAGAACACGCCGAACTTGAATGGTCAAATTAACGGGCAGCAGAGCGGAACGAGCAGCGGCTTCGGCAATGGATTCGGGAACCAGCCTTCCGGGATGCAGAATAATCCGACTTCCCCGGTCGGTGGCGCATTCGGCGCGCCAACTCAGCCCACGAATCCACCGCCACAGCCGCCGCAACAGTAGAACCGGTCTTATAACTAGTTCAGGGAGTCCCCTGCGGCAATACAGACTCAAGATGAGATGTGCCGACATGCTGGGCTACCGATCCGTCGGGCGGCCGTACAGGAACTGCAATGCCCGCGGGAACCTCTGCGCCCATGCCTCTTCGTTATGCGCTGCTCCCGGCTGCTCGACGACCGCTAACCGTTGGATTCCGAGTCCCTGACGGCGAAGCGTATCTCGAAGCCGATGGACATCGTCTACTGGCTCGCTGATCGAACCGACGCCGATAAACACCTTGTCAGGCCAGCGAGCGAATCTGTCAGCTTCGCGGAGAAGATAATTATCATGAGCGTACAGCGAAGGGCTTTCGAGCAGCAATTTCCCAAATCGCCCTGGATGCTTCATGACAGTGTAGAGCGCGATGCCAGCCCCGTAAGAAGAGCCACCAAGCCCAGTCTTCGCTGGGTCGGGATCGGTGCGATACTCACGATTAATGAAAGGCATCACTTCATCCAGCAAGAACTTCGGGTAGTCCTTGCCGCGAACTCTTGGAACTGGGGGCTTGAGAGTATCATCCGGAAAAGGCAGGTATTCCTTCGGCCTGTCTCTCTTGCCAGCGTTATCAATTCCAACAATGATTAGCGCCGGAACCTTTCCGTTTTGAATCAGCGCTGTTGCGGTCTCATCGACGCGCCACTCCTGCGCGTTGAAAATTGACGTGCAGGCATCAAAAAGGTCTTGGCCGTCATTCAAGTACAGCACCGGGTAGCGCTCGCTGTGCTGGTCAGGGCTATTGTAGCCAGGAGGGAGCCAAACCCTCAGCATGCGCGTGTTATGAAAGACTCTGCTGGTGAACGGGCGTACATCCAAATCGCCAACAACCGAGCAATGAGGTGGTTCCTGACTTGCGAAAGCAAACTGGGTTTCACACGCCCAAGCCATTCCCGCCAACACCACCGAACAAACCGTGAACCGACCGATCATATCCGCTGAATTTATCTCATTGATGGCTTGCAGCCAATCTAATGTCGCGTCGTTCTGAGCCAACACGTCTAGCAGGATTTTGATACAACCCAGACGAACCATGCCGAGGAAGCCTTCAGCCACCCTTTATGAGACTGGTTGTAGTTCAGAAATCTCAGCCCAATGAAAAAGGCCTCATCGGTTGATGAGGCCTTTTAAGCTTACGAAACTCGCTTACACGCTGAATGAAGATCCGCAGCCGCAGGTGCTTTTCATGTTCGGATTCTCGAACTTGAATCCAGCACCCTCGAGGGTCTCAACGTAATCCACGATGCAGCCGTTGAGGTACATCACCGAGGTCGCGTCGACGAACACCTTCAGGCCGTCCATTTCGAAGGTCTTGTCCATCATTCCGGCGCCATTCTCAAACTGCATGGAATACGAGAAACCGGAGCATCCGCCGCCCACGACTCCGATGCGCAGTCCGGCGGGAACGGGGTTCTGCTGAGCCATGATCTCTTTTACCTTGGCAACGGCATTGCCGGTCAGGGTAACGGGTGCGGCTTTCTTGACTTCCGGGACGGTTGTGGTGGCCATTCGTATCTCCTTGGCTTTAAAGCTGTTTGATTATATCAGAATTATGAATCGGGGATAACACTGTCGCTGCGCCTGTGAAAATCCCACCACTTATTAGATGCCGATGCTACCCCCCGGTCGCAGGCTTTCCCGCTTTTGTAACAGCTTCCGAACAAACGGATTTATTCGTCGCCGGGGATTGCCAACGGGGCTATAATCGTGCCGTTAGGGCCTTCCCCGGGATTGGTTGCGGGGCTCCTGCTCGCCCCCGCCACGAAGTGGAAAGCCGCTGCACTTGGGTCGATTCAGCCGAGGTGGCTTATGACGCCGATTGAGATTGTGGGGGGTCTTTTCGGACTCTTCGCCGTTGGTTTGATTGTGCTTCTCATCTACCGGAGCACCCTCACCATGCACGAGGATGATCAGCTGTTTCTGGATGATGCCAATTCGCACATGCAGGAAGAGCAAACAGAGCTCTTGGTCAAGGTGAACAAGCTGACGATCCCGATGCGCGTGTTCAGCATCGGCTCCGGAGTATTTCTGCTCGCCTTTGTGGCGATGCTGATTTACCAGAAGCTGAACGAAGTCCAATAACGGCAGACGGAGAGTCGGTTCGGATCAGCGTCCGCACGCATTGTCGCGTCAAGCGGTGCGTGCCGGTTGTATTTTTGTCTGCGGAGCCGCAGAAAAGGTTCGCATTTTGCAGCTAACGATACCCCGAGCCTCCTCGTCTATTTCAAATGAGGTTGGCCCGCGAGGACCGTTGGTCATCAACTTCCCCGAATTTGCCAGCGGACACGGAATTATGGTTTCGTCCCAGTCAGAAATTGCGAAACAAAGTTCCGCAAGCCTGAACCTCTTCCGCGATCTATAGATGCTTGGAAAGAATGGCCCGGTCAGGTAACTTAGTAAGTTCACGCGCCGTAGGCAACTTTTAAGATACAACCCGATTCCTACGGCGGGAGTATCCCAGCAATGAACACAGCCCCTGCGGAAGTGACTCCTGACCCAGAGTCGACCCTCGATCAGTTAGAGTCACAACCCGCGTTGCCACCGGTTCAAGAACCTCGCCCTCGCCGGCGACTCTGGATTGTATGCACGGTGGCCGCTGTAGTTCTGGCTGTCATTGGGCTGGTGGTTATCCGCAACCGCACTCGTTCCGCCGCGAAGCTTGCGTCCGCTGTTTCGACGACTCCTGGAGACATCCTGCGCCTTAAGGGAACGACCGAGGCGGTGCAAGCCCGCGCCATTCTTGCTCCGTTGCTCGCCGGCCAACAGGTTCCCACTCTCACCATCATTCACCTTGCGCCCGGAGGAACGCGCGTCAAGCAAGGCGATCTTCTGGTTGAATTCGACCGGCAGGCGCAGATGCGGGACTATGTCGACAAGCAGGCGGAATATCAAAAGCTGGTGGCACAGGTTGCCGCCGAACAGGCGAAGGAGAGTGCCGCCCGCGCCAAGGACGAAACTGAGTTGAAAGCCGCCGAGGACAATTTGCGGAAGACAGAGCTTGAAATCCAGAAAGCGGAGATCGTTTCGCGCATTGACGCGGAAAAGAATCAGGAAAACCTCGACGAAGCCAAGGCGACCTACGATCAACTGCGGGAAACTTTCGACCTGAAGCGCAAAGCAGCGCAGGCGGCGATCCGCATCCTGGAGATTCAGCGCGATCGCACTCAGCAAACCATGCTGCACGCGCAGGCCAATGCCAACCTGATGCAGATTCATTCTCCGCTCGACGGCGTCGTCGTGCTGAATACCATCTGGAAGCAGGGCACGATGGGCGAGGTGCAGGAAGGCGATCAGGTACGGCCAGGCGTGCCCTTTATGCAGGTGGTGAATCCGGCAACCATGCAAGTGCGGGTGATGGCCAACCAGCAGGACTTCCCTTCCCTCGCCGTGGGTCAAACGGCGAAGGTACGGCTGGATGCCTATCCGGAAATGGTATTCCCGGCGAAGCTCGATCAGGTTGCGCCCATTGGGGAGAACGGAGATTTCTCGAACAAGCTGCGCGCTTTCGTCGTGATTGTCTCGATCGAGGGAAATGATCCCAAATTGATGCCGGATCTTTCCGCTGCGGTGGACGTGGATATCGCAAAGGCGAAGGCGGGATCGAGCACGGCGTCGGGCACGCAATCACAGCCCAGCCCGGGGAGTGGCTCCTGATGATGCAGCGCTTCCATCGGCTCTCGAAACTGGGCAAATCGGCGGTCATCGCTGTGATTCTCCTGGCCGGCAGCGGCGTGGTGCTCGGCGCGGTCCGCATGGGAAGACGAGGGCCAACGGTTCCTACCATTGAGGTGAAACGGGGTGAGTTTCTTGACTCCGCGCAATTTCGGGGCGAAGTGAAAGCCCTGAAGTCAGTCACCATCAGCGCTCCGGCCGAAGCCGGCGACCTGCAAATCGTCAAGGTCGCTTCGGAAGGCACCGTGGTAAAGCCTGGCGATGTGGTCGTGCAGTTCGATGCCACCAAGACCGAGCAGGACCTGGCACAGTTCCGCTCCGCTTTAAAATCTGCCGAAGCCGAGATCGCTCAGGCTAAAGCACAAGCCCGGCTCGCGGAAGAAGAGAACAAGACCGCGGTGCTCAAAGCCCGCTACGACGTGGAAGGAGCCAAGCTCGAAGCCAGCAAGCAAGAGATCGTCTCCAGGATCGAAGGAGAAGAGGCCAAACTCAAGCTCGCGGATTCGGAGCAGAAACTGCGGGAAGCTGAGACGAAAGAAAAATCTGACGCGCGGCTCAACCAGGCCACTATCGAGAGCAAGGTGCAGGCCAGCGAGAAAGCCAAATACGACGTCGCCCGGGCGGAACGTGCTCTGGGCCAGATGACCCAGCGTGCTCCTTCCGCTGGAACAATCAGCCTGTTGCAGCATTGGGGCGGTTCCGGCATGATCACGTACCGCCCCGGCGACCGCGCGTGGCCGGGTGCGGGCATCGCTGAACTACCAGACGCGACCACACTGCGCATTTCCGCACGCGTGGATGAAACCGAACGCGGCCGGTTGGCCCTCAAGCAACCGGTCACGGTTCAGTTGAACGCCATTCCGGACCGGCAGTTCACGGGACACATCGAGCAGATTGGCGCCATTGCGAGTTTGGATTTCTCCAGCGGCTGGCCGATCACGCGTAATTTTATTCTCGAAATTGTGCTCGACCAGACCGACACTCGGTTTAAGCCCGGCATCACCGGGCAAGTGACCGTCGTCGTCGACAAAGTGGCGAACGCTGTGATCATACCTGCGCAGGCTTTGTTCCAGAAATCGGGCCAGAACGTGGCATACGTCTGGCGCCGCGGACAGTTCGAAGAGCGCGCCCTCGAAGTCGGACGGCGAAGCGGCGACAAGATTCTCGTCGCCAAAGGTGTAAGTGCCGGAGAACAAGTGGCGCTGCGCGATCCTACCGCGAAAGAGTAGAGAGCAGAGAAAAGAGTAGAGCAGCAAGATATGAGAAGCCGGCGGACCATCACGTGGGCGATTGTGGCAGTCGTGCTTTTCGCAGTAGGCGGAGTCGTAGCCGCAGTGCGCCACACGGCACCCGCCACCACCGGGACCGATGTCCCCACCGGGCTGGTCAAGCGCGGCGATCTCGACATGAAGGTGTTCGTCACCGGCGAATTGCGCGCCAGCCACTCCGAAATGCTCACCGCGCCGCCGATTGGTGGAGGCGCTCTGCAAATTACCCACCTCCTTCACACCGGCGCGACGGTGAAGAAGGGCGATCTGGTGGTCGAGTTCGACCCCACCGAGCAACTCTACAAGCTCGACCAGAATCGTTCCGAGTTGCTGCAGGCCGAGGAAGAGATCACGAAGGCAAAGGCGGATGCCGAGGTGGTGGCCGCTCAGGACAAAGTCGCGCTGCTCAAAGCCCGCTTCGACGTGCGGCGCGCCGAGCTCGACGTGCAGAAAAACGAGCTGGTCAGCAGCATCGATGCGCGCAAAAATCAGCTTGCCCTGGAAGGGGCGCAGCGTGTCCTGGCTGAGCTTCAGCAAGATGTAAAATCGCGCAGCGCTTCTAACCAAGCTTCCATCTCGCTCGCCCAGGAAAAGCGGAACAAAGCCAAGCTGGCCATGGATCAGGCTCAGGACAACATTAAAAAAATGCGCGTCACCGCGCCCATGGACGGCCTGGTGGCCCTGGAGAAGAACGAAGGCGCGGCTGGAGGATTTTTCTTCAGCGGCATGACCCTGCCGGAATTTCGCGAAGGCGACCAGGTCGAGCCCGGAAGAACCGTCGGCCAGATCATCGATCCCAAGGGTCTGGACCTGATTGCTAAAGTCGGAGAGCTCGAGCGCAACAGCATCAAAGAGGGGCAATCCGTCGACTTTCAACTCGACGCTCTTCCCGGCCCCACCTTCCACGGCACCGTCAAGACCGTGGGCGGCAGCAACCAGCGCAGATTCTGGGAAGATGACAACGCCAGTAAGTTCGAGGTCACCATCACGCTTTCAGAAAACGATCCCACCAGGATGCGGCCCGGGCTCACCGCGCACGTTTTTATCAACAGTGAGCCGCGAAAAGGTGTTCTCTACGTGCCTCGCCAGGCGGTATTCCTCAAGGAGAATAAACGCTTGGTGTACGTACGAAAAGGCGGCAATTTCGATCCGCATGAAGTAACGATCCAGGCGCAGAATGAGAGCCGCGCCGCGATTGAGGGCATCAGCGCAGGGACTGAAATTGCGCTGGTGGATCCCACTGCGCCGCGGAAAAACACCAGTCCCAGCTCCGCGCCGCCGAGCGGTGCAGGAGGCGCTCCGTAATGGCAACGGTCGCGTCAACTCCCACCGCACGCGTCCTGCACGGCTACCAGCAGTGGCTGCCTGACCTGCAACTTGGCTTGCAGAATCTGCTGCTGCACCGCCTGCGCTCGCTGCTCACCATGTTGGGCATGATTTTTGGCGTTGCGGCGGTAGTCTCCATGCTCTCCATCGGCGCCGGCGCGCGGCAGAAAGTCATGGCCCTGATCGAGCAGATGGGCGTGCACAATCTCATCGTGGAAGCCAAAGAGACCACCGAGTGGCAGGCTCACCAGAAGATTCGCAAGATTTCCCAGGGACTGTCGTTCCAGGACTATCGCGTGATTCGCGACGACGTAAATGACATTCTCGCGGGCACGCCGCGCAAGCGCATGGTTCCTTCCAAGACGCTTCCCAAATCGCAGCAGGACCCCCCGACCATCTATGGTGTCGATCCGGTTTACGCGAAGATCGCTGGTCTGAACGTTCTGCAGGGGCGGTTCTTCACCGAGAACGAAGAAACTCGCGCGGCTCCGGTCTGCGTCCTGGGCGCGGCGGCCCGTTCGAGCCTGTTCGGCTCCGCCGATCCGGTCGGACAATACGTCAAGGCCAATGAAACCTGGTTCCGCGTGATTGGCGTGGTCTCTCCGCAATTGAGTTCGCAAACTGAAGTCGCGGGCGTGCCATCGCAAGATGTAAACAACATCATGTACGTCCCGCTGAATTCGGCGATTCTGCGGCTGGAAGATAATTACAGCGACGTGCGCGACGAGATTGACGGCATCTATCTCAACATTCGCGACAGCGCCGACATGGCGTCCGTCGCCCAGGTGGTGCGCGCCATTCTCGATTCCTCGCATCATTCCGCCGGCGACTTCAGCGTGATCGTTCCCGCCGAACTGCTCGCCGAACAGAAACGGACCGAGCGCCTTTTCAATGCCGTTATGGTCGCGATTGCCTCTATTTCCCTGCTGGTCGGAGGCATCGGAATCATGAACATCATGCTGGCCAGCATTCTGGAACGCACGCGGGAAATCGGCGTGCGGCGTGCCGTCGGCGCCCGCCAGTCCGACATCATCCGCCAATTCGTCGTCGAGGCCATCCTGATTTCCTTTGTCGGCGGCAGCTTCGGCATCGTCTTCGGCTTTGTGATGTCGCGGCTGATCGCCTGGCTGGCCGGATGGTCTACCATTGTCACGGCGAGTTCTATCCTGCTCGCCTTCATCGTTTCGATCAGTGTTGGACTGGTGTTTGGCATTTACCCGGCAGTCAAGGCCGCCCGCCTCGACCCAGTCGAAGCGATTCGCTACGAGTAGCGGACGGCACATAGTCTTCGCGGCCCGAGTCATTACGTCATTACAACTTCGGAGGAACTGAGCAATGGGACACTCTCGCCTGGCCCTGGTCGTTTGTCTTCTGATGATCTTCACGCTGCCGGGATGGGCGCAGAAGGGCGAAAGTTACGGCGCCCTGCTGACGCCTCAGGTTCGCTCCGGCAAACTCGGCACGCCGGAGCACCTGCGTACCTACGTCGTCGAGGGCAAGCTGCGCCTCGGTCTCCGCGATGCGGTCGTGCTGACGCTCGAAAACAACAGCTTTGTGCGAGTGCAGGAATCTGGTGTGGAGTTCTCAAAGTTCGCGCTGCTGGGCGCTCATGCTCCGTTCGATCCGGTGGTCACCGGTTCCTACAACGCCAATAATTCGACCTTCCCGCCCCAAAGCACAATCGTTGGCACCGGGGTGACGGCGGCCAGTAAGAGCATCACGAAAAATGCGGCGATCAATTACACCGAGACGTTCGAGACCGGCACCACTTTCCAGGCGGGACTCAGCAGCATTCGGAATTCTTTCAACAATACCGCTATCAATAACGTCGGCATCCTCGATCCGTATATCAATTCAACTTTGAATCTCCAGTTCACGCAGCCCCTGCTGCGCAATGGATGGCTGTTTGCCAACCGGGCGCCGCTGATAATCGCGCGCCGGAACCTGCAGCAATCGCAAGCCAGCTTCGCCGCGGAAGTGAATAACAACATTCTGCTGGCGGTGGAGCAATACTGGGCGGTCGTCGAGGCCCACGGCAATCTCGACGTCGCGCGTAGCTCGATGGATGCCGCCGAAGCCACCTACAAGCGCGACAAGCGAGCACTCGAGTTGGGCGCCCTGCCTCCATTGGATATCTACCGCTCGGAATCGCAGGTGGCCTCCCGCCGCGTGCAGGTGATCCAAAGTGAATATGCGCTGAAGCAGGCGGAAGACCAGCTGCGGATGACGATCGGCGCCGATCAGGATCCATATTTCGAAGCCCTCGATCTCGATCTCACCGAGAAAGCCGAACCCGAAGGCGAATTGCGCAATGTCGATGCCGGGACAGCTCTGCAACTGGCCCTCAGCAAACGTCCGGAGTTCGACGCCGTTCGCGCCGCCCTGGCCAACGACCAGACGCGCATTCGCCTGGCCCATAATCACCTGCTGCCCGAGCTCGACCTGCAGGGCCTCTATGCCAGCAACGGCCTGGGAGGCTCGCAGTTCAACATTGCCGGCCAGAGGCTTTCGAGTTCCTCGATCAATCAATTGTTTGGCTTCAACTATCCCACCTACGAGGCGCAGTTATCCCTCAGCTTCCCGCTAAGAAATCGTGCGGCCAAGGCGGAAATGGGGACTGCCCTTGTCTCGCGCCGCAACGATTTGTACAACCAACGGCAACTGCAAGAGCAGGTCACGTTAGACGTCAAAAACGCCGTCCATCAACTCGAGCAAGCCAAGCTCAGCATCGCCGCCGGACAGGAGTCCGTTGAGCTAGCCAAGAAGAACGTGGGGGCCGAGCAGCGTAAATATGAATTGGGACAGAGCAACGGAATATTCCTTGTCCTCGAAGCTCAAACCGAGCTGGCCGCGGCTCAACAAAGCCTGCTACAAGCCCAAGTCAGCTATCAGCTAGCCCTGGCCGGCGTTGATCGCGCTACGGGAGAATTGCTGCAGCCCTATCACGTGCAGATCGCGGAGCTGACGCACTGAGCGTGCCGTTTAGGGATCTTTCCGGCGTTTTGGCGGCCCCGGCTTATGCGAATCTTCCCTGCCGCGATTATCTTTGCCGGATCGAAAGGCGAAGGGACTCGCTGCATGTCGAGTCTCGTACCACACGCAGTCGGCACCCGCCACACATCGGCCTCTTCGGAAACAGGCGGAGGCCCCCGACGAAACTCCTCTCTTCGTGTTTTCAAAACACCCAGCCCCGAAAAAGCAACGCAGCCACAGCTAATATTGCCACCACTACCAGCCAGTAGAGCGGCGAATGAAGCACCAACATGATGTCCACTGCCGCCCCACCATGGCGATAGCTCAGGGCCGCTATCCAGCCGTAGGTAACGACTATCCACGCACAGATCGAACCGAAGACCAGGACCAGAAGCCTCACTAGGAGCGCCATTTTCGTTCTCCTATCATGGATTGTGCGTACACGCATAGGGCGGCAAGGTAGCGTTCAATGTACTCATGAACACCAGCGGGGGTCCGCAGGACCATGGCCCTGGCCAATTGAAGCGAATACACGGCGCGAACGTTCTCCAGGTTATGTACGTTGCGATTTTAGTATAGTCACCGGTAAAGACGCTTCCGATCGGGTCATCCGGCGGAGTCGTAGCTGTCGTACACTGGTTCAGAGCCGTGTAAGTGCAGGACCCCTTACTACACGTATACGCCATCCCCTGTTTCCAGTAGGCTTGCGTGAATGCCACTTCCACCTGGGCGGTAAAAGGAAATTGCGCAATGTACGCATTAGCTGCCGTGCAATAGACTTGTGCAGTTGAGTTCTCGAAGCAAAAAGCTCCGTCTGTTAAGCAAAGGTTAGTAGATGTGTCTAGAACAACGCTCGCCGTGATATTGATGTACGTACTTGGGGAGACATATCCGCTCGATGCGGAGCCTACCTGGTTGTCAACACTCAAATTAACCGTGGCTTTATGGTAGATGCCAGCCCCTCCTCCCACTGAGGATCCGGAAATGGTCGTACTGATCGTCACAGTCGCACGCAGCGGGGAGGTGCTGACGAGAGTGCTCGTTTTGCTCTGCACCGTCGAGTAGCAACACGACATGCTAGTAGCTAGGGGAGTGGTCGCGGTGTCGGCGACGGTCATACTGTTCTTTGAATCTTGCAAATCGGATTGAATTGTCGCAAAGCCATACTGCGTCAGGCGCGACTGCAGGAACAGCATCGCCGTGGCGGCGATATTGGCTTGCTCCTTTTGAAAGGCGGTGTATAGTCCGTAAGCGCCGTGGCTTACGGCACTGTTATACCGATCTACCGCTCGGTTGTGGCTCTCGGTGAAGGCGTCGATTGCGTCCATCGCGACCGCAGTATCTTCATGGACAAGAGATTGTTGAGATGGGCCTGCCTGGTTGCAGATGCCATGTTTGAGAGACTGAGGAAATACAAGTGTTGAGCTATTGAGTCCGGCACCCGGGAACCGGTCAGTTGCCCGAATGCTAAGGAACAACAAGAAAGAACCACCGCGATGAATACTGATTTTTTCAATGGCCCCTCCTAATTAGTTTGATTGTGGAAGAAACTGTGGAGCAAAAACGTTCAGGTTACTTTATGCGTGATAGCACGCATAACGCAGCGTTCGCAGTCACACTTCGCGGTGACCGGTATCACCTATGCAGATTGTGTCCAAAATAAGCAAGAATTAGCGAACGCACAGAAGCAAGTTGCACATAGGGTGTATGACGACAGTCTCCCACAACAAAAGTACGTTCGACGGCCTCTTCAACAGCGATACCGGCTTTAGTCCACCTTAACTCGGTTAAGGAAGCGAGGTAACAGACAATTCTGCCGGCGTCGATTCGCGCCACCGGAGAACTGCTGGAGCCATATCACGTGCAGATTACCGAGCTGACTCACCGACCGTGCTGGTTGCGCCAACGTTTCGCGCGTTCCTGCGGGCACGCTCCGGAATCTTCCCTGCCGCCCTCATCTTTGCTACGATCAAAACGGCGGTATTGATCCAGATTGCGAAAGTGGCGGAATTGGCAGACGCACCAGACTTAGGATCTGGCGGGTAAAACCGTGGGGGTTCGAGTCCCCCCTTTCGCACCATTAACCTGTGCGGCATTCATCTCAGATTTGCAGCAGCGGAAAAACTTCGGTAATTATCCTCCCGGCGCGGCGGTCAGCGACAATCGGGGAGCAGAGCAGAGTGTATGACGGACCATATCGTCAAAGACCATGATGATGATGACGATACTTCCGCAGCCTTGCTTCCCTGCTGGCGTTAACCCATACCCGACTATAATTCTTGGGAATGGAATTCAACTGAGGCCTGAAATCTTGCAGACGCTCCCGCTGCCACTTAGCTCGCTCGCGTTTCTAGTTCTCATTGCAGCTCTGTCAATTTCCCTGGTGTACCAGGTTTTCAATCGGCTCAGAGCTACGGCCGCATCTCCGGGACGACTGGAGATTGATGTCGCGGCGCTTGGCGGGTTTAGCTACCGCCGCTTGGTTCTGGTTAGTTTGGTCAGTCTGTTTGTCGAGATGCTGATGATCCGATGGGTCTCATCGGAGATCAGAATTTTCGCCTACTTCAAGAACTTCGTGCTGGTGGCGTGTTTCCTCGGTTTCGGGCTGGGTTGCTATCTGTGCCGGCGGCGACTTCAGTTGGCAGCTCTCCTGAACCCGCTGCTGCTGCTCGCTCTCATTTTGAAACTCCCGATTCCGCCCTTGCAACGCTGCATTGACGATCTGCCTCAGCTGTTGGGAGCCAGCGCTGAAGTTCATACCTGGGGCGTTCCGGCGGCGCCCGCGAGTTGGGGCGGCATGCTGCTCGCGATGATCTTTGTCGTTCCTCTATTCGCGCTGATTGCCACCGCGTTCATTCCTTTCGGCCAACTTGTCGGCTGGTATCTGGAGAACGCTCCGAAGGGAGTCGCCGCCTACAGCGTCAATGTCCTCGCAAGTCTTGCGGGCATTGCCGGATTCACCTTGCTTTGCTTCCTCAACCAGCCGCCCTGGGTTTGGTTCATTGTGGCAGGAATCCTGTGCTTGGCCTACGTTTGGCGGGATGCAAGGGCCAGGAAGGTTCTCGCCATCACATTTCTGGTGTGTGTCGCGCTGCTGGCGCTTCCTGAGGATCGAAATTCAAAGACCTACTGGTCGCCGTATCAAAAGCTCACCACTGTGCCGCTGTATGACGGCGACCAATTGGTGTCCTATGCTCTGATCACCAACAGCTCCCTGTATCAGAAAATTGTGAACCTGTCGCCGGAGTTCGTTCAGGCGCATGCTGCCGTCTTCCGCGAGCACCCGCTCGACCAGAACTCGTACAACATGCCCTACCGCTTTTATCCTTCGCCACCCTCCGTGCTCGTTCTGGGTTCGGGCATGGGCAACGACGTTGCCGCGGCACTGCGCAACGGAGCGGGCTATGTGGAGGCGGTCGAGATCGATCCCCTGATCCTGCAACTCGGAAAGCAACTGCACTTCGAGCATCCTTATCAGTCCCCGCGGGTGCACGTCGTCGTGAACGATGCCCGCAATTACATCGAGAACAGTCACGAGAAGTTTGACCTCATCGTCTTCTCGTTACTCGATTCCCACACCACCACTTCGCACTTCACCAACATTCGCATTGATAACTATGTCTACACGCGCGAAGCGCTGGCGCGGGCCAAGCAGTTGCTAAAACCCGATGGCCTGTTTGTTGTGAAGTTTCAGGTGGAGACTCCCTGGATAGCCGGCCGCCTCTACGCGCTCATGGAGGCGACCTTCGCACAGAAACCGATTCAGTTCCAGGCCGACCTCGGCGGCTACGACATGGCCGGACGCTTCTTTGTCGCCGGATCCCCCGAACGCCTGGCCAAAGCAACTTCCGATCCTTCACTCGCCGCCTACTTAGCGTCACATGGCGCCCTGCCGATGCAGGCCGCCATCCCAACCACTGACGATTGGCCTTACTTCTACCAGCATGCGCCGGGCCTTCCTATCATCGTGATCCTGGTCTCGCTCGCCGTACTGATCGTCTTTGGCTGGTTCCTTCGCCAGGCCAGCGGCGAAGGCGGCGGCAGCATCGATCTTCACTTCATGTTCCTGGGAGCGGGATTCATGCTGCTCGAAGCCCAGATTGTGAGCAAGATGGCCCTTCTGTTCGGCACGACGTGGGTGGTGAACGCCTTGGTTGTCTCAGGACTGCTGTGCTTGATCGTTGCCGCCAATCTTGTCTACGGCGCTTTGCCGCGCATTCCGCTGCTGGTTGCTTATGTAGGACTGTTTGTCGCGCTGGGAGTGATGTTTGCTGTTCGTCTCGAGAACCTGTTCTACGAGTCTTGGATTCTACGCGCGCTCGTCGCCACGCTCGCCCTCTGTACACCCGTGTTTTTCGCAGGCATCATCTTCATTTCAAGCTTCGCTCGGGCAGGATTCCGCGGAAGTGCCCTCGGATCGAATCTCTTTGGAGCCTTGCTGGGAGGCTTGCTGGAATCCTCGTCGATGTGGTTCGGACTAAAGTCGTTGACCATTCTCGCGGCCCTGCTATACCTCGCCTCCGCCATCTTTCTGAGAGCAAGGCGCTCGGAAGAAGTTGAGCCCGAAGCGGAGAAGCGGAGCCTGGTGTTGCAGAATCAGGACTAAGGCGCCCGCCCATCTCGCATTTGTTGAATATAGGCCGTTGCTCGCCTTTTCTTCGCCGGGGAAAACCTTACAGTTTTCTTCCATTAGCCCTTCCCGAATACCGCATATACCCGATACAATTACTTTAATCCCTTCAGCGTTACACCCGCGCGCAGGATGCAGCGTCATCTACCTGCTTTTGCCGGGGCTATTTATGCGATGTGTGGGGTGCACGTCCCGTGGAGTGGTACGTCACAAGGTTCCCAAATAAGCGCTCGCCAGCCCGAGTAGCGCTTCCTGGCCGTTGGTAATCGGGGTTCACCCGTGGGACAAGTCCAAGTCCAAAACTGAAGACCCAGGAGTCTCCCCGAGAGCTCCTCAATCCCATTGAGAGGTACATGGAATGTTACGCCGATCCAACCAGGCGCAAAAAACGAATGCCGATACAAAGAAGACGTTTCACTACGCAACCAAGACTTTCGTCCTGTCCTTAGCCGCGCTCGCCACCGCGTGCGGAAGCCACTCTGCAATGAACCCGAGCAACCCTGTTCCTGCCACAGCCGCGGCCCTGAACATCTCGGCGTCCCTGCCGCCCGCCACCGTCGGCGCGGGCTATAGCGGCACCGTCAGCGCCAGTGGCGGCACGGGCCCATATTCCTACTCTGTCGCGTCGGGGCAGTTGCCCGGCGGCGTGGCACTTGCCGCTGCTTCGGGAGCGATTTCCGGAACTCCTTCGGCGGGGGGAACCTTTAATTTCACCGTGACAGCGACGGACTCCAAAGGCCTGACCAACCAGAAATCACTGCAGATCACTGTTGCCGATAGCACCGCGAGCTCAGGTAGCGGAAGCGGGAGCGGTGGAAGCAGCGGAAGCGGTTCAGGAAGTGGGAGTGGAAGCGGGGGTGGAACCCCCAGCGGAGCAGCCACTAGCTCCGGAAACTCCTTCTCCAACGTGCAGCGCGCGGGTGGATGGAGTCAGGACGGACAGGGTCCGCCGAACTTTGTCGACTGCTCTCCCTCACCCTGCAATGGCATCGAGTTTTCAATGACCCAGGGTATCAATGATCCCTCGATGACCGGCAACGCAACCGTGTTCTGGATCGGAGGCACTACACCTTATTCGGATGCCCTGTTTCACAACGCACTGATCGGGCCTTTTTCCTCGCAGGGCACGTTCGACAGTGACCAGAGTCTGGTTCCGACTCTGCACAATTTCACCTATGACGTGTACTTCTATGGCGATGATCTCGGAACCTCCGAAGGTTTGGAGTTCGATATCAATCAATTCTTCGACGGCATGGGTCTCATCTTTGGCCATCAATGCCGCATCGCCAATGGAAATCAGTGGGACGTTTTCGACAACGTAAAAGGCGCGTGGGTGCCGACAGGCATTCCCTGCTATCCGAAAAGCGGGGCATGGAATCACCTGACCATCAAGGTACAGCGCACTTCCGACAACCATCTAACGTATCAGTCCATTACGCTTAACGGGCAGACCTCCAATCTGAATTGGTCGTTGCCGCACGGCTCGGCCCCCAACTGGTATGGTGTGACTGTCAATTTCCAGATGGATGGCAATTTTCGGCAGGATTCCTACAAGGTGTATCTCGATAACCTGACTTTCTCATACGAGTGAGCAGGTTTCAGTGCGATCGTCTGGAGCGGTGCTCGTCGGGATCGGCACCGCTCTATGATTTTTTGTCGGAGGGGAAAGACGTGTGTGGTTCTACGAGCCGCCCGCCGACACTTTTGGCCTATTATGCCCGGCGTCGTTGGGATAGCATTTGTGATCATCAAAAGCAGCTATGACCTGCTTCTGGGCTTCTTGCTCGTTGTAGGCAAATGAGGTAAACCGGGCGTTGCAGCGCTCACAGATGCCGAACAACGGATTGTGGGGATTCACAATGTGGAGATTCCGTTTCGGCATGCCGGTAGTGGGCCCGTGGGTCTGCTCAGTATTATAACTTCCACTCTATAACCGCGGGATCAACTATGGTAGCCTGCGTTTCTCGCTGTACATGAGGTCCCTTACCCACTCACCAACTATGTTCGATGACCGACGGTTGCTACAAGAAGCTCTTGCGGAAGCCAAAGCCGGGTTGCGCGAAGGCGGGCTCCCCATTGGTTCTGTGCTGGCGGACCGCAGCGGCCGCATCGTTGCCCGGGGGCACAATTTGCGAGTCCAGACGGGCGACCCGACCGCACATGCGGAGACGGTGTGCATTCGTAACGCCGGCCGCCGCCGGGACTGGGCCGAGCTCACACTGGCCAGCACACTCAGTCCGTGCATGATGTGTACAGGAACCGCCCTGCTCTACCGCATTCCGCGAGTCGTGATCGGCGAAAATCAGAATTTCAAGGGAGCTGAGGATTGGTTTCAGCAGAATGGCGTGCAGTTGTCCGTTCTCGACGATGCGGAATGCATTCAACTGATGGGCGATTTCATCCGCCAGCACCCGGACTTGTGGAATGAAGATATCGGGAAGTAAGACAGCTTGCCGCGGTCAGCGCGCCACCGCGGTTTGATGGCGATCCGGTTTTGGCGGAGTTCCAACTTCACTGACGGGAAGAATTCCCTTGAGGTCCCACTTGCAAAGAGGACAGCGCGTGGCCAGCGAGTAAACGATCCTCCCAAAGGCGACGCATTTGGTGTTGGCGCATGCCCTCATCGGCAGCCTCCAGAAAATCTACGGTGTGTCAGGTCAACCTAGCATGATCGCCGCCGATTTTCATACTTCTTTTCTGCTGTGTTGGATTGATTTTCCTTCTAGCTGAGACCCAGATTCGCCGCGGCGAGATCCACAATGGTTTTACCAATCATGAGGGACGCTGTGGCCGCAGGCGACGGCACGTTGAGCACGTGCAGCACCTTGCCGGAGGGTACGAACTGAAAGTCGTCCACTAAGGCCCCGTCGGGCTTGAGCGCTTGCGCGCGCACTCCTGAACCGCCGGGCACCAGATCTTCTGCTCGAATTTCCGGCAACAATTCCTGAAGGGCCCGGACAAAGGCGCGTTTGGATAACGAGCGATGCCACTCTCCCATAGCTTTACGCCAATGCTGCCGGGCCATGCGCCAGAATCCAGCAAATGCAGCCGAGGACGCCAGATCGCGGACGTTAATGTCAGTGTGCCGGTATCCCTCGCGAGCGAGAGCGAGGATCGCGTTGGGTCCGGCATCGACTTTGCCCGTAACCCGCCGCGTGAAATGCACCCCGAGAAACGGAAAGCGCGGATCCGGGACGGGATAAATAAGCGCGCGCACCAGCGCGGCCCGCTCGGGAACCAGATCATAGTATTCGCCGCGAAACGGGACAATCATCGCGGTTGGCTCGTCTCCCGCCATGCGGCTGATACGGTCGCTGTAAAGTCCCGCGCAATTAATCAGTGCATCCGTGGCGAAGGCGCCGCGCGGCGTCTCGACTACGATTTCATTCTGCGAACGTTGGATGCCCGTCGCTGCCGCCGAGGTGAGAACGACTCCGCCGGCCGCCACAATCAATTCGGCGTATTTCTCGCAGACCAGCGCGTAATCTGTGACGCCGGTCGATGGAACCACCAGGGCTCGCAATCCCGCCGCGTGCGGCTCGATCTCGCGCACTTCCTCGGGACCGATCAGCCGCAGACCCGCCAGCCCATTGGCCTCTCCGCGTTTGCACAATTCTTCCAGCCGGGGCAACTCGTCTTCGCGCGTGGCGACGATTACTTTTCCACACACGTTGTGAGGAACGCCATGCTCGCGGCAGAACTCCACCATGGCGGCGGCTCCGGTGACGCACAGCCGCGCCTTCAACGATCCGGGCTTGTAGTAGACACCGGAGTGGATTACCCCGCTGTTGTGCCCACTCTGGTGGCGGGCAACTCCACTCTCCTTCTCCACCACCAGCAGGCGCTGGCGCGGGAAGCGGCGCGTGATCTCCAGCGCTACACCGAGGCCGACCGCACCACCACCGATAATAATTACGTTGTAGCGAGAATCGGGCATGCTAAGACACGAGGCGAAGGTCCCGGGCTCAACGCGCGAGCAGCTTGCTGGGACACCCTAGTTTACGATGAGGGTCACGGTTGTGCTCTGGCCGGGATCAGGCGCGGTTCCAGGTGAGGTGCCGGTCACCGTCACGTGGTAAGTCACCTGATTTGGAGGTGGGTTTCCTCCGCCGCCACCGCCAGTGCTGGCACCGGCGCACGCCAGGCAAAGCAGCAGGAGTGGCAGAAACAGAGCCAGCCCGCCCACTCGCCCTAACCATTTGCCCGAGCGGTTTTTCCGAGCGCTGCTGGCAAGCACGATTCCCGGCAGCAGCCACATCGCATACAGCGCCCAGATCCTGCCGCTCATCCATCCCACGCTGGCCTTGCTGGCTTTGGTGGAAATGCTCATCACCACGTCCACCGCGGAATTGCCGGGCGTGACCGCTCCCGAGGGGCTGAAGCTGCACTGTGCCTGCGCCGGCAGACCCGCCGTGCAGGCCAGGCTGACGGCACCGGTAAATGACGCCCCGACAGGCAGAATCCTCAGAGCGTAAGGACCGGAAGTCTGCCCCGCGGTCACCGTCTGGCTCGCGGTGGAAGAGGTAACGCGGAAATCTTGGGCCAACGTCAACGTAAAGCTCGCAGCGTGATTGGGCGCTCCCAACGTGTCCTGCGTGTTGATGATTATCGTATACACTCCCGGCGTCGCGTCGTTCGGGATGTTGACGGTCGCAGTCAGTTTTGTGGTGCCCCCACTGGCCACAGAAATTGGATTGGCAGGGGTCAGCGTGCACATCGCGGCCGCAAGCGCGCTGGCGTCGCATGTGGCGTTCACCTTCCCCGCATATGAGAAAGACGAGGTCAGCGTCAGATTCTCCGTCACCTGCGCGCCCGGAGTGCCCGCCACGTTCAGAGTTCCCAAGAGGGAATAATCACCCACATTGAATGCCACATCCAGAGTGTGCACGACCGACCCGGAGGTTCCCGTAATCGTGAGCGAATAAGTCCCCGCCGTGAAGCTCGTTCCATTGATAGTCAGCGTTGCAGTCGCCGGAAAAGAATTCACCGAACTCGGGCTGATGCTGCAACTGCCTGCGCCGAATGTCGTTGGGCACGCCAACGTCACCGTGCCGCTGAAGCCGTCCTGCGATGCAATCGAAATCGGTCCGCTGATCCCGCTGCTGCCGACATTCACCTCGGGAAATGCCCCCGGCTGGCTGAGCACAAAGTCCGGATTGGCCGTGACATTCAGCGTGAATGATGCGACCAAGGTCGAAGGCGCCCCCGCCGTCGACGCCTGGAGGGTAACGGGATAGCTTGCGGCCGCGGTCCCCACGGGCACGGTCACGGTGGCTGTCATGCTCACAGGCGCGGTCGGAGTGGGGTTCACTGTCGATCCCGGTGTCAAGTTGCACGTCGCCCCCGCAATCCCGGTCGTGCATGAAACCGTCACGCTCTGGTTGAACGACCCTGCGGCCGTAATCTGGAAACTCACCGGCGGCGAGGTGCTCCCCCGGTTCACGGTCACACTTGCAGGCGACGGCGTCGTCATCCCGAAGCTCAGCAGATGCAGCGTCACAGGCACCGTGTGGGTAATGTGGCTGCTGTCAGATCCGACGGCCTTCACGTTGAAGCTGTAATCACCTGCTGCTCCCCGCGCCGTGATCGTGAATGGCATTTTGCTCGCCGGAGTCAGCGTGATTGGAGATGGCGTGCACGTGCTCGGCGGCGCCGTCGTGCCCGCGGCACAGCTCAGTGTGACCGAACTTGTGTATCCGTTCAGCGCACTGGCCGTCCCATTGAAGGTGGCCGTCTGCCCGGCAAACGTGCTTTGGGTCGAATTACTGATCGCCAGGTTAAAGTCGGGCGTGAGCACCAGATTGAATTGCCAGATTCCTCGCCCATAGGTGGAGGCCCGCAACAACTGCTGTCCACCGGACGCGAACACGCCCAACGCCGTGACCGCAACGTTGGGCAGATATCCGAACTGCTTGGTCGTAGGATTCGGGCCCAGTTCCGTCCAACTGGGACTGGCAGTCGCGCTTCCGAACACGCCGGCATCGGTGGCCACATACACCTGGGAGAGCGGCGGGTAAACCACGATGGCATTGGCCGGAGAGTCCGGCAAATTCCCAGTGAAATCGGTCCAGGTGGCGCCGGCGTTAGTGGTCTTCCACACATGTCCTGTGCCGCCGGTGAATCCCATGACGGTTACGTAAGCGATCTTCCCCGTATTGTCCGACGAATCCATCGCGACGGAGGAGATTGGGAACTGATTGGGATTGATGTTGCCCTGCGGCCCATTATTAGTCACGTCGGCAAAAGCAGTTGACCCGGTCGTGGCATCCGTCGTCACCCAGACATGTCCGCCAGCAGGCGTATAGAGCGGACCATCGAGCGGGCCGAATCCACTGGTCACCGCGTAGATAACGCTCGACCCTTGCGTGTCCGCGACCCCTCCGGCGGCCAGGGCGCGAACCTGGTTCACTTCAATCCCTGAACACGTTCCCGATCCCAGGGTGTCAAAGTTCGGGCTCAGCGCGGTAAACGCGCCGCCGGTCCGCGGCCCGCGCCAAATCCGGCAGGTCCCAATCAGCATCGCCGAGGTGCGCGAGTCGAGAATATACGGAAAGTAAAACCCGCCATCGTCCCCGCCCAGCGTAGTGCTGGTCGCTACAAAACTGAACCCGCTGTTCTGGCAGTTCACACCGCTGGTGCAAAGCTGCACTCCCAACCCGCCGGGCGGAACGTCGGGATTGGTGGCATACCAGTGACTCGCAGAACTCGGATCGATCGCGTTGTATCCACCGTCGCCGCCCAGCACGTTGATCCAACTCGGACTTGGTTGCGTGGCCTGGCTCGTAGCGGGCGAGCCGTTATCCTGCGCGCCTCCCAAGATCGTGTTCTGATCGCTCGGATGCTGCGAGAAGCTGATGAACTGCGTCATCGAGCCCAGGTTCTGGTTCAGATCGTCGAACTGGTTCACGCCTGAGCACGCACCCGTGTTGAGTCCCGTGTAGCCATCCAACGCGCGGTAGATGCCGCCATCGTTGGCGAAGTACAGCAGCGCATTCCCGGAATCACTGCCGGAAGCGGGAATCATGAACGCCAGCGCGTGCTGATCGGGATGCACGTGGGCAGGCGCCGCAATCGGAACACATCCATAAACGTGCGTGAGATTGAGGAAGGGAGTCGACGCGCAGGTGGGATTCTGCGTGTTCATCGCACATTTGTAGAGGTTGACCGCTCCGGCATAAAGGTCGGTCGCGGCGCCGTTGGGTGCCGCCAGCAATTCCAGATTGTAGGCGCCCTGCTCGACACCACAGCCCTCCACGTCACCGCAGTTCACGATGCCCGCGTCAGAGATGGCGGTCCACGAGGTCCCTCCATTTACACTCTGCCAGATGCCGCCATCGACCGGGCTTCCGTTCGACGCAAGATAGATGTACCACGCGTAGATTTCATTCCGTCCCGGCACGACGCTCATCTCGGCACGGTAGATGGGGCAGGCGCGGTTGTTCGACGTAGACTGCGGCGGGCAGGCCGCCGTGCTGAGCGCAGTTCCCCCAGGTTGGCTGGCCAAACGAGTCCAGTTCACGCCGTCGGGCGACGAATAGAACCCGTGATAGCGCACTGCCGCAAAAAACTTTCCTGCCACCGCGTTGTAGATTACGGAAGTCGCTGACGTCGCGTCGGTCGCCACGCCGGCATCCCTTAGCGCGTTGTAAGTCCAGCTCTGTCCAGCGTCCGGCGACGTATACAGCCCGCGGGTGGTGCCGGAGGTAACCGCACCGTCGATCATTCCCTCAGAACTTGTAGCCATCGCCGCCACCACCGTGTTCGCGCTGCTAAAGGCCATGCGCGTGCCACCGAGTCCACTGAACGATAGAGCGCCCCCATTCGCCGTCCGAATGAGTGTCCACGAATTTCCCGCATCAACCGAGCGCAGAATCCCGAGTCCAAAATACGAGTCGCCGGAATTGTTGGCCTCCCCGGTCGCCGCGAGAATCAGCGATTTCGCGGGGTCGGTATTCCCCGGCTGAATTGCGATAGCCCCGATCGAGAGCGTTGCCTGGTCGTCAGAAACCGGAGTCCACATCACGCTGTTCGCGGTCGCATTCGCCGCGTTCGTAGATTTCCAGATTCCACTCTGCGCTCCGCCGATGTACACGGTGTTCCCGCTCGGATCAGCGGGATCGATCGCGATAGCCGTCGCCCGGCCTGCGACCTGGTGATAATCTTGCGTGCCGTTACCGCTGGCGTCGGAGGCCAGAGGCGCCGGGCCGAGCGGCAGCCACGACCCGGAAGATAACGAGATCGTGCCCGTTCCCGTTCCCGCGGCCAGCGTCGCCGCCCGTTGCGCCCGCACCTTCAGCTTCATCTCTACGGCGCGCCGCCGAAGTTCCGCCGAGGGCAGCCCGCGCACAATACGACCGCGATAGAACCACTCGTTGCGCTGTTTCACGTGATCGGCGTCGCGGCCGGAGATTGGAGTTTCAGGAAGGGTTTGTTTCGCGCCTTGCGCCTGCAACCGGCAAACTGAGGCAGAAAAACTCAGGACGAGTGCCAGCCCTCGCAGCCAGCGAAGAACACTGCGGCCTGGCATGATGACATCACTCACTCGACAGTATCGAAAGGAGCGGGGGCCGAATCAATGCAAAAGCGCGTCAAAACGAAAATGCTGGCCCACTTTGGGAAAAACAGCGGCTATGGGTAGGCCCCATAAGCGCTAACTTAAGAATTCCTTCCGGTTTGCCAGTCACCCGGGAATACTTGCGCAGGCCCCAAAAGCGGTCTTATTGGGGTCCGGCCAACTAAGCCAGGGCTTAGCCGGCCAAAGGCAAGGCAAACTAGGGAATGGACCAAAGAATGAGCTGGTTGGCAGAGGCGACGACAAAGACGTAATGGTCGCTCACAAACATTCCCCCATGGATCGTGATTCCCGGTTTCTTAAAATCGGTGAGTACAGCGCCGTTGGCCAGATCCAGCCGTTCGAGGTGATTAACATCGAGAAAGCTTTCGGCGGAGCGATAAACGACGACCGCATTCTTGCCATCGGGGGAAACATCGAGCGACCAGACCAGCCCAGGTTGTTTCGCAATGGTACGGGAAATCTTGCCACTTGCGGCTTCGATGACCCGAATGGTTTTGTCGACACCACCCACGAGAAGTGTCTTCCCGTCAGGAGAAAATGCCAGCGTCATCGTTTCGAGCAATGTCCCCAGCGTTGCAGTACTTTGCAACGCTCCCGTGTTTGGGTCATATATGCGCATGAATCCGTCTGGACCTGCAGTGGCAACCCTCGTCCCATCAGGTGAGAACGCTAGCGCCGAGCCTCCGAACGGAGGCGAGATGTTGGTGCTTTTTCCGGTTGCCACGTCCCAGACATACGCACCGAATTCGGACCCACCAGCGAGATGGCGGCTGTCAGGCGAAAACGCCAGCCACCACACAGGCGGCCCATCCCCAAAATCGTGTCGGGCCTGCCAGGAATTAACATCGAAGATCTTGATCGCTCCTTTTTCATAGGCGCGGATGTCGTAGGCGACAGCTAGCGAGCGCTCGTCATCCGAGAATTGCACGGCACTTGGTTCTTTGGCCTCATTGAGGCTCCGCAACAGTTCTCCAGAACGGATAGACCAGACGCGAACGGAATGGTCACTGCAGACTGCCGCGACCAGATTGCCTGCGTGAGAGATAGTTGCTTCCTCAATTGACACTCCTGCAGGCAGAGCCATGGCTTTTTCTTGCCGGGCCGTTTGTGCCGGCGCGGCTATCGGGATGGAGGAAACCAGCAAAAAGGCCAAGATTCTGGATAGCATCACAGGCGCTCCAGGCACAGCTCCCATGTCACCTTGGCGTGCACTTCGTTCGGATCGCCGGTCAGCACGACGGGGCGGATGAGTTCCGGCGTCTGGATCAGCGGATCACGGGCATAGTTTTTGACGGGATCGCCCTCGAAGACTGGATCGGTCGCGAAATAAAGCTGGGTGATGAGGGTGGTGTGTCCGGGCGCCGTGACCACATAGTGGACGTGTTGGCAGATGCGGCTTTTGTCAGGATAGTGGCCTGGGATGACGGAATCAAACGTGTAGGATCCCGATTTGTCGACCTGACGCTTTCCGCGATAGCGATAACCATCCAAGTCGTAATAGCCCTGATGGTTGGTTTGCCAAATTTCGATGAGGGCATCGGTCACGACGTCACCGCGCGTGTCAAAGACTTGTCCCGAAAGAGTGAGCGGTATACCAGGATCACCGGGCGCACGCAGGACGTCGTTGACCGGCGCTAGGCGCTTGTAAAACGGTCCAAGCGGGTTAGGCGGAGTGGGCCTGTGGATTTGCTTTTCATGGTCCTGAAAAGCCGCGAGCATCCCTTCGAGAGAAGCTTGGGTTGCGATTATGACGGAACCAAGCGCAACGCACTTTTGCAGAATATCGCGCCGGGTGAGCATAGAACCCTCATCCCCCTTTTGCCTTGGGAGTGTACCAGAAGCCCTGCTGCTTGCTGCGATTTTTCTCTTGGCTGGTGTTCCTTGATTTGTTCATCGGCTCTCCTAAAACTGGAGCCCTTTCCGGCGAACACTTTAGTGCAAATAGTCGAGGTTTTGGGCGAGTGGTCGCTAGCCTTGATCGGAAACGCCTCGGGCAGGACACTTCGCGTTTGGAAAAAAGTCGATCCGAGGCGTTTTCGATAAGGAGACTAGGAGGAAGCCGCTGGCGTTTGCGGGGGACGCGGTGCGCTATGGGATTTGAACGGCACTTTGGATCGCGAGAGCTTTGTGAGTGGATACAAGAAAGTCGGATTAGGGCTTTGTGCACTGCGACAAAGAGCTGCTAGAGGGTCGGCGGAAGGTCGGGAGAGCAGTCGTGGACAGTGGGTAAGCACACGAATGCGTCGACGTGCCTCCGCACATCGAAGATCCGAAACTGATGTAAGGGTTAGGAAGAGTCGAAGTAGGTGCATGCTGATAACTCCTCAGCAGTAAATCTCTGAATCACAATCATCGCTGCGCCACAGCGCGGGCAGTGCCAGACACAAGCAGTCTCGGAACGCACGTCGCAGGTTCCAGCTGGCTCGTCTATTGCGCTGCTCGAAGCCAGGAGTTGTCGGCTCAACGCTAGGCGCGAAGCGCGAAAGCGATTCGCCAGAAAGCCGAAGTGACGAATGCGGACAAAGCCTTTGGGTAGCACGTGCAGAAAGAAGCGGCGCAAGAACTCCGTCGCTGCCAGTGTCATCGGACCCTGCTTCCCGCCGCGAGCATAATCTTTCCAGCGGAAAGTGACGCGTTCTTGATCGAAGGCCAACAAGCGGTGATTGGAAATGGCCACGCGATGGGTGTAGCGACCTAAATAGCGCAACACCTGCGTGGGACCGCCGAAGGCGGGTTTGGCGTAGACCACCCAGTCGGGTCGATGGAGACCACGTAGCAGTTTAGCGAACTGTGGCGGATCGGCAAGAGCCGCAGCCGGGCCCGCACACTGGAGCTTGTTGCAGCGGTGGAGGCGTTTGAGGCCGGCGAGAAACTTGCCGCGAAAGATGCGACTGAGGACTCTGACCGGTAAGAAGAAAGGATAGCGCGGACGAACCCATCGACGATGATCTGGTGAGAGCCCGCCGGCGGGAATGACACAGTGAATGTGGGGATGCAGCAGCAGGTTCTGTCCCCAAGTGTGGAGGATCGCGATCACACCGATCTCGGCTCCGAGGTGCTTCGCATCGGATGCGATTTTCAGCAAGGTTTGCGCAGTGGCCGTGAACAACAGATCGTAAAACAGCCGCGGGTTCTCCAAAGCCAGGACGTTCAGTTCGTGAGGTACGGTGAAGACGACGTGAAAGTAGCCGGTGTCGAGAAGTTCCGCTTCCCGAGCCGCCAGCCAGCGCTCACGGGCTTGCGCCTGACACTTAGGACAGTGCCGATTGCGACACGAGTTGTAGGAGATGGCCTGATAACCGCAGCTCGGGCAAGCATCGCGATGCCCGCCCAGGGCAGCAGTGCGACAGCGCTGAACGGCACGAAAGGCCTTGAGCTGCTGAAAGCCAAAGCTCGATCGATACCGCTCCAGGAAGCGATTACCATGCGCACGCAGAATGTCGGCCACCTCAAGGGTGGGCCGAGTCATTCGTTATCTTTTCGTCTAAAGCGTCGGCTGACGTTCTCGCTGCTGGACAGAGCGAGGCCATCCAGCGGATTGATAACCGACTGCAAGTGCCGCTGCGACAGGTGCAAATACTGAGCGGTGGTCTCCAGATCGCCGTGCCCGAGCAGGACCTGGATCGTGCGCAAATCGGTTCCGGCTTCCAACAAGTGGGTGGCCCAACTGTGGCGCAGCGTATGCGGCGTAACGTGCTTCTTGATGCCTGCCCGACGCGCAGCATCGCTACATGCGATCCAGACGGTCTTGTCGGAAATCGGCTGATCGAGCTGGCGCCGAAGGGTGCGTGCCGGAAACATGTAGAGTTTCGGCTTACGCCAGCGCCAGTACTCTCGCAGGGTTTCCAGTAAGGCCGGACTCAGGGGCAAATCGCGATCCTTGCTGCGCTTGCCTGCTACCACACGGATGATCATCCGCTGGCTATCGATGTCGCCGACCTTAAGATGGGCCAGTTCGGAGCGTCGCATGCCGGTGCCATAGAGCGTCATCAGCAGCGTCCGACGAAACAAGGTTCCGGCTGCGTTGATCAGACGCGATACTTCCTCCCGGCTCAACACCGTTGGTAGTCGACGCCCGTCCTGTGGGTAAGGCAAGAAATCGCGGAACTGATGACGCTTGAGCGTCTTGACGAAAAAGAAGCGCAGTGCCGCCACCTGGTTGATCACCGTCCCGGGCGTCAGCTTGCGCTCTCGCAGCAGATAGGCTTGGTAGGTTCGAAGTTCGTTGAGACCGAGCTTGTCGGGCGACTTGCCAAAATGCATGGCGAAGTCAGCCACGACCCGCAGGTAGTTGCGCGTGGTGTCTGCAGAATAGTTGCGGCGCTGGAGTTCCTCCAGCATCATCTTGCGTAAATGGGTCACGGGAGTCTCCTTTCTCTGTGACCCAAACTACGTCAGCCGTGCCGGAAATGTCCGGGCTCACCACGCGGTAGCGTCCGCCGCGCCAGCGGCTTAGTCCTGGTCAGCTAACCGGAAGTTGCCGCCCGGAAACCAGCCAACCGAGGCAACCTCTAACCGAACCTGCATAAGTTAGCGCTTTTGGGGGTATACCCCCGCCGTTCCGGAGATGTGATAGAAGTAAATGCGCGGAGGCACGTAATCATGAAGGCTGTTCTCTGTTCCTGGCTGGCGCTGTTTCTTCTCTTGAGCTCAATTTCGTGGACGCAAGAAAAGCAGGAAAAAAAGAGCTTGCCTCCTCTGATCGTCGCAGCCGCCGCCGACGTAAGCCCCGCCTTGAAGGAAATCGGCAACGCCTACGAGAAGAAAACCGGGCAGAAGGTGCTGGTTTCCTCCGGCGCCTCAGGCGCGCTTGCCCAGCAAGTTCACAACGGCGCCCCGTTCGATATTTTCTTCTCCGCCGACATGGATTACCCACGTCAGGTCATCAAAGCAGGCGAAGCCGATTCCAACAGCCTTTATCAGTATGCCGTCGGCAAGCTGGTCCTGTGGGTTCCTACCGGCTCGCCGCTCGACATCGAACACCAGGGAATGAAAGCTCTGCTCGATCCCTCTGTGACGAAGATCGCCGTCGCCAATCCGCAACAGGCTCCCTACGGCCGCGCCGCGGTTGCCGCGCTCAAGCATGCCGGAATCTACGATCAATTGGCGGACCGCCTGGTGATCGGCGAAAACGTCGCCCAGGCAGCTCAATTTGTCGAATCGGGCAACGCGCAAGCCGGATTGATCGCTCTGGCCCACGCGCTCGCCCCCCAGGTTCAAGGCAAAGGCAAATACTGGGAAGTTCCAGCCGATGATTATCCTCCCCTGACGCAAGGGGTCGTCGTGCTTTCGCGGTCGCAGCACAAGCAGGAAGCCGCCGGCTTTGTCTCTTACCTCAAGACCAAAGAAGCGGCAGAAGTGCTTCGGAAGTACGGATTCACTCCTTCGCAAAAGTAGCTGGGCAACATCGGATGGGGGTCAGGCTGGGAGGCGAGTCGAAGAAAGTTTGAGGGGGGATCACTGTCCGCCCGCAACGCTCCGCTGCCCACTTGCCGGCGTAGTCCGGCCCGGCAGCATCAAGCTCGCACGGTGCTCCTCAAACGTGATCTGCGGATCGGCGGCGAAGCGCGCAGGATAGGAATTAAGCGCTTGCAGGAAAGCTTCAATCTCTGCGCGAACCTGTTCATTGCCCGACATACGGCTCACATTCTGCCGGTGAGGTTCCTTGGCTCTCATCGCAGCCCACCCCTGAAGGTCCGGAACCGGCCGCCTGACCTCGGGATGGTTAGCGCCTATTCCGCCGACTGTAAGAACACAGCCTGCAGGAATTAGTTGCTTGGAGGGGGAAAAATGAAGGTAGCGCTGCTGCGCAGGTGCGTAAATAGCACATTCGAGCCACACAAGCGGTAGTTGCTACGGCAGGGCCTAGCGCTACGACCGAGCTCCCCGCGAGGTAATCGAGGTGGGGAGCACTTCCGCCTTCAGCCCCTTGGCAGCGAGATGGGCAGCAACCACTTTCTGAACCTTCCGCAAATTAGCCCGTGGATCGACAAAGACCAGCACCGAAGGCCCCGCCCCACTCAGCACGGCCCCCAGGATGCCCTCTTTTCCTTTCAACTTCTCAACCGACGGCAGCAGCGGGCACAGCGCGGCCCGATAAGGCTGGTGGATGCGATCCGCGAGTGCGCCGGCAAGCAGGTCCGGACGTCCCTGGGTGAAGGCCGCCAGCAGCAGCATCGAGTTTTGTATGTTGGTGACCGCATCCGCGCGCGAATACTGCGTCGGCAGCACTCCCCGGGCCGCATCAGTCGATAGAGTCTGCTCCGGCACCGCCAGCAGCAGAGGCCACTTCCCTTTTGGCCGGATGGATGCGACCTGAGCCTCGGCCTCGCCCGACATGCGGGCTACAGTGAGACCACCCATCCAGCAGGCCGACGCGTTGTCGGGATGATGCTCCCGCCGCGATGCCTCGCCAATCATCTGGCTGTCGGTCCAGCGCAGCCGCCCAAAGTGTACGGCCAAAGCAATCCCTGCCAGGCGCGCCGCGGCCGAAGATCCGCAGCCTTTCCCAATCGGAATGTCGTTGGCAATCCGCAACGAGAGTGGAGCGACTTCGCGCCCCGAGCTTTCCAGCACCTCACGATAGGTATTCAGGATCAGATGATTCTCGAGCTTTCCGCAGATTTCCTGGTCGCGGCCCGAAGCCCGGATAGCAAATTCCTCCGCCATCGTGGCCTCGATCTTGATGTAGAAATCCATAGCCAGGGCCGCGGCGTCAAACGCCGGACCGAGATTCGCCGAGGTCGCGGGCAGCGCGATCCGAAAACTCTTCAGGCTCTTGTTCTTGGTCCGCGATGGCATGAGGGTCAGGATTTCCCCGCCTGCTCCAGCGTCCGAATCACGGCATCCAGAGTGGCATCCAGCACGATGGGCGGATGGCGCAATGCCTCCAATGAGGCAGCGGCGCCCTCATCGCGAGTTCCCTTGAACAAATCGCCGCGATGAAAATCGATGGTGAAGTCTGGATCCTTCAGCAGATTTCCGGTCAGCACCAGAACGACGGTTTCTTCGGCCTTCACAAATCCCTGCTTCACCAGCTTCTTCAAGCCGGCCAGCGTCACCGCCGACGCAGGCTCGCACCCGATTCCCTCCGCGCCGATCTCCGCCTTGGCTTGCGCGATCTCGACCTCGGTCACCTGTTCGCACTCGCCGCCCGTAGCTTCGAGCACGTGCACGGCCTTCTTCCACGAAGCCGGATTGCCAATGCGAATGGCGGTAGCCCTGGTATCGGCAGAAACGCTGATCAGCTGCTTCCCCGCGCCCTCGCGCAGCGTGCGCACCAGCGCGTTCGCGCCCTCCGCCTGGATCACCGAGAGCTTCGGCAACCGAGCAATCAGCCCCAGTTCGTGCATCTCCAACAAGGCCTTGCCAATTGCGGAGCTATTTCCCAGGTTTCCGCCCGGAACAATAATGTGCTCCGGTAGCTCCCATCCCAGTTGCTCGAGCAGTTCGAGGGCAAGTGTCTTTTGCCCCTCCAACCGAAACGGGTTAATCGAATTCAACTGGTACACCGGCGCGCGCAGCACCAATTCCTGCAATAGCCGCAGGCAGCCGTCGAAATCGGTGCGCAACTGGCACGTGGCCGCTCCGTAGTCGAGCGCCTGCGATAGCTTGCTCCAGGAAATTTTGCCTTCCGGAACCAGCACCAGGCTGCGCATTCCTCCTCGCGCCGCATACGCCGCCATCGATGCCGAGGTATTTCCGGTGGAGGCACACGCCGCCCACAGGAACCCGGCCCGGCGCGCAAAGGTTGCCGCCACCGTCATGCCGGTATCTTTAAACGAGCCGGTTGGATTCATCCCCTGATGTTTGGCGAAAAGCCGCGGCACCCCGGCAATGCGGGCGCATTGCGGAAGCTCATAAAGAGGAGTGTTGCCCTCGCGCAACGTGATCGCCTGCTGATCGTCTTCGAGCGCGGGCAGCAGATCGCGGAATCGCCACACCCCGCTGAGATCGATCGGCTGCGAAGAAAGCTTGCGATTCCGCCAGGTTGATTTCAGTTCGTCCGGGTCAGGCTTGGCCTGTTTCCAGCCAGGATAGGTAATTTCGAGCAGATCGCCGCAGCCCGGGCAACGGAAATCCTGCCGGGCGCTGCCGCTCAGATCACCACAGGCGATGCAGCGGAATTGGAAATCCGCCTGCCGCACCCCCGGCGCGGACGGTGAAGTGGAGGACATGGGCGCGATTATTTCTCTTTCCGAAGGTATTGGTCGGTCTTGCCAATCCAGTCGGCGCGCGGAGGCGAGAATACGTCGAGGTCCACGGTATCTTCCATGGCCTCGGCCTTGTGGGGCATGTTCGACGGAATGCAGAGCACTTCCCCGGCGTGGACGACGATCTCCTGGCCATCGATCCAAAACTTGAGCGCACCCTCCACAATGTAGGTCAGCTGCTCATTGTGATGGCTGTGTAGGGGAACGATGCAGCCCTTTTTCAGCAACACGCGCGCCAGCATGATCTCCTGGCCCCACACCATCTGTCGCTGCAACAAAGAATTCAGATCTTCGAGCGGCACCGTGTGCCAGGGAATATATTGCAGCTTCGCCGGCGCCGCCGCATGCTTGGTCACCGCCGCCTTTGCGCGAGAGTGTGACTTGATCTTCGATCGCGCCGCCGACTTCTTACCCTTGCTCTTCGCTTTTGCCATAAGAATCCTATCGAGGTAGCGCCGGCGTCCCGCCGGCTGTCCGGCGCGCATCTTGCGCGCCGCGCGTCAATCGCAATAAAAGCTATTGAATTTCTAGTTCACCCGCCCGCCATACAGCTTCACCGCTGTGTCATGCAAGTAAGCGTGCGCCAACTCGAGCGCCCGGGCTTCAGTAATCTCACTCTCCGAGATCATCTCGGCCAGAGCCGCCGCCAGCGCCATGCGCGACGACTGCGCTCCTAGCCAGTAGCTCTCTTCCGCTCCCAGCACCTGATTGTACGGGAAACAATCGGTCCCGAACGTGATCTTGTCGGGAAAAGTTTCCAGCCACATCTTCAGCGTATCTTTGAACGCCGACGGATACTGCGCCAGCTCTCCGAATGACGAATCCAGATAAACATTCTTCATCGCCGCCAGCCAGATCGCCTCACGCTCCAGCGGATATCCCCCGTGAATCATCACGAACGTGGTCGAAGCGTACCGCGGATCCCGCAGCACGCTCTCCAGATTCATGATGTTGCTCTGCGACAGATTGAAGTAATCGCCGATGCCCACCGCCGTGTGAATGTGGATCGGCAGATGCAGCCGCCCACCTTCCTGCACCAGATACCTGAAAATAAAGTCCTGAAACGTTCGATACTCTTTCTCGGTAGGAATTCCGCCGCCCACATACCGCTGGTA
>DASTCU010000081.1:0-54782 GCA_035710825.1 Candidatus Sulfotelmatobacter sp.
TCTTGCTGGTCTACGGCCATCATCACGTCTTCTTGAACCACTTCCCAGTTGGGCTGGCGGGTCATGGGATCGGTGGGGATCTGCCGCAGGTAGCCGGCGCTCACAAGATCATCGAGAGATTGAGGAGCTTTCTGCTTGTCGAGGGTATATTGCGAGATCACCGAGCGGAGTGTACCGAGATTCGACCGCAATACCGACTCACGAGCCTGCACTACAGATTGGTTGTAGACGGGCATGGCAATCGACGCCAGGATCATGATGATGAAGATGACCACCATGAGTTCGAGGAGGGTGAAGCCGCTTTGGAGGGCTTTCGGCTTTGGGCTTCCGGCTTTCGGCTTTGGGCTTCCGGCTTTCGGAGAGACGTGCTGGCGGTTTGCGGGGACAGGTGTAGCGGCGTCAGCGTGCGAACGCGCAAACACGCGACTGCGTGCGCTGCATTCCGATCTGTTCATGCCCCCTGGCATTTACCAGTCCTTATATTTGGTGCCGTCTAGCCCGACACCCAGCGACTTGGTGTAAACGTCGAACACACTCTGTCCGCCCCACGAGTCGGACTCGGGATCGTCCTGCATTGAGCGCAAGCCCCATTCCTTGCTCTTGGTCATGGGATCTTCAGGGATAGAACGCAGGAAACGGAGTTTCTTGCCCCCGGATATTTCGACGCCTTTGACCAGGGTTTCGAGATCTGGGGGATAGTTCTGGCTATCGACTTTGGTCTGAAACATCTGACGGTCAGCCGCCTCTTTATAGCGGTCAATAGCGTCACGCATTTCCCATAAAGCTTGCCGGAGTTGTTTTTCTTTTTCGCGCTGGATGGTGACGCGGGCCAAAGGCAGCGCCATCATGGTCAGGATGGCCATAATGGCGGTTGCGACCATCAGTTCCATCAGGGTGAAGCCGCGCGGGGAGTTTGCGTCGCGGGATTTAAATTCGGTTGTCATCGTTACGGCGACAGGGGCTAAAGCCCATAAATATTTGATGCGCCCTACGCGGCCCTTGAAGGGCCGCTGTTCCACGGTTGTTCCAGGCGGTCGTGAAGGGCTCCTCGTGCACAGTCGTCAAATGGCCGATCCTTCAGGGTGACCACGGCCGTCTTCCACTCGTGAAGGGCCGCTCTTCCACGGTTGCTCCGGGCGGGCGGCACTTGCACGGGCACGACTATTGAATCGTCACGGCGGCTTGCGCTCCGTTCACCGTGATCGGCTGCAGGCCGGGGTCACGCGCTCCGCCACGAGTTACGGTTAACGGCGTTTGTCCGTTGGCCTTCGCCGCGAAAGTCATGGTGACGACGGCGCCCTGGCCGGAAACGCCACCGGAACCGGGCGGCCGCGTGGCCGTAATTTGTGACTGTCCAAGAGTTTCATCTTCGCGATGGACCAGCGTCACCACCTGGCCATCCTGCGAGAGGAAGCTGCCATTGGAAACATTCACCAACTGCAGCATCTTGGGATCGTAGTTGACCTGCACGGGCACGGAATAGACGTTTTGCGCGCCCGAGATCAGCAGGTTGACGGCGAAGGTGTTGCCCTTAACCGCCTGTATGGTTGGCGGATCGAACAGGAAACTCGGCGTGCCTGCCGGGGGGACATTCATCGCAGCTTGTCCTGCCGGAGGCTGATGACCGGCACCTTGATTCGCCTGAGCCTGGTTCTGGGGCAGCGGAGTGATCGAAGGTGTTCCCGCCTGGCCATTGGGTGCGGGCGTGGTCGACGCAGCCGGCCTGTTGACGTGCCGCAGTTCGATGGTCGTCGACGTCCCGATGTCAATGGCGCGCTGGTTTATTTCGTTTACATCCGTGCCGCGGATAATGTGCGGCACGATGGCGAATACAATTTCGTTTTCGGAATGATCCTGAGTAGTCTGGCCGAATAGATACTTCAGAATCGGAATCTGCGCCAGTCCGGGGATGCCGCTCAGCGATTTGGTCTGCTGATCTTCCATGATTCCGCCCAGCAGGTTGGCCTCGCCATCCTTCAAGCGGATTTCGTGCTCAATCTTGCGCTGGCCGATGATGGGCTGGCTGATGCCGCCGATGTTCTGCTGTCCGGTGACGGCGGAAACGTCCATCAAAATCTTGAGCGTGATTTCGCCGTTGGCATGCACGTGCGGCGTGATGTCAATATTGACGCCTACGTCCAGGTATTGGAACTGCGTATTGACCAGCGGGTTGATGCCGACGCCGCCGATACCGGGCTGGAACGATCCGGTAGCCACCGGCACGCGGTCGCCAATCTTGAGCGAGGCTTTCTGTCCATCAAGAGCGCGGATCTGAGGATTCTGGAGAAGTTTGGTGTCGCTGTTACTCATCAACGCGGACAGATTCGCAGAGGGAATGGTCACCTGGAAGTCGGTAGCGTTCAGATTGCCGAGGGTGTTCAGATTGATGCCGTTGGTCGATCCGGTGGTGGTTCCCGTGGTCGTGCCCGTCGTTCCCGTCGTAGTGCTCGTTGGGTTGATATTGCTCTGCAGGGTGACGGTGGCGCTGGTGGGTGGGCTGAGGCCCAGGGTGCGGGACCGGTCTTTGCTGACCTGCATCACGGCGATGTCGACGATCACTTCCGGACGGGCTTTATCCAAGTCTTCAACCAGCTTTTCCGCCAGCGCGATCTGGTCGGGAGTTCCGCGCACGACCAAAGCGTTCTGCGAGAGCAACTGCTGCACGCGCTGCACGTCGAGCACGGCGCGAATTGCGTTGACGACATCCTGCAATTCAGTAGGCTGGGAGAGATTCGTAAGATAAAAAGTTTTGAGGACGCTTTGTTCCAGCTCTTTGCGCTTGGCGGGATTGTCGGTGGCGACAAAAATTGTGTTGGTGGTGACGGGACGCCAGAAGGTCTTCGACTCGAGCGCGGTAATCTCCAGGGCGTCTTCGAGGGTGACGCCATTCAGATCCACATTGATCGGGCGCGGTGTGTAGTCGGGATCGAAGAGCACATTGATTCCTGCCAACTCTCCAACGGTTCGGTAGACGACGTCGGACTTGGTATTGAGCATCTTCAATGTGACGGGCACGTTGGAAATCGGGGTGAGTTCGACCGGGCCGGGCGCCTCGTGGGCCCTTTTTTCCAGGCTGGCGGGGGGTCCGGCCGCCTGGGGCGGCGGATTCCGCTGGTCGTTGATCATCTTGACCGTGCGATTCAGTTCCTGCTTGGCGATGAACAACGAAGGATCGATGGTGAGCGCCTTCTGGAACTCGGCAACGGCATCGTCAAGTTTGCCTTGTTCACGCAATTGCTGGCCGTGGTGGACGATGGAAGCGGCGGCCTCAAAACGCACGCGGTCAAATGCGGCCCGGTAACGCAGGTCTTTGGGCTTGAGGTCGTAAGCCTGCTTGAAGAGGTTGTAAGCCTCCTCGTAGTGCTCGCGAGCCTCTGCATCCTGACCTTTGTTGTAAAGATCTTTAGCTTTGTCGGCGAGGGCGGGGAGGGTTAGGAGCGCAACCAGCGACAGCAAAAAGGCCGGGCGCAGTAGGCGTCTCATTCGATAATCCTCACGAGATGGTCCTCTTTAATGCGATGGTTCGCCAATACGATGGATCGCCGGACAAGCGGTTCGCCTGCGTTTTCGCGCCATTGTGGCGTTTCACGCAGGAAATCCACTCAACACAACAAGAAATTCGCGGTAAACCGATTATAGCATCGCTATTTCTGGCTCCCGAAGTGCTTGGGCAACCGGGAGTTACACTCTTTGGTCGTAGGACTAATGGGTAACCCGGGCCTCGGACCCCAGCCCGCGGACTTCAGGGCTCACTTAGCGCACTTTCTGAGGTCTGATTGCTCCATATCCCTTCTGCGTTAAGATTGAATCTGCAGTATTTCCCATGGCTCGCCAATCCACGCACCAGACCAAGCCGAACCCGGAGAAGTCGCCGCGCCGCGATCCCACGGCGAGCGGACAGCGGGACGCCGCTGTTAATAGGATCGCTTCACATAACTATTTCTTGCTGGAAAAATTCGAGTGCGGTGTGGTCCTGACGGGTACGGAGGTCAAGTCGGTGCGGGGCGGCCTCGCCAACCTCAAGGATTCCTACGGCCTGGTCAAAGACAACGAACTTTGGCTGCTTAACGCTCACATTGGCCCTTACGAGCACGGGAATATTCACAATCACGCCCCGCTCCGGACACGCAAACTGCTCATGCACCGCGAAGAGATCCGCAAGCTGGTTGTCAAAACACAGCAGAAGGGGCTGACGCTGGTGCCGACCAAGATGTACTTCAAGAACGGTCGAGTAAAGGTTGAACTGGCGCTGGCCAAAGGCAAGCAGCTGTGGGATAAGCGGGAGACAGAACGGCGGCGCACTGCAGACAAAGAGGCGAGAGAGGCCGTGGCACGGGGAAGAAACAGGAAGTAGAGAGCCGCACTGGCCGAATGCTCCGGCGCGAAAGGTACAAATCAAGAGCGTAAACCTCAAATCCGATCGGCCATCGGTTGAGCAGGCACTTTTGCGCCTGGATCGTGAAATCAGCCTTGCTCGACAACAAAAACATGCGCTGTTGAAGGTCATTCATGGGTACGGGTCGACCGGCGCCGGCGGAGATATCCGCATTGCGGTGCAGCGGCGGTTACGGGAACTCTCGGAAGCCGGGCAGGTTCGCGGTTGCATCTTTGGGGAAGACTGGGCGAAGAGTAATGATCAAACCTGGAGGCTTTTGCAGGCGCAGCCGGAATTGAAGAGCGATCCGGATCTCGGACGGCAGAATCAGGGAATCACGATCGTGTTGATATAGCCGCGCAATTCAAAAGCCTTACCGCAGAGAACGCCGAGCCAAGAATCGCAGAGAACGCAGAGCAGAAGATCCGGCGCTGGGTTCAGGATCTCTGATCTGGCAACGTGGTCGCCGGGATTATTGGGTCAGGTTCGGGGACCGCTGCAACTTGCACCGGTTCCGGCGGAATCGTCTCCTGCACGGCAACTACTGGGATCAGCATTCTCTGCTCCCAGTAGGATACGGCCATGCCGCGCTGCCAAAATCGGGGAATGAGCAGCAAAAACAGAATCAACTGGCCTAACAGGAAAGCCCGCACAATGCTCTCGGAGGGAACGAAGTGCACCCAGCACCAGAGTCCTCCTACGAGGAAGATTGCGGCGAAGATGGTGGCGAGGACGTAGCTTGAGAGCAGGCGGCCGAGGCTGCGAAACGTATGGCGGAAGCCGGCGGCGATTGACTTGCGGACGGCACGCTGGTCGTTGAGGACGATGTCGGCTTCAGCGAGATCGAACCATATGCGCAGAGTGGTTATCACCAGGAAGATGACGAACATTCCAATCATCTGCAGAGTGAAGGGCAGCACTTCGTTGGTGCTCTCTCCCGCCTTCTTGACGATTGCGCCGTTGGCGGCGAAGAGAAGTCCGGCGACAATGCCCATCACGATGGCGGCGATGATCATCAGGCGAATGAAGCGCCACAGGTTGCGGCCACAGGCGCGGAAGAAGTCTTCGCGGGGAAGGCGATAGGTGGAGGCATAGCCGGCGAAGACGCCTGGCAGGAACAGCGCGGTGAGGAAGAAAAACACGATGGCAAGGGAGAATGCGGGCCTTACGACTTCCGGCATCGAGCCAAACTCCGGCCGCGCAAAAAGCTCGAACATCACCGAGAGATCAAATCCGTGGATCAGGCGGCTGCTGTACAGGCTGTGGTCCAGAATGCTGTGAGCGCTTTCGCGGAAGGCGGAAGTGCCCGCCGCTGCCAAGGCCAGGTTCAACACCCAGAACCAGATAATGTAGCGCTTGTTGGAGAAGACCATGCCGAGACCACTGCCTATGATGCTGCGATTTTTCGCTTTGACGTCAAAAAGTGTTTGCAAGGATGTCTCCCTTACACTGCCCACCAAGCCATGGCCTGGCTTGCAAGTTGCGTCAGGAACTGCCAGTAATTGGAGAGCTTGTAGGTCGGCTTGGCATCGGCCTCGACTAAGAAACTGTTGTTGAAGTTGTTGCGATCGAGATGCACGGTGTGGTCGGGATCGATCTCGGCTGACACCACCTTCGCTTTCTTCAGGTAACTGAAGCGGGTCCACCGGCTCTGGCCGTCCCAGTGTTCGCGGATCTTTTCACCATTGTCGAACTTGATCTCGACTTCGATGGGCATCACGAAGTCTTCTTTGCGATGCACGGACACATAGGACTGGTAGACCGTGTCGTCCTTGGCATCTTTCTGTGCCTCTTTTTTGTCCTTCTTCTCTTCGAACCAGCTGACGGGGTAAGACTCGATCTTGAGCACTTCGTAGTCCAATACCTGGGAGCCGTAGACGGCCTGGTTGAAATACCAGCGGAGGTCTTTGCCGGAAACTTCTTCGATCGTCTTCAGGAAATCTTCTTTGGTGGGATGGGTGAAGCGATACTTCATGAAGTAGGCGTGCATGGCCTTTGCCATGGTGTCCTGACCGATGATCCCTTCCAGGGTGAGCAGCACGATGGCAGTCTTGCCATAGGTGACACCGGCGTAGGAGTTAGAGCTGTAATAGTCGTAGCCTTTCTGCGCCATGGCGTCCCGATCGGAAGCGCCGATATAGTTGAGTCTCTGCCCGGCGCGCTCGCCGACGTGTGCGCCAGCAATGTTCAGCATGGAGTTGTTCTCGCCGAGAATGGAATCCAGCACCTTGAGTTCGGTGTAGCTGTTGATGCCCTCGTCCATCCAGGCATCTTCAAATTCATTGGTGGCGACCATGCCATACCAGTACTGATGACCGAATTCATGCTCGACCACGAGCTCGGGGAAGTGGAGGCCCTGGGGCATGAACCAGCTGGTGCCTCCGGTGATGAACGTGGGGTATTCCATGCCTTCGGCGGCAGAATCGGGCTCGGGATCGACGACGGTCAGAGTTTTGTAAGGATACGGCCCATACCATTTTTCAAAGCGATCGAGGGTCTCGCGGGTAATTTGCTCGTGGCGCTCGGCCTGGCTCCAGTGCGCGGGTTGCATCATGAAACGCAGCTTGATGGGGCCATTCTGCGACTGGTAGGTGGCTTCGCGGATTTTGTAGCGGGGGCTGGCGGTCCAGGCGAAGTCATGGATGTCGTCGCCGCGATAGGTCACGGTCTTGGTCCCGTCGGAGTTGTTGACGCTGCCGACCTCGACGCCGCTGGCGCCGACGACTTCATTCTGCGGGAGTGTGATTTTCACATCGTAGACGCCGAAGTCGGCGAAGAACTCGGTGGTGGCGTGATATTGATGGCAGTTCCATGCGCCGTGCCACCACACGGCAACCTTGGGGAACCACTGGCCGCCGAGCACGAAATCGCGCTTCCATCCTGAACGCGCCTGCGTTTCGGGCATCTGCTCGTGGAAAGCGATTTTGAACTGGACGAAGGCGTTGGGCGCGATTGGTTTGGCCACGCGCAGATCGATAACCGTCTTATCATCTTTATTGCCGTCGTCGGGAGCGATGTACTGCAGGTTTTTCGTCAGGTCGCCCTGTCCGACGACTTCAATGCTTTGGATCTCTTCCGAGCCGTATTCCTTGGGTTCCCAATGATCGTAGACCGTGTCGCGGCTGCCATCGCGCTTGGCCTCGCGCACCCATGTGGCATTGGGTTGGAATGCATTCTGATAAAGATGGAAAGGGAAGTGGTCGAGGGCCTGGCCGGTGACGTTGTGATAGGCGAGAACTTCGGTGGCGTCGATGGTGTGCTTCGTGGCGTCGTACTTGGCGTCAATTTCGTAGTGCACGATGCGCTGGGACATTGGCGTGGCCGAGTTGATGGCGAGCGTTGTATCGGGGATCGACACGCTCTCGCTCTTTTCTGCGTTTTTCGCCGCGGAAGCTTTTGCTGGGGCGGGTGCCTGCGGGGCGGCGGTGGCCGTTTTTCGGTTCACCAGGGCAACAAGAACTAGCGCCAGAACCACGATGAGAGCGACAAACTTCCAGCGAATAATCATGTTTGCTCACCTTTTCGGCTGCGGCGTTGAAATCATACTCCAGGCGCAGAAAAGCCGTCACCTGGCGATGACGGTGTCAAGTATGGGTACGTAATGAACGGGGATTGGTTCAAAGATTCTTACCGAAATCCTGTTTAGAGCCCGAAGAGTACAATCCTTTCGAATTCGTTTGCTCGATCACTGGCGTACCGGGAAAGGAGCCGATCATGCCTCCTGTTCAGCAAGGAGATCTCAGCCTGCTGCAGCAACCTGCTTCGCAAGAACTGCTTCGTTCAAAGATTCCTGCTCGTCTCGCGTACGTGTGGACCGATGGGACGCCTCGCGTCGTTCCCATCTGGTTTCACTGGAATGGACGCGAAATTATCATGGCCACGCCGCCCAAGGCGCCGAAGTTGAAGGCGTTGGCGAAGAATCCGAAAGTATCGCTCACGATTGACGACAACACGTTTCCGCATAAGGTTCTCTTGATTCGCGGCACGGCGCGGCTGGAGTCCGTCGAGGGGATTGTTCCCGAATATGCCGCGGCCGCCGAGCGCTATTTCGATCCCGCGATGGCAAAGGGCTGGCTCGCCCAGTTGCGCACGATGGTTTCTTCGATGGTGCGCATTACCATCACGCCCGAGTGGGTCGGGCTGCTCGATTTTCAGACGCGCTTCCCGAGCGCGCTGGCGGGCTGAATGTGCGGGCGCGGGAGCCTCCGCCCGCGAACGGTCGGATAGGAATTCTTTTGAGTGATTTTAGGATTTCCTTGTCCACAGCACGCGGGCGGGGGCGCCCGCGCCACATAAATCCGCGCCACATAAACCGCGGCGCATCGTGTGGCGCCCTTGCGCTTTTGCCGCTCTGCCGACGATACTGGAATGAATCTCTGAAAACGCACTTTGCCTATGAAGACGACAATCTCTCTCTCTACTCCAGCAGAAGTTGAAAGTGAATCCCTGGTCGCGGTCGTGCTCGATCATTCCAACGCGCCGGGAAACGACAAAAACAAGAAACCGGAATTGAAAGTCGCATCTTCCGATCCGTCGATCCAGTCTGTTGCGGCGGATTTGCTGGCTAGCGGCGAAGTCAACGGCAAGCCGTTGGAGACGAATCTGCTCCACAAGCCCAGTTCGCTGAAGGCGAAACGCTTGCTGCTGGTGAGCGGCGGCAGTGCAAAGAAATTTTCCAGCTACGATCTGCGGCGCCTGGCGGGGACCGCGGTGCGCACGCTGAAGTCTCGCGGCATTCGCAGCTTCGCGTTCGTCGCTCCGACGGGAATTTCCGGGGAGGACGCGGTGCGTGCGATCGTGGAGGGCGCGCACGTCGGCAATTTCGATCCCGATTATTATCGCAGTGACCGCAAGGACCAGAAGATTGACGCGCTGACGGTGGTCGCCAGCGGCGATAAAAGCGCGCTGGAGAAAGCCGCCAATGAAGCGCAGATTATTGGCGAATCGCAGAACTTCACTCGTGATTTGGTCAACGAACCGTCCAACCGAATGACGCCGACGATTCTTGCCGATCGTGCGAAGAAGATGTGCTCCGAAGTGGGATTGAAATGCGAAGTCTACGGCGCCGACAAAATCAAAGAAATGAAGATGGGCGCGTTCTGGAGCGTGGCGCAAGGCTCCGATGAACCCCCAGCGTTAATCGTCATGACGTACGAACCGGCCGGCGCGCCCGCCAAACCAGTGCTCGGGCTGGTAGGGAAGGGAATTACGTTTGATACCGGAGGCATTTCGATCAAGCCCGCCGATGGCATGGAGAAGATGAAATACGACATGGCCGGGGGCGCGACGATGATTGGTGCGATGCGCGCGATTGCCCTGTTGAAGCCGAAAGTCAAAGTGATCGGCATCGTGTGCGCCACTGAAAATATGCCGTCCGGTAAGGCGCAGAAGCCGGGCGACGTGCAGATCGCCATGTCGGGCAAGTCGATTGAGATCATTAATACGGATGCGGAAGGACGGCTAGTGCTGGCGGATGGCCTTTTCTACGCGCGGCAGTTGGGCTGCACGCACCTGGTGGATGCGGCTACGCTTACGGGGGCTGTGGTGGTCGCGCTGGGGTACGCCAATGCGGGAGTCTTCGCCAATGATGACGATATGTATAACCGGTTCCACAATGCCAACGAGAAAGCCGGCGAGAAAATGTGGCGGTTGCCTCTCGACGATGAATACAAAGAACAGATTCGCTCGTCGATTGCGGACATCATGAACACGGGCGGACGCTGGGGAGGCGCAGTCACGGCCGCAATGTTCCTGAAAGAATTTGCCGAGGATACGCCGTGGATTCACCTCGACATCGCCGGCACGGCCTGGATGGAAGATCAGAAACCGTGGATCGCGAAAGGGCCTTCGGGAATCGCGTTGCGAAGTCTGGTGGAGTTCGTGAAGGGCTTTGCCGGTTGAGGGAAACAAGTGCGGTTGCTATAATCGAGGGCGTTCCACACGCTTCCGGTCATTGCGTTCGGTAAGTTAGTCCCGCCACAATCAAGCGGAAGCGGACAATCCTAGTGGCCTGCACACAGCGGGTCTGGAAACGTGGCCAGGTAGCTCAGGTGGTAGAGCGCAGCCCTGAAAAGGCTGGCGTCGGCGGTTCAACTCCGTCCCTGGCCACCACATTTCAAAGAACTTAGCGGAATTCTGGCGATTGGAAGGGGTGAAAATCACCCACGGTCGATCACCCACGCCTACTGGATGACGTGGCGAGCGGTTTCCTCGTTTAAGCCCATGGCCTCGATCATTTTGGCTTGGGCCTCCATGCGCTTGTCCATGCGGGAGTGCGCGTAGACCTTGAGCAGAATTGAGGGGTCTGCCCAGCGCAGCATATCTTGAATGGTTTTGCTGTCCGTGCCGATCTTCACAAGGAACGAGGCCAGTGCATGCCTTAGGTTGTGAAAGCCAAACCGATGGCCTTCTGGGATTTCGATCACCTGTTTGGCGGCCGGCCTGAGATGGTCTTCCACCAGCATATTCGGCACTCGCGGTGCTTTGCCAGTGTACCGCTGTTGAAGATGCCGCCTCCTCTGCCGCCGCCCCAGAAGTAGTTGCCGGGGATGCCTGCGCTATTCCCGCTGATCGTGCTGCCGCTAATCGTCAGCACGCCGCCGGCGGCGTTGTAGATTGCGCCGCCCTGACCCGTGTTGCAGTTAGTTCCGCAATTGTGAAGGGCCTTGATTCCCCATGAGAGCGTTGGCGCTTATCAGCAATGTCCCAGAGTTATTGATACCCCCACCTGCGGAGGCATAACCATGGCGGATGGTCACCTCCAAAAGGGTGACATGGGCACCGCTGGAAATTGTGACCACCGTACCGACGCCTCCGCCGTCAATAATCGTTGTTGGGCCGGAACCGAGAATTATCAAGCTGAAGCCAATGGCGAGACGTTCCGTATAGGTCGCGGCCGCCACGTTGATTGAATCGTCAGAAGCAGCCAGCGAGATGGCACGCCCAATGGTCTTGCAGGCGGCCAGAGATGACATGCAGTTGTTGCTGTCGCTCCCGCTCACCCCATTCACATACCATGTGGTGCTGGCTAGGCCTGGTGTTGCCAGGGCAGCAAATGCGATGATGAACCCGATCCATGACGGTATTCTAGATTTCATGGTCTCCTCCTTGTACGCCGCAGGACACGATGGATTCGCAGTATCAATTCCTTGGCTCTCCAGGGCCCAGCCAACGCTGTCGAACGCTCATCCGTTGTTTCAGCAGTTGGCGAATGTTTTCTGGGAGATCCGAAGACGGTTTGCGTCGATTGTGCGCTGCCAGCGGACCGTTTCCACCACTCAGAACGGGCGTGAGCAGGTACCCGTGATATTCGCCAGTTAAGGTGTTGACAGCAGGCCCTGCAATCTGACCGCGATCGTTGATGCCCAACGCTTCGATCAAAAACCAGGGAGAATCAGCGGGAATGAGGGCGTTGAGATCCGTCATCACTCCGTTCTGCCAAATCCACGCTACTGTGTAGTTCGAGTCCAAGTCTTGCGAGAAGCCAGCGACCTGGCCGTTATTGTTAATGCCATTGGCCAGACTCACTGGCAGCCCGTAGATCGTGCCCAGATCGGACATCGTGCCGTTTTGCCAAAGAAAGGCGTGATGAGTCGTATCGCCTGGCAGGTCCGATTGACCCACCACTTGCCGCCCGTCATTTATGTCGAAGGCAACGTTGCCTGACAAACCTCCCAAATTGCCAAGGTCAATTGGTGTGCCGTGTTCCCAGAGCACTGCCTCAAAATTGCCGGACGCGCAACCGCTGACACCAACTACCTGGCCCTCATTGTTGATCGAGAGTGCGTTTCCATCGGGATCACCTGGTAAAGGAGGGAGTTCTTGAGGACGCCCGTTTTGCCAGACGACAGCTTCAGTCTGGAGAAAAAATGGCGAGCAGATTGGATCGAGGTTGGGAGTTTCTGATACGCCGGCGACCTGTCCTCGGCTGTTGATCCCGTTCGCTGCCCCATTGTTTCCACCCAGCAGGGATAGGCCAGTCATCACGCCCTTCTGCCAAATGAATGGAAGGCATATAAGCTGCGTACCGTCACCACAAGCGTCCTCCCCATTAGGGTCTAAAATTGACGAGTCCGAACTGCCGACAATGGCGCCGCGGTTGCTGGCCAGATGGTTGTCGTCTGGGGTGAAGCTCGTTGGTCCTCCGAGCGTACCTAGGTCGGTCATGATGCCTTTCTCCCAGCGGAAGGCGTGTACTACCAGATCGCCGGGAGGAGTCGAGAAGCCAGTCACCGAGCCCGTATTGTTAATGCCGTTGGCCTGGCTGAACGAGCCTCCCAACGTGCCGAGGTCAGTGAAGGTGTACTGCTGAGCCATCAGTTGAAACGGGATCACCAGCATCGCGAAACAAGCGGCGATATACGAAGGTCTTAGATTGTCTTTCATGTTTTCCTCCCGCAATCGTGGATTCTTTCCTCAACTTGCTGCCACCGTCTGCGTGCCGCAGACGCCTTGGTCATTATTCATTTGACCGCTGACTGGCCGGCACCGTTCCATTCGAATCAGCCAACGCGCTCGATGCGGAACGCATGTGTCCACGTCTACCAACGCGCCATATTGAATCGATCCGACCGGACACCACCTTGCTTCGTGCTTTTGAGACTTGGCACGGCAGTCCCTGTGTTTCGTTGGGTTGGGCCAGTCGAGTTTGCAGCGTTATTACAGGCATCATCGCCCTCCCCGCACGGGATGAGCACGAACGCATGCGTATCGCCGTTCGAGAGCACACCGTTTCCGGCGATCACTCCGTGTTCATTAATGAAAGTTGCCAGCGTCAGCGTGAGGTCGGAACTCGGAGGAACAAAGGTGTTCAAATCAATCATGGGTCCGCCGTCCTCCCAGATGTACGCGTGCAGGAATGTGTTGCAGTCGGATGATCCACCAACAACTTGACCCTTTGAGTTGATGGCTAAGGCGCGGCTGCACGGATCAGTACCAACGGTCCCGAGATCAGTCATTACACCGTCGCTCCAAAGAGCCGCATGATGGATCTGGTCCCCAGGGAAATCGGCCCAGCCCACAATCAGTCCGGAGTCGCTGATCCAATTCGCTGTTCCGTTGTCGCCTCCGAACGTGCCCAGGTCCCTTAACGGTGGCTGTTTGCTCCGGTCCCACAAAAAGGGATGGACCGCGCTATTTCCGGTCAAGAAAGATCCGCCAACCACCTGACCCCGCTGATTGAAGGCTTGGGGCGCTCCGCATGTGCCGCCAAAGGTTCCAATGTCGATCATGCCGCTGTCCTTCTCCCAAAAGAAAGGATCCTGGTTGGGGACATTGGGCGCGCAGGAAGGGCCGTTGTCAGCGTTCGGCGTAAAGCTTGTAAAGGATATTCCAGCTATTTGCCCTTGTTCATTCACGAACGCGGCCCAGGCGTCGGGACCTCCCAGAGTACCCAAATCTTGCATCCCGCTGTGCTTGTCCCATACAAACGCCCGCGTTTGGGTTCCATTGCTGATGCCAAAAATCGTGGAATAGTAGTACGAATAGGGATCCACGGTGCCATTGGTAGCATTTCCGACCACCTGTCCACGGTTGTTAACTCCCCACGCGAAACTCTCGTATCCGCCGGGCAGGGTTCCTAGGTCGGTGATCTGGCTCTTCCGCCAAAGCACCGCACGACCTTCAGGGACCCCGAGCAAAGGATCGGTTTTCCCGTTTTCAGAGATCCCGGCGATCAGTCCATTGCCGCTAATCCAGCTGGGACCGCTAAGCTGTGCACCTGGAAGCGCGCCCAAACTGGTCAGCTTACCGTTCTGCCATTGGAAGGTGTTGGAATAGAAGCAATCGTCAAAAAAGCAAAGTGGGTCTGGCGTGGGAGTATCCGCCGTGCCGGTGACGATTCCCTGCTCACTGATCACCTGGGCGGCTCCCGGGGCGTTGTCAATCTCAAAGAAGACTCCGGGTACACCGCTATTAGGGCCGCCAAGCGTGCCGAGGTCGATCAATTTGTAGCGTATGTGCTGCGCGACGACGTGAATTGGAATCGCGAGTGCAAAAGTTGAGATGGCCGCAGCGATCAATATCCCTTTTCTTGATTTCATGTTGCCTCCTTCGGCATTTCGTCTTGTTGCCCCCGTTCTTATAGGCGGAAAATCTGGCAGGAAGCTGGCAACCTTTCGCAATTTGTCAGGCCGGCAGACGCTGGCTGGCTGACGAGGGCCTGTGATAAGCTCACGCGCTAGTGACCAGGTTGTGGAGGCGTAGGGGTTATGCGTCTGGCATCGTCGCTCGACGTAACTCGTCTTCTACGGGCATGGGGCGAGGGTAACGAAGAAGCACTACACAAGCTGACGCCTCTGGTGTACGAGCAACTCCGCTCAACGGCACGCCGATACATGGCTCACGAACGTCCTGGGCACACTCTTCAGACCACGGCCCTCATTCACGAAACCTATCTTCGGCTGGTGGATGTCCGGAAGGTTAAGTGGCAAAACCGGGTTCATTTTCTGGCCATCTGCGCGCAGCTCATGCGGCGCATTTTGATTGATTTCGCGCGCTCTCGCGGTTCTCAGAAACGTCGAGGGGCGGCGCCTCATGTTGACCTTCAAGAAACGATGCTGGTGACCCCCGAGCCCGACTTTGACCTCCTGGCACTGGATGATGCCCTAAAGAGGCTTGCGCTTGTGGACGAGCGCCAGAGTAAAGTCGTCGAATTACGGTTCTTTGGTGGCCTAAGCGTCAAGGAGACTGCTGAGGTGATGAAGGTCTCTTCCGAAACCGTGATGCGCGACTGGAAGATTGCCAAGGTTTGGCTATTTCGTGAGCTTCGCGGAGGCGACCGCGATGGAGCCTGAGCGCTGGCGGCGAGTTAGGGAACTCTTTCATTCTGCACTGAACCTGACAGGGGACCAGCGTGCTGCTTTCCTGCGAGAAAAGTGTCCAGATGACGACGAAGTTCGCAAAGAAGTTGAATCTCTGCTCTCTCACGAGAGCTCGGCAGCGGGTTTTATCGAATCACCTGCCTTCGACATAGTGGCCCAACTCGTGGCGAAGGACGATGCCAATGAACAGAACGCGGATCAGAACCTCGTCGGCAGAATCTCGCCTCGCTTTCGTCTGCTAGACAAACTCGGCAGCGGCGGCATGGGCGTGGTGTACAAAGCGGAAGATACAAAACTACGTCGCAGTGTTGCATTGAAATTCTTGCCGCCCGAACTCTCCCGTGATCCACAAGCGCTGGAACGCTTTCAACGTGAGGCCTACGCCGCCTCGGCGCTGAACCATCCCAATATCTGCACCGTTTATGACGTGGATGAGGCTGATGGCCAACCCTTCATCGCCATGGAGTTGCTAGAAGGGCAGACATTGGAGAGGCGTATCGGGGCACAGCCACTACCAACGGCAGAACTCCTTGAGCTGGCGGTCCAGATTTCAGACGGATTGAAGGCTGCACATGCGAGAGGCATCATTCACCGCGATATCAAGCCCTCCAACATCTTCGTTACACCTCGCGGCCAACCCAAGATTTTGGATTTTGGGTTGGCCAAATTGGAGGAGCCCGAAACTCCAGATCAGCAGCAAAGTATCTCGGAACAACAACTGGCGGACCCGGAATGGCATCCGAATCTCATTCTGACCCGCACTGGCATGGCCATTGGCACGGCAGGTTACATGTCGCCGGAACAGATTCGGGGCGAAGAGTTGGATGTGCGGACGGATCTGTTCTCCTTTGGTCTGGTGCTGTACGAGATGGCCACGGGGCAACACGCCTTCAAGGGGGAAACGGGGCCAGAGCTACAAAACGCGATCATCGAGGACATGCCTAGTCCGGTGCGGCATTTGAATCCCACAGTTCCCGCCAAACTCGAAAACATCATCGACTTCGCCATCAAAAAGGACCGGGATGCACGCTACCAATCAGCAGCGGAAATTCGCGCTGACTTGGCAGCATTGAAGCGAGCGCAGGAGTTGAGCTCTCCCATTCGCCGGTGGCTTCTGGCTTTAGGAACTCTTGTTGTGTTGTTGGTCGTGGGTGCAAGTTTGTGGCTCGCTAAACGCCAGCCCCCTGCTCTTCCCGAACTCAAGCTTCGCCAACTCACGGTCAATTCGTTCGAGAACCGCGTTACCAGTGGAGCGATTTCTCCAGATGGCAGATATCTCGCGTATGCAGATATCAACGGAATGTACATCAAGGTCATCCAGACTGGCGAGACTCGAATGGTTCCTGTGCCTAGTGGACTCAATAGCAAGAGTGTGCAATGGGAGATTGGTTCCGGCGGCTCACCCGCTGCAATTTGGTTCCCGGATAGTACCAGGTTCGTTGCCAATGCTCATCCGGCGGCACAGGGCCCGGCGCTATGGGGCACAGAGGACACCAACATTTGGGTAGTCTCGATATTCGGTGGAGCACCGCAGAAGCTGCGGGACAAAGCCGTAGCTTATGCCGTCTCTCCGGTTGACTCGCTTATCGCCTTCACGACAAACAAAGGGCGCGAACTTTGGTTGATGGGGCCAAGCGGAGAGCAGGCTCGCAAAATTTTGGAAACGCCCCCAGCCAGTCCAATCCTCGGAATGCTGTTGACCCCAGATGGCCGGCGAATCGTTTACGGCCAGGAGGATGAAGCCGGAGGGGGAAAGGTTCTCAGCCGCAATCTCGAAGGCGGTCCCGAGGTCGCGTTATCGGCACTCTCTGACCTGAAGAACGTAGATGATTTTTCATTCTGGTTGCCGGATGGACGGTTCCTGTATTCAGTTCGAGAACCCGGAGATATTCCCGACAAATGCAATTTTTGGACGACGCGGCTTGACCCACGCACAGGCCAGCTCATCGACAAGCCGAAGCGGCTATCGGACTGGACCGGCTCCTGTATGAGTTACGTGAGTGCGACTGCGGAGGGCAAGCGTGTTGTTTTCCTGAAAGGCGTGGGACACATAACCTCGTACTTGGCCGATGTGCAAGCAAACGGCAGGCGAATCCTCAAGCCAAGGCATTTTCCGCTGAGTGAAAGCTCGGACGGCGTGGCGGACTGGTCGGCCGATGGCAAAAACGTGATTCTCGCCTCCAACCGTACAGGCAATTTCGGCATTTACAAACAAGCTCTCAACGAAGAGACAGCACAGCCGCTCGTGACCAACGGCTACGGCCGAAACCCTCGGGCGACTCCGGATGGCAATTGGATTCTCTATTTGGGAGCCGGGGATAGTGCCGGGGAACCGGTCATGCGGGCTCCGATCAGGGGAGGGCCATCCCAGCTTTTGTTCACTGCGAGGCCCGGGAAGAGCTTGATTTCCTGCGCGAGGCCTCCCTCTGAGATGTGCGCGATTGCCGAGCCAAACGAGGATCGCAAGCAGGTGATCATCTCAACGGTGGATCCGTTGAAAGGACGCGGCCCCGAGCTTCTTCGATTTCCACTTGATCCGAACGAGAACTGGTGGTTCTGGGATCTTTCCCCCGACGGGGCACGCGTAGCCGCGACCAGAAGTCCCGCAGGCCCGATCTACATTCTCTCTGTGCGAGGTGAATCGATACGTGAGATCAAAGTGAATGGGTGGAGCAACTTGCAGGAATTCAGTTGGGCTGCCGACGGAAGAGGTTTGTTCTTGGTTGCCGGCGTGCCTGGAAAGCACGTGCTTCTGCACGTGGATCTTCAGGGAAACGCCCGCGTCCTGTGGGAGAATGCTGGAGCTTCCGGCGAAACCCTCGCGCTCCCATCGCCGGACGGCCGCTATCTGGCCATCCAGAGCTGGGTCACGAACGGAAATTTGTGGATGATGGAGAATTTTTGACCGAGAGGGAACTCTTGCACAATCCACTGCTGTCATTGCCATTGAGATTCAGAACTGGAACTGCGCCTTCAGCTGAATCATCCTTGGAGCAGCAGCCCCCGCAAAAGCGCCCAAGATGCTCGTAGGTGGCTGCTCCAAGTAACCAATCTGCCCGAACATTTGGTCTGACAGAAAGCCATCGGGAAAGCCAAAATTGGGATGATTAAAAAGGTCGAAACATTGCACTCCGATTCCCAATTCGCCGTTCTCCCACCTCGGTAGTTTCGTCTTCTTCATAACAGCAAAGTCGGTGTTCAAATAGCTTGGTCCGCGAAAGTGATTTTTTCCTTGGGCGAAGGTTACAAGCGGACCACCGCACGGGCCGGATGGGCCAGGCAAATTGCCGGCGTTGAACCCCGTCTCGCATCCTGCCTGTAAGAATAGGGCATTGGGACTGGGCTGCCCATTCGCTGAGAGCTGGGGTGGCAGGCAGGGGCGAGGGGCAAGCGGAGCGGCTGCACCTTCTCCGCATGATCGAGCAAGGCCGAGAGGATCTGCCGGCACAGCATAGATCATTCCGAAAGAGTTCTTGGTCACAAGAGCGCCCGATTCGGCAAAGTCGATCACGGTATAGGGAAATCCAGTGCGGGCAAAAATCGTTCCCGAGACTATCCATCCTTTAGTCAGAGAATCTGGCCCCCGGCCACGCAGTGCCGATTTTGCTGGCAGTTCCCACACATAGTTGGCATTGAACGAGTGCCGTACGTCGTACTCAGCCGGTCCGTATGCACCACGGAGATTGTTGGGATCTTGCGGAAACGCCAGACCGGCGGAGGTGAAGCTGAGCAGGCCGCCGTTGGAGACTTCGTCGAAGGCGTGGCTGTATGTGTAGTTCGCCTGAAATAGACCCTGGGTCCAATGCATGAAGCGATGCTGGAAAGAAACCACCACGCCGTTGTAGTTGGAGACTGCGTGCGTTACATACTCCGTTACCCCGCTGAATCGAGGGTCAGCGCAAGGCGGAACAGGGGGGCTCGTACAGAGCCCCGCAGGGAGTGAGCCGAAGCCGTAGGCATTTGCGTTTGCGTTTTGCAGGAGCTCGTGAATGCCATGATGGCCGAAGTAGCTAATGCCGAGGGATGTGCTGAAGCTAAAGGCCTGCTGCCATTCGAGGCTCCATCTTTGATATTGCGGGGAGTGCGTGATCCTTTGCGCCACAGTCATAGCTGGGGGAAAGAAGTTTGGAATTGCACTCTGAATCTGAGCTAGATCTTGACCGCTGGCGAAACCATTGAGAAACGCCGCATTCGAAGTTGCAGCATCTTTGAACAGGCTGGTAGTTTCATTCGGGGCAAGGTTATCTCCGAAGGTGGTGAACGAATTATTGATCGGCGCGTTGCTCGAAAATGAATTCGCAAGGCTGCCAGGCAGCTGGTCATAGAAAATTCCGATGCCGCCCCGGATTATCGTGTTATGCGAGGTACCGAGAGGCTGCCACGCAAAACTGAATCTCGGAGACCACAGAATATCGTCAATCCCCTGAAGAGCATGTTTCTGGTTGATCAGGATCACCTGATTGAATGGTTGCGCTGGGTCATGGCTGATCGACTCAAATGGGTACTTGAACCGTGCGAAGCAGCCACTTTGGCACACGGGGTTGGAATCATGTTCAGCACGAAGTGCAAGGGTGAACGTCAGGTTCGGCTGTGAATGCCACTCATCCTGGCCGTAGAATCCAATATTTAAGAAACTGATTGGCAGTTTGCCCTGCGATGTGAACGATTGCGCCAGCACAGTGTAGTCGGTTGATGGGGAGGCCGGATCCACACCACCTTGGTAAAAGGCATCGAGCGTCTGCGAAGTCAGTTGTCCCACGGCGTTGTTCTTGTTGGGCAATTCGCTCCAATAGATGCGCGAGAAAGTTGTACCGAATCCGATTTTGTGCGTGCCCCGAGTTTTCACAGCATCTGCAGAAAGTTGATACTGGGTGTTGAATCTTCCCGTTCCCAACGCGCTCCAGGAGTCTCCGCCGCCCAGTCCGTTGAATGTATTCGGCACAAAACTCAACGTAGTGGGAAACGCCGCGAGCGCCTTGGATGGATTCTTGACCTGGAAGATCGGGGCGAAATAGGAACCTGCCATGAGGAGTTGAAGTGCACCGGATGAACTGAAGGTGTGGATCTCGACGAGCTGGGCTTGCCACCAGGGCTGATTGAAATCAGTATCAAAAACCGAACTGATAGGATCCGTGAGGATCGCATTGTAACCGCTGTCGTACTCAAGCAAAAGAAAGGCGCGGTCGCTGTTACTGGCGTTCCAATCCATTCGACCGGACGTCAGCGTATCCTGGCTTGGGCGGCCGCGACTCGTGAAGAAATGCGCGGCACAGGGAGTGTTTACGCCGAGACCCGTTTCCCTATCTGAGAAACCGGCGCAGCCGAGACCACCTGCAAAATCGCCTGCCTGGGCTGAATGTGCTCCTGGCGCCGTGCTATACAGGCTGAAGATCTCCCTATAAAAAGTATCCGAGGCAGAAGCAAGGCCGAACTTCGAATCGACGTTGGCGATGGTTGCTGTCTCAAATGGGAGGCTCGGAATTGTCACAAAGAAATACTGCGGGATGAGCAGTCGCAGACCCTCGGTATCGAAGAAGAAAAAAAGTTTGTCCTTCTTGATTGGACCGCCGAGAGAGCCGGCCCACTGATTGGCGATATCAAAAGGGCGCGGGTTGCCGAATGATTTGTTGAACCAATCGTTCGCATTCAATATGCGGCCATTCCAGTAGTACTGCGCATTGCCGTGAAAACCATTGCTTCCCGACTTGGTGATGTAGTTTATGTTTCCGCCGGCTGCGCCACCGAATTGAGCGGAGTAACCGACGCTCACAACCGTCGCTTCCTGAATCTGGTTCTCCCCGAGCAGAAGCCCGAGTGAACCAGCCCGATTAAGGTTTAAGTAGTTATCGTTGTCGTTCATTCCATTCACGGTGAACAGGTTGGAAGTACCCGGCATTCCCAAGATCGAAAAATTCGAGCTGATGCCCGACTGGTCAGTGTTCATTACCACGCCCGGGGCCGTCTGCACAACATAAGTGAGGTCGTTGCCCGGGTTTGGAACTTCTGAAATTTGTTTCTGGCTCATGGTCGCGGAGACATCCCCGCTGACAGCCTGGATGACGGGTGCTTCATCAGTCACCGAGATTTCACTGTGTGCTTGCGCAATTTCGAGGGTGACGTTCACCGTTACTGGAGGTCCCAGCAACACGTTCACCGCCCTGCTCTCCTTGCGAAAGCCCTCATGCGCCGCAGTCAGTACATAGCTGGAGGGAGCGAGAAAGAAGAACCGATACACTCCCTCTTGATCAGTTCTTGTTGACTGCACGGTACCTTTACGGCTGTCTTTGATTTTGACGTCCGCGTTCGGCACAACTGCATTGCTCTGATCGGTAATGACACCGGCCAAGCCACCAGAAATCGTGGTTTGGGCCTTCAGGTCAATTGCAAAGGGAATTACCAGAAGAAGCAGTGAAAACAAGAATTGTGTCGGCCGCAATCTCATCGAACCCCACCCCACGAGATTGAATCGGGCGAGACCTGAAACCAAGTCCGCCCTTCACAGCGCTCGCGCGGAAAGTCTTACTGGACCTCGACCTTGCCTGCGGCGATCGCGTCGAAGTTCTGGCTTAATTGCTCCATACTGCCTTTCGCGATCTTCGCTTCCGGCTGCAGGAAAAGAGCGGCGTAGCGTGGGTCGCTCTTCAGTTCTTTGATGCGGTCCTCGAGCATGATCCAGCCGCCACTCTCGTCGAGCACCCGCACGCAGCCGGGTTGGCCAACGATCTCCGCCTCTCGTTCCAGCACTTCACCAATCGGATGGTCGTAGTCCAATCGTGAGTAGACCAGCGCCTTCACGACGTCCCGATGGATAAAGCGCTTCATGATCTCGGTTTTTTGCACGGCTCACCTCCGCCGAACTGGCACAGATTAGCATGAGATTCGATTCCGCATGATGGGGTGGAGCCCCGGATGAAAATACGTTCGCTTGCACGACCAAGTCCTCGCTCACTTCACATGAAAAAACCGCACACAATTCGCACACAAAATCCGTCTTTCCTGTCCTCCGTGTCCTTTCTGTCCTTTGTGGAATCAGCAACTTGCTGAAAACATGGGACGCCGAATCGTTCAATTCCGTCCCTGGCCACCATATTCTAAAGCGGTTACGCAGTTCCAGCGTTTTCCCGTAGCCCGTCGCTAGCCCGTTTTTCAATTTACCAACTCCGGTCGGACACCCATCGCATCGAGCATTGTGCCTTGAGCCGCGAGCCGATCCGCGCTCACGCTCTGGCTGTAAAGCTGCAGGGTTGTGTGGACATCGCTATGCCTGAGCAAACCCTGAACTACTTTCGGGTTTGTCCCGACACTGACCAGGAATGATGCCAGCGAGTGCCGCAGGTTGTGGAACCGGAACCTACGTGTGTCGTGCGTCGCCAGAATGCCGACGTTGATCGCCGCAGGCCTAACGTAGTCCTCAACCATAATGCTCGCGCTGCGAGGCTGCTTGCCTTTCAGCCGGGAACTAGCGAAAACCCAATCCGTGAGCTGACCATAGGGTGTCTCGTTTTTCCAGTCCTGCATAAACCTTGCGAGAAGGAGATGCATGGGAACCGGAGCCTTAGATGCCTTACTTTTCGGCAAACCCGCCCTTCCGGATAACCACGTGCGACGTACGAAGATCTGCTGATTGAGAAAATCCACGTCTTGCCACTGCAGTCCAAGGCACTCGGAAACTCTTAGCCCTGTTGCTGCAGCCAAGAGCGTCAAGGTGCGCTCGGGTTCCGGCAACGCCATCAGCAAATTGAAAGACTGTTTCGGGGTCAGGATCAAGGCTTCGTATTCGCTCGTGGTTTTGCAGCGCACAAAACGCAATGGATTCGATTCCTCGTCGCGAGGGATCAAACCATAACGCATGCCGCTCTTGTGGACCAGCGACATCACTCTTCGAGTTTTGTCCACCGTCGGATTCTCCAGCTGTTCTTCTTTCTTGACCGCTTTCAACCACTGCTCGATCTCCAGTGGCTCGATGCCCAATGCAACCCGTTACCCCAACGCGGAATTAAGCGCTTCCGGAGGATGCGCTTGTACGCGCCGATGGTACTGTGGGACTTAGGATCCACCGCATCGCTCTGATCGCCGAGTTCGTGCTCGATGTAGTGCTCGGCAAGATCAAGAAACTTCACGGCACCCCTAAAATCCGGAGAGTTCACGTTCAGATGCTGACGTTCCACTTCCATCCACGCCGCCGACTCACTCGGGAAATCTCGCACAAGTCCAACCGGCACTTTGTGCTCGACTCGGTTGCTGTCGGTCTTTCTGGTGGTCATGAAACGCAGCACCCAAGTTTTTCCGTTCTTTCGTTCCTCCTGTCTTAACCATCCACGTGCCATTCGTCATCTCCTTTTGGCCGTGGAAGGCTGCTGGGTATGATTATGTTCTGTAAGCATTGTTAGGGCACGCGAAAGTTCCGAGAGGCGAAAGCGCCAAATTCTGCGAGGGCCAAAGCCGAGCGGATAGGCTGGGATTGCCCGCTACCGGGCCAAACCGAGCAAATCGCGCGGTCGCACGCTCAAGAACTCAGCAGCGCTTTCCGCAGTCACGAACGGTTCTGGTGAATTATTCTCCACGCATTACAAATAGCGCGGTTCTCAGCGGGTTCACAGGACAACTCGCGACCGAAAAGCGGCGCAATCTGTTCCAGCACGTCAGTAACTGGCGCGGCTTCAGCAAACCAGAGAACATCCCTGTATGGCAACACCTCACCAAAAACATACTGCTCTGGAATTCGAACTCTTCCACACATTTCTCGAAGCTGATTGGTATGAATTTCGTACGGTTGGCACTACAAGCGTCACGAACCAAATTCCCAGATCACGGCGATCACAGTTTGTCGACTCCTTCCAAGCGCTTACGCGGGCGGGATGTCGCGAGGACGTGCTGTTTCCTTGTGTTCTCGTCTTTTTGAACTCCCAAATCTCGGGGGTGGATTTCCCTTGGGCTAAGAAATTCGAGCCGATCCGAACTGGCCTCAAGAAGATCCGGGACGCAACTCAGGAGGTTATGCAATTTCCGGGATTCCGAAAGCTGGAGTCGAACTCGAATGAGCCTTCTCTCGCCGTGTTCTCACGCTTTATTTCCGCTCATCGTGCCTTGCTCAAAACTGCAGGAACTAACCGGACCCGCACCTTCGACATCAAACGGGGGAGTCCTTGGCGCGCCTTGGAGCACATTTCAAATAGTGGAACCCGAAGGTAACGTTGGTTTTCAGCCTACTTGCGCGATAACATCTTGGAATGATTGAAAAGAGCGCGTACGACGAGCGCACAGCATATGAGCGCTTGCCAGTTTATGTGTACCCGGAAGGCGATCATTGGGTCGCGACTGCGCTCGGCTACGATCATGTACAGAGAGGAGAGGGGCCACAACTCGCGGCTAACCGTTTAGTTAGAGACCTATGGGATATGGGTTTGATCGCCCGCGACAAGCAACGATGTGTGATGCACAAGTTGAAGGGAGCCGACGAGCTCCGCCAACTTTAGACGAACGGAAAGACCTGAGTGAGTTTCCAAAACCTTATCCCGATGGTCTAGCCCGGTATCCTTTGTCCGTGCGCGTCCTTGCAGGGGCCTTCGCAGCCTTCTTCTGTTGCCCCTGAAAAGGCTAGCGTCACCGAATTGACTGGGCAACCTTGAGAGCGAAAAACTCTGGTGGGAATCGCAGCAAAAAACGGCGGCAGTAAAGCTGCCTAGGACACGAAGTTGCGCGGGCGAAAATCATTAGATTCTCGCTCACCCTCTTGCATTGCATCCGGCGTCAGTACTCCCATGGCGATAGGTATCCCCTGCCGGTAGATTCACAAGAGCCGCCAGTGACCGTGTACGTCCCTCGAATCAAACCGTCAGGGTCCGCCGTCCCAACAAAAGCAATGGTGCCATTGTCTGTAGGAATGTCAAGTGCCACGGACGTACCCAAGATGAAGCTGGGTGTGGGGAACGGTCCTGGTGTCAGCTTCCCTGAATGAAAGCAGGCACCGTCGAAATTAAAATTCCCGGTTAGGCCAAAGCTGCCCTCGGAGCTGGCGCCAACCTGACCCAACTGGTCAGTACCCCAGTGAATATCTGCACCTCCCGCTGTGGTTAAGTTGCCATACCAGACTCCGTTGATTCCATCCACACTGTAGCCGGTTACGTTGCCCTGGTCGCCGCTGGCACAGCCTCCGTCGATGGTATAAGTGCCAGTGAGTTCATAGGGGTAGCCGTCTTTCTTGGTGATCGTCCCGGCGAGTGTAATGACCTGTCCCTCAAAAGACGCGGATGTCAGGGAGACGTTGCCGTCCGTCAGGGTGCCAATCAGGCCGATGGCAGTTGGCTGTTCAAAACAACTCGAACCGTCCACATGCACTGCGCCGTTCACGGTACTGCCGGATTGGATGATGCTGCCACCAATTCCCAAGGCGGGCATCCCCACGGTGGATCGTGTTGCGAGTTCCCAATTGCCGGGAATCTTCAACTCCAACCCGATTGGTGGCACAGTAGGTGGAACAGTAGTTGGAGAATGAACTGAAGCTCTTCCTCCTCCGCAATTGCAGAATAAAACGAGAAGTAAAAGCAGGCTGGAGGTCATAGACGAGCGTTTCATGGACATTTCTCCTGGTCGAGCTTTGATGGCCTTTGACCGACTCGGTCCCTGAGTCGGTGTGCTGCCGGGAGTTTCAACCCGCCAGCCCATCTTTGCTGGTGTAAATTCTTGATGGGTCCGAACACGACTAGGTGCACACGACAACATTTGATCCAGCTTCCGAGGCTTCCAACGAGGGCGTGAGCAAAAAGGCACCTGCCTCACTTTTCATCTGCCTTCGGGATGGCTATGTAACCATGGCTTAAACCTGCTCTATCCGTAAATACGCCAACGATCACCCCGTCATCATTAATTGCGTCGGGCTGAGTATCCACAGCACCGGGCGGGTCTATTGTGACGAACTTCCCCTCCCGCAGGAGATATCCGTGCTTATTGGTCAAGCATTCGTCAGGAGTGTTGACCCTGTTGTACGGCCCGACGATGTCTCCCCTTTCGTTAATCCAGCGAACGCCGGTACAGATCAGACCGGTGCCGGGGAAATGGATCGTCTGGAATTCCTCCTGCTTGTTGCGGACAAAACCGTAAAGCATACCGTCGGCTTCGTTACAGAAGGAACCGACCAACACTCGCCCATTATCCTGGGCCATCCCTACGTGCTCGCACGAGGAGCCGGGAACGTGGATGTTACGAAATGTCCCATCCTTCCAGAGGAAACCATGTTCGTTTCCGGCCTGGTCGTCATGACTTCCTACAATGTCAGCCGCGTTGTTAATGCCTTGAGCCCAAGTAGCAGATGTTCCCGGGTAGTCAATTTGGGTGTACTTTCCGCCGCTCAGGAGAAATCCGTGGTCCGCACCATTGGCATCGGTGATGCGCCCAACGATATCGCCCCGAGCGTTCAGGGAGAACGGAGCGGTCAGTGTCGCACCGGGAAAGTCGATGGTGGAAAAGACGCCTTTGTGCAGCAAGTACCCGTGACCGACATTGTCAGTATCAAAGTAGAGGCCAACGATGTCCCCGCGAGCATTGATGCCGTTCGCGCGCGTGGAAGTGGCATTTGGAAAGTCAATTTTCACGAAGCGATAGTTGGCTGCGAATAGTAGGTTAGTGACAGCCATGCAGAGCAGAGTCCATTTGATGACGTGTCGCATTTCGATTCTCCGTTCTTAGATGGAAAAATCTGTGCTCTCCCGGGTATATCGGGTCGGCGAGGAGTCTCCGGCTCGTTCGAGCGGTTCTCCTCATCGGCGGGCGATATGTTGCAGACGTGGGATCAGTTCGCCCCCATCAGAAATGGCAGTTACCCGGGTCCGGAGCATCAATCCGACCCGGCTGACCTGCGGGAATGAGTCGGACAGCGATCACTTGCGCCACGACGGTGCCTTCGTTTCGGACGATGTGTACGTGGTCGCCACCCTCGTCAACAAATGTCATGCCCGTTGTGTACACGTGCGGCGTGCAGGTGGAGTCGTCCCCCTCATACTGCGTTACCGCTCCGGCCGTGACAAAGATCAGTGTGTGGCCAAGATGCGTATGCCAGCCTGTGCTTCCTCCCGGCTGCCAAACATTGCTCAGGACAGACCCGTCTGACAGTCCCTTCGTCTTCTGCCACGACAGCCAGATATTCTTTGTGTTCGGTGGAAGGAACTGGTTAAAGACGTTGATTTCGTCGAACTGGCCCTGGGCTAGCGTTATGCTCGTGAACCCCTGAGCCGGCGTCGCATGGACCTTTCGAGGGTGATAAAGGGCCGTGACAACGATGGCGGCGCTGAATAGTCCTACCCACGTCAATCGTCTCTGCATTTTGAAGCCTCCTTTTCTATTTCGGGGAAGACTTGCAGACACACATTCGGGCACTTTCTTAATGCCGTCAAAGGGCAAAGAGCGGAATTGCCGCCTCGCCCCCAAATACCGTGCTTTGTACCAGCAAAGGGGGTACAATCAAGCTCCCTCACGGTTCGTATAGCCGCGGAACCAGTCAGGAGTACAGCATGGGCGATCCGTCCTCAGGCATACTGGCGCCGGTGAGATCGCCCGATGACCGGCTGGACTCGTGGAAAGAGATCGCCGCGTACTTCCATCGTGACGTGAAAACGGTCCAGCGATGGGAAAAGCGCGAGGGGATGCCGGTTCACCGGCACCAGCATGCCAGGATAGGTTCGGTTTACGCGTTTCATGCGGAGCTCGATGCCTGGTCGCAGGGCCGCAGACTGCGACTGGAAGAAGAGGAAGAGCCTAGCGCGGAGCTGTCAGCGGATGAAGACGTCGACGTCCGGCCAACCCGGACTTCGTGGGCGCGACTCTGGCTTGCTCTAGGCGGGGTGGCCTTAATCGCGCTTATTGCCGTCACCTACGTTGTGGCCCGGGGCCGCGCTGGGCATCCGACCCCACCTAAAATCAGGTCTCTGGCAGTCCTGCCTCTGGACAACCTGTCGGGCGACTCAACCCAAGAATACCTGGCTGACGAGATGACCGAAGAGCTTTGCGGACGCCTGGCCCGGATCCATGATCTGCGCGTCGTTTCCCGTACCTCGGTCATGCGCTTTAAGGGTACGAAGCTCTCAGTGCCAGAGATTGCCAGGACACTTGGAGTGGATGCCCTGGTCGAAGGTTCGGTGATACGGCAGGGCAGCCGGATTCGTGTGCACGCACAGTTGATTCGCGGCTCAACTGACGAGCACCTTTGGTCCGATGAGTACGACGGCGAGTTGGGGGACGTACTTGCTCTTGAGAGCGAGGTGGCACAATCCATTGCGCGCAGAGTGGAGGTCAAGGTCACCGGAGAAGAGCGTGCCAGGCTGATTGCGGCGCATCAAGTCTCGCCTGAAGTTTACGAGAGCTACCTCAAAGCCGAAGATGAATTAGGCAGTGGCGAGTCTGAAAAGAGCATTGCCTCCTTTGAGGAGACGATCAGAATGGATCCTAACTTTGCCCCAGCTTACGTCGGTTTAGCATCCATCTATTCCGCCCGCGGGATACTTCGTGCCGGCGTCCCGCCCAATGAGGTGCGTCAAAAACTGATCAGCGCCGCTCGGAAGGCGCTTGAACTGGATCCAGAGCTTGCCGAACCACATGTCCTGCTGGGTGAGACATATCAGCGACAATGGCAGTGGAGCGAGGCGGAGGCGGAATACAAGCGGGCCCTGGAGCTGAACCCGAACGATGCCAGGGCGCACGAACACTTTGCGATGTGGTTTCTGTGCCAGGGGCGGATGGACGAGGCCCTTGGGTGGGCCCAGCGTGCCCACGAGCTTGACCGCTAGGAGGCGCGGGCAGAACGTACGGCTTCATATTGTTTCACGCCAGACGTTACGAGGAGGCTATCCGGGAATTGCGATCCCACCCCGACGATTGGTATCTGGCATTCCCGCTGATTGCCAACAGCCAACCGGACGAAGCGATTGCGGTGCTGGAGAAGGCACTTGCCGCCAGCGGCCGTGATTCGGCTACGATGGGCGTGTTGGTCAGGGCCTATGCGCATGCGAGGCGCCGTGCGGATGCGCTTCGACTGCTTGAGGAGTTGAAAAGACAGCAGCAGAAACGCTATGTTCCGTCTGCCGCCTTTGTGAACGCTTATCTGGGGCTCGGCGACAACGAGCAGGCATTCGTCTGGCTCGAGAATGCCTACAAGGAACAGTCAAACATTCTGGGATTGCTCAACGTGCACCCCTACTTTGATCCCTTGCGCGGCGACCGTCGTTTCAAAGAATTGGTCCATCGCGTCGGGCTGGATTAGAGTTAGTTTCCTCCCTTTTGCGGTCTGCATATGAAAAACGCAGTTCGGGGGCTCCTCGCGTTCCAACTGGTCATTCAAGGCCTGGTTTATGCACAGGCCCCCGCTGGTGCCATCACAGGCTTCGTCACGGACGCAAGCGGGGCGAGGATTCGCGGTGCGAGCGTCATCATCACGAACAAGGACACCCGACTGAAGCGCACACTTCTGACGTCGGACGCCGGAGATTACAGCGCCCCTGCTCTGATCCCCGGGGCGTACGAAGTGACCGGGGATGCCAGCGGATTCAAGCCGATCGCCCGCGAAGCGATTGTGCAAACGGGCAACACCACCAGCGTGAACCTTGTCATGCAGGTCGGTGCAGGCAGCGAAAGTGTGACAGTGGAAAGCGCCTCGCCCCAGATTCGTTATGAGTCCCACGAGATCGTTGGGATAATCACGCGTCCCCAGATCGAGGGATTACCACTCAATGGGAGAAATCCCCTGGAACTCGCCAAACTGGAGCCAGGGGCGCAGCAACCAGCGAGGGTAAGCAACAATCGGACAGTGGTACCCCTGTTAGGCGCTCCGGTGGGGGTGAACGGCCGCGCGACTCGCGTTACCGTTGACGGTGGAAGCGTCATGGAGGTAGGAAATGGCGGATCGGCGATGGGATTTTCTCAGGAGGAAGTGCAGGAGTTTGAGGTCTCCACCGTCAACCCAGACCTGAGTACTGGCGTAACGGCAAGTGGAGCCGTAAATGTTGCAACCCGCTCAGGCAGTAACCAAGTCCATGGTTCCACCTTCCTCTTCTTTCGAGATCACGATCTTTCCGCCTATCCGGGGCTGCACCGAAACCCGTTCAATCCCGATCCATTTTTCCAGCGCAAACAGTTTGGGCTGTCAGCAGGAGGCCCAATTCGGAAAGACCGCGTTTTTTTCTTCGGTAGTTTTGAGCGCCTCGACCAACGCGGTGTTATCAGCGCAGAAGTGCTCGCCCCCGACTTTGCCCAGTTCAGTGGCATCTATCCCAGTCCGACTTACATGAATCAGTTCAGTGGCCGAATGGATTTCAAACTAAGCGCAACGCAATCGATGTTCGTGCGGTACTCGCACGAGGGCAGCTACGCTTATGCCGGAGGCGGATACCCGTCCACCTGGCCGACGCAGAAAGAATGGGCCGACCAGAGCATTCTGGGGTTAACGTCGCAGTTGGGTGCTCATGTGACGAACGATGCGCACTTCTCCTATTTCTTCGTGAGTTTCACCCAGTTCGCACCGAAGATGTCAGATTGTCCAGCGTGCGTGGGAATAGGTGCGCCATCGATTGACATCGACTCGGACTTCTCTGTTGGAGTTTCCACCACAGTTGCCGTACTTGGCCGGCGCTATCACCTGAATGATGTGGTCAGCTGGCAAAAAGGGCTGCATAACATACGTTTCGGTGGCGATTGGGAAACCTCTAGAGGAGGACGCACCAACCTGGACGACGAGCCAGTCACGATGTCTTTGTTTTCACCTGAGATTGTCAAGGATTTCAATGCCCTGCAGCCACCGGCTTCCCAGATCTCGTTGCCGGCAACATTCCTCACCACGCAGGACATCTTGCAGTTGCCGCTCGAGAACTTCACTGTTGGCATTGGCAATCCGTTCGTGCCCCAGGCAGGATTTGGTAAGGCTCGTGTTGCCCCGCTGGTCCACCTCTTCATTGAAGATACGTGGCACCTGCGTCCGCGCTTAGTTCTCGATTACGGCCTGGCGTGGACTTATGACGCCCCGCTCAACTACGACCTCACCAAGCCGCAGTACCTGGCGTCTGTGCTTGGCCCATCAGACCTACGTCCGACACACAGGAACTGGAGGAATTTTTCCCCATCGTTGGGTTTCGCCTGGAACGTGAGGCGTGATGGGAAAACGGTCATTCGTGGCGGCGTGGGCATTTATTACGATTTCCAGACATCAACGGACATCTCCGATGAGGAAAGGGCTTCGCTCGGTCCCCGCGGAGTGGGACGCGGCTCCTACTACAGCGGTGGCATTCGCAATCCGCTCACCGATGTGCCGGGCGTTCCCCAAGGGCAACTGCTGGAATTCTTCAGCCCAACGCTATTCACCGGCGGCACGGCATTCCAGGCTCTATCCGCCATCCGCGCGAAGTTAGCCCAGGAAAGAGGCGATCCAAATAATCGAGACTTTTCTGTCACCAACATCGAAGCGGACAAGCAAGGCTTCGTGGTTGCGAGGGACTTGCCCAGTCCCTACGCCGTACATGTAAGTCTCGGTGTGCAGCGCGAGGTTATGCGTGATCTGGTCATCGGCACGGACTTTGTCGTCCGGCATTTCGAGCACACCAGCGGACCCGGGTTTCTTGATGCGAATCACTTCTCCAGCATTCACGGACGAGTGCTGCCCATCTGTTCTGCCTCTGAGGCGACTGATCCAAAGGCACTTTGCTCGCTTGGATCGATCGCGTTAACGTCGGGATTTGGGAGCGCGACTTACCACGGGTTGCGGGTACGAGCCGAGAAGAGTTTTTCTCACGGATTGCAGTTCCTCGCTTCCTACGCATATTCGAGCAATGTCGGCGACAACTTCGCTAATGGTCTCAACTTGGATAACCCGTCGAGCAGTCGGGGGCCGCTCGATCGCGACGTCAGGCATATCCTAAGTATCTCCGGACTTGGCCAGCTGCCCAAAGGCTTCAAGGTGGGCCTCTTCGTCAGCTACCTTAGCAAGCCGCCATTTTCCGCCTATCTTGGAGGCTTGGACCTGAACGGCGATGGCACATGGGACGACCTCCTTCCGGGCACAAAGGTAAACCAATTCAATCGTGGTTTGGGCAAGAACGACCTGAGGCGCCTTGCGGATGCGTTCAACAACACCTATGCGGGTGGACACGACTTGCAAGGAGACTTGATTGCGCCAATCACATTGCCTTCCAAGTTTGAGTTTGGCGATTCGTTCCTGACGCAAGATCTGCGCTTGAGTCGTGAGTTCCTGCACGAACGTTGGCGAATGACACTCATTGGCGAAGTCTTCAATCTGTTTAACATCGCGAACCTCTCGGGCAGGAGTGGGGATCTGCTCAGTGCTGGGTTCGGGCAGCCAACCAGCCGTGTAAGTCAGGTGTTTGGTTCCGGCGGCCCCCGGGCATTCCAACTGGCAGCGCGCATCAGTTTCTAATTTCGAGTTTCTAATCTCGTTTGCCAAGCATGCTGTGACTCTCTCCGAAAAACACCCTGATCGTGCCTCTCTCGGCATCTCTGAGTCAGAGCGGTGTGGTTCTAAGGCCGGTCGAGAAACAGATAAGCCCAGGGGCGGTTTCCTAAAGGGCCGAGCGTCCGACGGGCACAGCGTCTTCGCCTACTATCGCCTACTAAGAATCGGCCATTTTGAGGGCTAACAGTTCCCAGTTATACTGGTAAAGTTATTTTGGGCCGATCCGCTAAACGCCAATAGAGACACGGGTTTTGCCAGTACTACTGAGAAAACTGGCAGGCGGACGTAACGTTTCCCGGTAGCGCTACCAAACCTCCACTTTCAAGCCTGTGTTCGACCCGTTACCCAAAGTGACACCACGGTCCCGTGTGAGAATTTTGCCCGAAAAGCCAGCCCGGCGTCCTAGCCCGTTATCCTTTATTATCCTTGCGCGTCCTTACAGGGGTTTCGCAGCCTTCCACGTCCTTGTAAGTTACTGCAAGTGCTGGTTCTGTCGCCCCTGAAAAGGCTGGCGTCGGCGGTTCAACTCCGTCCCTGGCCACCATATCATTACCATTCAATTATTTACCCTCATTGTTAACTCATCACATCGGGCCGTATTTTGATAGATCGATGGTCTTCGATCATCATAAACATATGCCAATACTAGGGTTAGGCAACGGTAGAGCGCAGCCCAGAAGGGCTTGGCGTCTTCCATTGAACACAGTCAAGATATGGATTCAGGCGTGAGCGGCGATTGGCGTTCGGAGAGGAACAATAATTAAGGAGTGATGGTGCAGAGGTTTAACAAGGGACCGCTCTGTCAAAGACGTCAGTCAATTCCTGCAAGCGCCTGCGTCACCAACCGAACCCCTTCAGGTGGATTGTCAGCGGGACAGTTAAAGTCGGCATTGCTGAAGGGTTGGTCAGCCTGACGCAAGGAAGCGATGACAGGTGTCGTAGGCAGCAACTCTTTGAAATGTGCAATGAGTTGAGAACGATCTTGCCACGGTGCGCCGTGGCCGATCAAAATCACTCCTACATTATTATTGGCGAGATCTAGGCGTCTTGCGGCCTGCGATCCCAAGACCGATATCACGGGACATCCAAGGAGCTGGAGAATTTCTTCTCGGACACTCAGCAGGCGCTTCGAATTCGACTTACACAATAGCTCTCATACCATTGACGATGACAGTTCAACACCCGATCAGTCTGTTTTGTGACCGGCCCTCGAAGCTTTCTCCTCCGTAGTTCCTCCGCGCCGAGACTCGGCGCAACCGGCGGTCCTTCAAGTGGGAACTCCGAGCTTGGGCAAAAGCCATTGGGTCAAAGTCACATAGGCGACTAGCAACGCAAGCAACCATACCCATTCAGGCATGTTTCAGTTTCTCCTGATCACCAACGCCAAGTTTACGCAGGAACGTCATGATTGGGCACCAGTTTGTGAAACCTGACTGGAACAGGTTAAGACCCACGAAGGCAGTGAAGAGATACCAGTACTCACTCACCCAATGTCCAAGAGCCAATGAAACGAGGACAAAGAGGCCAGCGATCAAGCGGAGCGTGCGTTCAATCGTCATTTTTTCTCCTTAAGGAAACTCATTGGGTTACTTCGCACTGCGGCATCTCGCATTCGGCAATGTTTTCCGGTGAATGAGGATGCAACGGTGGAGTATGTTTTCGTTTCTGCGATACGTAGTAAAGAACCGGTACTGCCATGCGAGACAGGACGGTGGATGCAACCTCTCCCGCCATAAGGGAGAGCGCGAGGCCCTGGAAGATCGGATCAAACAGGATCACGCTGGCCCCTACAACGACAGCGGCTGCCGTCAATAGCATTGGGCGGAATCGAACTGCGCCCGCGTCCACGACAGCTTCTTCCAAAGACATCCCTTGAGAGCGGCGCAACTCGATGAAGTCAACCAGAATGATGGAATTGCGAACGATGATGCCAGCGCCGGCAATGAAGCCGATCATCGAGGTGGCGGTAAAGAAGGCCCCCATCAAGGCGTGCGCCGGCAGGATGCCGACGAGCGTCAACGGGATTGGAGCCATGATTACGAGTGGCGTTACAAACGATCGAAACCATCCAACTACCAGAACGTAGATCAAAACCAGAACGGCAGCGAACGCAAGTCCAAGATCCCGAAATACCTCCACGGTGATGTGCCACTCGCCGTCCCATTTCATCGAGTAGCGGTCAGTACGTTCGGGCATCGCTGTGCCTTTGTATTGTTTGACCGCGTAGCCGTCCAACAGTTTGATCTTGTCAATCGCATCACTCATCTTGCCGATGGCGTAGACCGGGCTTTCTTCTTCCCCCGCCACATCTCCTGTGACGTACACCACAGGATGCAGGTTTTTGCCGTAAACGCTTGTATCAATGGTGGTCTGATTCATACTAGTCACTTCCTGCAATGCGATTTGTCCACCATTGGAAGTGGGGAGTTTCAGGTTTGCCAGATTCTGTATCCCTGAGCGATCGGCGCGGGACAAGCGGACACGAATAGGAATGTCTTCGCGGGACTGGGGATCATGCAGTAATCCCGCATCAGTTCCGCCAAGCGCGATCTGCAAGGTACGCGTCACATCCCCTGCCGAGATGCCGTGCAGTGACGCTTTATCGAGATCTACCTTAAGGTCGTACCTGGTTTGTGGATCTTCGACATACCAATCAACGTCCACAACGCCCGGCGTCTGTTGGAAGACTTGCTTGATCTGGCGGGCGAGATCGATCTGTCCCTTGTAGTCGGGCCCGTAAACTTCCGCGACCAGCGTTTCGAGCACAGGAGGTCCAGGCGGAACTTCAGCGACTTTGATGCGGGCACCAAATGATTGGGCGAGCTTCACAAGTCCGGGACGCAACCGCCGGGCAATTTCGTGGCTTTGAGCCTTGCGCTCGTGGCGCGAAAGCAGGTTGACCTGTATGTCGGCTTGATTCGGCTGACGCCGCAGGAAGTAATGTCTAACCAGTCCGTTGAAGTTGTACGGGCCTGATGTGCCGGAGTAGATCTGGTAATTCGTCACTTCAGGTTGTTGCGAAAGATACTGTCCCAAGGTTTGTGCGACCCGAGTGGTTTGCTCCAGGGGTGTTCCGTCAGGCATGTCAATGATGACCTGGAATTCGCTCTTGTTGTCGAAGGGCAGCATCTTCACGCGAACCCACTTAAGGGGGACAAACGCGACAGCGGCTAACAAGAGCACGACGACGCCGCCGAGAAACAGCCAACGTCTCCTGGCATCGAGGATCAATGGGTTCATCACCCTACGGTAGACGCGCGTGGTCCAGCCTTCGGCTTCGTGATGTTCGCGTCCATTATCGCCAGAGTAGTGCCCCAAGAGTCTGAGCGCAGCCCAAGGCGATACGACAAAAGCAACGATCAGGGAGAAGACCATCGCAGCCGATGCACCAACTGGAATCGGCCGCATGTACGGCCCCATAAGTCCGCGCACGAAGGCCATGGGAAGAATCGCCGCAATCACTGCAAAGGTGGCAAGAATCGTGGGGTTACCAACTTCATCGACCGCCTCGACGGCAATGTCGACGAGCGAGCGTCCTCGATTGCCAGGTAAACGAAAATGTCGAACAACGTTCTCGACGACGACTATGGCATCGTCGACAAGAATCCCGATCGAAAAAATCAACGCAAACAGCGTTACTCGGTTCAACGTGTAGCCGAACAGATAGAAGATTGCTAGCGTAAGAGCCAGGGTGACGGGCACAGCCAGCAGGACCACACCTGATTCGCGCCAGCCCAATGCCAAAGCAATGAGAAGAGTCACGGAGAGTGTAGCGATGAAGAGGTGCTTTAGAAGTTCGTCGGACTTGTCCTTAGCGGTCTCGCCGTAGTTTCGTGTAACCGTGACATTCAAATCCTGGGGCAGCATGTACCCGCGCAGTTCGGATACCTTCTCCAACACGTTCTCGGCGATGACGCTCGCATTCGTCCCCTTGCGCTTCGCCAATGTGATAGTGACAGCTGGAAACTCGGGATTGGCCAACTGACCGCTAGTTCCCTTGGCATTCGAAAACAGAACGTAGCTGTCGGGTTCGGCGGCTCCATCTTCTATTTTTTCGACGACATCGCGCAGGTACACAGGCCGTCCGGCATGAACTCCAGCCACAACCTGTTTGAGATCGTCGGCGCGGCTAAAGAACAGGCCCGCCTCTACTTCAAACTCGCGGTTGTCGCGGGCGAAGCTGCCGGCTTGCCCACGCGTATTCACCCCCTGCAGTTGTGCCACGACGGCTCCCGGTGTGAGTCCATAGGCTGCAAGGCGTTGCGTATCGAGCACGACTCGCACCTGCCGAGGCTGGCCTCCGATGATCGTGGTTTCGGATATGTCGTCTAACGTCTTCAGGGAGTTTTCCAGTTCTCCCGCGACGCGCCGCAGTTTGTAGGAGTCATAGTTTTGTCCCCACAAGGTCAGGGCCATGATCGGAACGTTGTCGATGGAACGAACCTTGATGAGCGGTTGCGAGACACCCTGGGGAATGCGGTCGAAATTGGAATAGAGCTTGTTGTACGTCTGAATGATCGCGTCTTCTTCTTTGGTTCCCACGTAGAAGCGCACGATCAACATACTCATACCCGGATGACTGATCGAATAGATATATTCGACGCCAGGAACTTCGCGCAGTAACTTTTCCATCGGCAAACTGACCCGTTGAGCAACTTCTTGAGACGAGGCTCCCGGCATTTGCACAAAAACGTCCAGCATGGGAACGACGATCTGTGGTTCCTCTTCGCGGGGCGTCTGGAGAATGGCAAAGGCCCCAAGCAGCAGGGCACCCAGGATCACCAGAGGTGTGAGCTTGGAATCGATGAATCCGTGCGCGACGCGGCCTGCCAGACGTTGTCGGGTCAAATCAGGAGCGGAGTGCGCGTGGTCGGCCGGTTTTGATTTGTTATTTGAAGCACTCATTCCTGGCTCCTACCGAGAATCAATCTTCTTGCCGCTCAGTTCACGCCCACCTGGATCGCCGATCACCATCTCCCCAAGTTGCAGGCCGGCCAACACCTCCACCTGCTCCGCCGACTGCTGACCCAGAGTGATATAGCGCAGCCCGGCGATCCGGTTTTGATCCAGGACGTATATGCCTTGCAGTTGACCGCGCTCGACGATCGCCTGACGCGGGACAAGCAGCGCCGTTCGTTCTCCGCGTGTGATGTGCGCTCGGCCGAAGAGACCGGAGCGCAGCGCCGGATCAGAGGGCAGTTCGACTTTCACAAGGAAAGTACGACTTCCAGGGTCCGCCGCGGGGACAATTTCGACGATTTTCCCTTTTAGTTCTCGGCCCCCAATGGCATCGATCGAGACTGGCACTTGTTGTCCCTGGCGCACGAAGCGCAGGTCGGTCTCGTTCACTGTGGCCTCCAGGCGATAATGGCGTAAATCCTCGACAGTGAAGACCGGCATGCCGGGACTAGCAAGCGTTCCTACGTCAGCTTTCCTTTCCGTAACCAGGCCATCGAAGGGAGCAACGATATGAGCGTAGCTGAACGCGGTTCGAGCTGCCTGCAACGCGGCTTTAGTTTGTGCTTGCCCCGCCCGCGCCATTTCGCGGCGCGCCTGGGCGGCTTGATACCGGGCTTTGATCTCGTCGAACTCCTGTGGGCTGACAGACTTTCGGTCATACAGGGTCTGATAACGTTTGAAGGTCGCTTCGGCCAGGCTCAAGTCAGATTCGGACGCCGAGATCTCCTGTTGCCCGGCCATGTCAGCAGCGGTAGCGCGGTCGAGCGCGGCGCGCGGTTGTGCGTCATCGATGACCGCCAACACTTGCCCGCGTTGTACGTGGTCGCCTTGGCGTACTCGGATCTCAACGAAATTCCCCATCATCTGTGCGGCGAGTTGGCTGGTCTCGGCGGCCCGGAGCGTCCCTACCGCTTCTATTGCGTCAGCAATGGTCGCGCTCTGAGCTGATACGAGTGAGACGTTACTGACCGTCTCGGGCACCGCACTGAGACTTTGACGTTCGTTGGAACAGCCCACGGACATCAGAATCAGAGCAGCGGAAGCCAGCGTTGCAACTTGCACGACAGAGACTGAGCGGTTCAGCTTCTTAGGAAGAGTGAGATTCATGGCATAAACACCGGGGACTGCAGATTTAATGTTCCACAAGCCAACTCCAGGTTGGCGTAGCTGAGATGAAACTGATAGACCGCCTGCCAGTAATCGGCCTGCGTACGTCGGGCGGTTTCCTCCGTACCCAACAGATCCGTAATCGTGAGCAGACCTCCATCGTAGCGATCCTGATTGATGCGCAGGCTCTCCTGCGCCTGAGTAATGGCGGTTCGCGCGACCTCGACCTGCTGCCGGCTTGCGTCCTGATCGTAGTAGGCTTGCCGGACCTCCAACCGCACAGCATCGCCCGCCGCTTGCTTCAATGCCGCGACCTTTTCAGCAGCGGCCCGTTCACGAGACAGCGCAGCGCGTTTCGCTCCGCCCTGGAAAAGATCGATTTGCAGCTCGATTCCTCCAAGCCAGTTATTGCCACCGCCTCCGCCGACGAAGCTCGGGTTATCCATTTCCCAGCCGGCAAAGGCACTCAGGCGAGGTCCGAACGACGACTTAGCGATGGCCACGCTGAGTTCCTGTGCGGACTGCTGAGCTTCAATTCGCTTGAGATCGGGCCGAGTCGTGAGAGCCTTTTGCTCCAGGTCCGAAAGCGGGTTCGCTGTTGGACTTGGCTCCGCAAGTGCATCTGCGAGCTGATACTTGGTATCTATCGATACTCCCATCGCTGTATTCAGTTCGGCTCGCGCCAGGTCGAGATTGTTTCGTGCACGAATCAGATCTTGCTGGCGGCTCGCGAGACGGACCTTGGCACTGAGAAGATCGGATTCGACCACCAGTCCGGCATCGTAACGAACCTGGCTACGATCCATGATCGACTTTGCGGTCTTCTCGGATTGTTCAGCTACCTCCAACTGTTTCGTTGCCAGGAGAACTCCATAGTAGGAGTGCACAGTTCGAAACAGGATTTCCTGGTCGGTACGTTCCAGCTGATGACTGGCAGCGAAATTCATTTCCTTCGCGCGATTAATGCTGCGCCACGATGCAAATGAATCAAACAAGATCCAGTTTCCGCCAAAATGCGTCGTGAAATTGCCGTAGGGCAGAGGAGTGTTGAGTTTGTCCAGAGAGAAGTCATCGGTTGTGAATCGCTGCTGCCGCAACTTGCTTCCGAATACATAGACTGGATCATTGCCGCGTGTCACTTGTTCCGAAAAGGAGATGCGCGGCATCAGGAGGGATTGTGCTTCACGTACCGCGGCCGCGGCTGCCTTTGTATCTGCAAGCGTGGCCTTACGGAGAGGATTTTTTTCCAAGGCAATGTTTGCAGCATCGTGCAGGGTTAGCTGAGCGGCTGAATTCTGCGCCATCGCCGTCGCGACGACCGCGATCCCGAGGCAAACGGCAAGCGCGAGCTGGCGATTGCTGCTCAACGCTCGACCCCTGCCGTCTCAGCTGCCTGCAGCCACGAGGTCGTATCCTCGACGACTTCGTGAGTCGTCTGGAAGGTGGCTGACTTTTGCAGCATCGCGCCTACCGAGCAGTATTTTTCTTCAGAAAGGCGAATAGCCGCAACGAGGGCTTCCTCGTCAATTCCGATCCCGGTGACGAGGTGATGGATTCGAACCGTGGTGAAAATCTGGGGTGGACGTTCTGCCTGGTCGGCCTCAACGCGCACCTGATACCCGGTAACCTTCTGGCGATATTTTTGACGGAGTACGGTGATGACATCAAAGGCCGTGCACCCGGCGAGACCCACGGCAACCAGTTCGATTGGTTTCGGCCCAGTGCCGCCGGCGGCATCGTCCAAGATCAAATTGTGGCCGCTTCCAGTACGTGCCAGGAACTGACGTTGTTGTCTAATTGCCTGAGTAAGCTCGACTTGGGCTGTAATCATAAGTGCCTCCCGCGAAATTCATCGGCAAGGAACACGAATAAATGCAGATCCCGGGAATTTGTTACAGGAAATTTCTGGAATGGGTCTTAAGAGCAGAGAATCAGGAGTTCGGCCTGATCGTGGCGTTCGCGCTGTAGTATTTTTCCATTAGTTTCTGACGCAGCCTGGCTGCTTCACGCGGGGGGCAATCGCGGGTGGAATTACGGCATTGTTCAATGGTGGCTTTTAGCGTAGCAATAAAGGCCTGACACGGTTCGCATCCCGCCATGTGGCGCTCAAGTTCTTCGCAAAGAGAATCGTCCAGTTGTTCATCCAGATAATCCGACAGTTCCGCAAACATCGCCTTGCAACGCGCTGGCCGGATTTGAAAGGGATGCCGTTGCGAGCGGACCTTCTTGTCGACTCTGGCTGTCCATGTTCGCATCAGTTCCTTTCTGACGAACAAGCGGGCTCGATGCAAGCGTACGCGAACGGTCCCGGCGCGAAGGCCGGTGATTTCGGCCACCTCCTCGTCCGTAAGACCCTCCATGTCCCGAAGCACTAGCACGATCCGATATCGCGGAGGCAGCTTCTGAACGGCATTGCGAAGGCGTGAGGCCTCTTCACCGCGAATAGCGAACGATTCCGGATTGATCTTTCCGTCTGCAGAGAGTTGTTCGAGTTCGTTCCGATCGGGCATCAACTGCTCTAAAGAGAGTTCGCTGGACGGAGCGAACTTGCTTTTGCGTCGATTCATCAGGCATCGGCTCTTCGCCACTTTGTACAACCAGACCACAAGGGCCTTGGGGCTCTCAAATTTGGGCAATTGCGGGACCGATTTGAGAAGAACCTCCTGCATGGTGTCTTCAGCGTCCTCGCGGTGTCCACAAACCCGCATGCTGAAGGAGAAAACAGTATTTTGGAGCAAGGCTAGGGCCTGCTCCACGGCGGCATCATCTCCGCTTTGCAGAAGTTCTACGGCTTTTTCGATCTCGACACGCATCGCCTAAATCTACCACCCAACCCGGTCAGTCCACCGACGTAAACCCTGAGTCAAAAAAGAGGGCTGGCCGGAGCCAGCCCCTTTTTCGAAGTTGCCCACGTCAGAATTCCGCGGTGAGAGCTCTGTCGCTTCGGCCACAATCTTATAAGCCGGCTACTCCTGTGGAAAAGCCCGCACCGCAGATGGCCTCGGTGGAGCCCATCTGCGGACGTGGTTCGCGATAATAGAACGGTTGTCAGATTCTTGAAACGACAATCGCAGCCCTCCAATCATGAAACCCTGCCGCGCCAATCTTCACTTTTCTTCAGGATCGAGACTGCTGGGCCGACGCCAGGCGAACATCGGCGCTTGGTCACAGAGTGGTCACAAAACTGGGACCGCTCTGCAAAGTTAGGTTGTCAGCTAGGGCCTGCAGCCTGCGAAACCCCGTGGCTGTAAAACTTTTTAGAAAAACCATAAGAGTGCACCGAAGTGACATCGTGAAGATTTCACGATCACAGGGACGCCCGCAATGATGGTACATCGCGCATCGGGGGCTTCCCGAAGAAGCGCTTGTACTCCCGATTGAACTGGCTTGGGCTTTCGTATCCCACCGCGAAGGCTGCACTCGCAGCATCGAGTTCCTCTGTGAGCATCTTCTGTCGTGCTGTATGGAGCCGAAGCTGTTTTTGAAACTGAAGAGGACTCATTGCTGTGAGACCACGGAAGTGATGATGCAGAGTTGATCTGCTCATACCTGCCATCGATGCAAGCTCGTCCACACTCAGAGTCTTCTCGAAGTTTTCACGCAGCCAAGAGACCGCCTTAGCCGTTAGATAGCTTTGGTCCGCCTTCGTTGCAACCGAACGCAGACGACCTCCTTGGGGTCCCTGCAGAAGGCGGTAAATGATTTCTCGCTGAAGCAGTTTGCAAAAGAACGGGACATCCTGCGGAGTATCTAAAAGCTGAACCATGCGTGAGCATGGCGCAAGCAGTTCTACTGTCACTTCTCCAAGAACCATGCCGCTTGTCCCAGGGGGCGGTGCAGAAATCCGCACCTCCTCGGTGTGAAGAACGTCGCGGACGATGCCCATATCAAGCTTGAGGAAGAACGCAAAATAGGGTTTCTCCATACTGGCGACGCACACTCGGCTGACGATCGGAAGTTCGATTGATGTGAGGAGGAAGGTTGATTCGCCGAAGACATAACTCTGTTTGCCCAGGTCAACGCGCTTCTTTCCCTGCGGAATGAGAAGCAGACTCGGCTCATAGGTACACGGATTCGGTGGGGTCGGAGCAGTGTTTCGATAGAGCGTGAGTCCGGGAACTTGAGTTGACAAAGTCGCGGCGCTACCCAGCCCTTTGCTAATTGATCCAGCTAGCTCTTTGAGCATCTTCAGAACGCTGGGATCATGGTGCCGGTTCGATTTCCGGGCCATCATTCATTTTCCTCGACCTCTCCAAGATAAGACACATGCACAGGCCATGGAACAGATTTCGTACTCGCATCGGACAAATAGGCAATGATTCCAGTCGATCGGGCTACCGGCCAACCAGCGTTTCAGCCTAACCTCGGAGTGGAGAAGAAACATGAAGACGCGAAAGCTTGGAACGCTGGAAGTATCGGAACTCGGATTTGGCTGCATGAACCTGGCGTCAAACTACGGCCCGGCAGTACCGATCGACGATGCCATCAAGGTCATCCGTGAAGCCCATAATAAGGGCGTTACATTTTTCGATACAGCGGAAGTGTACGGCCCGTACACGAGTGAGACCATCGTCGGCGGAGCACTCGAACCGTTTCGCGATGAGGTAAAGATTGGCACGAAGTTCGGCTTCGACCTTACCGACAAGGGCGGTCTGAACAGCCGGCCCGATCACATTAAGAAAATGGTGGACGGGTGCCTGAAGCGTCTCCGGACGGACCGCATCGATCTCTTCTATCAACATCGGGTCGATCCGAATGTTCCAATCGAGGACGTTGCGGGTGCCGTGAAAGAGCTTATCGAAAACGGCAAGGTGTTGCATTTCGGCCTCTCGGAAGCTAGCCCCAACACCATCCGCAGAGCGCATGCCGTTCAACCCGTCGCAGCACTCCAGACAGAGTACTCGCTCATGAACCGTGACCCGGAAGAGAATGGCTTGCTCGATACCTGCGAAGAATTGGGAATCGGCTTTGTGCCCTGGGGTCCCATTGGCATGGGCTATCTGACGCAGAACCTTGATGCACAGACGAGGTTTGATCCGAAATCGGATCTGCGTGCTGGGTTTGACCGTTTCCGGACGGAAAGCATAACCGCGAATAAACCCTTTGTCGATCGCATCACCGAGCTTGCGAAGAGAAAAAACGCTACGACGGCGCAGCTGTCGCTCGCATGGCTCCTGGCCCAGAAGCCGTTCATCGTCCCGATCCCCGGAACGGGCAAGGTCAAACACCTTCAGGAGAACATCGAATCCACCAAACTTGTACTGACCGCAGAAGACATGAAAGAGATCGCCAGCGCTCTGGCCGAGTTCAAGGTGCATGGCGGTCGTATGAACGAAGAACAAATGAAGGTTGTTGAGCAGTAGGGCTGATTGGCGCACAGCTCGTATTGTCCTGAGAAACGGTTTTCTTCCGCCCGAAAAGCTGAAAGATCTTACCGGTCATCGTCCCTGGGGGATTCTCATCCCTGAACAGCCGAAACAGTTGCAAACCCTTGCTCGACGTTGTTCGGTATTCGTAAATTTATCGCTGGCCACGACTCTTGCCCAGAACAAATCACTGGGATCGGGCCATGCAGGATGTCTCTTCCAGGGTCGCATTTCATAGCTAACAATTCAGCTCTCATAATCTTGGAACCGACACTACCGTGTCGTGAATTGGTGCGTCACCTATCGTTGCCAATTTACGAAATCCGGAACTTACTTGAGCTTGCACCTGTGGAGAAATCATCATTGACATCATTGCCCTAATCCTGTAGAAGAAACACTTTTCCAGGCCGAGAAACTGGTCCCACTTAGCTGCAACCTGTTCCCCCAGTTTGCAAACTGTTTTTCGTCCTATCTCCAATTTGCAGCTTCCGTCAAATCGTGTCCCTCTCGTTACAAGCGGGAGCGTGGCAAAAGAGGATTCATGCGGGCATCGGCATATGTTCGTTCTAAAGAATTCGCATTGTTGACCATCGACTGGCAGCGGCGTTTGCTCCGACGCATTTGGCAAACGGTATTCGAGCATTTGCGCGGCGCCGTCGCTCTGTTACTTGTCTATGCGACCGTTGCGGCGACCATGCCTGTACAGGCGCATGAGTTGGACAGGGAATTTGGAACGTCCACATTCACCGCGGGAAATGCCAAACTCGAGCGCGATTCACGGCCTTTATCTACAAATTATCGTCCGGAAGGTCCGCCGGCTAATCTACTTAGTCGCAATAACGGGTTTTCCCAACCAAAGAGTTCATCAAACGGATTGGCGGCTCGCATCGCCCCTCTGCTGCGTGGGTCGTTGCCGTTACGCAAGATGAGTGGGTCGCTTCCAACGCTGACAGCGGTGCCGATCCCGACTATGGCGCCACCACCGGGCAGTTTCTTTACCACCAGCAGCATCAGCGCAAACTTTAATGGCACTGCAATAGCGGCCGGCGACTACGTGTGGTTTAGCAGTGTTTTGAAGCCTTCGGGTTTAGGGAGCAAGGCTGTCACCTTCTTCGTCCGCAGCGCGACCATTACGTTTTCTGCGAACGGCACAAACTACAGCGTGCCTGTCCCGGACGCAAACATCACGTTTGACCCCAAGGCAACAACCGCAACTACGAACTTCAATTCCGCAGTAAATCAATGGCAGACGACTGTACCGGCGACCGGCCAGGCAGGCAATACTCTGCTTGACGCCACTGAATTTCTGGTGCCCGCGGGCGGGCTGCCGGGCGGCATCAAGAACGTAACCTGGACGGCCAACTTCTCGACCGACACTTCCGGTGCATCACTGCAGTGGCAGTGGGCCGCGGCGGCATATACATCGTTTACCGCGTCTTATGGATCGGTTGGCATTAAGCCGGTGGACGATAACAAGGCCAGCCAATATCAAAACTCCGATCACGCCGGTACTCCTGAGAACTATAAGAGCCACGTTGTAGGAGGAGCAACAGGCGGAGGAGCCTCGAACTACACGGGCAGTTATAGCGGAACGGCGAGCGTGACGCCGGTGGTGGTTCAGCCGCCAGTCGCCAATGCCGGGAACCCGCAAACGGTATATGTAGGGACTACTGTCACCCTTAACGGCAGCAACTCGACCGATCCCCAGGGATTGCCGCTCAGTTATCAATGGTCTACGACATCGGGTAGTACCGCAGGACTGAATGGGGCAAACAGCGCCACGCCAACCGTCGTAGCTCAGAGCGCAGGCACCTATACCTGGCAAGTGATTGTGAGCGACGGGTACACGAGCAGCACTCCGTCTACGGTTACGATCACAAGTATCTATTCGACGCCGGTTGCCAATGCGGGATCGACGCAAACCGACTATGTCGGCGCGACGATCCACCTGGATGGAACACTCTCGTACGATCCGACCGGCTTGCCGCTGACCTATGCCTGGACGTTTACTTCGAGACCCGCGGGAAGTACGGCCACTCTAAGCGGCGCCACCACAGCCGCGCCTGCGTTTGTGGCCGATAAAGCAGGGAATTATACGGCTCAGTTGGTCGTGAGCAATGGGTATAACAACAGTCCGGCGGCCAGCGTCACCATCACGGCCCAGTATTCGACTCCCCTAGCCAATGCCGGACCGCCGCAGACACTTTATGTGGGGAGTACAGTACAACTCGACGGAACTGGATCTTCGGATCCAGCAGGTTTGCCGCTGACCTATCAGTGGTCACTGACGCCTCCCGCGGGCAGCACAGCAACCTTGAGCGGCTCGAATGGAGCCAAGCCCACATTTGTTCTGGATAAAACCGGCACTTATACGGCGAAGTTGACGGTCAGCAACGCTTATACCAGCAGCACTCCATCGACCGTTACTATCACAAGTCAGAATCTGCCGCCGATCGCCAATGCGGGCCAACCGCAGAGCGTTTATCAGGGACAGACGGTGCAGTTGAACGGTAGCGGATCAACGGATCCGGCCGGATTACCGATCACATACCAGTGGTCGTTCGCCTCCAGGCCCGACGGCAGCAACGCAACCCTGGCCGGCGCGACGACCCCCACCCCGACCTTCATCGCTGATAAATCGGGAAAGTACATCGTGCAACTGATCGTGAACAATGGAGTGTTCGACAGTACGCCTTCCACGGTCACCATCACGACATCGAACGCGCCGCCCGTAGCCAATGCCGGGCCCAACCAGTCCGTGGCGGTGCACACCACAGTACAGCTGGATGGCAGCGGCTCGACCGACGTGGATGGAGATTCGCTGACCTATTCGTGGTCGTTCGTATCTGTTCCGACCGGAAGCAAGGCAGCGTTTTCGAATCCGAATGTCGTGAACCCGACGTTTTTTGTGGATCTTTCAGGCAATTACGTTGCGCAGCTCATCGTGAACGATGGATCTCAAGACAGCACTGGCTCAACGGTGGCGATCAGCACAATCAACACGCCGCCAGTGGCCAATGCCGGGCCAAACCAGACCATCACCGTCACCGGCACGGTGCAACTTGATGGAAGCGGCTCGACGGACGTGGATGGAAACCCGATTACTTACTCGTGGGTATTTCTGTCGGTTCCCGCCGGCAGTCACGCCACCCTTGTGAACCCGAACGCCGTGAATCCAACATTCATGGCAGATGTGCTCGGGATGTATATTGTGCAGCTCACGGTGAATGATGGGATCGTAAACAGCACACCCGCCACGGTTACGATTTCGAGCAGTGATGTGCCGCCCATTGCGAATCCAGGTCTTGCGCAGACCGCGAACGTTGGATCGATTGTTAATTTGGATGGTAGCGCGTCCAGCGACTCTGACAATCAGCCGCTTACGTATCAGTGGGCGCTCATCAACAAGCCTGTGAACAGTACGGCGGCGCTCTCGCAGGCGACTTCGGCAACTCCTTACTTCACGGCTGACATTTTGGGAAACTATATCGTGCAGCTCACCGTGAATGATGGATTCCTGAGCAGCAATCCGGCCACAGTCCTGGTTTCGACGATCTACATTCCGCCGGTTGCCAATGCAGGAGCGGATCAGACCGTCACCGCTGGGGCGACAGTGCAGCTGTCGGGAGCGGCCTCCGCCGATACGAACGGAAATCCACTTACGTATAGCTGGGCGATTCTTTCGCAGCCTTCTGGCGGAACTGCAGTTTTATCCGACGCTACCTCTGTGAGTCCCACCTTCGTGGCAAATGCAGCTGGCATGTACGTGGTGCAGCTCACCGTAAACGATGGAACCGCCGACAGCCAGCCAGTCACGATGAAGATTACGGCGAACCCGCAGAATCAGGCGCCCGTAGTCAATGGTGGCCCGAATCAGAGCATTACTCTGCCCATCAACAGCGTCACATTGAACGGGACAGCCAGCGATGATGGCCTGCCGAATAATACGCTGACGATTTCCTGGAGCGTGGTAAGCGGACCCGGTACGGTAACGTTCAGCAGCCCAAGTACTCCAGTTACCCAGGCTACGTTCTCGCTGGCCGGAACTTATGTGCTGCAGCTGACCGCGAACGATTCACAACTCTCGACCAGCGCGAACACAACCGTTACCGTCAATCCTGCAGTAAACCAAGCTCCGGTCGTGAATGCCGGGCCGAACCAGAACATCACGTTGCCAGCCAATACAGTGACCTTGAATGGAACCGCAACTGACGATGGACTGCCCAACGGAACTCTGAACATCACCTGGAGTGTGGTGAGCGGGCCGGGGACAGTCTCCTTCGGCAGTCCGCACGCCGCCATCACGCAGGCAACGTTTTCTACGTTTGGAGTGTACGTTCTTCAATTGACCGCCAATGACACGCAGCTTTCGACCAGCGCCACTACGATCGTAACTGTTGCTCCTCCCGCCGTGAACCAGCCACCCGTGGTGAATGCCGGGCCGAATCAGGCAATCATGTTCCCGGCTTCGACCGTCACACTGAATGGAACTGCGACCGACGACGGCCTGCCCAACGGAACCCTCGCTGTCTCCTGGAGCCAAATCAGCGGACCAACGACAGCAACTTTCAACGCTCCGAACACAGCGGCCACGCAGGTCAACCTCACCGCGCCCGGAGTGTACGTCTTGCAACTGAGCGCGAGCGATACCCAGTACGCCAGCACATCGCAGGTGACGGTGTATGTGTATACCTCCGGCGGCAGCGGGCAGAATCAGCCTCCATACGTCAATGCCGGCCCCGATCAAACCATTTTGCTGCCTACCTCAGCGCAACTGAATGGCGTTGCAGTGGACGATGGGCTCCCGAACGGAACTCTCGCCATCCAGTGGACGATGTTGAGCGGTCCGGGCACGGTCACGTTCAGCAATCCGAATGCGGCGGTAACTCAAGCCTCATTCAGCATGGCTGGCACTTACGTCTTGCAACTAGCGGCAAACGATTCCGTTCTGGTCAGCAATTCATCAGTCACAATTACGGTAGGCAAGTTGAACGGGCACGCCAGCAACGCAGGAACAGATTTCTGGCTGATGTTCCCGGAGTGTCAAGGAGCGTGCCAACCAGAACTCATCATTGCCTCCGATGTCAACAACTCCGGAAGTGTTTCTGTTCCGGGGCTCAGCTTCACCCAAAACTTCACCCTGGTCGGAGGCCACTCGACGACGATCAATCTGCCCACGAGCACTGTGTTGACTAGCACAGATTTGGCGGAGAACAAGGGCATCCACGTAACTTCGCAGTCGGAAGTGACCGTATTCGCGATCGATTACTTGGCAGCCGAAACAGATGGCTACCTTGGCTTGCCCACTTCGGTTCTAGGGACCGATTACGTAGTCCCGAGTTGGCAGCACTATAACGCGCCGAGCGAATTCGGCATTGTGGCAGCCTACGACGGCACAACCGTTACCATTACTCCGTCAGTAGGGGCAAGTGGTCGCGCTGTGGGACAGCCGTATACGGTGATTTTGAACCAGGGCAGAACTTATGAATTAACGACCGATCCACTCGCGATCTTTGCGGATCTGACAGGGACCATTGTCACGTCGGATAAACCAATCGCAGTCTTTGGGGCCAATGCCTGCGCCAACATTCCGACCAGCGCGTCGTTCTGTAATCACGTCATCGAAGAGATTCCGCCCACGAACCTGTGGGGACAGTCTTTCGTGACGTTTCCGCTGGTGAACCGGCCGAACGGAGATTTTTTCCGGGTCCTTGCCTCAGTCAACAACACCAACGTCAACATGAATGGATCGCCGCTTGCCACGTTAAATCGAGGGGAGTATTACCAGACAGTCCTCACCGCGGCTTCTACTATTACAGCGGATCAGCCGATTTTAGTGGTCCAATACGAAACCAGCGAGAGCTATCAGCCGGCGTCCAATAACCAAGAGGGCGATCCGTCGATGATCCTGGTGCCGCCATACGAGCAGAACGGCGGACATTACACAGTGGGCACGCCTGCATCCGGCTTCAATACGGATTACGTGAACCTGGTCGTGCCGACTACGGCTGTGGGTACGGTTCAGTTGGATGGTACCGCGGTCTCTTCCTCCAACTTCAGCGTAATCGGTTCCAGTTCATACTCCGGCGCCGCCGTGCAGATTTCGCCGGGCACGCATCGCTTCACCGCCGCAGCCCCGTTCGGTGTGACCCTTTATGGCTACTATCCGTACGATACATTCGGGTATCAAGCCGGGATGGTGCTCGATACGGCGCGAGCCGGCACGACGGTAGCGTTAACTCCGTCGTCTGTCACGCAGCTCACAGGCACGCAGTTGTGCGCCGTAGCGAGTGTGCTGGATCCTTACGGGGCCGCTGTCGGTGGTGTCGGAGTTGGATTCACCGTTACTGGCGCAAACACCTCGAGCCAGACCGTCGACACTACCGCAACCGGCCAGGCGAGCTACTGCTATTCTGGGACCAATTCAGGAACAGACACCATCCTTGCGTCCGTCGGACTTGCGTCCGCCACGAGCACAATCACCTGGAGTGCCTCCGCGCCCAATCGCGCGCCCGCGGTTTATGCGGGAGGAAGTCAGATCATCAATCTTCCCGCTGTCGCCAACCTCTATGGCGTGGTCAGCGATGACGGACTGCCTTCGGGAGGAACGCTCTCACTATCGTGGACGCGGGTAAGCGGTCCAGGGAACGTGACTTTCGCGAATGCAGCCGCTGCTGTAACGACGGCGACTTTCAGCGTCGCGGGTACATACGATCTGCGGTTTACCGCCAATGACTCGCAGTTGAGCGCAAGCGCTGACGTCACGATCACTGCCGTCACGCCGGCGCAGAACCAGGCTCCTGTGGTCAGTGCTGGACCGAATCAGAGTGCGAGTCTCCCCGCCAACATAGTGACGTTGAACGGGTCGGCCAGCGATGATGGACTGCCTGCCAACGCGAAATTGACGGTCCAGTGGACGCAAGTCAGCGGGCCCACGGGAGCTGTGATATCAAATTCGACCTCGCCGCTTACCCAGGTCACTTTCACCAATCCAGGTACGTACGTCTTCCAGTTGACGGCGAACGATTCGCAACTGCAGACGAGCTCGCAGGTGACGGTGACAGTGGTCGCGTTGAACAAGGCTCCGCAAGTGAGCTGCTCCAGCGTTCCCTCTGTTACGTTGCCCGTCACCACGACCACTTTGAGTTGCACTGTCACCGACGATGGTCTGCCCCAGGGATCGACCGTCACGCAAACCTGGAGCGAACTTAGTGGGCCCGCGGCGGTCACCTTTACCAATCCCACGGCAGGAACGACCAATGCCACCTTCCCGGTTGCGGGAACTTATTCCCTGCAATTGACCGCCTACGACACGCAACTGACTGCGAACAGCGCTGTGACGGTGGTCGTGAATCCCGCAAGCCAGCCACCAACGGTGACCATTTCGCCGAGCAGCCAGACCATCGCTTTGCCTACGATTACCGTAACTCTGACCGGAACGGTAACAGATAGCGTGCTCCCACCTGGAGGAAGCCTAAGCCAGAGCTGGAGCGAGCAATCCGGGGCTGCGGGCGTGACCTTCGGCAGCCCGACCCAGGCTACGACTACGGTGACATTCACTGCGGCGGGCACCTATACGCTGCTGCTTACGGCCAGCAACACGCAGATGGTCGGGAGCGCCACGGCGACGGTGGTTGTGACCGGCGGCAGTACGGTGACGAATCCCAACCAGGCGCCCCATGTGTCTGCCGGTTTGTACAACCCGATCAGCTTGCCTACGAATTCGCTGACGCTGCAAGGGACGGTCACGGATGACGGGCTTCCCAGCAATACGCTGACGATTAACTGGTCGCAGGTCGCGGGGCCGGCGGCGGTGACATTTAATACTCCTAACCAGGCCTCGTCGCTGGTTACCTTCCCGGTTGCAGGAACGTATCGGCTGCGTTTATCGGCGAACGACACACAGCTCACAAGCACCGCGGATACGGTCATGACGGTGAATGCGTCGGATCTGGGGCCGAAGGTCAGCTTTAGTCCCACACTCATCAATCTGATATACCCGGCCACCTCAACGACGCTCAGCGCCAACATTACGGCAAACCCGGGAACAACGCTCGCGGAGGTTTGGACCGAGTACAGCGGGCCGGAGCAGGTCGTGTTCTCGAGTCCGAATTCGGCGACGACGCAAGTCACATTCCCGGTTCCCGGCTTCTATGTCTTTCAGCTGGCGGTGAGCGATGGACAATACACGGGGACCGGTATCGTCAACGTGCAGGTGTACGGCTCGGCGCCGGCGGCGCCGCAGGTCACCCTGGTCACGCCGCAGGATGCGCAAACGGTGACCGCTCCGGTCAACGTGATCGGCTCTGTAATTGCGAGCTCTCAGAGTTCGGGAACAAACCAGCAAACGCAGTGGACGCTCGACTACAGCCTCAACACGGCCGACGGCTTACCCACACAAACCTGGATTCATCTGGCGCAACCGAGCGGAAGCGTGCCACAAAACAATGCGGTGCTCGGGGTGCTGGATCCGACGGTCATGCTCAACGGCTCTTACACGTTGCGGTTATCGGTGACCGACAGCTACGGGCAATCCGCGACGACCACGACTTCGTTTGTGGTGAGCAAGAACATGAAGGTCGGCAACTTCCGGCTCACCTACAACGACCTCACCGTGCCGGTGGCGGGAATACCGATCACAGTCACACGCATCTATGACAGCCTCGATCAAGGATTCCACGACTTCGGCACGAGCTGGTCACTGGGAATTGCGAACGTTCAGCTCCAGAAGAACCGTAATCTCGGGAAGAACTGGACAGAATCGAGCAGCGGTGGCGGATTCTCCAGTTTCTGCGTGCAGAGCCTGAGCAATGCAATCGTCACCATCACGTTCCCTGGCAATACGCAGTACAACTTCCAGGCGGTCTCGACGCCGCAGTGCCAGTCGATCGCTCCGATCACCGCGACTACTGTGGGATTTGTGGAATTGCCCGGTAGCGCGGGAACGGCCGGAGCAACGCTGGTTCCAGCGGATGGAGGGCAGGTCCTATTCGACGGGCCGGTCCCGGGCAACATGAACCTGGTGGACTACAACGCCAACCCCTACAACCCGACCGTCTTTGTTCTCACCACGCGCGATGGCATGAAGTACACCATCGACCAGAAGCTCGGCGTCACCAACATGTCGGACGCGAATGGCAATACTCTGACCATCAGTTCGAGCGGGGTGATCAGTTCCACTGGCAAGAGCATTTCGTTTACCCGCGATTCGTCAAACCGCATCACCAAGATTACCGATCCGAACGGCAACGTTCTGAAATATGCCTACAATGGCACAGGAGCGAACAGCCAGCTGTCTCAGTTCACCGACGCGGTCGGCAACACAAGCAGCTACTTCTACACGATCAACGGCGTGGCGCTGCTGCCTTACCTCAACCAGATTCTTGACCCGCGCAATGTCCGCCCGATTTTGCAGCAATACGACAACGTGGGGCATCTGACCCTGACCTACGACGCCAATAACAAAACCATCAGCTATAACCTGAACGAAAGCGCGCGGACCGACACCATCACCGACCGCCTGGGCAATCCCACACTCTACGCCTACGATGCCGACGGCAATATCCTCTTGCTGCAAGACGCCCTCGGCAATAAAACGACCTACACCTACGACACCAACGACAACAAGCTCTCCGAGACCAATCCTCTCGGCAAGACCACGACCTACACCTACGACGGAGACAGCAACCGCACCAGTGAGACCGATCCGCTGGGCAACAAGACCAGCTACACCTACAACGCCCGCGGCCAGGTGCTCACCGTCACGGACCCGCTCGGGCACACCACCACCAACGTCTACGACTCCAACGGCAACCTGACGTCGACCACCGACGCCAACGGCAAGACCACCTCAACCGTCTACACCGCAAACGGCCTGCCCAAGTCCGTGACCGACGCCAACGGCAAGACCACGCAATTCCAGTACGACGGCTCCGGGAACCTCACGCAGCAGACCGACGCGCTCAACAACATCACCACCTACACCTACGACCTCAACAATAACAAGCTGAGCCAGACCGTCACCCGCACGGTCAACGGCCAGCCGCAGACCATCACCACCAACTACAAGTACGACGCCTCAAACCGCCTGACCGAGACCGACTACGCCGACGGCACGAAGACGCAGATCCAGTACAACAATATCGGCAAGCAGAGCGCGACCATCGACCAACTCAATCACAAGACCAGCTATACGTACGACAATCTGGGACGCCTCACCACCACCACCTATGCCGACACCACCACCGAGACCGCGACCTTCGATGAAGAGAACGATCGCCTGACCTCGGTTGACCGCGCCGGCCACACCACGAGCTATGCCTATGACGCCGACAAGCGCCTGACCAAAACCACCTACGCCGACCAGAGCTTCACGCAGACCAACTACGACGCCGCTGGCCGGGTCAGTTCGACGGTCGACGCCAACAACAACACGACCACCTACGGCTACGACGATGCCGGACGCCGCACCACGCTGACCGACGCGCTCAACCATGTCACGACATTTGCCTATGACAATGCCGGCAATCAGATCTCGGTGAAGGACGCGCGCCAGAACCTGACGCAATACCAGTACGACACGCTGAATCGGCAGACGGCGGTGATCTATCCTGACCAGAGCAGCTCGAGCACGGCGTACGACAATCTGGGCCGAGTCGTCTCGAAGACGGACCAGGCCGGAAAAGTCACGGCCTATGGCTACGACGCGC
>DASTCU010000082.1:0-40382 GCA_035710825.1 Candidatus Sulfotelmatobacter sp.
CGGCCTGGTTCCCGAACGCCAATATCCCGAGCCGAATTCCGTGTTCCGCAACCTGGGCAACGGCAAATTCGAGGATGTAAGTTCCGAGGCCGGCCCCGACTTCAGCAAAGCCGCCCCGCACCGTGGAGTCGCATTCGGAGACATCGATAATGACGGACACATGGATGCAGTGGTCACAGTGCTGAATGCGCCGGTGAAATTGTTTCGTAACATTTCCGGCGACAACCATCACTGGGTCCTGCTCAAGTTGGTGGGAACAAAAAGCAACCGCATGGGCATCGGAGCACAAGTTCATATCACGACCGAAGATGAGCAGTCGCAGTGGAATGAAGTAACCACTGCCGTCGGATACGCTTCTTCCAGCGATAGCCGCGTGCACTTCGGACTGGGATCGAACCGGCACGTCAAGGAAATCGAGATTCACTGGCCGAGCGGCATCAAGCAAGTAGTTCACGATGCCGGCGTGGACCAGATCATAACAATCAAGGAACCGCGGAGTTAGACCTCCGGTTGAGGCACCGTCGATGCGCCATTTAGGATCCGTGTTAGTGAACGACTAATTCGCGCCAGTAGGCATTTCCGGCCTCACGCCCGGGAATGAGAACGCGTTGGTAAAGTCGTAACACCACTTCCCGGTTCGCATATTTCGCCAATCTGAATTCAATCTCCTGCCAATCCCGAGTTTCGGACCGGCCTTCGATCAGCTTATCGAGCACCTTGTCGTCATTCACATACACCTGCAGTTGCCAGGCACGTCCCGGATCTACGCCGGCCTGAAACTTCAAAATTGAGTTGCTGCCGAGTCTCACGGTTCTCCTTAGAACCGTTCCGCGGACTTCGTCGCGCGGATACGTCGACAGGATGTCGCTGTCCAAATACGTGATGCCACGAATATCAGGCATGCCACCCCCCGCCCCGCCGAAGCCGGCGCGTTCCAGCGTCCAATCGGGATTCCAGTACTGCATCAAGTCGGCTAGGCTGAACAATTCGGCAGGTTGCGTAGCTGGTTGCTGGATGGGAATTTTAAGCGTGCTCCCATCGTCGATGGCTCCGTGACTTCCAGCGATCGCGATACCAAGTTTTTCTGTTCTCTCCGCGAGTTCCGCGATGCTCTCGTCTACCGGTGGAGTGAGCTTCAGGGGACCCATTTCGTGGCCCTTGATTCGGTCGTGGAGTTCGGATACGCGCTCCGGCGGCAACGCTTTCATGCCGTGCATCGCCGCAACTACCGATTCGGAATTAGCGGCATTGCAGTCGGCATCAGAAAAATCGGCTGCGTGGACCGCAAGCTGAAGGGTTTTTTGAAAGTCGCCGCCGCCGAACCATACGCTGGTCGCCACGAAACCGCCATTGACCACGGCGTTGTTGGTGGCCGGGTACTCGATTCCCCAACGCTCATCGATCGTCTGGAAGATCTGATCAAGACTATGGCCTGCGTCCGCCATCGCAATGATCATCTCGAGGCACTTGCCATACGGCGAATCTGGGTGGATCAGCATTGCGGCCTTGCGGACTATGGCATGAGTATCTTTCTCCACAAAGGCGATGCTGATCATTCCGGCCACAAAGACTGCGCCATCGGTTCCTTCGGCGTATCCATTAATGTGGCCGAGCCGGCGTGCCATTTCGGCGGCAGCATTGGGCATGCCCGGATTTAGCACGCCGTACACATCACTGCTGAATTGCGGGCCAATCGTCCACCACAGCTTGTTGTAGCGGGGATGCCCGGTATCCGGGGGCTTGATTCCGCGCTTTAACAGCAGAAGCGCCTGCTCGCTTGATCCCCAGGAACCGGCGTTGTTGTCAAGCCACTGTTCTCCGAGTTGTTGAACGGTCAGCCCAATGCCGTATTTCTCGAAGGCGCGGACAGCCACCATTTCGTAGTAGTAGTCATCGTCCACGGGGGCATAGCCGGGCAAAGGAGACATCGGCGTCATTCGCAGAGTTGAGGCAGGCTGATGTTCAAAGCGGCCGCCCGTTCTTTGAGCAATCATTTGCGCCGTCCAGACCGCTTGGACCCGATCGAGATACTCCGCGTGCGACAGCGTGAGCGTTTCGGTAGCGGGGCGTTCGCTACCTGGTGCAGAAGTCTGGCCGCACAAAAACGGCGGAGACAGAACGGCGACGGCGAAAAGTAGGGCTGTCACATTTTTCATAGCCAAGATTCCTTTGCTCGCTAACCAAGGTCGTATCCGCCGCCGAGAGTACTACAGCGGGCGCCCGCAAAGGGAGAATGGACATAAATTTTGAAACGTTTTATATTTGCCAGTCCGTCTGGCTCTTTTCAAACTGGAGCGCACTTATGAAAATCTTTGTCGCGCCTGTTGTCACTTTTGTTCTGCTGCTCACCGCGATCACCGTTTCGGCGCAAGACTCTAAGTATCGTCCCGAACGTCAGCAAATTCCTACCCCCGGGTGCCTCATCATGAAAGGGGCCTGGGAAGGTGGATCCACCCCCTGCACTCAGAGCGAGCATGATTCCTGGTTGGCCGACCTCCGCCACTGGCGGGATGAACGCCGCATTCGCATCGGCTACGACGGTTCCCGCTACGATCTGCCAGCACTGAAGTGGACCCAGTCCAGTTTCTTCCAGCCACAGATGATGGTGGAGGACCGCTATTTCTACGATCCCGTATCGCACCGCTACACCGTCGATCGCTATCTCGACGATCTGGAAAAAAGATACGGCGGAATTGACGCGGTTCTGATCTGGCCGACCTATCCCAATATGGGGATCGATAATCGCAACCAGCACGACCTCGTCCGATCGATGCCGGGAGGCATTCCGGGCGTGCGCCAAATGATCGCGGACTTTCATCGTCGCGGCGTGCGCGTCCTGTTTCCGATGATGATGTGGGATCAGGGCACGCGTGACCCGGGCATGTCATGGCCAGATGCAATCGCCAGTCTGATGGCCGAAGTCGGAGCCGACGGAATTAACGGCGACACCCAGGACGGAGTGCCGCTGGCATTTTCGGCGGCAGCGGACAAACTCGGGCATCCTCTCGCCTTTGAACCGGAAGGTGGTCCAGCCGATGAAGCCTTGGCCTGGAACGTGATGACGTGGGGCCAATACTCCTATCCATTTGTGCCCATGGTGGACAAGTACAAATGGCTCGAACCCCGCCACATGGTGAACATCTCAGACCGCTGGAAGCGCGACAAGACCGACAACCTTCAATTCGCCTTTTTCAACGGTGTCGGCTGGGAAAGCTGGGAGAACATCTGGGGGATTTGGAACGAAGTCACGCCGCGCGACGCTGAGGCGACTCGCCGCGTGGCGACCATGGAACGCGCACTCGCGCCCTTCCTGATCAGTTCAGACTGGGAACCGCTCTCGCCCACGATGACCTATGGCGTTTACAGCAGCCGGTGGCCACTCGGCCAGCAGACGGTCTGGACCATCGTGAATCGCAATGAATACGATGTGCAGGGGCCGCAGATCGAACTGCCATGGCAGGACGGCATGCGCTATTTCGATCTTTATCACGGCGTCGAGCTTAAGCCGGAGAAGAATCCGAGCGGCAGAGCTGTACTGAGTTTCCCCATGGAAGCTCACGGATACGGCGCACTGTTAGCCACCTCTTCAGCCCCTGATGCCAACATCGAAAAACTGATGGCGAAAATGAAAGAGCTGACGGCGAAGCCCTTGGCGAGTTATTCGCATGAATGGAAAGTATTGCCGCAGCAGATCGTGCCCATCGCCGCAACCAAGGCTCCCTCTGGATCACCGGCAGATATGGTGAAAGTCCTGGAAGGAGATTTCGATTTCCGAATCCAGGGAATTGAAATCGAAGGCTTCGATGATATCGGTGTGGACGTGCAGTATCCCTGGGAGGATTCGCCACGCCGTTTCCACGATCATCCCATGCACATCAAGTCATTTTGGATCGACAAGTATCCGGTCACGAACTCCCAGTTCAAAAAGTTCCTCGATGCGACTCATTACCGTCCGCAAGACGAGCTGAATTTCCTGCGCGACTGGACCAATGGCACGTATCCCGCGGGTTGGGATAACAAGCCGGTCACCTGGGTCTCACTGGAGGATGCGCGGGCGTATGCGAATTGGGCAGGCAAGCGCTTGCCGCATGAATGGGAGTGGCAGTATGCAGCCCAAGGCCCCGACGGCCGCATCTACCCGTGGGGAAACTCCTGGAAGCCTGAAGCCGTGCCGGTCCCGGATAAGGGCCGCACCATGCGCGGGCCGGATGCCGTAGACGCTCATCCCGAGGGCGCCAGTCCGTTTGGTGTACTGGATCTGGTCGGCAACGTGTGGCAGTGGACGGAAGAGTTTCAGGACGAGCACACGCGCGGAGGGATTCTGCGCGGGGGCAGTTACTACCAGCCTCAGGGATCGATCTGGTATTTTCCGCAGGCTTATAAGCTGAACGAGCACGGAAAACTGCTGATGACGGCACCCAGTATGGATCGCTCGGGAGGACTGGGTTTTCGCTGCGTTCAAGATGTGCAATAAACGAGAATGCGGTGCTGCCTCTGACAGCGAGCGCTGTTAAGCTGCACCGAGTCCAATATGAATCCTCCGGTCACAATGCGGCAGATCGCGCAACGGGCCAAAGTGTCCATCGGCACCGTATCGCACGTGATCAATGACACCGCTACCGTGCGCGAGAAACTGCGGGAAAGGGTCTTGGAGGCAATCCGTAGTTTAGGTTATCAGCCCAGTCAGTTGGCGCGCGGGCTCCGGCGGAATCAGACCAGCATGTTGGTCATGATCATCCCGGATGTGACGAACCCTTTTTTCCCGGCCGTCATCCGCGGTGTGGAAGATGTCGCGTACAAAAGCTCATTGCGGCTGGTGTTATGCAATACCGATAACGACCCGCGCAAGGAATTGTCTTATCTCAATGAGATGCGCGCCTATCGTCCCGCCGGCTGGTTGGTGATTCCCTCGGTGGACAGCGAGATCGCAAACCACTTCCGTGCTGATGCAGGACCGCCTGTCGTGTGCCTCGATCGTCAACCCAGCGGCTGGCGCGGCGATGTTGCCTTGGTGGCAAATGAAGAGGGAGCCTACAAGGCGACCTGCCATCTGCTCCGCATGGGACATCGGCAGCTTGCCGTCATTACCGGTCCGCTGCATCTGGCAAACGCGGTGGAAAGACTGGAAGGATTCAAGCGAGCCCTGGCCGAGGCCAAGGTTCACCTCGAACCTGACTACATTCAGGAAGCGCGTTTTGAGCGCGAAAGCGGATATCAAGCCGCCATCCGGCTTTTGCGCATGCTGCCGCGCCCTACCGGAATTTTTGCGTGTAACGATCTGATGGCGCTGGGAGTCTTTCTGGCTGCAAGAGAACTCGGGCTACGCTGCCCCGAAGACGTTTCCATCGTGGGATTCGATAACCTGGACTTCGCGGAATTCACGGCTCCTGCGCTCACCACGGTTCACCAGCCCGGTTATCAGCTGGGCACCGCCGCCGCCCGTCTACTGCTCGAACGCATGAACGGGTCCACTCACCCCGCAAAGAAGATTGTGTTGCCGAGTGAGTTAAAAATTCGGAACTCAGTGGCGACGGTCTCCGAAGCGCATTTTTCTCCATCGCGCAAAGCCCTCCAACCGTTGTAGTCGCAATTCCCGATTTCCTTCTTGACAACCGATGAGAGTTGGAACTAGACTCCGGCGTTATCCGGTACTTGAAACGTTTCAAAACGAGGGACGATTCTTGCCTGACCTCTCGCATCCGGGTCAGCGCAGATTACTCATCGTCGAGGAGGAATCGTATGCGTCGCTATCGTGGCCTGCTCCTGATCGGCTTCGTCATCTTCATCGCTTCCATTTTGCCTGCTCAAGTCGTCATCACCAGCACCATTCTCGGCACCATTTCCGACCAGCAAGGAGCCATGATTCCGCAGGCAAAGGTGACGCTCCGCAACGTGGATACCGGCGTGACCTGGAATGCCGTCACCAACGGAAGCGGCGATTACCAGTTCCCTAATCTCATTGCCGGCCACTATCGCGTTGAAATTGCCAAAGAGGGATTTGCCAAGGTCACCTCTACTCCCGTCAATCTGGAGAATGGCACCACTCAGCGCATCAACGTCAGCATGAAAATCGGGCAGAGCGAGCAAGTGGTGGAAGTGACCGCTGCCGCCGGCCTGGTTAAGACCGACGATGCCAACGTCTCGGAAGTCATTCAAAACAAGTTCGTGCGCGACTTGCCCATTGAGGGCCGCAACTGGCTCAACTACGCCCAGATTGTTCCCATGTTTAACAGCGGCACTAATGACCAGTCCCGCATTGCCTGGGGCCTGGCCTCCGCCACCAGCAACGGTGCCAAGCAGTTAAATGTCGGCGGCACGGAATACGGCGTGGGCTACTATATCGACGGTCTGAACAATAACGACAACTGGGTGGAAGGCCCGGTAACCAATGTCAATGCGGATGCCATTCAGGAGGTTAAGGCAGAGGTTATCAATTATTCCGCCGAATACGGCCGCGACGTAGGCCAGATCAGCCTCACCACCAAGTCCGGCACCAACAACCTCCACGGCACCGCGTATGACTTCTTTCAGAACTCGGGCATAAACGCGAACGATCCATACTCGATCGCCTATGGCATTCCGCGTTCGCCCTATCACCAGAACCAGTACGGCTTCACGGTGGGCGGCCCGGTCTATATTCCGAAACTGTTCAACGGGAAGAACAAGCTGTTCTTCTTCGCATCGGCGGAATGGCTGCGCAATCGTTCTCACGGCACCATGCATGCTTATGTACCGACCGCGGCGGAGCGCACCGGCGATTTCAGCGGTTGGTTGACCAGGTTCCCTGTGGATCCAACTCAGTGTGACGGATCATCCACTTCACCAGCCAACTGTCGTTACGTCATCTATGATCCGTCCACCTTTGACCCGACGACGCAAGTCCGCCAGCCCTACTACAACGCGGCGACCAATACCTACAATGTGATCCCCAATCCGGATCCGATCGCGTTGGCCTACTTGTCGCATTTTCCAGATCCGAACTTCACCTCTCCAGTGGCGACGGATCTCAACAACTGGCAGGGCCCCACAACCAACGGCATCGACGACAACAACTACAGCGCGCGCGCGGACTACAACCTTACCAAGCGCGACAGCGTCTATTTCCGTTTTTCACACGACTACGGCACCTTGATCGGCGAAGGCGGCCTGATCCCCGAGTTGGCGCTCGGCAACGGGCCTGTGCATACCACCGACACGTATCAGGGGCACTGGGTGCACGCCTTTAGCTCGAGCTTCAGCAACGAGTTGAATTTCAGCTGGACCCGCGCCAAGAATGCCAGCAACCAGGCCGCCCAGATCAACAAGTTCATGCAGACAACGTGGCTGCCGCAATTGTTCCAGAACACATCCACCGGAGGAGCCGGCTTCACTCCCTACGACCTCAGCCAGCTCGGCATAAAGAACGACGCCACCTTCTCCATAAGACTGAACGATACTTCCGGCCAGCTGTTCAGCCCACTTAGCCTGGGCACCACCGAATATTGGTATCAGTGGGTGCCGATCTACCAACTCTCGGACAATGCGGCAAAGGTGATCAAGCGGCACACCCTTAAGTTCGGCTTCTACTGGCAGCGGCGTGACGAACGGGACAACGACGTCATCCGCTCCATGGAAATAGGCGGTAATTCCTACACTGCCCAAGGTGCCTTCAGCGCTGACGGCTCCGGGTGGAACACGCTGGCCGAGTTTGAGACCGGCAATGTGACCAATATGAATCAGCGCACTCCGCTCACCGGGGGCGATGGCAGCCTGTGGTTCCGCATGCCGGAGTATTCGGCTTACTTTAACGACGCCTGGAATGTGACTCCGAAGTTGAGCGTAAACCTCGGGCTCCGCTACGACGTTGGAGTGCCTGCTTTCAGCGTGGACAACTATTGGGGAGTCATGGACCAAACCTATCCGGGCTGGCGGCTGGTCATGCCAGGCCTGACTCCGGGCACACACAACCCTCCCTTTCCGGCGGATAAGAATAATTTTGCCCCGCGGATTGGATTCGCCTACCGCCTGAGAGATAAAACCGTAGTTCGCGGCGGGTACGGAATGTTCTACGAAACTGGACGCTTTAAATTTCTCGATCAGATGTTCTGGAACTCGCCGGGATATGGAGGCGTTTCCTACGACTCAGCGCTGTATTCGGGAAGTCAGTATGTTCCCTTTTTCCATTTGAGCGACGTCTTTCCGGCAGCGGTCTCCATCCAAAAGGGCACATGGCCAGTTCCGCTCGGTACTGACGGCGGACAGCTCTATCAAGGCCAGGAGCCTCAGACGATTGACAAGAACAGCGCTGTCACGCCCTACATTCAGCGCTGGAGTCTTGACGTTCAGCACGAGCTTGGAAAGGCCGTGGTGGCAACTGTCGGCTATGTTGGGTCAGAAGGAACGAAGCTGACCACTCAATACGATCTGAACTTGCCGGCACAGGGAACTTACTTCGATTATTACGGCGATTTTCTGGATGCTCGTCCTCTGAGTGCCGTTGCTCCGGGCCGTTGGGGAGCGATCAACGCCGTTCACCACAATCGCAGCAACAACTACCATGCTTTAAACCTTCAGCTGAAAACCCAAGGCTGGCATGGACTGACCAGCACGGTCATATACACCTGGTCGAAGCAGATGGACACCTTCTTCGGCGAGAGCGGGGAGAGCGGTGTACAGATGATTGGTGGCCAGTGGCACCCGGGATGGTCCTATGGCCCGTCGGATGGTAACCATACCAATCGCTTTGTGGCTGCGGTCATGTATGAACTTCCCGGTCGCCATCTGGCGAACCGCTTCTTGCGCGAGGCCGCTGGCGGATGGCAAATCACCACCATCACCACCTTTGAATCGGGCGCCCCCACCACGGTCTTGAACGGTTACACCAGTTCCTATGACTTCATGGGCGACGTGCCCGATCGCACTTGCAATGGGAACCTGGCGCGAGGGGACCGCACCTTCACTCGTCAGTTCAATACCAGCTGCTACGCGGAGCCGGGTCCTGACCCGGCGTACTTCTCGCAAGGCATCAATAACTTCGCCTTGCACCGTGGAGACGAGCGGCGAAACAACTTAGTTGGTCCGGGCATCAACAACTGGGATGTATCGCTGAGCAAGGCTTTCCCGCTGTTTGGAGAAGGACGGGAACTCCAGTTGAGGGTAGAGTCGTTCAACGTCTTCAATCACACGCAGTGGTCTGGCATCAACACTTTCGACGATCGTGCCGTCAATCCTGAGAGCCAGTTTGGGTACGTCACCGGCGCCCGTAACGGCCGCCACATGCAATTGGCTCTGAAGTTTGTATTTTGAGTAAGCGCAATCCTGATGCAGGCGTCTCCCGACGCTTGCATCAGGCCCCCATTTTGAGGGCGTCGATGGGAAACACGGGACTGACATGGGCAAGCAAATTGTAGTGGTAGGAAGCATTAATCTTGACCTGGTCGCTGCGACAGAACGTATCCCGATAGCCGGCGAGACCATAGCCGGACTCACTTTTCGAACATTCCCTGGCGGAAAGGGCGCGAACCAGGCGGTTGCAGCTGCGCGCCTGGGTGGTTCTGTGAGTATGGTGGGCAAGCTGGGAGCAGATCCTTTCGGCGTGCAATTGCGCGACAGCCTCGAAGAATCAAGAGTGAACACGGGCGCGGTTGAAGTCGTAGCCGGTTCCTCTGGCGTCGCCCTGATCGTCACCGATGCGGCGGGACAAAATGCGATCACCGTGATTGCCGGTGCGAACGCGCAACTTTCTCCGGCTGATCTGGACGACCATATCGACCTGATACGCGGGGCGGGAATTTTACTCACGCAATTGGAGATCCCGCTTGAGACCGTGGAATATCTGGCCGGCATCGCCGCCGAGGAGCACGTTCCCCTGATGTTGGATCCCGCACCGGCTATCCCCCTGCCCGTGTCTCTGCTAAAACGCATCGACTGGCTGACCCCGAACGAGACCGAAACCTGTATCCTAACCGGACTCCCGCCCGGTGAGGTGAGTCATCAATCGATGGAGGCGGCGGCCAACACACTTCTCGAATCGGGATGCCGCAATGTCATTCTGAAGCTCGGAGACCGGGGCTGCTACGTCGCCCTTTCGGATGGGACCCGGCAGCTGTTGCCCGCCTACGCGGTCAGAGCGCTCGATACCACTGCAGCAGGCGACGCCTTCAATGGAGCTTTTGCCGTCGCGCTGATGAGCAGAAAACAACCTTTCGAATGCGCTTCGTGGGCGTCGGCCGTTGCGGCAATTTCAGTCACCCGCCATGGCGCCCAGACCTCGATGCCCACCGCCAATGAAGTCGAAACTTTCCTCGAGGATGTACAGAGCGCGAAATCCGACCGGTGAGCACACCGTGCGCGCCAGTTTCTTCGCCAACTCAAGCGGACTCATCGGCCTTGTGGAAGTCCCGTCCCTTGCGTTCAGGGCCCAAGAAAAAAATGACCAGGAGCGAAGCGATTACAACTCCCTCAAATAGTGTCAGTGCCCGCGGATATCCTAGACGCTTCTGCAAAGCGTACTGGATCGATACGGCGGGCGAAGCAATCAGAACGCCGAGTTGGTAAACGAAACCCGGAAATAGGCTGCGTACGGCGTTCGGCGCGAGCTCGTTCAGGTGAGCCGGAATGACTCCAAAAGTGCCCTGTACGCCGAACTGCATCAAACATGCGCCAGCCGCGAGCGTGGAAAACGCGATGCCAAACGCCCAGGGATAAAGCGCGAGCAAGGCGATGCCGAGCGCAATCATGATGGTGTGCCGCCTTCCCAGCGATTCTGAAAGATGGCCAAAAAATGCCGAGGAGGCAATGGCGCAGAGGTTGTACAGGATCGCTATTTCGCTCACAGTGGACCTTGCAAACCCGTGCTCTGACTTCAAGAAGTCCGGATAGAGATCCTGCGTGCCGTGGGACAGGCACGACATAACCGTCATCACCAGCAACAGGTAAGCGAAGCCCCTTCGATTCTCCCAGAGCACGCGAAACATCGTCCCGATCGAGCGTTGATGATGTAACTGCCACGCGCTCGATTCCGGTGCGCGGAGCGCAAGAATTGAAATCAAAATCGCAACCGTAAATCCAACGCAGAACATTGCCCGCCAGCCCAGATGAGGAAGCACGCTTTCCATCGCGAGCGCCGCCAGCAGATATCCGAGCGGGTAGCCGCTCTGCATCAATCCTGAAATCAACCCACGGCGGGCTCGCGGCGCGCTCTCCACCGCCAACGAGGCGCCCACGCCCCAGTAGCCTCCCATACCGATCCCATACAAGGCCCGCAGAATGACAAACACAGCGTAGTTTGGAGCGAATGCACTGAGCATCGTTACCGTGGAGAAATACAGCACGCACGCAATCAGCGGTCGGCGCCGGCCGAAGCGATCGGCGAGTGATCCAAAGAGCAGGGCGCCCACGGGCCTCATCGCCAGAGCAATAGAGATGGTCCAGACGATCTCTCGTTTTTCGACATGAAAATTGGCAGCGAGAGTGTCGACCAGGAAAATTACGACGAAGAAATCAAAAGCATCCAGAACCCATCCCAGGATTCCAGCGGACACGGCGTACTGCCATCCGGGCGTTTCAGTTTCTTGAGGAGGAGGCAGGGGAGGCATGCAGTTTCGTGTGGTTCCGAGTGTTCCTAGAACGCATCCGTGGCTTTCAATTTGAGAGATGTCTGTGTCTAGTCCTTCACACAACGAAATCCAAGTGTGCCGGCACGATCTTTACTCGGAGCCATCAGCAGCAGCTTTCCATGTTGATCCAGCCGATACGCTGGAGGGAAGTACCATACCGAGCCCTGGGGCTGATAATAGCTTCCTCCTCGCAACACGGCGGCGCGAGTATGCTCGTCCAGGAATTCGTCAGTCCACTGCCATACGTTTCCGACCAGATCCTCCACGCCGAACGGACTGGCCCCCCTTGGATGAGCATCCACTGCATCCGGGCCTCTTAGTTCTCGCCCATCGTCGGGTCTAGGCACAAGGCCAGCATCCCAAATGTTTCCCCACGGGTAGAGTCTTCCATCGTTTCCCTGGCTCGCGTATTGCCACTCCCACTCATGAGGTAGCCGCTTTCCGGCCCAAGCCGCGTAAGCACGCGCATCTTCGAGAGCGACCCAGGTCACCGGCTTGTTATCCGCTCCTACTGGATATGTCCCATTTTGCCAGTCACGAAGAAAGTTCAAATCGTCCTTGGGATGGTAGTGGGTCGCATCCATGAACTTCTTGAACTGCGCATTGGTCACCGGATAGCGGTCGATCCACAAAGATTCAATGTGCATCTGATGAGAGTGGTGCCTGCGCGGCGAGTCTTCCCAGGGATATTGCACATCAACCCCGATCTCATTGAATCCTTCCAGTTCAATACCATCCACTTTGAAGCTGAAATCGCCCGCAGGTATTCGCACCATGCCCTCAGGCGTGCCAGAGGCGGGGCGGGTCTTTTCAATAGCCGCCATCTTCTGCGGCGCAAACGTCCACTCCGAGGAATAGCTGGCAAGAGGACGAGCCGACAGGCGCTTCATCTCGGCCAGCAGTTTTTGTAGCCGTCCCTCGGTGGGATCTGTGCTGGCCAGAATCGCGCCGAATCCGTGTGCCTCGATTGCAAACGTCAGAAACAGGGAACCGGCCGAGATTTCAGGAGTGAGTTCGACCCCATGCCACAAATCGAAGTAGTGAATTCCTGCTTGAACCGGCAACCGCAACTGGCGACCCTCGATGTCGTAGGAAGTACGGTTCACCATCGTCCACAGCGTGCTCTTTCCCTGCGGCCACCGGCTGGCGAAAATGCCTGCCTGTTCGGTCGCGGCATAAGGCTCCCACTCTGGACTCACCAGGTAAGTCGCCATCGCCCGCTCCACCGTAGCGACTCGTCGCAGCGCCTCCGCATCTCGAGGCGTAATCTGGTTCCAAATGCCCCAGATATTCTCCCAGCTCTCGTAGCCGGCGCCATTGAAGAAGGCATACTGCAGGTTATCGACCTTGCTGTGATTCCAGCGGTCGCAAACATTCACCATGTGCCGCGGCTCGAGCCATTTGAAGACACTCACCATGGGCGCATTGGGATATTGCCAGTAACCCCACTCCATGTTGTTCCATGCCAAGGCTTCAAACGGAGAGGGGAACGCGTGCTCGGGCTCGAGTGCCAGAGGATGTCCGACCGCATCGGAAGCCGTCCGGAACGCTCGGGGAATTCCGCGAAGCGTGTCACCGTTGATTCCATCCGCCCCGATTTCAGCCATGAGTTTCGCAGTGGCATCCCAATTTGCCGCGCCGACGTCGCGTGTGCCCTGATCCCAGGCCATGTAGGGAAAGAAAACTTTGACGCCGCGGCGGTGAAAATCCGCAACCATTTCTTTGACTCCGGCAATGCCACCCGGCATGGCGCGGACCATGTCGTACTGATTGCGGTTATCAATGCCGATGTTGGGATACACCGGCCAAATGAGTACCGAATCAATCCCGCCGTAACGGCGATCCAAGTCGTCAAGATATTTGTCGACGGTGTAGCGCCCTGCCTGCGGGTCGTAGAAATAGCGGTCCTCGACCATCATCTGCGGCTGGATGAAACTGGACTGCGTCCATTTCAGATCCGCCCGTTCGTATTCTTGCCCGGAGTAGCCGGCTCGAACCCGTGCCTCCATCCGCCAATGAGTAATGTCCTCCAGCCAGGCTTTGTAATCTTCGGAGCTACATATCTTCTGTTGTCCAGCGGAAGCTTTCACCGGAATGAGGCACTCGGGCCCAGGAATTTGATCTCCGTCCGGAGGATAGTGGGTGGTCTGCGCCCCCGCGCTGACAGCAAGCAATAATAAAGGCAAGAAACTGCCGACGAAACGCCAGCGAAATGGTAAGGGGGTCACGATTTTAGCGTTAACCTCAAGGTTCGGAATCTTCGCGAAATTATGAATGCGAATCGCGATCCTCGCTCAAAACGCGGTTAGATTAAAACGTTTCAAAGCCAAAGTCCAGTTGACATTCTCCCCGCTCAAAATGAAAGCTTTCACCTGAGCTCGCGAGTTTGTAAGCTGGTGCACGTCACTCCATGATTCGACAGCACACGCCAACCCGACAAATCGCGTCGCTTCTTTTCGTCATCGCACTGCTGATGGCTGTTGCGCAGAATTCCTCCGCGCAGACCGATGTCAAACCCTTCGTGCATAATGGCTACAGCCGGCCCTATCTCATCCATCGACCGGCAAACCTCGGACCTCGTCCCGCTGTGGTCTTCATGCTCGGAGGCATTGGTAGCACTGCAAAATCGGCATCGGAAGACTTCAACTGGATCAGGGAGTCTGATCGGAATAGATTTCTCGTCGTGTTTCCTGAACCTGTTCCCACCCAGACCGATCAACCGATGGACAGGCACAACAACATTAGTTTCTGGGAAATGAAGGGCTCCCGGACTCATCGAATACCTCCCGGCGCGCAACCCGTCGATGACGACGGCTACCTGATCGCGGTTCTCAACGAAGTAATTAGCCGCGAACATGCGGACAATAGACGGGTCTTTTTCGCCGGGTTTTCCAGCGGATCGGGAGCCGTCCAGTTGTTGGCCTCGCGTCATTCCGATCAAATCAGCGGAATCGTTGCGGTCGCGACTCCTCTTATGGATCCGCCGCCAAAGCTCGTTCGCCCCGTTCCCATCCTCTACATTCACGGCGATAACGACGAGCAGTTTTCCGGCTTCGAAGTTAACAGCCCCAATTTCGCCACTACTCCCCACGGTAATTGGGTCACGTGGGGGTATCTCAACGGCTGTCGAATTCAGACAGCCGAGAAAAAGAATTGGGGCGTGCAGTTTTCCTGGCAGGGCTGCAACAAGGGAGTGCCCGTAGTCGCCGACTTCATTGCCAACTTCGGCCATGAGTGGGCGGGGAGCCTGGATTCGAGCGGAAACAGAGAAGGCCGGCAAAAAGACGGGCTTGATTTTACCGACATGGCTTGGCAATTCTTCGCGGGCATTCAGTCGAACTAGGGACGAGCGTCACAGAACATATCTGTGAGACTCCGCCCCTTCACACCACCACTTGCAAGACTATGTCGAGCACAGCCTGCCGGTCGGAGGGATGGCGTGGATGTAATATCTTCCGGGATTTAAGCCCCATATGCGGTTTTTGCCGCGGTCGTCGGTGGAGGCGTTGCCGACGTCGACCAACTGGCGCCTGTCCTCTCACGGCTATGCACTTTGATGGATTGTGCCCTTCTTGCTTTAGTTGGATTTGCTTATTACGGAATCACGGTCGTCAAATTCCGCGCTGTCAGTTGGTTTCCCTCTAAGGCGCGCAGGACGCTGCGCACGATATAACTCCCTGGCTTTACTTGGAACACGGTTTTGAAGGTCAATCCGCTGTGTCTCAGCCTCTCCACCGTGGAGTCCTGCAGCTTCAGCGCGATCTCTTTTATCTGCCCGTCTACCAATTGTCCGTTTCGGTCAAACACCCCGGTCGCCAAGACGATGTCGTTGCGATTTCGTCCATCCGCCTTCCGCAATCGAATGCCTTGAATGTCGAGGTGTGTATACACGGTCAATTGGGACGAGGTCGCATTCATATTAAGGAATTGTGTTTTCAGCTGTATCGGTATGGTGTCGATCTCTTCGTCGGAAAACAGAACTTCCCTTACTTCTTGCTTGGCCTCCTCTTCCGGATCTTCCAACTTCTTTCGCGCGAAATAGCCATTTCTGGCTTCGATCTGGTACTTCTTCCCATTGCTCAGTTCCACTTTCAGCTTATGGAACTTGCCGTCAGCGGTTGCGCTTTCGGGTCTGAATCCCAGGATGTAGCTTACCTTCGGCGCGGATAGCGCCTGAGTGAGGCCCGCATTCAGGTCATTCCGGTTATGAAAGTAAGTCCCCCCCGTGCTGGCCGCCATTCCCGCCAGCACCTGGCCCGATTCGAATTGCGTTTGCATCCTGTAGGTCCCTTGGACTTTCTGGTAGTCCTTCCCCTCCCATGGCTGCCGGGGACTCTCACCAGGCGGCTGCACGACCGGTGGTGCGTCGATGTCCCCCAAACCTGCCGGCGTGTATAAGCCTCGCGCGTCGATCGTGTTTACCACGACGCCTGCCCGTACCGCCTTCTCAATCCAATCCCAGCTGTTTCCGAATACTGTTTGACCCACAAGAAAGCCCGGGGAGACATACACCAGCACTCTCTGCCCAGGCATACTTGCCAGTTTCCCTACAATGTCACTCAAGGATTGATAGGTTTGCTCCGTTCGTAGATCCCCCTCCTGCAGGACGCGTCGTGCAATGGCCGAAATGGCTCCCGAATTGAACGACCTCAAGAGGGCGCCGCTCGGGGCGAGTCCCGATCCATAGCATTTGTTAAAGTCCGCCTCAGTTTGCGCAGCGAGGATCGCCGTCGCATCGTGCCTATTCTCGATCAAGTCGGCCTGGTAGTAGCTGATGTCAGGGCATTCGTGATGTCCTTCGTCCCTGGAAGAGTGGGGAACAATTGCCTTCAACGTTTTTCGCAACGTCTCCGGATCATCTGTGAAATCCTGTTGCACGTCTCCTTCCGTTGAGTAAATTGCCACACGATCGGTCGGTGTCAGGCTGGCGAACAGCTTTTCCGTAGCTGCATGGACCGCCATCGCCTCGGAAACTTTCAGGTGCAAATCATCAAACACCAGAGCCACAAAGCGTTTCGGCATGACCGCCGCTTTCGCTACATGCGGTTGAACATCTGGAGTTACTGCCTTTTCCGGTGCCGATGCTTGCGCTCTTCGCTGCCCAGTCGAGCGCAGGCTGGTCTTGCCGTCCGCGGTGGTCTCGACGTTAAACGAGGAGATTTTCTGTAGCTTTCCGTTGTCGAAGATCTGGAAGTCTTGCTGCTGCAGATCGGGAATGATCTTTCCGGTAGAATCTTTCACGACAGCTCGCACCAGCACCAGGTTCACCTGCACCTTAATGTCTGCATCCGTAGTTTTGGTGGATATCTCGCTATCGGTGCTGTTAGTCGACTGGGGCGCTGCAGTTTGTCCCGCGTGTTGACCGTGGGCAACATTCACCCACAGTCCGGATAACATCGCTAACCCCACAATCAAAGGCCACAGCATGGAAGTAGAGCCAAGTTGCGATATGTCCCATTTGAAACGAGCAACTTTCAACCGATCAAACACAGCGGGCACCTCTGCCTGGGGGGCGCATCTTCCATGAGCTTACACTTCTGACATTGGCGTGCTGTGAGGCAAATCACCGATGTTGGGCTCGATTGTCTTGACTGTTCCTAATCCGCCATGGCGAAGCTTGAAGTAGTATCGCCATTACGCTCATCCTCTCTCATAGCATGGGTGTAATCACTGGTTTCGACTGTTGTGCTCTCGATGGCCAATTTCATCGGTAAACCTCTTGCAGGAAGTGCTCCTCATCGGCTGGGATGCGGCCGACTGGAGGACGAAGACCCGTCCAACGCGCGAACAGAGCGCAATTCCCATGGCGTCGGCAACCCGTAAGTTATCCGAGCCCCGGTCCAGGCAATCCTCTCGATTTGGTGGAACATCGCCGTAGGAGTCATTCGCATCTGAATTGAAGCGCCCGAACAGAAGAGATCTGATGCCGGTGTCTTTGTTGGCAGGCGAAGAATCGTGCCCGTGCTGCTCCGTCACCTGAGACGACGGACAATTGCAACGTCGAATAGAATGATTCACAGGGATCTCCGTGTTCCCCTGTGGTGAATCGCTGGCACCGCGGACGTAAGAAAGAAATGCGTAAATTCTGGGACAACTCGGCTGCATGTGGCGCGGGCGCCCCCGCCCGCGAAACGCTAAGGGCTGTCCCGAAAGCTCTCCAGATCGGCTCCGTCACCATCTCCCCGGCCACCGTCCTCGCGCCGATGGCCGGAGTCACCGACACCGTTTTCCGCCGCTTCATTCGCAACCTCGGCGGATGCGGCCTGATCATGACCGAGTTCACCTCAGCCGACGGTGTTCTCCGCAAGAAAGATCAGAAGGCCAAGCGCTACCTGCATTTCTATGAGGATGAGCACCCCATCTCGGCGCAGCTTTTCGGCAGCGATCCCAAGGTCATGGCTGAGGCCGCGCGCATGGTTGAGGACCTGGGCTTCGATCTGGTCGACCTCAACCTGGGATGCCCCGCCAAGAAAGTCGTCAAGTGCAACGGAGGCTCCGGCCTGCTGCGGGACCTGCCAGCCATCGGCAAGATTTTCGAAGCGGTGCGCGCTGCAGTGAAGATTCCGTTCACCATGAAGTTCCGCGCCGGATGGAACGATGAGGAAATCGTGTGCGTCGAACTGGCCCGCATGGCGGAGAGCAGTGGCCTCGCCGCCGTCGCGCTGCACGCCCGCACCCGCGAGATGGGCTATAGCGGAAACGCCCGCTGGGAGTGGATCGCCGCCATCAAAGATGCGGTGAAGATTCCCGTCATCGGCAACGGCGACATCCGCGCTCCCCAAGACGCCTGCGCCATGGTCACCCAAACCGGCTGCGACGCGGTCATGATCGGCCGCACTGCCCCGTCCAACCCGTGGATCTTCCGCCAGATCGAGCAGTACTGCGCGGGGATGCGGAATGATTTTGTGGGGACAGCCGCCCTCGGCTGTCCGGTCGAGCAAAGCTCGACGGGCTTTGATGATGCGACTGTATTTACTGGAGACGCTTCGGGCCTCCGGCCCGACGGACAGCCGAGGGCGGCTGTCCCCACACGTGACAAGCTCTACGACGAACCCTCCGAATCCGACCGCTACCAGATGATCCGCACCTATTTCCAGATGCTGATCGAGGAAGAACTCCCCGACGCGGTCGGCAAGATGAAGCAGTTCGCCAGCTGGTTCACCCATGGCGTCCCCGGCGGCGCCGGACTGCGCAAGGCGATCTACGAATCCAAGAGCGCGCCGGAGATTCTGACGCGGGTGGAAGATTTCTTCGAAGCGCGTTTATGTGGCGCGGGCGCCCCCGCCCGCGCAACTGCCGGAGCCCCGGGCAGCGACTAGGCACGCAGAATCGCAACCATTACATCTGCCCATCGAGTCCGTTCCGATACCCGTTCGCAGTTCGTCCTTTCCCGACTCAGGCTTGCTTACCTCCTCGGTTCCGGTCAGGTCTAAACTTACGCAAGGTTCACAGCATAAGGAGGAGCCATGAAAAACTTCCTGCTCGGAGTGGTTACCACGCTCGTGGTCCTTGCGGTCGGCACGCTGGTCTATCTGAAGCTTGGCTTGGCTGAGGTCCGAGCAGATGTTCCTCCGGCGCAATGGGAGACTTCTCTGCTGTCGACTGCGGTGCACGCGTCGGTACGGCGCGAGGCGCCGGAAATGCGAAATCCCGTGGAGCCCACAGACCAGAATCTGATTGCCGGGGGCAAAATGTACCTCGGCGAATGCGGCGGTTGTCACGGTACTCCCGGGAAGCCGGAAGAGTCGGGCGACAGCCTTTATCCGCCCATCCCGCAGCTGCCGACGATGGGCACGGAGTACACCGAGGCGCAGGTGTTCTGGATTGCGAAACACGGCATCCGCCGCGCCGGAATGTTTGCCAATGGCAAGTGGGACTCTGACCAGAAACTGTGGACGATTGCCGCCTTCATCAAGCGCATGCAGTCACTGCCTCCCGCAGTCAAAGAAGCCCTGCAACCGCCTAAGCCTGAATCCAAGGATGCGAGCAAGTAGGCTTGGTCATGTGACGCGGGCGCCCTCGCCCGCGGAGGCTGACCGTCTAAACTTTCTTGATTCCAGCTGGACATCCCACTGGCTACGAGACCCGCTGGCGAAGTAATCACGACACGGATTCTGCCCTTCGGCAAGGAAACCATCGTGTGCATGGAAGACACTCCGCCGCGCTATCGCATACTCACATCGGTTAAGCGTATCCAATAAGTCTCCATGTGTGCGGCGACTTCCGGTTAGCCGACAATCCGTGCGCGGACCGCTGTTCGCGCTTACCGATCGAGGTCTGTATGATCACTGCGAGTGACAATGCAGCGCGGATCTGGGACAACGAAATGATCCCGCACGGACCGAGCACCTCCGAAATCTCGCAACGTACTAACCTGGTTGGGATTTTATCGTCTAACCGATGGGTGAAAGGCGAGGGAAGTCTAACCAACATCTTCACCCTGAGAATGCCGAGCGCGATTCGCGGAACCTCAAAGGAATAAGGTGAGCACATGTTAATAGAGTGGCGGTTTGCTATTCGGATGTTGTTGAAGCAGCCGGGTTTTAGCCTTATTGCAGCGCTAACGCTGGCCCTGGGCATTGGGGCGACGTCCGCCGTTTTTAGTTTGATTCAGGGCGTGCTGCTCACGCAGCCGCCGTACGAGAAGCCGGACCAACTGGTGCTGATTCCAACGGCGCGCACAGATGGACAGAAGATGGACAGCCCCCGGGGCTGGGCAGCGCAACAGTGGCTGGAGTGGAACAAAGAAGCAAAATCGTTCCAGGGAGTTGCCGCATACGGCTGGACATTTAATTTCTTGATTCGCAATGACGCCAGCGAGTCTATGCAGGGGATGGAGATCAGCAAAAATTATCTGCAGGTCATGGGACTGAAGCCGGCGGCAGGGCGTGGTTTCGAGGATTCAGATTTCCGGCAAGGGCCGGTGAAGGCGATTCTGTTGGGTTACGAGTTCTGGCAGCGGGCATTTGGCGGCGATAAACAGATTATCGGGAAGACTGTGCGCATCAGCCGTTGGGATGCGCTGCCGACAGTGATCGGGGTGATGGAAGCGGGAGTGAGATTCCTGCCGTCGCCGGGCGCGGCAAAAGAACCGAATTACGACGTCAACGCGACGGTGGATTTCTGGGTGCCAGCGGATCCGAATCCTAAGTCTCTGAAGGATCCGTATTGGTACGTAGTCGGGCGGCTGCGGGATGGGACGACTCCGCAGCAGGGGCAAACGGAACTCGCCGTACTGGCGGCTAGAGAAGGCCAGACGGAGAAGGAGTTTGAAGGGTTCACGCCGCGATTGGAGCCGGTAACCGACGAAATGAACCGGGATGGGAGGCGGATCCTGCTGCCGCTGCTAGGCGCGGCCGCGCTGGTGTTGTTGATCGCTTGCGGGAATGCGGCAGCCCTGCTGCTGGTACGAGGACTACAAAGGCAACAAGAATATGCAGTGCGCAGCGCGATGGGCATGGGCCGCGTAGCTCTTCTGAGACAAGTTTTGACGGAGAGCTTGCTACTGGCGGTCCTTGGCGGGTCATTTGGAGTCGGCCTTGCTTTTGGATCCATAAAACTTTTCAAGGTGATTGCGGGCCACGCCGTTCCGCGGCTGGATGGAGTGACGGCAGGCTGGGCAGTTTTGGGTTGGGGACTTGCGGCAGCAGTGCTTGCAGCGCTTATAGCAGGCGCCATTCCGGCGCTGCGAGCGTTACAGTTGGATCCGATGGAAGTATTGAAAAACGCGGGGCCGAAAGGGACCGCGGGAATCGGGGAGAGGCGCTTGTTGCAGGGAGTGGCGATGCTACAGACGGCGCTGACATTGGCACTGCTGGTGGGCGCGGGGTTGCTGATTCGCACTATGGCCAACATAGCGAAGGTGCCGTCGGGTTACAACACAAGTCGAATATTGACGATGAGCGTCACGGAGGTGCAAAGCTGGGAGACCTGGGGTAGCTTTCATCGGCAGGCGCTGGAGCGGGTTGCCGCGATTCCTGGGGTGCAGTACGCGGCGTTTGCCTGGGGAGTCCCGCTGACAGGAAACAATTGGCCGGCAACGCTCGAGATCGAGGGCCAGCCGCCGGCAGTAAAAGAAAGTGACAAGACGGCGGTGCCGCTGCGAGCTGCGACGCCCGATTATTTCAAGTTGATGGGAATGCCACTGATGGAAGGGCGGGAATTTCGATCGACCGATGATAATAAGGCGCCAAACGTGGCCATAGTGAACCAGGCGTTCGCGGACCGCTACTTTCCGCATGGCAACGTCATAGGACGAAAATTCTGGATGCAGGGGCGAGACAAGCCAGGGACGGAAATTGTCGGAGAAATCGCAAATGGACGGACCGACGATTTGACGCAGGGGGCGTCGCCGGAGATTTATCTGCCACTGTGGCAGGCAACCGCGTTTTCAAAACATCTCGTAGTACGGACAACGGCGGATCCGCGCGCGGTGGTAGTTGCGGTGGAGCGTGAACTGCGCTCCGTGGACCCCACAGCGGCCATCGAAAATGTGAAGACGCTGGAGCAGATTCGCGACGAGTCACTGGCGTCTCGGACATTCGCGATGCATCTTCTGACCGGGTTTTCAGCGGTGGGAGCCGTGCTGACCCTGGTGGGAATTTACGGACTGCTGTCGTTGTCCGTCGGCTCGCGACGCCGGGAGTTAGCCATTCGCAGCGCCGTGGGCGCGCAACAAAAAGACATTCACAAGTTGATCTTTGGCGAAGGATTCAGGTTGATTGCTTACGGCGTGCTTGCAGGCGTAGCCTTAGCAATCGTTTTGTCGCGCGTGTTGAGGTCTTTTCTTTTCGAGGTGAAACCCAGCGATCCTGCGACGTTGATTGTTGTGGGAGCGTTGTTCGTAGTGGTAGGGCTCCTGGCGTGCTGGATGCCGGTACGCCGTGCCGGGAAGGTCGACCCGCTGGAAGCGCTGCGATATGAATGAATCGTGGAAGCCCCGATCACGAATCACGGGCAAACCTTACCTTACCGATTAGGGCAGGGTTGCCGACGATTCATCCTGAACCGTCGGATCCGTTGGAGCGCCAGTTGTTTGAGGCTATAATCGCGCGCACATAAAGTGGCCGACCTCCAACTGCGATTAAACAAACTCGAGAAACAGAATCCAGGCAGCCAGGACATACTAACCAGAACTGGTTGGCCCGGAGAGCGAGGTCTCATGCAGAGCGCTGTGCGACTGACGCGCGGTTTAGTGGCTTGCTTGGTGGTGGGAATTTTCGTGGCTGGTTGGTGCGCGGGAGCGGGGGCTGCCCCTAACAGTGCAGAAGGCGTGGCGGCTCAGTCCGGTAAGCTGGAAACAAAAACCGTGAACTCTTGGGATCCGAACGCTGCCGCCGCTTACTTAGACCGGCGGCAATCGTGGTGGATGGAATGGCCCAGAGCCCAGCGGGACCATGGAACTGTCTGCGTGTCGTGCCACACCGCTGTTCCTTATGCTCTTTCGCGTTCGGCTCTTCGAACGGCCCTTGCCGAACAAGCCCCATCTCCGAACGAGCGACGGCTGCTGGACAGCGTCACGAAGCGCGTGCGCCTCTGGAAGGAGGTTGAACCGTTCTACAAGGATGCGGACCGCGGGCCATACAAGTCGGTCGAGTCGCGCGGAACGGAATCCGTTCTCAACGCACTGATTCTTTCGAGCCGTGATGCGCAAAACGGCCAGCTCAGCAACGACGCACGAAAGGCGTTTGAGAACATGTGGGCCGAACAGCAAATTGCCGGCAAGCAGAAAGGCGCGTGGCTTTGGCTACGCTTTAAGAACGAGCCGTGGGAAGCGGACGATTCGGACTACGTCGGAGCCACTCTGGCCGCCGTCGCCGTTGGTATCGCACCAGGAAACTATCGGGCAACGCCCGAAGTACAAACCGGCCTCCCGCCATTGCGGGAGTATCTCAACCGCGAGTTGGCAGTGCAGATCCCTATTAATCGCGTCCTTCTCTTGTGGGCCGCCGCGAAGCTGCCGGGATTGCTTGAACCAGATCGGCAGAAGACCATCATTGGCGAGCTTCTGGAAAAGCAGCGGGCTGACGGTGGCTGGAGCCTGTCTTCTCTGTCTGGCGCCTGGAAGCGCGCGGATGGAACGTCTCATGAAACGACGAGCGACGGGTACGCGACGGGGCTGATCACTTTTGTTCTTCAGCAGGCCGGGATTTCTCCGGAAAATGCCAAACTGAAGCGGGGACTCGCGTGGCTCACGGCGAATCAGGACAAGAAGGAAGGTTCCTGGATGTCCTACTCTCTGAACAAGAACAAAGAGAACCACATCAGTCCCGAGACCGCGCTCTTTATGAATGACGCAGCCACTTCGTTCGCTGTGCTCTCTCTGACTACCGCCAATCGCTAAAGAACAGTCGCCTTGTCTTTACTGAGTCTTTACTGACTGTGGCCGGTTGACGGGCAAACCTTCCCTAATCTTGTAAGGGAAGGCTTGCCGACAACACAGGATTTGGTCTCTTGGCAAATGTGGCACAAACTCCTGGCCACTCGGTACGCTAGAGCAACGAGGTCATCTCGGGTCTAAGCTGGAACTATTCGAAACTGACCTTCAACAGCAGTTCGCGAAACTGGGTGTACGCGTACAAGCGTCTGCTGTAGACAAAATACTTGGAGAAGTAGAGTCGGCAAGCAGGGTCGCGGATTTCGAGAGCCTCGCGCGCATGGCGAATCGCCTCATCATCCCTGCGCGCCGCCGATGCCGCAACCGCAAGTAGAGCGGGCGGCATATATTGTCGGCGCACCCGTGCCATCATCTCTGCATACACCGCCTCGGCATCTGTAGTTTTGCCCCAGTCCGCGAGCGTCACGCTCAACACCGCCATCGACCATGAGTGCCTTCCGGACATGGTTAACGCCGATTCGGCGACCGCAACGGACTCCTCGAACAAGCCCGCCATATGCAAAACAGCCTGAAGGGTCCCTCGAGCCAGATAAGAGGCGGGATCGAGTTCCACGACACGTCGAGAAGCCCGTACAGCCTCCGAGAGGTTGCCCGCATTGGCTGAAGTCAGGCTGTATATCGTATGCGCATAACTGGACAGAGGGTCGGATTCAAGGGCGAGCTTAGCTTCGGCCATACCCTCACCCAAGCGTCCTTCGAAGAACTGGAGGTAGAACAACGCATACCAGTCGCGCGCTTGAATATATTTTGGATTCAGCTGCAAAGCACGTAGGAATCCATGTTCGGCCTCGCGCTTATCCCAGGCACCCATTAGCGCCGCCATTGCTAACGCCGTATGCGCGTCCGCAAGCGAAGGATCTAGAGTAACTGCGCGTCGTGCCGCTTCCATTGCTTTCGGCATACTAGCCACAGGCGGAGCGAGCCCGTAGTAGCCGAGCGTCGTGTAGGAATCAGCCATTCCAGCCCAAGCCAGCGCGTAACCAGGATCGAGCTTAACCGCCCGCTCGAAGCATTCTGCGGCCTGTGGGATTGCCGCCCCTCGCCTGTAGTGAAGCACTTGGCCCTTCAGGAAAAACTGGTATGCCTCCAGATTCTTTGTGCCGGCTTTCACGAGCGCGTCAGGGCGGTCACCTTCTAGCGTCAGCTTTAGGCGTTCAGCAATTGACCGGGCTATTTCATCTTGAATGGCGAAAACGTCTTTCAGTTCGCGATCATACTGCTCTGACCAGAGGTGGTATCCATCAGCGACATTAACCAACTGAGCCGTGATGCGGAGACGACCTCCAAGTTTCCGTACACTGCCCTCCAGGAGTGTTCGTACGTTTAGTTGCTCGCCGATCTGCCGCATATCAGCGTGCTTTCCCTTGAAGAAGAAAGTGGAAGTCCGAGCGGCCACATGAAGGCCTTCGATTTGCGACAGCACGTTGATGATTTCTTCTGTGATACCGTCAGCGAAGAACTCGTTCTCCGCATCCGCACTCATGTTGATAAATGGCAGGACGGCGATCGAGGCCTGCGCTGCAGCGCGGCTGACGACCCCCTCATCTCTTGTCACCTCAGCGATGAAGCGATATCCGCGCCGCGACAGAGTTTCAATAAAGACGGGGCTTTCCGCCGAATCGTCTAGATATTCGCGCAACTTCTTGATCGCGTTGTAGAGGCCACGATCAAAGTCTACAAAAGTGTCTGAGGGCCAAATCCGTCGCTGCAGTTCTTCGCGGGAGACGACCCTGCCGGGCTGCTCCAAGAGCACCTGGAGGATTTGGAACGGCTGTTCCTGAAGGCGAACTTTCACTCCGCGCTTGAGCAGTTCTCTACTTTCAATATCCAGCTCGAAGCCGCCGAAGCGAATGAGCGCGCGAGGTGAAGGGACATCGTGCACGCGAAACCGCCCCCTGATTGTGGTCGGAAGTGTATCACGTAGAGAACTATCAGACCGCTAACTCGCGTTCCTGCAATTTGTTACGCAGGATCAAAAGAGAATCAAAACGGAATCAACGTGGGGTATTGATGTCTAACCCGTACTGGCGCAAAAAGGCAACATCAGCGCAAGCCTTGTAAAACGGGAGCGGGCAACACCGGATTAGCTATCGGAGGATTCTGATGACACCTAAGAATCGCCTTTCCAACTTGGGAATGGTTGGCATCCTGATGCCAGGCCTGTTGCTACTGACAGCACCATGGTCGATAGCGCAGGTCGACGGCATCACGCCTCAATATGTCGTCGTAAGGCTCGTCTCGTTGGGAGGGACCGTCGGCAGATCCAATGGCATCAACGACCGCGGTTGGGTGAGCGGCTGGTGGAATCTAGTAGGTGACACCAATCATCACGCGGTGCTCTGGATTAACGGGCGGCCCAACGATCTCGGCACACTCGGTGGCCCGAATAGCGAGATCGAATTCAGCGCGACGAACGATCTTGGCATGCTCGCAGGTGGATCTGACACTTCGAACATGGATCCCTACGGAGAAAACTTCTGCTTTTTCACACCCTCTGACAATATGCTGTGCTCAGCGTTCGAGTGGCAGAACGGAATTATGTCTGCGCTCCCCGGATTGGGGGGCAATAACAGCTACGCCAGTAGCAGCAACAAGTCAGGCCACATCGTCGGCTGGGCCGAAACGGCACTTGATCCAAATTGCCTCGCGCCGCAAGTGTTTGACTTCCATGGTGTCCTCTGGAGGGGCGGACAGAGTCAAGACCTCCTGCCCTTGTCAAGCGACGCCGTGTCGGCTGCGTTTGGGATTAATGACCGAGATGTGGCGGTCGGTGGATCGGGTTTTTGTGGGTCCACAAGTGTCTTGGGCTTTGCTCTGTCTTCGCATGCTGTGATCTGGCGAAATGGTTCGCCGGCCGACCTTGGCGGCCTCGGAGGGCAGTTCAACAACGTGGCGACCACGATCAACAACCGAAGTCAAGTGGTGGGCATGTCCGACGTTTCCGGTGATACCACCGCTCACGCATTCCTCTGGCAGAACGGTTCGATGAAGGATCTCGGTACGCTGCCTGGGGATGTCTTCAGCGTGGCATGGGCAATCAGCGAGCAAAGCCGGATCTTGGGCCAGTCGTGTGACGCCAATGGAAACTGCCGTGGCTTCCTCTGGCAAAACGGAGTGATGACGGACGTTAATACGCTCATCCCGGCCGAATCCCCCTTTATCATCGTCGACGCAAACGGCATTAACGCTGCGGGTGACATTACGGGGCAGGCATTTGATCCACTCACGGGAGACATGCCTGCGATTGAGTTGATACCGTGCAACAAAAAAGGAGACGAGCCAGCGTGCACCTCCGAGGCGCGGGGGAGTTTCCGAGTCTCTCTTCCTCAGAACATACGCGACGCGCTTAAGGCAAAACGTCCCCGTTTCAGAAAGTAATCGCATTTCGGTCAGAGAAACTGATCATGAGTTCAGATGATCGCATTCCACATCCCGGAACGCTCCATGCCCAGAAGATGAGAGGATTGGCCTTCCTGGTGGGATCGCTTGCGCTCGTTGTCTCAGCAGGATGCGGCGAAGGCACCACGACTACCAGCGAAAACAGCGGGGGTGGTGGGGGTCCTGTGGCCGCTTCCATCAGCGGAAATATCGCTGTCGGAACTCGCCCGAGCGCGATCGCCGTGGACTCCACCACCAACAAGATCTACGTGGCTGATTTTGGCAATCCGCCCCCTCAGACGCAATTCTTGAATTGTCCGCCAGCGGGTGGAGACGTCACCGTAATTGATGGAGCTAGCGAATCCCTCACCGTGGTTTCGATTCAACCTGGCGGTGGAGTCGATATTGATCCAGTGGCGATTGCGCTGAACTGGACGAGCCACGAGGCATATGTGCTCGCACAAGGGTGGGGGTACCTCCCTTCGAATTTTGAGGGTTGCTTTCAGAATCTCTCTCTCATATTGGCGATCGACACCTCAACGCTTACACCCACTGGATTTGTCTTCGCCTTGCCTCCTTCAGAAGGGTTCTCTTTTTCCGGAATAACGGTTGACCAATCAACGGGCGAGATCTACGTCGGTTATATTGCTTTTATCGACCCCAATGTACTCGTGATCTCTGGCGGCGGATATTCAACGATTCCAGTCTCCGCCCAACCTGGAGCTGTTGCCGTCAATGAAAGAGCGAATAAGATTTACGTCACGGTTGGCAATAGCATCGCAGTAATTGATAGCGCCACCAATGCGGTTGTCGCCACGATCACCGATCCAAATGCAGTGGCCCCCGCTGCCGTCGCTGTGAATCCCACGACCAACACGATCTACGTGGCGAATTCGAAAAGCAACAACGTCACCGTCATTGACGGCGCAACCGGATCACTGACGGCCACGATCCCGGTGGGGGCCTCGCCTTCCGGCCTAGATGTGGATTCCCAGGCAAATTTCATCTATGTCGCGAATGCGGGAAACTCGCAACCGGGAGATCCGGGCAATGTCACCGTTATTGATGGCGCCACGCACGTCACAACCACGCTGACAGACTTCAAAGCTGTGAGCCCCATCGCTGTCGCAGTCAACTCAGTCACCAACAAGATTTACGTAGCCAATTCCGGCAGCAATAGCGTTACCGTTATCGATGGTGCCCACAAATAGAGCAAGAATGCGCTACTGAGTCGGACGGCCGCGTGACTTATCATTCCTTCATCGGCATAAATGATGGGCACGACTCAGGACGAAGGGACGGCATGCTCGCGTCACCTTCACCGGCCCATGACGGGCAAACCGGAAGTAATTCTTAAGTTAGCGCTTGGACTTCGCCCGCGAAAGCTGAATAGTCTAAAACTGCATTAGGACAAAGCTGTCGCGATCTACGACTTCCCCTTTGCGTCGCCCTCTCCCGGGGCCCCCTTCTTCACATCCAGCGGCCCGCCGTCGCTTCCTGCGCTCCAGGTTCCGGTGAGCTGGTCTCCGCTGATTTTCAGGGAAATCGTGCCCGCGGTACCCTGGGCATCGAACTCGAGCGACACCGCATCCTCTTTGCGCGAACCGTTGCTGATGGCGAAATCCCCATGCGACGAACGGATCATGCCCGAGATCGCGCCTTCCTTTTCCGTTAACTCGAGCGTTACCGGGATCACTTCGCCTTCGCTATTCTTCGCGCTGCCTTCATAGCGGCCTGTTACCTCCGATTTGGCTGGAGCGGTTTTATTTTGCGCCACCGCCATGCAGGAAAGCGCAAGAGAAAACGCCACCACAGACCAACCCAGCTTCGCAGAATTCTTCTTGAGCATTCTCATCTAGACTCCTTTCGCCACCGTCTTCCCAATCTCATCCCTCTCGACATAGGCCCACGGCGTTTTCGGATCGTGCGTGAAAACCGTAAGCCACTTCTCCGGGATCGCCTTGGCATAATACCGCTTTTTGCTTTCGATGGTATCCAGCGGATACAGATCGAAGCTCATGCCCCAGGTCAGATCAATGTGCGCGCTCGTCGGCATCAGGTCGGAGATGTAGCAGGCCGCCTTCCCCTGGCTCTCTACAATAATGGCCTGCATGTGCGCCGTGTGGCCTGGAAATGTCTTGACAGAAATGCCGGGCACGATTTCCTCGCCGCCTTTCAGCAGCGTCATCTGGCCGCTGGCCACCAGAGGATCGTAGTTATCAGGGATGTAGCTGATTGCGTCCCGCTCGCTCGGCTTCCGCGAATATTGCCACTCCCCTTCGGGCGCGTAGTATTTCGCGCGCGGAAACGTGGGCACGATCTTGCCGGTCGCGTCGCGCACCGTATTCCACCCGCAGTGATCGAAATGCAGATGCGAGTTGATGACAATATCGATGTCTTCCAGCGCGACTCCGCCCTCGGCAAGATTGTCGATCAGCTTGGCCGGCTGGCCGTAAAACTTGACCATGCGCTCCGACAGCTTGTTGCCCATCCCGGTTTCGACCAGCACGGTCTGATCGCCGGTGCGAATCAGCAGCGAGTTGAGCCCGGCCGTTACATAGTTCCTGTCGTCGGCCTCCATCTTGCGCGACCACATGACCTTGGGCACGACGCCAAAGAACGCGCCGCCATCGAGCGGATACGTGCCGTCGGAAAAAGCCGTAAGTTCGAAGCTGCCCAGCGTCATCCGGTGCATAGGTTCAGTGTGCCACAGCAACCTCTTCGGCCACGGATCAACGCGGATTTTCACGGATCAAACTCAACAAATCTTGTACCTTGGATCCGCGTGAATCCATGTAAATTCGTAGCTAGGAAGTTAATAGATTTCCACAGGTGTCGGCGTCAGACGTGTGACATCTGACCTTGCGCCGTTATCGCCGTTTCTGGCATGCTACTCGACGGCGACGCCGTGGCTGAATCCGGAAGCAGTCGAAGCCGCGTTTCCAAGTGCTGTGTTTTCAAGATTTTGACCTCTAAACCATTGGGGCTCAAGATTTTGCAAGCGCATTTTGCAAACCCCGCGCCCATTGCCGCATTTGAAGCAGCAGGGGGAGGGGGGTGGGCATACTAAGCAGTAAAGTTCCCCATGTCAATCTCCGGTTCCGGATGTTTTTCGAAGAAATTTCCTGCTATTCCGCCCTTGGACCTTTCCGCATCGCTGCCGCATCCAATGTTTACCAGCTAATTAATACTGGAAACGATCGGAGAAAGCCCATGATTCAGGTTCGTCCTGCCAACGAGCGTGGTGGTGGAAACCACGGTTGGCTTAAGACTCACCACAGCTTCAGCTTCAACGATTATTGGGATCCGAAGTGGATGGGATTTCGCTCGCTGCGCGTGATCAACGAAGATTGGGTTGCGCCCAACACCGGATTTCCCACGCACCCGCATCGCGACATGGAAATCATCACCTACGTTCTCGAAGGCAAGCTCGAGCACAAAGACAGTTTGGGAACAGGCTCGGTGATTCTTCCTGGCGATGGACAGCGCATGACCGCAGGCAGCGGGATTCGCCACAGCGAGTTCAATCCCTCGACCAGCGAGACGGTGCATCTGCTGCAAATCTGGATTCATCCGGAAAAAGACGCGCTGCCGCCGAGTTACGAGCAGAAGAGTTTTCCCGAGGAGCAGAAGCGCGGCCAGCTGCGCCTGATCGCGTCGCGCGAGGCGAACGACGGATCGGTGAAGATCAATCAGGATGCGAAGCTGTACGTCTCACTGCTCAAGCCCGGAGAAGAAGTAGCGCACAAGTTCGCCGCCGGACGTCACGGCTGGCTGCAAGTCGCTCGCGGCGCCGTCGAATTGAATGGGAAGAAGCTGAACCAGGGCGATGGCGCGGCCATCACCGACGAGAAGAAGCTGAACATCAAAGGCGTCGAAGACGCGGAAGTACTACTGTTCGACCTGGCATAAAACATTAGCCACGGATCAACACGGATTCTCACAGATCAACCTTTAGTTTCCTCTTTTTGATCCGCGTAATCCGTGGCTTTCTTTTTTTATCTTTTTGCTTTTGCTGGCGTTTTCTCACCTACACGCTGGCTAACCTCGACGGTCATTTTGCCGGCTTTCTTGTCGGCGTCGACAACTACGTGATCGCCGTGCAGGACTTCGCCATCGAGAATCTTCAGCGCGAGCGGATCCTGCACCAGTCTCTGGATGGCACGTTTCAGCGGACGAGCGCCGAAGTTCGGATCGTACCCCTGCGTAAAGAGCAAGTCTTTCGCGGCGTCGGTGAGTTCGAGCGAGATCTTGCGATCGGCCAGCAGCCGACGCACATCTTCCAAACGCAGTTCGATGATCTTGACCAGCTGCTCTTTCCCCAGCGGACGAAACACGATGATGTCGTCTACGCGGTTCAGGAACTCGGGTTTGAAATGCGTGTGCAGCAGGTTCTGGACCTGTTGCGAGGCTTCCTCGAAATCACGGTCTGACTTCAGGCTGTCGGCCTGCAGGAGCTGCGAGCCGATATTCGAAGTCATGATGATGATCGTGTTCTTGAAGTCGACCACGCGGCCTTTGCCGTCCGTCAGGCGCCCGTCGTCCATCATCTGCAGGAGAACGTTGAACACATCAGGATGCGCCTTTTCGATTTCATCGAAGAGCACGACCGCGTATGGCCGACGACGCACCTGCTCGGTGAGCTGTCCGCCTTCTTCATAGCCAACATAGCCTGGAGGCGCACCAATCAGGCGCGCGACCGAGTGCTTCTCCATGTACTCCGACATGTCGATGCGGAGCAAAGCATGTTCGTCATCGAACAGGAATTCGGCGAGCGCGCGGGCCAGTTCGGTTTTGCCGACTCCGGTTGGGCCGAGGAAGATGAAGGAACCAATCGGGCGCTTGGGATCGCTTAATCCCGCGCGCGAACGGCGAATCGCGTTGGCGACTCGCTCCAGCGCAGGATCTTGTCCGACCACGCGCTGGCGCAGACGCTCTTCCATGGTGACCAGCTTCTTGACCTCACCTTCGAGCATCTTGGAGACGGGAATGCCGGTCCACTTGGAGACGATACTTGCGACATCCTCTTCGTCGACTTCTTCCTTCAGCATGCGCTGGCCGCTCTGGCTCTCCATCTGCTTGCTCAGCTTGGCCAGTTCCTGCTCGGCTTGCGGGATTCGCCCGTAGCGAATCTCTGCCACGCGCTCGTTGTTGCCCTTGCGCAACTCCGCCTGCTCTTCGACCTTCAGCTTTTCGATTTGCTCTTTGAGAGCGCGGATACGAGCAATCGCGTCCTTCTCTTTCTTCCAGTTCGCCTTGAGCGTGTTGGATTTCTCGCGAATTTCGGCGAGTTCCCACTCGATGACGGCAAGGCGCTCGCGGGAATTCGAATCGTCTTCCTTCTTCAGAGCCTGTTTTTCGATTTCCAGCTGGGTAGCGCGACGCTCGAGTTGGTCGATGTCGGTGGGAAGCGAGTCGATCTGGATGCGTAATGAGGCGGCCGCTTCGTCGATCAAGTCGATTGCCTTGTCGGGCAGAAAGCGGTCGGAAATGTAGCGGTGCGAGAGCGTGGCGGCCGCGACGATGGCAGAGTCTTTAATCCGAACGCCGTGATGTACTTCGTACTTCTCTTTCAGGCCGCGCAGGATCGCGATGGTGTCTTCGACATTAGGCTCGCCCACGAAGACGATCTGGAAGCGGCGTTCGAGTGCAGCGTCTTTCTCGATGTACTTGCGGTATTCGTTGAGCGTGGTCGCGCCGATCGCGCGGAGCTCTCCACGAGCCAATGCCGGCTTCAGCATATTGGAGGCGTCGATGGCGCCTTCCGCAGCGCCTGCACCGACCAGTGTATGCAGCTCGTCGATGAAGAGAACGATCTGGCCTTGCGAGTCTTCGATCTCCTTGAGCACGGCTTTGAGGCGATCCTCGAACTCGCCGCGATATTTGGCGCCGGCGAGCATCGATCCTAAATCGAGAGCGACGACGCGCTTGTTCTTCAGCGCCTCGGGAACGTCGCCCGAGATGATGCGTTGGGCGAGACCTTCCACGATCGCAGTCTTGCCGACGCCAGGCTCGCCGATGAGCACGGGATTGTTCTTCGTGCGGCGCGAAAGAACCTGGACGACGCGGCGGATTTCTTCATCGCGTCCGATGACGGGATCGAGCTTGCCGCGGCGAGCCTGTTCGGTGAGATCGCGAGCGTAGCGCTCCAGCGCCTGATACTTAGCTTCCGGATTCTGGTCGGTGACTTTCTGAGAGCCGCGGACGACCGTCAGCGCTTTCAGGATGGCATCGTAGGTTGCGCCATGCTGCCCGAGGATCTGCTGCGCGGAGTCCCGCTTCAGGTGCGTGAGGGCAAGCAACAGGTGCTCGGTGGAGACGTACTCGTCCTTAAAGTTAGAAGCCTCTTTGAAGGACTGCTCCAGCAGCTTGTTGACTTCGTTGGAAAGTGTGGATTGGGCCGCCGCTCCGGAGACTTTCGGCAGCTTCTCGATCTCTCCGTAGATCTGGCTTAGCACGGCTTGTGGGCCGATGCCGATCTTTTCGAGCACCGGCGGAACAATGCCCTCTTTGTCTTCGAGCAAGGCGGCGAGCAGGTGCAGGGGCAACAGCTCGGGATTGCCATGCTCGGATGCGAGCTGGCTGGCGCGCTGGACCGCTTCCTGCGCTTTAACAGTAAATTTGTCCCAACGGATGGGCATAAGACCTCAATTTGGTAATTGGGAAATTTAGTAATTGAGTAATTTGATGTCGAAAGCAAATTAGTCGATTACGAAATTTCCCGAGCAAAAAATTATGGGAGGCGGTCATTTCGGCCGCCTCCCGCAGACCTCAGGGGCTAAAGCCCGCATCGTCCGTCCCCGTAACGCGGCGCGAGAGCGCCGCTCTTCCACTTAGGCGGCTTTGCTGGGGCCTTTGCCTTCGAGCGTCTTCTCGCCCTTTTCGCTGCCGACGTTGACCTTGATCTGCTTCGGCTTGGCTTCTGCCTTTTTGGGCAGGCTGATCTTCAGCACGCCCTTGTCGTAGCTTGCCGAGACGTTGTCGGTGTCGACGGTTTGGGGCAGAGTGAAGGTGCGCACGAAGCTGCCGTACTGGCGCTCCACGCGGCGATAGTTCTCTTCTTTCTCTTCTTTTTCGATCTTGCGCTCGCCGTGCACGGTCAGAGTGTTGTTCTCGACGCGGACGTCAATGTCTTTCTCGTCGATTCCGGGCACTTCGATCTTCAGCGTGACTTTGTGCTCGTCTTCGTAGACATCAACAGCGGGGGCAAAGCTCGATGTGGTGAGCGATTCGTCGCGGTCTGCGCCGCTGTAGGACTCGCGGAACACGCGATTAATTCGGTCCTGCAATGTGGCGAATTCACGGAATGGCTCCCAACGGGTTAAAACTGTCATGGCTAAATCCTCCTTCAGGATGGTTGATCAGAACTTGAATTGGCGACCGGCTCATCGGAGCGCGGTCAGTTCATTGGACGCTGTGTTAGCGTAAAAGAATCATAAAACTTGAGCGTGTTACTGTCAAGTACAAAATAGGTTTTATTTTTCTTTAGTTTACGCTGGCTATAACGCACTTAAGATAGGCCGTTTCGGGCACATTCAGCAGGATGGGATGGTCCTTGGCCTGTCCGCGGACTTCGAGGAGGCGCACGATGCGGTGGGCATCGACGGCGGCCCCAGCCAGCATATCGAGGAAGCTGGTCTGGCTTACGTGGTAGGAGCAGGAGCAGGTGACGAGGACGCCGCCGGGACGGAGCATCTTCAGGGCACGAAGATTGAGCTCTTTGTAGCCGCGCATGGCCGCATCCAGATCGCGCTTGCTCTTGGCAAAGGCTGGAGGGTCCAGAACAATGATGTCGTAAAGGTGGCCGGAGGAGGCGTAGTCCTTCAGCAGGTCGAAGGCATTGGCTTCGATCCATTCGATGTCGCGGCCATTGAGAGTGGCATTCTGGTCGGCGACTTCCAGGGCGGGACGGGAGCTGTCGACGGCAGTGATGTGTGAGCAGTACGGAGCGAGATGGAGGGAGAAGGCTCCCTGGTAGCAGAAGATGTCGAGGGCGTCGCCGTGAGCGTACTGGGCGGCCGCGGCATAGTTCTCGCGCTGATCGAGGAAGGCTCCGGTCTTCTGGCCTTCCAGGGCGTCGAAATGAAACTGGACCGAGTTCATGGTGAACCGGGTTGCGGTTTTGGTTCCCCGCAGGAGGCCGGAGGAACGGGGTGGAAGAGCTTCCAGGTCGCGCACGCGCGGCTCTACCCGTTCGATGACGGAAGCGGGCTGCAGAAGTTCGGTCAAGGACGAGAGGACCGTTTCGCGGACGGGGTCGGCGTCCATCGCCTGGGTGAGAATTTGCAGCGACAGAATGTCGTTGTAGCGGTCGACGATCAAGCCCGGAAGCAAGTCGGCTTCGCTGAAGATGACGCGATAGGCATCGGTGTCGCGGACTAGAGGTTTGCGATAAGCGATGGCATCGGCGATGCGCTGGCGAATCAGAGCGGGGAAATCGGCAACCGGGTGGGGAGAGACCAGGCGAATGGCGATCTGCGACGAGCTGGAATAAAGAGCGGTGCCCAGAGGCTTGCCGCGCTCGTCGGTGACAGCGACCAGGGAGCCGGGAGGAATGGTGTCGGCGGAGAGGACGTCGGAGCGGTAGACCCAGACGTGGCCAGATTTCAGACGGGTGGCGCCACGCGCGGAGACTTTGAGTTTCGGGAGGAGAGCGTGTTCCGGGGCAGAGGGCATGGGGACATGGTAACGCCTGCGGTCCGAAGTGGGCTCAACAGGTTGGGTCAATAGCGTGGCAGAGCTCACGGCTTCACGGTAGAGGAATCCGGTACAGGTTGCGGTGCACGGTTTGCTTGGAGAAGGTGTAGACCGACGGGTCGGGACCAGACAAAACAAAAGGCTGATCGATGACGCGCACACCGGGTACGAGGGCCACTTGCGCCTCTGAGTCGAAGCGACGAGCGGCCAGACGGGCGAATGCGTTACTGTCGGTCAAGGGAAGCGCGTAGGTTTTGTGCGGTTTTTCTTTGTCTCGCGGTTCTGCTCCATTCCCGCCAAAGACCGGGAACGTCACATATAGGAACTTTCCATCGCGTGCCCACTGCACCTGGCAGCGATCGCAGAGCATCACCGAAGCTCCGCCGACCGTGGGATAGGCAACGACCGCAGCCGCTGCTGCTCCGGGGAGTTCGACAAAAGCCGCCAGCCATTTTGCGTCCGGAGAAGCTCCCATAAGAAAGATGATGGGATTGGGAATCGCCTTCTGCAAGCCGGTTCCACCTTCTTTGATGCGGTAGACGAAGTTGAGCTTGTCCTCGGCGGCGACGAAGAATAAGTCGCCTGCATCGTCGAAGATCAAATGCGACTCTGGGATGGTAGGCGCGAGCTGCCGCGGAGCAAAGCGGCGATCGAGAGAAGCCTCCCAAATACCCGCCTTTCCTTGCGAGTCAACCGCGACAAAACCGACACGCTTGCCGTCGGGAGAGATGGTGTAGTCGGTAATGGAGAAGCCCGGGAGAACAACCTCGTTGCGGCCGGCCTCGAGGTCCGCCACCCAGAGGTCTCCTGCCCCAAGGAAGGTGCCTGACGTCCCGCGCTGAACCAGATAGTAGAGCTGGTGTCCGTCTGGCGAGAGGGGGCTGCCGGCTGCGGTGAGGAACGAGTAGCCCTCTGATGACACTTCGCGGTCGCCGCGCGCGTCATGCACCCACACCGAGCTTTGTGTGGTGCCTACGGAAGTAACCAGCGAATGGCCGTCGGCGGACATCGCGATGCCCTCCTCCTCGGTGGGGCCCGATGTAACCTGCTCCGGCGCACCGTCCGCCACGCGCTGCCTCCAGATATGGAAGCGGCCCCCGGCGTTCGAGCTGAGATAGACCCACTTCCCGTCTGGCGACCAGGCGCCGTTCGTGCACGCTGCCCCTGGAGGACCAACCTGCTTGCCGGTGGAGCTTCCGTCAAAGGGGATCACGCGGCACGGCTGCCAGCCTCCGTTCTCCATCTCGACCAGCAACACCTGTTTTCGATCCGGGGACACGGAGGAGCGATGGACCATGCCGCGTTCATGCGGCGGGACGTAGAGGTCGCGGGCCCCGGTGCGGCTTTCGGTTGCCGCAACCAGGCCCATGTGAATGCCGGTCTTGATTTCTGAGAAGAGCAGGTCGTGTTCGTCGATCCAGCTGAGGCCGGAAGCATTCGGCAGCCACACCCGCGGTTCCCCGCCCAGGACCGGCACTAGCCAGGTGTCCCATGGGACGGTATAAGCAAGGCGCGAGCCGTCGGGAGAAAATACGGGACTCATCTTAGGGAGCGCGTCATGAGTCAGTTGTACCGCCTCGCCGTTGGGCAGAAACTTGACGTAGATCTGCCCTGAACCCGCAAATGTTTCAGAGCTACGAACGAAAGCCAGCATTCGGCCGTCGGGCGAAAGCGCCGGCGAGACGGCTGAGTCGGTGAATTCGGTGAGCTGCAACCACTCCGCGGCAGGCGCAGGAGAAGCTTTTCTCCCGCGGTAGAGAAGCCAGCCGACCAACGACAGCGCTAGAAGCGCAATACCCAAGCCCATAGGGGCGACGAAACGGTGCGACCGCGCTGCAGGAGCGGCAGCTTGTGTCGCGGACTGCGCGATGTGGGCCGAAGTGGTATCGCGCCTGAGGCGCTCAAGATCCGTGCGCAAGTCGGAAGCGGACTGATAGCGCAGCGCCCGATCCTTCTCCAGGCACTTGTAAATGATCCGTTCCATCTCGGGTGGAAGGTCAGGATTAAAGCGCAGCAAAGGACCGGGAGCACGGTTCAGGATGGCCTCGGAAATGACTCCGGTACTTTCGCCGCGGAAGGGCAGAAGTCCGGTGGCCATCTCATAGAGCACGGCACCGAACGAGAACAGATCGGTGCGAGCGTCCAGGTCCTTGGCTCGAATTTGCTCGGGGGACATGTAGGCGATGGTCCCCATCGCCATTCCCGGACTGGTCAGATGCGCATCCAGGGTAAGAGTGGTCTGCGCGCCGTTGGAAGCGGCTGCGGAAAAGTCGAGGGCGGGCCGAACCTTGGCCAGGCCGAAGTCGAGGATTTTAGCGTGCCCGCGCTTGGTCACGAAAAGGTTGGCAGGCTTGATGTCGCGATGGATGATGCCTGCGGCGTGGGCGGCATCCAATGCATCGGCGATTTCGACAGCTAATGAAAGCAGAACTTCGAGATCGAGCGGGCGCCCGGCGATGCGATGTTTGAGAGTGACCCCGTCGAGGAATTCCATGACCAGAAAATGGCGATCCGCATCTCGTCCGATCTCGTGAATGGTGCAGATATTGGGATGGTTCAGAGAGGAGGCGGCGCGGGCCTCACGGCGGAAACGTTCCAGCGCCTGCGGATCCTGGGCCAGATCGTCAGGCAGGAATTTCAAAGCCACGAAGCGGCCAAGATCGGCATCCTCGGCCTTGTAGACCACACCCATTCCGCCGCCGCCCAGTTTCTCGACGATGCGATAGTGCGAGATGGTCTGGCCGATCAATGCAATGCTCCCGGCGGTTTGGCCGATTCATCTTAAGGGCGTCGGATTCGTGAGTCAACGAACGAAGGAGAGCGGGTTGCTTCCACGTTTGTTGGAATATGCCATTTTCCACCGGCTCCCTCTGATTCTTGCCCTAATCCCAGTTGTCGAATCCGCTCAAAACGTGCCCGCACCAAAACAGATAACCTCGTTCTTGCGCTGAATCGGCCTATCATCCTAGGAACGTCAGTAGGAGTTACGCCCATGGCAGCGAATCAAGTGGTTCTTTACTTCGAGAAGCCCGAGGATGCTTTGCTTTTTACCCTGGCTGCCAGTTCAGTCATGTCGGCAGAAGGGCCGGTGCACAGCAGCAAGGCAGCAGTGAGGGTTGCGCAGGAAATTTGCAAAGCCAGTCGAATCACGACTGAGGGTGCACTCAACGTCACGTGAAGGGCGGCAAAACTAAATGATTCGAAAAGCTGCGCTGCAAATAGGGGTGCCCGCACTCCTCGCTTTCATTGCATGGAATGCCTACCTTACGGTCAGCCATCTAAAACGGGTGCAGACCATTGCGGGGCTGACCATCGAAAGCTCCGCGATCCAAGCAGAAGTGTCCGGCGCCTTGAAAGATGTCACCGATATGGAAGCGGGTCAACGAGGATACCTGCTCACCGGGAATCCCGCGTACTTGCAGCCCTACGCTGACGCGAAGAGCAGGATTGAAATGGATTTTGCCAGCCTTCGAGCGGGGCTCTTGCATCGGACACAGCGCGAACGATCGTTGGAGTCGCAGTTGGAGTCATTGGCGACATCCAAGCAGGCTGAGATGGAACGCTCTATCAGTTTGCGGCAACAAGGGTATCGGCGTCGCTCATTCAAGCTGGTGAATACGGACGAAGGCAAGGGCTATATGGATGAGATTCGGCGCATCGCGTCTTCATTATCTTCAAGCGAGAGCAGCAATTTCGCGAGCTTGGACAGAGAGAGGTCCGCCGCACGGCAGAGAGCATATTCTGCAACCATTCTTTCCAACTTTGTCCTGCTGGTGCTGGCAGTATGCACATTTGCGCTGATCCGGCACCATGAACGACTGCTCGGAGAAGAAGCGGCCCAGGCCAGGAATGAGCTAGCGGTGCGGAGTTTGCAGTTAGAAAAATTGACCGCTGCGCTTTCCGGGCAAGCGCGTTCGAACATGGTGGCCATCAATATGAATTCCCGCCTGCTGCTGGAGAATTACGGAGGCTTTCTGCCTCGACAGGGGCACGAATATGCTGAGCAGATGAGAGAGGCAGCGGCAGAAATGGAACGACTGCGGCAGGATTTGGTTAGCAGCCCATCATCGAGCGGTAACGGAAGGGCAGCCTAACGAGTTTAGTGCAGGCGCGAGTGCCCTTACTTCTTCAGCTCTCTGGTCCAGTTCAGCACTACCTGCAGCGATGTCGGCCCTTTTTGCTCGGCGTGTTTCATCATGAGGAAGCGCCGGCCATCTGTCTCGTAGTCGCGTCCGGCGTGCGCATAGCGTCCTGTGAACAGCACGTGCGCCGTGCCGGAGGTGAAATGAGGATGCGTTTCCACAGTGGCCGCC
>DASTCU010000083.1:0-51340 GCA_035710825.1 Candidatus Sulfotelmatobacter sp.
ACGATGGCCGCACTCCCGCGCCGGTAATCGGCTGTGCCAGAGAATCGGGCGGTGCGGCCCCGAGCGCCTGATACACGTTGGACAGGTGCTTGCGGTACAGTTCGTCGAAATCACGGTCATTGGCGGAGTGATGCTCCGGCCCGTACCACCAGTTCCAGTCGCTGCCCTCGGCGATTAGAATCTCGTCAAAGGCGAGCTTGCGTTGTGCCTCGCTGGCGCGCGCCGCATTTTGCGCATAAAACTCGCGCGCATGATGCAGGTAATCCCAAGCGCGGTTATCTTCGGGGGCGCCGATCCAAACATTGAAATTCGCGTTGATCCACGACCCCGGCACCAGCGAGTTCATTTTGCCGAAATCCTTGTGGCGCGCGATCGCTTCGGAAATCGTTAACGCCTCGACACCGGATTCCCGCTGCAGCCCGTCGTAAAATCGGCGCAGAAATTCCCTTCCCGACTTCGGATAGTATTCCCACGCATTTTCGCCATCGAGAATGATCGACACTACCGCATCCCTGCCCTTGGCTAGGACCGGCTTGGCGGCTTCCTTGATGTTGTTAATCAAGTGCCGGGCGGCATCTACCGGCGGCATTCCCGAATATACAAATCCGATCAGATCGGAAATCGTGTGATCGCGGAACACCAGGTGCATTGCCGCCGAACCATTTTCGTAGCGATGGATGTTATAGAGTTTCTCCGCCACAGGCGCGGCCAGGCGCCCGCTTCCGTCTCGGGCGAAGAACAAACCTGCGCTGCGCCCCAGCACACCTTCATCGGTAGCCATCCATTGCACCCCGACGCTGTGCGCAATGGCCAGCACTTCTTCAGAAACGCTGCCTTCCGACGGCCATATCCCCTTAGGACGAATTCCAAATGTTTTTTCGTGCAAGTCGAGACCGCGCAGCAGTTGCTCGCGCGCATCTTCCGGATGGCGAAAGCGGTTCTGCGGCAGGGGCAGTCCCGGCGACGAAATGGCGCCCGCGCCGGTGTCGCACACCAGCGGCAGAATCGGGTGATAGAAGGGCGTCGCGGAGATCTCAATTGATCCCTTCCTGGCGGCGTCGGCATGCGCCGGCAGCACCCGAGCCACCAATTCTCTCTCCTTTGCAATAACAAACTTCTGATCATCAAGCGAGTAGTGATGTCCCTTGCTCACCAGCGCGGCGATCTCTTTTTCTTCCAGAAAGAACTCATCGAACCACGCGATCTGCGACAAGACTTGCAGGTCGCTAAAATCCTGGGGCTGAAAATATCGCTCCGCGCGATCGGGATGATCTCCATGCTCGCGAAACCGCTCCCACAATTCGCGATAACGCGGATAGCGTCCAATCAAATTCTGCGGATTTGCCTGGAACAGATATTGCAGCGCAAACCGCCGCTCTTGCTCCGACAGATCCTTCGCGGGCTTCGCGGCCACGCTTAAGAACGGATCCTGCGCTGTTCCCGCCGCGTAGTCTTCAATCTGGACCATCAGCGACGGCACCAGGTTGAAGTTCTGGTGGACGTTGGGAAATTCATCCAGCAACTTGACCATGCCGTAATAATCTTTGAGCGCGTGTAAGCGCACCCACGGCAGGCGGTACTCGCCTGTAACCAGATCTTTATAGAAGGGCTGGTGCTGATGCCAAAGAAGGATGACGCGGAGAGAAGGCATGGCTGGGACCAGTCAGTCTAGCACGCGGGATTTTTCCCCTGCTTCCAGGCATCACGTGCTCTCTCGCTAATTTCCCCTTCCCGCAACGAAGTTCGACCTGATCGGACTCCGATGAGGCTCGGGAGTTACCCCTATGAAAAACCTTCCTGGCTTCCGGTACACTAGACGCCTCAGATGCCCGACACAAGCACGCCCGGGATTGTAAGCGGCTCGCCTCAACTGCTGACCGAGAACGACCTTTACCTCTTCAATGAGGGCAGCCATTACCGCATTTACGACAAGATGGGAGCGCATCTGGCCAGTCATGAGGGCCAGCCCGGAGCTATCTTCAGCGTATGGGCACCCAACGCCCGCTCGGTTTCGGTGGTAGGCGGTTTTAACGAATGGGATACCAAAACTCACCGGCTGAGCCCCCGCGGTTCGTCTGGAATCTGGGAAGGCTTTGTTCCCGGGGCCAGCCAGGGCGCGCTCTACAAATTCCACATCGAATCGAATCGCCACGGATATCGCGTCGACAAGGCTGATCCGATCGGCCTGCTACACGAAAAGCCGCCGCGTACCGCCTCCGTGGTGTGGGATCTGAACTACCAGTGGGGCGACCACCAGTGGATGCAAAAGCGCGGCGAGCGCAACTCACTGCGCGCGCCGCAATCTGTTTACGAAGTGCATCTGGGCTCGTGGATGCGGGTACCCGAAGAGCACAACCGCCCGCTCAACTACCGCGAAACCGCGCCGCGCCTCGCCGAATATGTCGGACAGATGGGCTTCACGCACGTCGAATTTCTGCCGGTGATGGAGCACCCGTTCTACGGCTCCTGGGGTTACCAGACGACTGGATATTTTGCTCCGACTTCCCGCTACGGCACGCCGCAGGATTTCATGTATCTGGTCGACTACCTGCACCAGCACGGCATTGGCGTAATCCTCGACTGGGTCCCCTCGCACTTCCCTTCTGACGCTCACGGCCTCGCCTACTTCGACGGCACCCATCTTTACGAGCACGCCGACTCGCGTCAGGGATTCCATCCCGACTGGAAGACGCACATCTTCAATTACGGCCGGCCCGAGGTACGCAGCTTCCTGATGTCCAGCGCCATGTTCTGGTTCGACAAGTACCACATTGACGGGCTGCGCGTGGATGCGGTCGCCTCCATGCTCTATCTCGACTACTCGCGCAAACAGGGCGAGTGGATTCCGAATAAGTTCGGCGGCCGCGAGAATCTCGACGCCATCGATTTTCTGCGCCGTTTCAACCAGGAATCGTACAAAGAACATCCCGAAATTCAGACCACGGCCGAGGAGTCGACATCCTGGCCGATGGTTTCCAAGCCGGTGTATCTCGGCGGCCTCGGTTTCGGATTGAAGTGGGATATGGGCTGGATGCATGACACCCTCCGCTATTTCCAGAACGATCCCATCCATCGCAAGTATCACCACAACGATCTCACCTTCCGCATGCTGTATTCGTTCCATGAAAATTTCGTCTTGCCGCTCTCGCATGACGAAGTTGTTCACGGCAAAGGATCGCTCATCGGCAAGATGCCCGGTGACGAATGGCAAAAGTTCGCCAACCTGCGTCTGCTATTCGGCTATATGTATGCCCAGTCTGGCAAGAAACTCCTGTTCATGGGCTGCGAATTTGGACAGGTGCGCGAGTGGGCGCACGATTCCAGCCTGGAATGGCATGTTTTGCAGTACCAGGTCCATCGCGGCGTGCAGGCCTGGATGGAGCAGTTAAACCGCTTCTACCGCAGCGAACCCGCCATGCACGTGCTCGACAACAGTCCCGCAGGGTTCGAGTGGGTCGACGCGAACGATAACGCCACCAGTACCGTATCTCTCCTCCGCAAGAGCGAATCGCCACAGGACACAGTCCTCGTGGTGTGCAACTTCACTCCGGTGCCACGCATTGGATATCGCGTGGGGGTTCCGCACGGGGGGTACTGGCGCGAAATGCTCAACAGCGACGCCCGCGAATACGCTGGCAGCGGCATGGGAAACCTGGGCGGAGTGAACGCTGAAGAAATCCCCACGCATGGCCGCCCGTTTTCGCTCAGGCTGACCTTGCCCCCGCTGGCCGCATTGTTCTTCAAGGTGAGTTGACGGGCCCTGCTCCTCGGTGCCCTTCCCCAGGCGCGTCGAATCTGCTTAAATCAAGGCTTAGGCGCAACACCGCGACCATCCCGGTGTTCCAACAATTGTGATCGATATTCACTCCCACATTCTTCCCGAAATAGACGACGGGCCCAAATCATGGGACGAGTGCGTGGCCATGTGCCGCACGGCCGCCGCCGACGGCATTACTCATATGGTGGCCAGCCCCCACGCCAATGACCGCTACCACTATGATCGCGAGTATGTGAAGGGCCTGGTCGCTCACCTGCAGCAACTGGTCGGAGATACCCCCAAAATTATTGCAGGCTGCGACTTTCATCTCTCTTTTGACAATGTGCAGGATGCGCTCGCCCATCCGACGCGCTATGTCATCGAGGGTACGCGCTATCTGCTGGTCGAATTCAGCAACTACAGCATTCCGCAACAGATCGACGAATCTTTTTTCAAGTTTGGGGATTGTGGAATCACAGTGATTCTCACCCATCCGGAGCGCAATCCGATTCTGCGCGACAATCCGCAGCGCGTGGTCGAATGGGCCGAACAGGGATGCGTCGTTCAAATGACAGGATCGGCTCTCACCGGATTCTGGGGCGAGCGCACCCGCCGGGCCGCCCTCTGGTTGCTGGAGCGTCAGGCCGTCCACGTTCTGGCAACCGACGCGCACGACCTGGAGAAACGTGTGCCGATTCTCTCCACGGCTCGCGATACCGCCGCCGACATCTGCGGTGACGCTGTGGCTGAAGCTCTCGTCGAAGGCAACCCGCGCTCGATTATTCTGAACCAGCCTCTGCCCTATTTCCCACAACCGGTGATGGCCAGCTCACGTAAGAGCGGCAATTAGCAGTGAGCAGGTAGCCGGCAATGTAGTCTAGATTCCTAAACCGGAACCCGCATCAGATGGCAATCGCTAGTTGCTGAATCTTCGCTGCGGCGCGGACGGGGTACTGGTGGCAGCAGCAGGATTACTCGTGGTGGGAGTAGAAGGGGTAGCACCAGGTGGCAGCGGATCTGCCCCAGGCGTGGCGCTGTGAGAGACCGGTCGCATAGGCTCCGCTTTCGGCGCGTCCGGAACAGTGGTCATTGCGCTTTCGGGATTCAGTAACTGATCTTTGCTCGGCCCCAACCCCAACTTGATTAACGCGCGCGAGTCAGGCACTGTCTTGCTTTGCCAACCGTTGTCAGCCTGATAGCGTCGCATGGCTTCTTCGCTGGCCTGGTTCCACGTGCCCGTAGCAGTCCCTTTCAGGTAATGCTCGCGGATCAGCGCTTCCTGAATGGCCTGGGCCCGTTCCGAGTCAATCTTCTGCTGGCCGCGCAGCCGGGCCGATTTCTTTTTGCGCTTCTTTGAAGACGACGCTTTGTTCGAGGTTTTCGCTGCGGCAGACGTATTTTTATGCGTACCTGAATTGGGCGCGGCAGATTTTTTCGTAGAATCATCCTGCGCCACCGCTGCCGAAAGCAACGCGCAGCCGACTACCAGTGCACAAACTGTGCCGAAACGTGCTCTTCGAATTGGAGATCGATCTCTGATCATCCGCTGCGAACCTTCCGAGCAGGGAACAACGGTTCAAAAACAAAATACCCAACTGCGAGCTGGCACTGTAATCATGCTCGATCTGTGACCCCAGTGCCAGCCCCAATTGGGCAAATTCACATTACGGAAGTGTACCGGCCAGGAAGATGGTGCCATCCTGCCGAGACGTGCCGCGTTGCCGCACCAGGAAGACCACGTCCTGGCCGCTCTTCAGGCTCGACTCGATCTTGGAAAACTCTTCCTCGTTGTTCACTGGCTGCTTGTTGATCTCAAGGATGATGTCGCCGCGAGCGAGGTTGACGTCCTCCGCGAACGAGTTCGGCTTCACATCCTGCACGATCACGCCTTTTCCTGCCGGCATGTCGAGCCGATCCGCCATTTCCGGCGTCACCTTGCGAACGGTGATCCCGAACTTGCTCTGCTTGGGCGTGTTCTCGTCCTCGTTATCCTGATCTTCGCCTAAACGCGCGGCAAAGAGCTTAGCGCGGTCGGCAATGGTAACGGCCGTATCCTGCTGTTTGCCGTTGCGCAGGAAACCCAGGTTCACTTTCGAGCCCGGCTTGCGAGAAGCGATATCCGCCACCAGTTCCGATCCCTTGCTGACCTTCTTGCCATCCACCGTCGTAATGGTGTCACCGACTTTCAGTCCGGCCTGATCAGCAGGGCTCCCCGGGACTACGCTGGAAACCGTCACACCTGATCCCGAGCCATACACGCGAGCGATCGCTGGATTCTCTACCGCGTCGAACATGATGCCGATCGAGCCACGCGAAACCTTGTGCTCCGGTCCCGTCAACTGGTTATAAACTTCCACCACCGTCTTGGACGGCAGAGCGAACCCAATGCCCGCATAGGCATTCGTCTCGCTCAGAATCGCAGTATTGATACCGATGATTTCCCCGTTCATGTTGACCAGCGGCCCGCCCGAGTTGCCAGGATTGATTGCCGCATCGGTCTGAATGAACGTCTGGAATTGCCGTCCTGGAACGATGTCGCGCCCCTTGGCAGAGACGATTCCTGCGGTAACAGTTCCCGCTTGCCCAAACGGACTACCGATCGCCAAAACCCAATCTCCAACCTGCGCGCCGTCGGAATTGCCCATCTTCGCTGCAGGCAAGGGATGGTCGACCTCAACCTTGATCACGGCCAGATCGGTCTCCTGGTCCGTGCCGATCACTTTGGCATCGTGCTGCACGCCTGGCGGATCATCCTGAAATCGAACGCGAATGCGATCCGCCTTCTCCACCACGTGACGATTGGTGAGAATGTAGCCTTTGGCATCCACGACCACTCCCGATCCCAAGGAACGCTCGCGGATGGCGCCTCCATCCGGACCACCAGGACCGCCCGGTCCCTGGCCGCCGGGAGCTCCGAAGAAGTGATTGAAGAAATCTTCCATCCCGCCGCCACCGTCTTCGTCGTCCCCTCCACCACCCTGGTTTCCACCACGCCGCCGGCGCACATTCTTAATCGTCGATTCGGTGTTGATATTGACGACGCTCGGCTCCAACTGTTTCGCGATCTGCGAAAACGTGTTCGACATCTGTTGCGGCGAGGGCAAGGTCAGCGGCGTCGCGTCGCTCTTCTGCCCTTCTTTCCCCTTTACGCTTTGGGAAATTACCGTGCCGATCAGGATTCCGACCGTGAGTGTTGCCAAGATACTGAGCATGTAGGCCCAACCATGGGCCTTCAGGCGCATCCACATTGCGCGCGCATCCATATGCCTACTTCCTCCCGGAACTGTTAAACCCCTTCTAGTATACCCATTTACATGATGCGACAGGAGTTGCTCGATGCGGCTGACAATGGGCGGGGCCTCTCGCGGTTAGACGCTCAAAGCCGGAAAATCGTTTGACAGGGTTAGCGTAAAAATATGTGAACGTAACCTCCTTAGAACTGTCCATTGGCAAGTGTTCTACTTCGCTTCGTAGACGGTCTTTCCTCCCACTACGGTGCGGAGCACCTTGGTGGCTAGAAGCTTTTCCGGAGACGATGCTGCCGGGTCACGGTCGAGCACGACAAAATCAGCCAACATGCCGGTCGCGATCTTGCCCTTTTCCTTTTCCGCGTACTCGGCGAAGGCCGATCCCGTGGTATAGGCCGCAATCGCCTGATCCATGGTGAGGCGCTGCTCAGGGAAATATTCCTGCTTGCCATTCTCGCTCTTGCGTGCGACCGCGGCATAGAGCCCGCGGAATGGGCTCACGGGTTCAACCGGATAATCAGTCCCAAATGCCAGAGGCACGTTCTTATTCAGAAATGCCAGCCACGCATAAGATGTTGCTGCCCGCTTCGGACCAAGCCGGTCCTGTGCCCAGCGCATGTCGGTGAGCAAGTGACTGGGCTGCATCGAGGCAATCACTTTGAGCTGTTTGAACTGTGCAATCTGCGCGGGCGTCGTGACCTGGGCGTGCTCGATGCGCAGGCGGAACTCGTCTTCGCCATTCGGAGCCTTCACATGCGCCTCGCGAGCGGCCTTCTCGGCTTCGGCAAACGCATCCAGCGCCATCTGCACGCCTTTGTCGCCAATCGCATGAAAGCCGATCTGGAATCCCGCCAGCACCCGTTCTTTGGTCAAGTCATTCAGCTTGGCTGGGTCGTATCGTGGCAAGCCGGAGTTCTTAGGATCATCGGAGTACGGATCGAGCAACGCTGCCGTGTGCGAACCCAGCGAGCCATCCATGAATCCCTTCAGCATCCCGGTATGCAGCATCAAATCCGACTGGGGATGCGACTCGCGCTTACGGGTTAGATCTTCCACCGCTTCGTCAAATGGCAGCCACTCGGTGATGCGCGCGGTGAGTTTGCCTTCTTTCTCAAGTTCTTCGTAAATCTGAAAGCTCTCCCAAACGGGGGAATAATCTTGCGCGGAGGTCACTCCATGCTCGGCCAGATCGGCCAGGGCGAGTTCAATTCCCTGCCGGCGCTGGTCGTGACTGGGTTTCGGAATCACCTGGGTTACGGCATCCTGCGCTGTTTCCCGCAAGATTCCGGTGGGCTCTCCGGTTTGGTTCCGGTCGATGTGACCGCCCTGCGGGTCTCGGCTGGCCAGGTTCACGCTGCCCAACTGCAGCGCGCGCGTATTGGCCACCGCAATGTGCCCATCGATGCGCACCAGAAACACGGGATGCCCATTCGACACTTCATCGAGGTCCCAGCGCGTAGGAGTCGCCTTCACGGGCCACAGCGTCTCATCCCATCCGGCCCCGAGAATCCATTCGCCCGCCCGGGCTCCATCCACTCGCTTGCGCACCATTTCGCGCAAATCGTCCAGAGACTTCACGCCGGTCAAATTCACGCTCAGCTTGGTTGCGCCGGCATCGTCCAGGTGCAAATGGGCGTCGTTGAATCCCGGCATCACGAAGTGCCCGCCGAGATCGATCACCTGCGTCTGCGGGCCTTTCAGCTTCTGGATGTCGACGGTCTTGCCCACCGCCTCGATACGATCGCCGCGCACCGCGATCGCTTCCTCGCGGAGAACCGAACTGAACGGAGTATTGGCGGGAACGCCCGTATACACGTTGCCGTGCATGAAGATCACGTCGGCTTTCGGGCGAGTGTCTGGCGCCGAGGCAGCGTTCTGGCCCCAACTCGGCGACGCACTGAGCACGAACGCAAGCATGGTTCCACCTAGACACGTTCTAAGATTCATTCCCCACCCCCGCGAGCGTCAGCATGGTGAGCAAAATTCGCTTCAACGCCACTTCGCGCCCATTGGAATCAAACCACTCCTGCAAGGTATGCGCCCCGCCACCCGATCCGCCCCCGCCAATCGCCAAAGCCTCAAGACCCATGGAAAGAGGAATATTTGCATCCGTTGAGGCCCGCTGCACTTGCGCCGCATTTGACAGTTGCGCATCGACCGCGCGCACGACTTGCAGAATCCGCGCCCCAGGCTGCAACTCGCCGGCAGGCCGGCTGCCGATCACCACCACTTCGCAATTCACTCCGGCCGGCCGTTTTTGTGCCGGCGACCGCATCTCGGCCGCCATGGTCTCGTCTTCCACGGCTCGATTCAGAGCCAGTCTCAGCGCGTGCTCCAGCCGCTCCATTTCGTTCATCGACGTCGAACGGATGTCCACCTTCATGCTGGCCGACTCGGGAATCGAATTTACGGAAGTACCGCCGCGAATCACCCCGATATTGAACGTCGTTTTCGGCGTGGCCGGCACTGTGGTAGCAGTGAACATCTCGATGGCCTTAGCCAGAATAACGATCGGATTGGGAGCCCCAAAATCGCTCCACGAATGCCCACCCGGGCCGCGCACAATGACTTCAAAACGGCGGCTCCCCAGGGCCTCGGCCACAATCGTGTCGGCGCCAGCTCCATCGAGCACGAGGCTGTAAGCAATCGAATCCTTCCAGCGCGGCGTGGAGAAAATATGCCGCATGCCCCGCAGGTCGCCCTCGCCCTCTTCACCGACGTTGCCAATAAACACGAACGGCAGCGCGTGCCGTAGGCGCACCGACCGCAGCAGGGACGCAATCGCCAGCATCGCCGCCACTCCCGCACCGTTATCGGAAACGCCCGGCCCGTAGATACGGCTTCCCTGCTGGCGGATATTCAATGGGGTATTGGCGGGAAAAACCGTGTCAATATGGGCGCTCAGAGCGACGTACCGCCGGCCAAATCCCGGGTGGATTCCGAACACGTTACCGACGTCATCAATGCGAACGTCGTCGAGCCCCACCTCACGAAAACGCTCGGCCAACCAAGCGGCCCGGGCCGACTCGCCAAAAGGCGGCGCCGGAATCCGCGCCATCTCCATTTGCCAGTGCAACAACTGAGGCTCGTGCACTCGAAACCAGTTGTAGGCCGACCGCACTTCCGGAGACGCGGCCAGGCGAGCCACTTCCCGAGGCACTGAGGACGCCAGGTCCGGAAAGTCCGCGCGCGGGGGATTCGGGCTCATGAGAAGTATTGCGTTAGTTTACAACCTGTTGAAGCGGTTGGGGGTTACTCAAGGCGGGACCCTGCATTACGGAAGACGTTCAGTAACCACTCACTAGTGCTAATCCCCGCCGAGACCTACAATTCGGGCCTTCACGGCTGCGACCAATTCGGCGGTCGCTGGAACCTCGATCCCGTGCCGGAGAGCCCCGCGCACGATAGGTCCGGCAATCGCCTCAAGCTCCGGTGTCTTACCCTGCTCCACGTCTTTCTGCATCGAGCTCCGCATGTTTCCCGGCATCTTCAGGACGCCGGCGATCAGGGCCTCTACATCAATGTTCGCGCCCTCGGCAACGGCGACTGCGCTGGCCTCGCGCATGCACGCCAATCCCAGCTGGCGCCATTTGGGATCAGCCAGAATTTCGCCGGTGGTCTTGCCCGAGGCAGTAGTGGTAAGCGCAAAGGCCGCCAGGAAAATGAGCTTGCTCCACATCAAGGTGGGCTCGTCATCAACGAAACGGCACTCGAACCCCATTTTCTGTAACTGCTCCGCCGTGGCGCCGAGCACTCCGCGCCCCCTCGAAGAGAAACTCATCCTCGCGAACGGCGAGCGGTGGATGATATGTCCGGGAGCGACGCGCTCAGACTCGACTGCGATGGTCGCGGGGATGACTTTTTCTCCGCCATACTTCGACTTGAGCAGCCTGATGTGATCGATGCCGTTGAGTAGCGGAACGATGGCACCTACGAGCTCCGGATTTCGCAAAGATGTCAGCGCTGATTCCAACTGAGTTGCCTTAACCGCGATCCACAACACGTCGGCCGGAGGGACTTCGGACGCACGCTGGATTGGAACAGTAAAGTTTCCAAATGCACTTTCTAAACGAAGCTCGTCAGGAAAGTTCGCCAATGATGCGGGCTTAATCACCATCGTGACCGGCGCGCCGGTATGAGCCAGGCATGCGCCGAGTAGCCCTCCCACTCCGCCAGCGCCGAGAATTGCATGTCGCAAGAGTTGAGGCATGCCGGTTATTGCTTGTTTGCCTCAGTGGCGCCGACACATTCGAGAATCTCCGCCTCGGTCAGCGTGTGGTCGCTCTGCTTGGCGCACCGGTAAATGCGCTCTACAACATCGTCGGCAGGCGGGATGCCGTGCCGCTCCAGCCAGAAGAGCACATTCGACTTGCCGCTCATCGGGCCAACGTCGATGATCTGGTCCAGCCCGAACACATGCGATGGCACGCCGGAATAAACGGTGTTCGCCAGCACGACGTCGTTCTTGTGATACGCCTTGATGATCGCCGCCGCATGCACGCCGGTCGCGGTGCGGAACGCATCGTCGCCAACCACCGGATAATTTCTGGGAATCGGCACGCCTGTCGCGCGCGATATGGCTTCGCAATACGTTTTCAACTTGGTCAGATCCTGCTGGTCCCAGGGCGCGATCCCCATGAGCTTCAGATTGACCAGCATCTGATCAATCTGCGTGTTGCCTACGCGCTCACCCAAACCGATGGCGCAACCGTGCACGCAGTTTGCGCCCGCTATAACAGCAGCCATGGAGTTTGCGATTGCCAGCCCGCGGTCGCTGTGCCCGTGCCAGTCCACCCGCACCTTTTCGCCCGACGGTTTCACGACCTGCTCAATCACAAAACGAACCAGTGACAGCGCGCCCATCGGAGTTGCGTGCCCCGCGGTATCGCAGATGCAGATGGCTCGGGCGCCGCAGTTGATGGCAGCCGCATACAGACGCTTCACCGTTTCCGGATCACAGCGGCTCGTGTCCTCGGTGACGTACATGACGTCGAGACCAAGCGAAACGGCATATCTAACGGCCTTCTCAGTTGTTTGCAGAAGAAAGTCGTCTGTCCAGCCTTCGGTGAACCTGCGAATTGGGCTAGATCCAATGAACGTGGCAGCTTCAATGCGCAACCCTGTCTTCTGCACGATGTCTGCGATCGGGCGAATATCGTTCTCATGCGTGCGGGCCGCACAGTTGGGCTGAATCTTCATCTTGTGCGCGACGATTTCCCGCGCCAGAGCAGTCACCGCCTCGACGGCGCGTGCCCCAGCTCCAGGCAGGCCCAAATCGAGGGAATTCACCCCCAGCGCCTCCATCAGATGAAGAATTTCAATCTTTTCGGGAATCGACGGATCCCGCACCGAAGGCGACTGCAGCCCATCGCGCAGGCTCTCATCATTGAGCAGCACCGGTCCCGGCGGTTTCAGCCCGGGCGGATAATTCTTGTTCCAGTCGTAGATGAGGTCGGAGGTGTTCATGAGGCAGTTCTGAGCTGTGAGCTACGAGCAAACTCACACCACGGTTAACGAAGCTGTTTTCTTTCCCCAGAACATGGCGGCCGTCGCGATTTCTTGCAGCTCGCCGCTCACGACTCAAAGCTCGAAGCTCAAAGCTCGCAACTATTTTTCCTTCGGCGGCAGCGTCAACCCGAATACCGAGAGCATTCCATGCCCGGCTACATTCACCTTCGTCTCACCAGGAGTCGGCAGGTAAAGCGCCTTGCAGTTCTCACAGCGATAGACCTCGGCATTCGGTCCCCAGGCTTTTTCGACGTCGCCACACTCCTTTTCCACCGCGTCGGTCATATAGAACCAAAGCTTCAAGTGTCCGCCGCAAAACTTCCCTTTTTCGTTCTTTTCGTTGCAGGCGCGCTGCCCGGCCTTCTTGATCTTGACCTTGTGATGGGGAAGCTGCGGGATATTCTCGGAGCCGGAAGTGGTCACTTCGCCAGTCGCCAAAGGACGTACCCCTCGTTGGAGCGGCGCTAACGCCGCCGAATTCGGCCTTACGCGCTCATTGTAACCGAAACAACCGCGCGCACGCCTCTGCTAGTCTGTAGCGTTGCAGGTTCAATCGCGGCACATTAAACCGCCCCCACCGCACGAGGAATGGATGATCACGATCGTTTCGGGTTTGCCCCGTTCGGGAACCTCTCTGATGATGCAGATGCTGGTTGCCGGAGGTATCCCTCCGCTCTCCGACGGCGAGCGCCAGGCCGATACCGATAATCCTCGCGGCTACCTTGAGTGGGAACGCATTAAGCAACTGCCCAACGATCCGGGCTGCATTGCAGAAGCGGAGGGCAAGGTCGTGAAGGTCATCTCACGCCTGCTGCTGTCACTTCCTCCAGGCCGCGAGTACCGGATTATCTTCATGCAACGGCCGCTGGCGGAAGTGCTCAAATCGCAGGACGAAATGCTGCGCCGCCGCGGAACCTACAAAGAAGGGACAAATCAAGCCGTCATTGCCGCCGCGTTCGAAAAGCACTTGCGCGAAGTCGACGCATGGCTCGCCGGAAAGCCGTACGTACGAGTTCTGCGCGTTGCCTACCACGATGTCTTGCGCAACGCGGGCGATGTAACCTGCAAGCTCGCGGATTTCCTTGAGATTCCCCTCGATACAAAGAAGATGGCCCAGCAGGTGGATGCTTCCCTGTACCGCAATCGCGCCAAGTAGCAGGAAATATTAAAGCTCATTGTGTCCCGCCTGGTCGAAACCCGGCGTGCCCGGGGTTCATTAATGGCGAACCGGATTACACTGGACTGTTGGAGACAAGCATGCCGAGAATTACAAAGCCCGCCGAAGCCAAGGCCGCCTCTCAATCAAAAACGCCTGCGCCCGTCGCCATCAGCCGCGAGAACGCGGAACACTATCGCTGGGGAGTCGACTGCGATGGCTGGTACCTGGTCAGAGACAAGAACCTGAGCGTGATCGAAGAGTTCATGCCGCCGGGCACCGCCGAGATTCGCCATCATCACCAGCACGCCCAGCAGTTCTTCTACATTCTCAGCGGCGAGGTTCTGATGGAAGTCAATGGCGAGAAGACGCTGGTGCCGGCGGGCAGCGGCATCCGGATCCTGCCGGGAACGCGTCACCAGATTCGCAATCCGTCTTCGGAGGCCGTGCGGTTCCTGGTCATCTCACAACCGCCCAGCCGCGGCGACAGGATCGACGAAAAGTAGTCCATGTGGGGACAGCCGCCATCGGCTGTCCGGTCAGATACAACCCGCCCGGCAAGATGACAGCGCTACCTCAGAGCTGTTTCCGCCGTACTACGCCGGCAGCGCGTAGCGCCCCGCGCAGCCTTGCTGCCACGCCGCGCGCGAATTGCATATCCAGGAAGCCTTCCATCTGACGCCGGAAGCTCTCGCCGTAACCGTGCCACCAGACTTTCTTCATTCCCGGCAGGCGATCGGTATCGAGATATTTCACGCGCACCATTTCATCCAGGCCAAAGCGTCCATGGGTGCGCCCCACCCCGCTGGCTTTGACGCCACCATGGGGCGCTTCGCTGATGCCGAAGCACGAGATCACATCGTTGACCATCACCGTTCCGGCATGGATGCGGCGCGCCAGCCGCTCGCCCCGTTTCGCATCGCGGGTCCAGACGCTGGCCGCCAAGCCGTATTCAGAATCGTTGGCCAGGCGCACGGCTTCGTCGTCGCTTTCGCAGGCCATCACGGGCAGGACGGGACCGAACGTCTCCTCCCTCATGATGCGCATGTCTTGCGTCACATCGGCCAGAACCGTAGGAGCGTAAAAGTTTTCGCCTAACTCCGGCAGGCGCCGTCCGCCAGCCAGAACCCGCGCCCCGCGCGCCTTCGCATCCTCTACGTGAGATTCCACAATCCGCACCTGTCGCTCCCGGATCATCGGACCTACATCGGTGTGCGCATCCATGCCGTTACCGATCCGCAACTGCTTCGTCTTCTCGGCGCATGCCGTGGCGAACGCTTCGTACAAACTGCGATGCACATAGCAGCGCTCGACCGACAGGCAAGCCTGCCCCGCATTGACGAATGCTCCCCACACGGCCGCGCTCGAAGCCACGTCCACGTCGGCATCATCGAGCACCAGCATAGGATCTTTCCCGCCCAACTCGAGCACCACCGGCAGCAGGCGCTCCGCCGCGGCGGCAGCGATGCGCTTTCCCGTCGTGACGCTACCCGTAAAAACCAGCTTGTCGATCGGCGAGCGCATCAGCGCCGCTCCGGCAGGACCCTCACCGATCATCACCTGCAAAACGGCTTCGGGCACACCTGCCGCATGCAGCAACGACGCCAGTTCCAGCGCCACCAGCGGCGTCAACTCAGAGGGCTTCAGCACGACGGCGTTGCCTGCGACCAGCGCCGCCAGCGTCTCCGTGGCGGGAATCGAAAATGGATAATTCCACGGCGAGATGATTCCGATCACGCCGTGCGGCTCTCTCACCAGCCATCCACTCTTCAGCTTGGTAACGATGTTGGCATGGGGTACCGGCTCATCGCGCAGCAATCCCCAGGCGTTGTCGATCAGAAAACGCGCAGCATCGAGCACGACCAAAACTTCGGTGACCAGTGCCTCCGCCAGCGGTTTGCCCGCTTCGCGCGTGATCGCCGCTGCAATCTCCGACTTGCGCGCGTACAGCCGATGCTGAAACTCCCGCAGCACGGAAATCCGGCGCCGCAATCCCAGTTCCGCCCAAGCCGGCTGTGCTGCCCGTGCCCGTGCCACCGCCGCTTCGACTTCGCTCTCTCCCGCACACTCGAGTTCCCGCAGCACTTCGCCCGTCGCCGGGTTTACCGACACAAGCTTGTGCGTCGCAATTTGTAGATCAGTAGCCATGACGCAATCCTAGTCCGTAAGGAAGCAGCTTGCTGCGACCACCGTCACACCCCAAAAACGCGCCTAATTGGTGGGCCGCGCGGCATAGTTCGACTCGATAAATCCAATGACTATGCGGGTGAACTCCTCCGGCCTTTCCAGGTACATCAGGTGGCCAGCATCGCTCAGAACCACGCGCCGCGATCCGCGAATTCCTGCTTCAATCGCGCCCGCATGCGCGTGCACGTCGGGAATATCCGCATCGCCCGTCAAAATCAGCGTAGGGATGTGAATCTCCTGCAGTCGCGGCAGCGCTGCCTGTGTCGGACGCGCATAGTCCTGATGATTCACGTCCTGTGGGCTAGCGCTCAGAATGTCGAGCAATTTTTTCTGAGCCGCATCATGCCCCGGCGCAAGCACGTACTTATCCTTTGCCCAGTTCGCGATCGCCGCTTTGACATCGTTCTTCTCGAGCGGTTTCGAATTCGCCATGCCCCGGTTCAGGAAGTGATCGGAGTAAGGGAAGCCACTGACCACTGCCCCTACCAGCACCAACTGCTGCACCATATCCTGATGCGCCAGCGTGAAATCAATCGATAATTCGCCGCCATGCGAACTGCCAACGATCACTGCGTGGCCCACCTTCAAATGATGCAGCAGCGTCGCCAGGTCGTCGGTCTCGTAATACCAGGTTGTTGCCTCGGGCGACTTTCCATAACCGCGCCGGTCATAGCGAATGGCGTGGAACTTGGCGCAGAACGCCGGCCAAACGGCGTCCCACACAGCCGAATGCGCAATACCGTCGTGAATCAGCACAACGGTAGGCGAACCGCTTCCGCATTCTTCGTAGTAGATTTTTCCATTCTCGACGTCTACGAAGGAACCGGATCCGGCGGGGGACGGGTTGGAAGAGCTTCCTGATTGAGCTTGGGCTATGACAGAAGCGACCACCAGAAATGCAGCCGCAGTCGCGAGCCTACGCACTTTTCCTCCCCAAGAAGACTCAGACTAATACTCCACTCCAACTAAATACAATCCGCTGGCCGGGGCGGTCGCTCCCGCCGCCGAACGGTTACGCGCTTCCAGGATGCGCGTTACGTCCGTGACCTGCAGTGTGCCGCGCCCCGCGAGAGTGAATGTTCCCACGAGATTGCGCACCATGTGATGTAAGAATCCCGAGCCCCGCACCGTATAGACCAGTTCCTCCCCCAAGCGCTCCCATGCCGACGAGAAAATCGTGCGCACATTCGAAACCGGCTCCCCCTCGCGTCCCCGCTCGGGATCCACGGCGGCAAACGAGGTGAAATCCTTCTCTCCCACTACCAACTCCGCCGCCCGCGCCATCGCATCCTCATCCAGCGGGTACGGATAATGCCACACATACCGCGCCAGAAACGGCGGGCATATCCCTTGCCGATAGATCCGATACCGATAAGTTTTCGCCCGAGCCGAGTGCCGCGCATGAAAATCCCGCGGCACTTCCGAAACCTCCAACACCCGCACGGACCCCGGCAACACGTCGTTCAGCGCCTTCACGAAATTTTCCGTGGGGACCGAAGACTCCGTGACAAATGTCACCACCTGCGCCAGTGCATGCACTCCCGCGTCGGTGCGTCCCGATCCTTGCGGCAATACCTTTTCTCCCGTAACCCGTCCAATCGCTGAGGCAAGTGTGCCCTGCACCGTCGCAGCATCAGGCTGCACTTGCCACCCGGAGAATTCCGCGCCGTCATAGGAGAGGATCAGTTTGAGATTGCGCATGCGACGATCTTTCGAGTCCTAAAGCTTATTTGCATCATCGAACTCACTTTCAGACTTTGCCTGCAATCACCAGTTCAACGGGGTGCGGGGCGAACAGGGTTGCGCTGGGTCAGATATACTATTCGGTTTCCGCGGAATTCCAGTCGAGATACGACGGTTTCTGTCGAACTGCGCCCGGAAACAGCCACGTGCGCAAAAACAGATGGAGAGTTGGATCCAGGAAAATCGCTTTTGTCCCAGCTTTTCAGGAACCTTCCATAGCTTTCTTGCGTACAAACACCTGAGCGGAGATTTATTTTGGGTCCAGTTTCACGCGAAATCTAGTCGTTGCAAGCCTTAATCAATATCGTCTTAACGATCGGAGATGAGTAGATGCCATTCGCACGTTTAGTCTCAGCCGTTCGGCTCGTCGCCGCTGCCAGTTTGTTGGCCACGCTTTCCCTGATGTCCCGGGGTCAAGAAGCGCCTCCTGCTCCCACCCCGCAGAATACGCCGGAAGCGCGGCCGGTACCGGTCATGAATTATGCCAAACCGGTTTCCCATTTTCCGAATCCGATTGGACCGTACATGCCTCGGCATCTCGGCCCGCCGAACCTGTCGAATACTCCGCGCATTGATCAGTTGATGCACAATGGCAAGCTGGACTTGTCCTTGAATGACGCCATTGCGTTGGCGCTCGAGAACAACCTCGATATCGCCATTTCCCGCTACAACCTGAATATCGCAGATACGGACGTGCTGCGTGCCCGGGCGGGCGCGCCGACGTTGGGAATTAATACCGGTATCGTGCAAAACACCCCCGGGGGTGGCGTGGGCGGACTCGGCTCACAAGTCGGTTCCGGCACGGGGGGCACAACGCTCGGTGCGGGTGGCGCCGGCGCTGGTGCAGGCGGCTTGGTCGGTTCGACGTTCGGTTTTGGCCCCGCAATCAATAGCTTCGATCCGATCATTACGGGGACACTGCAAAGTGACCATCAGCGCTTCCAGTGCACCAGCGTTTTTTGCGGTAACTTTCAGAACACCGTTACCGGCAACTTTGCATATCAGCAGGCCTTCAGTTGGGGCACGAACATGTCTGTTGGCTTTAACAATAACCGGGTCACCGGAAGCAATCCTTTCCAGACGTTGAGTCCCGCGCTGCAATCCAATTTTCAGTTTCGGTTGTCACAGCACCTGCTGCAGGGGCTCGGACTCGCCTCAAATACCCGCTTTATTCGGATCGCCAAAAACAATCGTGAACTCTCCGACGTCGCGTTCCGCCTTCAGGTCATTACCACCGTCGACCAGATCGAGAACATGTACTGGGATCTCGTTTACGCCTATGAGAACCTGCGGGTAAAGCAGGAATCCTTGGCTTTTTCGGAAAAGACTCTGTCAGACACCAAAAAACAGGTCGAAATTGGAAGCCTTGCCCCCATCGAATCCGTACGGGCGCAGAGCACCGTCGCAGCCGATCAGCAAGCGCTTACCGTCGCTAAAACGAACCTCCAATTGCAGCAGTTGCTTATGAAGAATGCCCTCAGCCGCACGCTGCACGATCCTGCGCTGGCCGGCGCCGAGGTCGTTCCAACTTCTACGATGGAAGTTCCACAAAACGAGCAGATTCAGCCTACCGAAGACTTGGTGAACGAAGCTCTTCGCCATCGGCCTGAGCTCGTGGAATCTCGCATCCAGTTGAACAGCCAGGAACTGAGCAACAAGGCGGTGCGTAGCGCGCTATTGCCGACTCTGGATCTGTTTGCCTATTACGGCGGATCGGGCGCAGGCGGCAGCCAGAGTTTTTACAGCGCTTGCGGGAGCCCGTCATCGATCCCGGGGCTGTGCACAAACCCCGGCACCGTGCCCGAAGTCAGTTATGGGTCTACTCTGAATCAGCTGGTCAATTCCACCGCCCCAGATAAGGGCCTCGGTCTGCAGTTGAACATTCCTTTGCGCAACCGTGCTGCGCAAGCGGTCCAAATCCGTTCGGAACTGGAGTACCGCCAGTCCCAGATGGCTTTGCAGCAAACCGAAAACCGGATCAGCATCGAAGTGCGCAACGCCCAGTTTGGCGTGGAGCAGAACCGCGCCAGCGTGGCTTCTGCCCAGGCCGCGGTGGATTACGCCAAACAGTCGTTGGACGCAGAGCAAAAGAAATATCAATTCGGCACATCCACGACTACGGCGGTCCTGCAGAATCGCAGCGCTCTGGCTACGGCCGAGTCCACGTTACTCTCTGCCACGGCTGCTTACGAGAAATCACGCGTCGAACTCGACCGCGCCGTAGGCACACTGCTGGACCATGACGGCATCAGCATTGACGATGCCTCCCGCGGACAGGTGAAGCAGCTGCCGAACGTGCCTTACGTCGCACCCCGCAAGGATCTAACGACCACAGTGACACCGTCGATCCAGCCGCAACAGTAACGCTGCACACGATATACAACGCCGCTGACTACAAAGCAGCGGCGTTTTTCTTTGCCTGAACTCACAATTCTTTACAATCACAACCTCTTTCCGCGAACATTCTCCCGCTAAGATTGAAGTGACCTATTGGGTCCTCTTGCATCCAAGATTGGCATCATCTGAAGTTCTGGTTGAAGTTCCGGCTGTTCAATTCTGTGAGGACCTGCCATCTGTAAGGAGAAACTTCATGCTCGTACCGCGTTTCCATCTTTCTGTCCGGCTGCTGGCGCTGCATCTCGCGTCCATAATCCTTCTGACCGCGGTGCCAACCACCCTGCGTGCGCAAGAAGCGTCGCCGGCGCCCCCGCCTCAGTCGACGCCGCCCTCAGCCCCACAACCGGCGCAGCCGCAGAGCGTGCACCTGCAGGACTATTCTGTTCCCCGCCGCGCATTTCCGAATGTCCTGCAACCCTACGCGCCGCGACCGCTCGGGCAGCCAAATCTGGGCAACTCGCCGCGCATCGACTCGCTGATGCGCGATGGCAAGATCTATCTCTCCGTTGATGACGCCATCGCGCTCGCCCTCGAGAACAATCTTGATCTCGAAATCGCGCGCTACAATCTCAACATCGCCGAAGCCGATTTACTCCGCGCCAAGTCCGGCGCCAACATCCTCGGCGTGAACACCGGAATCGTGCAAAACACTCCCGGAGGCGGGGTTGGCGGACTCGGGGGCACCGTCGGATCCGGCACGGGAGGCACCACGGTGGCAGCGGGTGGCGTCGGGACCGGTACCAATGGCTTAGTCAGTTCCACACTTGGTGTGGGCTCGCCCATCACCAGCTTTGATCCGCAACTCACCGGCACGCTCCAGCTCGACAAGAACGAAACCGAGTCCGTCAGCGTCTTCAGCCCCGTGCCTATCGTCGCCCAGAATACGTACACCTCGAACTTCGGCTACACCCAGGGATTCACTTGGGGTGGCACTCTCAGCGGGGTCTTTAACAATACGCACCTGACCACCAACAATCCCACCAGCTTGCTCACTCCCCAGCTCGGTTCGAATTTTCAGTTTCGCTTCTCGCAAAATCTGCTGCAGGGTTTCGGATTTCTGCCCAATACGCGCTTCATCCGCATCGCCAAGAACAACCGCGAAATTTCTGACGTAGCCTTCCGCCTGCAGATCATCACTACCGTCGACCAGATCGAGAACATGTATTGGGACCTGGTCTACGCCTACGAAAATGTGCGCGTGCAGCAAGAGTCATTGACCTACACGCAAAAAGCTCTCGAGGACGCCAAACGCCAGGCACAAGTCGGCACGGCACCTCCGATTCAGGTAGTTAGTGCGCAGAGCACGGTTGCTACTGGCCAGCAGAACCTGATCGTCGCGCAGAACAATCTGCAGCTGCAGCAACTGCTGATGAAAAATGCTCTCAGCCGCAGCATTGAAGATCCGGTGCTGGCCGAGGCCGATGTAATTCCCACCTCGGCCATTCAGGTACCGCAGGAAGAGCCAGTCATTCCAATCCAGGATCTGATCAACCAGGCGCTGCAGCATCGCGCTGAACTTGTCGAAACACGCATTGACCTGAACTCCCGCGACCTCAACAACAAGGCAGTACGCAATGCCATGCTGCCTACCTTGCAAGCGTATGCCTATTACGGTGGGTCGGGTGTGGGTGGCGATGTGAACCCATTGGTACCGAACTGCAGCAGCACGAGCGGCAGTTTTTGTTTCAATCCGGAGAAGGCCCCGCCACCATTTCACAGTTCAAATACGGTCGGCTACGGCAGCACCCTGAACCAACTCGTAAATTCGACCGCGCCCGACAAAGGCGTCGGGCTAGCACTCACGATCCCCCTGCGCAACCGCCTGGCCCAATCCAATCAGGTGCGCGCCGAACTCGAATACCGGCAGGCCCTTGTGCGTCAGCATCAACTTGAAAATCAGGTGAGAATCGAGGTTCGCAACGCGCAATTCGATGTGAAACAAAACCGGGCCGCCGTACAGTCGGCTCAGTCGGCGGTGGACTTGGCCCGCCAGACGTTCGATGCCGATCAGCAGAAACTCAAAGTCGGCCTCACCACCCAGACGGCCATCCTGCAGGACGCGGCCACGGTGAAGACGGCTGAATCCAACCTGGTTTCCGCCATGGCGGCGTACGAAAAATCCCGCATCGAACTCGATCGTGCCACAGGTCTGCTGCTCGATCATGCCGGCATCGATATCGCCGACGCAGCCCGCGGCCAAGTCACGCACCTGCCCAATGTGCAGTTCGTAGCCCCTCGCCAGGATCAAACGCCGGCTACTCAGCCCTCTGCACCGTCAATCCAGCCCCAGCAAGGAGGCCAGATGTAGCGCCGTGATGTAGCGCCGCCGTCCCGGCGGCTGTCGTGGCGGCGTCCTCGCCGCCACACTTCCATCCCGTATAATTGTTTAATCCTTCACACACAGCAGCCTTACGGGGTGGGCCTTGGGGAGCCAATGGGTTACAAGTGTCAGGTTCACAAGCTCGAATACAACGTCGCGCACCATTGCAATCTGAAGTGCGACCATTGTGACCACCTGTCTCCGTTTTTCGGGCCCAAAGACGATGCCTTCAACACTTCTATTTCCCTGGAAGCATTTGACCAGCAACTTGCCGTCTTATCTCGGCATGTGCATTCCGAAGAGTTTCTGATCTTGGGCGGCGAGCCTCTGCTTCACAAGAACTGCCTCGGATTCTTCAAATCTGTTAAGGCGAGCGGGATCACCGATAAGGCCGTCCTGGTCACCAACGGCTTCCTGCTGGATAAACAGGGGGACGAACTCTTCGAGGTTTTGGATAAGATCACGATCAGCTTCTATCCCTCGTTGCCGCTGAAGCAAGAAGCGATCGACAAAGCCCGTCAGCGATGCCAGGAACACTCAGTAGAACTGGAAATCCACGACCAGCCGAAGTTCAGCATGAGCATCATTGGCATCAAGAACGAAGACGATCGCCTGGTCGATGGCATCTTCAACACCTGCACCGTCGCCTGGACGCAGCGTTGTTACGCGCTGCACGACGGCTATGTTTATCGCTGCTCGCGCGCCCCGTTTATCGCCTACAAACTCCTGAAGCAAGGCCTGGTTGCGAGCGACTTCAGTAAGGAAGACGGCCTGAAACTTGAAGACACCGACGACTTCGGAAAGAAAGCTGAAGAGTATTTCAACCGAACCACGCCGCTGAAATCCTGCTCCTACTGCCTGGGCAGCGTGGGCAAGCGAGTGCAGCACCGGCAACTCAGCAAAACCGAAATCAAGGATGAAGTCTGGGCCCGGCACAGCATCAGCGACAGCATCGACCGGGTGAAAGCGTTCCGCAGAATTGCCATGTGGCGATGGCTCAAACTCAGGTGAACACGAATTCCTCCCCTGCGGGATGGCTTGCCATCTCTCCTGCCATTCGCAAGCACCTCGTTCGCCTGATGCTGCTTTCTTTTCTCCTGCAGGTCGCGACCATCGCGGTCTTCCGCCAGTACAAGACGCGCCCCGGAGAAGACCACTTCGCCTTCGGCTGGGAAATGGGACGGATCGCGCGCTCCATCGCGCAAGGCGAGGGCTTCAGCAATCCCTACGGCGACCACACCGGGCCTTCCGCTTGGGAACCGCCGCTTTATCCCTACTTCATGGGCGGAGTGTTCAAACTCTTCGGCGTCTACTCGTACGCCTCAGCGTGGGTGCTGCTGACCTTCAACAGCCTGCTCTCCGCACTCACCTGCATTTCGATCTATCTAATCGCGAGACGGCAGTTCGACGATCGCATCGCCCTTTGGTCGGCACGAACGTGGGCGCTCCTCCCGTGGTTCTGGTACTGGTCGGTGCACTGGCTGTGGGACACTACCTTCACACCGCTCGTCCTCAGCCTGATCTTTCTCGTCGCACTTGAATTACAAGATTGGCCCGGCCTTCGTGGGTGGATTCTTTTTGGAGTGCTATGGGGCGTCGGCGCACTCGCGAATCCAGCCATGCTCGCCTTTCTTCCCTTCTGCGGGTTCTGGGTCTGGCGCCAGAGATTCAAGCATCGTCTTCCTTCGCTCGCCGGGGTTGCTTTATCCTCGCTGATCTTTTTTGCGGTGCTGTCGCCCTGGTTGATCCGAAATTATGAAGTCTTCGGGCGTTTCGTTTTTGTCCGCGACGATTTCTGGTTCGAAGTCCGCCTGGGCAACTTCAAGAGCGCAGATGGCATGCTGATGGCTTATCTGCAGCCCAGCCAGAACAAATTGGAGTTCGCGAAATTTCAGCGCATGGGCGAACTGGCCTACGCCGCCGACTGCAAGCGCCTCGCTCTGGATTGGATTCGCCAAAATCCTGGCCGCTTTGCCATCGTCAGCATGAAACGCTTTTTCTATTACTGGAACGGCGTCCCGCGCGAGACCAGCAGCATAGCTCCGGTCGATTTTCGGACGTCACTCTTCCTGGCCACCTCCGTTGTCTCGCTCTGGGGCCTGGGGCGAGCGGTCCGCCAAAAGCGGCCAGCAGTCTGGCTTTTCGCCGGATTGGTCCTCACCTATCCCACTGTTTATTACTTCGTCTTCCCCCACGCCCGCTATCGCCATCCCATCGAACCCGAGTTGCTGATCCTCGCGGTCTTTCTAATATCCGAAGCGCGGTCGCGACGGAGTCAGCCGACCGAGAGGCTTCAGGCTTCTGGTGTTGGGTCTTAGGTCTTAGGTCTTAGGTCTTGGGTCTTGGATCTTGGGCAACTGCTCATCGTCCAGGTCCAGCGCCTAAGACCTAACACCTCAGACCCAAGACCTTGTGAGACAATTCCGAGTTCTCCCACGCACATGCAACTTTCGGTCGTCATCATCACCTTCAACGAAGAAGCCAACATCGGCCGCACGCTCGCGAGTCTCAAACCTTTTCTCTATGACATGAGAGGAGAACCAGCAGGAAGCGAAATTATTGTTCTCGACTCTGGTTCAAATGATCGAACCGTAGAAATCGCGAGATCGCTCGGAGCAACGGTATACATTGAAGAATGGAAGGGCTACGCGGCGCAGAAGAATTCAGCCATCGAAAAGGCGAGCGGGCGCTGGATATTCAGTTTGGACGCTGACGAGGAAGTCAGTCCCGAACTCAGTTCTGATGTCTCCCGCGCCATTGCGAAACAAGGACTGCTTCGCCTGGAACACCCTCCGGATAGCCCCGTGTTTGTCAATGGATTTTCAATGCCCCGAAAGAATATGTTCCTCGGGCGATGGATTAAGTACGGGGGTTTCTGGCCAGATCGGAAGATGCGCCTTTTTCGCAAAGGAACAGGACGCTTCAACATCCGCCCGGTACATGAAACCGCTCAGGTGGAAGGCAAAACTGCAGATCTCACGGCCCCTCTCCTCCACCACTCCTACCCCACCCTCTCCGACTACATCGACCACATGAACCGCTACTCCTCCCTCGGCGCGGAGATGGTCGCCAAAGGCAAAGTCCGCTTCAGCTTCATCAACATCATCCTCCGCCCGCTCTTCACCTTCATCTACAACTATTTCCTCCGCCTCGGATTCCTCGACGGCCGCGAAGGCCTGCTCCTGCACCTCTACCACTCTGTCTACGTCTCCTGGAAATATTCCAAAGCCTGGGAGTTAAGTCGCAAGCGCCAGACTTCGGAAGCTCCAGGGAAGTAATTCCCTCGTCACCCTGTGTCCTCCTTGTCCTCTGCGGTGAAGATTTTCCCAAACCGACCGGTCTTTCCTCCGATAACCTGCTCCTTGCCCCAACCGCATTCCCTTCCCTATCATCGAATCAGACCACCGGGGTCCGCATGGAAAAGAAGCCTAAGCCGCAAGTTGCCGAGAGTCCGATAGCCGACGTCTTTGAAAACCGCCATCCGTCCGAGGCGGAAAAGAACTGGGCCGAGAAGACGCTGGCCCCAACGATCGAAAAAGCTCCCGAGCACCCCATTGGCGCCCCCAGCGGCATCAACCTCGACGAGCACGGCCACGCGCGCTTCACCACGATTTCCGGCGTCCCCATCCGCCGCCTCTATACGCAAGCCGATTTACCCCAGGACTGGAGTGAGGAAAACCATCTCGGCTACCCCGGCAAACCGCCCTTCACGCGCGGCATTCACGCCACCGGATATCGCGGCAAGCTCTACACTATGCGCCAGTTCTCCGGCTTCGCCTCGCCGGAGGAGACCAACCAGCGCTACAAATATCTGCTGGAGCACGGCGGCAGCGGCCTTTCCGTCGCCTTCGATCTGCCCACGCTGATGGGCTACGACTCCGATCATGCCGCGAGCGAAGGCGAAGTTGGCAAGTGCGGCGTCGCCATCGACTCGCTCGAAGACATGGAGATTCTTTTCAATGGCATCGATCTGGAAAAAACCACCGTCTCGATGACCATCAACTCTCCCGCGTCGGTGTTGTGGGCCATGTATCTGGTGGTTGCCGAAAAACACGGCGCGGATTGGAAGAAAATCTCAGGCACCATTCAGAACGACATTCTGAAGGAATACATCGCGCAGAAGGAATATATCTACCCGCCCGCACCCTCGATGCGCCTGGTCATCGACACCTTCGAGTTCGGCTCAAAGTTCACCCCGCGCTTCAACACGATTTCGATCAGCGGATACCACATTCGCGAAGCCGGATCGACCGCTCTGCAGGAACTGGCGTTCACTCTGTACGACGGTGTGGAGTACGTGGAATGGGCGCGCCGCCGAGGCCTCGACGTCGACGAATTCGGCCCGCGTCTCAGCTTCTTCTTCAACGCACATAACGACTTTTTCGAGGAGATCGCCAAATACCGCGCCGCCCGCAAGATCTGGTATCGCGCCATGAAAGATCGCTTCGGAGCCAAGAACCAGCGCACCTGGCTGATGCGTTTCCACACCCAGACCGCAGGCGTCTCTCTGCCCGCGCAGCAACCGATGAACAATATCGCCCGCGTGGCACTGCAGGCGCTGGCCGCCGTGCTGGGCGGAACGCAGTCGCTGCACACCGATTCCTACGATGAAGCCCTAGCTCTTCCCACCGAAGAAGCTGCCCGCATCGCTCTGCGGACGCAGCAGATCATCGCCTACGAATCCGGCGTCACCCAGACGGTCGATCCCCTCGGCGGGTCCTACTTCCTGGAAAATCTGACCCTGCAAATGGAAAAGGGCGCTTTGGATTATTTCGACAAGCTCGATGCGATGGGCGGAATGGTGAAAGCTATCGAGCGCGGTTATCCGCAAAAAGAGATCGCCGAATCTGCTTACCAGTACCAGCGTGCAGTCGAAGCGAAAGAAAAGATCATCGTCGGCGTAAATGAGTTCGCGATCGATGAAGAGTCGCCGCACATTCTCTACATCGACGAGAGCGTAGCCCGCCAGCAGTCGGCCAAGCTGAAGACCTTGCGCGCGCGCCGCTCGAACGATGAAGTCCGCCGAACTCTCGATGCCCTGAAGAAGGCGGCATCCCAGGAACCGAAGGCCGGGTTAAACGGCAATGTCTCCACCGCCAATACAATGCCTTTCATAGTCGATGCGGTCCGCGCCTACGCGACCGTGGGAGAAATTTGCGAGGCCTTGCGCCAGGTGTACGGCACGTACACCGAGGTAAGCATCACGTAGCTGACACTGCAGTCACTTGGCTTTGTTCTTCTTCTTATTCGCCAAGTACCCATCCAGTCCCCACATCCGCATATGGCACTTGCGGCACATGTCGTTCGTCTCGGTAATCTGATTCAGAGCATCTTCGGGAATCGCGGACGCCATCTTCAATTGGTGCAATTTCGCTCCTCCATGCGCCAAGTGGCAACTGATGCACGACATCTCACCTCCCGTCAGTGGGTCAGGAAATTTGCTGACCGGATGGCGCTCGTAAGGATGCCCCATGCTGTTCTCGCGGGTCAGCGCGATGGTGGGTAAATACTGCGAGAAAGTGCTGTCAGCTTTCCGCAAATGACAACTCAGGCAAACCTCGTTCACCTTGGCGTTTAATAGATGAGGATTCGCCGACGAATGCGGATTATGGCACCGCGTGCACATTCCCGAGGCATAGGGAAGGTGCGGGTACAAGGCTGTCTCCGCCTCATGACACTCAAAGCACACGCTCGTTTTCGCCGTCTTCAGCTCCACATAGCTAACGTCCTGCCGATTCTCAACTTTGTGGCAGGACGCACATCCAAGATTTACCGCCGCGTGGACGTGATCGCCGGCAGCTTGACCCGCATGACAATCCCCGCACTGCGAGGTCTCATCCACTGGGACCGGGTGCTGCCCCCCATAACAACGACTTGGCCAAAACGCGAGAATCACAGTCATGCAGCAATACAACCCCACGCCTATGCTCATGCCGCCCTCCTGCAAGGGGTCTTCAATTCGATTCCTGTGCACCGGTAGTCGCTCCCGGCGTCTTCAGGCGCACCAGATACGGCGAGAATGGCGTCACTTCCAGCGCCAGCTTGTCTTTGGCTGAATAAATTCGTGGCGGCCGCGCTTTGACGAATCGCAACTGCCCTGCCCACGGATCCAGCTTGACCCGGCTGCCCAGCGGCAACGCCGCGATCTGCTGCGGATTCTCGACTTCGAGATTGGGCGCGCCCTCAGCCACGGCGCTCATGACTGCAATGTGACTCTCGCTGATCAGGCTCTCGCCCAGATTCGCCTTCACTAGATTCGGAAGCCTCTTGCCATACTTCGCCAGAGCCTTCAGAAACAATCCTCCCTCCGCCAGATTGTCTTTATACGGAGAGTTGGCAAGAATCTGGACGCCCATCGCGTCCGCTTCTTTTTCCTGCTCCGCGCTGTGCTTGAAATCGAATAGCGGCAACTGCTTCAGGCTGGGAACGACCATGCGATCGTTAAAAGCGAAACGGCTGTCGAGATCGTGCCCCAACGCCGCATGCGCCAACGCGTGCGCCAGGATCGTAGCCAAGGCCGCCTCGTTGGGAAGAACGTCCAGCAATCCGCGGCTGATCAGGATCGTGTGCCCGATCGTCGCCACCTCAACCGGCGTAGTCGGGACGATCCGGCAGCGGACCTCCGGCTCCAGAACAAGCGTGTTAGTCACCTCCAGATTGGTGAGGACGGCTTGCAGGACCTTATCGACTTCGCCTTCCGGCACGATCAGCCCAAGCTCTTGCAGTTTCTGGATTACATTGTCTTCAGCGCGCCGCTGCCACGAGCGCTGGATGTCGAGCGGGTTTTGATCCGGGTTGTCCGACAAATCCTTAGCGGCTTCTGGATCGACCACAATCTCGGTGAACTCCGATCCTTTGCGCGGGCCCAGATTGTAGCCCCAGATCCGAGTTTGTGCTTTCAGGTGGGGATTGTGCGCTTGCGGCTTGTTCGAGTCGAACTCTTCGGAATACACCACTGAGGGCAGCCAGACTCCCGGCTGCAGATTCAGGCGCCAGCTATCAATGTGGAACGTTCCGTAGCTGCCATTGAATCGAACGATGCGATAGCCGTTATCCTCGACCCAGATCGCGCCCTTGAAACGGTTCCCCTGATCTTTTCGTGGGCTCACCTCATACACCAGGCAGCGGATTTCTCCGAGGAATTCGCTCTGCACATAGCGCAGCTGGTAGTTCTTCCGGTCAAAGCCGCTGCGGTCGACAAAAATCATGCTGGCAAATCCCACCGGACTCAGGGAGTACAACTTCGAAAACGCTCCCGCCATCCGTTCCACCAGCCGCTTGTCAAGATAGAACTCTTCCTTGCTCTGCTCAAACTGCACCCGTCCCAGGAAATAGTGATCTTCCGCCGGCACAAGGCCGAGGTTCGGGTCCTGTTGCAGGCGCTGCAGGTAGGTTTCCACCATCGGGCTATAGTTCCGCATCGTGCCCGAAAGTGCTCGCTCATTGGCGATGATCTGATCGACAAATTGATCGGCACTCGATTTCGGCGTAGCCGCTGCCGAAATTTGAAGCAGGGCAGCTAGGATTGAAAACACGAAAAAGCAGTGGCGCAACATGGTTCGCCTCCTGCAACAATGCGAAAAAGATATGCGTTATGGATGGATCGCCGCTCGCGCTGCCGTACGCGGGACATACTTTCGCTCACCGGAAGCGGGCGGACGCCCGCTTCGGAATAGCAGAAACGAAACGGCAAATGGCCGGGGCGGTTCACAGAGCCTGCCTTGTCGGAAGAGGAAAGGCCAAAAAGGCAGTTCCGACGGTGGGGGGAAGGCCAACCGCATTCTTAGGGAAATCTAATCTTTTCACCGTGAAGCCGCTCACCCCGCACTGTGATTCCTGTCATGGGTAGCACGGATTGCCCGGCGCACCTAAAAACGCGGAAAAAACCACACCCGTTGTGAGGGAACACGCGCCAATCTCAGCCAAACTGGTGTGACCCCAATGTGCTGTGCTCGGAACTCTTTGAAAATACAGAGCCAGCGCCCAGTCGAGATTGGCAGCCTGCGTGCCACTATTCTTCCAGTGGGTCGAAAAAAAGAGCTGTGGAAAGCGACTCGAACCCGATGAGTGAGACCGAAGCCGCCGGAACTCAAAGTTGGAAATCAAGTCAGGTGTATGCGATGGCTGGTGTCTGCCTCGCCATTGGGCTGATCGTCGGTTATCTATTCCGCGGGTCTGACTCGCGCCGAGCGCAACCACCCTCAGCAGCTTCGGCCGTCTCCAGCACTGACGCCAAGTCGCCCTCGTCTGCCCCCGCGCAGATGCCCAGCCTCGACGACCTGAAGCACATGGCCGATAAAAAGGCCGAGCCATTGCTGGCCAAACTCAAGACCGACCCCAACAACTCGGATTTGCTGAATCAACTCGGAACTCTTTACAAGGCAACCCATCAATTCCCGGAGGCGGCGGGATACTACCAGAAAGCGATCGAGGCCGATCCGAAGAACGTCGGCGCGCGCACCGACCTGGCCTCCTGCCTCTTCTATCAAGGCGACGCAGATGGCGCAATCAAGCAATTGCAGCAAGCTTTGACTTACGATTCAAAAGATGCCAACTCGCTGTTCAACCTTGGCATGATCCGGCTGCAAGCCAAAAATGATTCCAGCGGCGCGGTCACTGCCTGGCGGCAATTGTTGAAGCTGAATCCCACCTTGCCTAAAGAGAAGAAGCAAACGGTCGAGAAGTTGATCGCGCAAGCCCAGCAAACCAAGCTCGCCCAGTAGTTACTCATTTAGATCTTCGCTCATTCCACTTCCCTTCATCGGTTGTTCGCTTGAGCGATCCTTCCCTTCTTGCCACGTGGCAAAGTGCCGTCCTGCCTCATTCTTTTGCCAGATTTGAAGAATCTTAGGAATTGCTTTATTTCGGCGGCAACAGGCAACTGTCAGGCCACATCCAATGCAACCGAATCGCAGTCCGTGACGTGGGTAACGGGCACCGCCCTAAAGTTCTGCACGAAAGGCCGATGGAGTTGTCATGGCCACCTCTATGACCGGTCGCCGACTCGGGCCCCTGGCAGTCCTTCTCCTCCTTGGCTCCGGCCTCGCCGCTGCCCCGGCTGATCCGCCCGACTTAACCTATCGCACCCACGCCAACGAGGTCCGCCTCACTTTTTCCGTCACCGACCAGAACAATCACGGTGTCGCCACCTTGCAGCCCAGCGATTTTGCGGTCGTCGACACTGAATTCATCGTCCGAAATTTTCAAAGCTTTACTCATTCCGACTCCACCAAGCTGGAGATCGCCCTTCTGGCCGATGACAGCCAATCCATCGCGCCCAGTTTCGGCCGCGAGATCTCCAATCTTCTTGACCTCGTCGCTCAGTCCGCCGGGATTCCCGAGAAAAATCTTTCGATCTTCTCCTTTACCGGTTCGCAACCCAAGCTTCTGTGCGCCGCGGATTGCCGCACCTCGCACGCCGCCGAGCACCTTCCGCCTCCAGGCACCGGTGACCTGACTCCCCTGTTCGACACCATTGTTTATGCCTCAGACTTCCTTTCTCAACATGCGGAGAGGGACGCCCAGAAAATCCTGATCGTGCTCTCCGACGGGCAAGATACGGTCAGCCGCAATTCCTTGAAAGATGTCGCCGACTCCAGTCTGAAGCATGCCGTTCAGATTTACTGCATCGACTTGCACCGCGCCGTCTCCTCGCAGGGCTCGGCCGTCCTATACCATCTTGCCGCCACCACCGGCGGGCGCTCGTTTGCGGGACCAGACGCAGCCTCCCGCGCCATGAACGTAATCCTGGAAGATTTCAAAGCGAGCTACGTCATCACTTACAAGCTGCCCAGCAGCCGTTCCGGATTCCACTCGCTCCGGATTCTTCCCACCCACAACTCCAACCTGCAGTTCCGCAGCCGAAGCGGATATTACTTTCCCGACAACATTCGCTAATCGAGGACCCATGAAGCGCATTCTCTGCTGTCTCGTTGCTTTGATTTTCCCGGTACTGGCCGCCGCGCAGGCCCAGTCTACTCAGCAAGGCACTCTCATTCGCATGCGCATGACCGATTGCCTGGGGCCGCAGCACGGTTTTATGGCTGCTATGTCCGGCGGAGGCAAGGTAGAACCTGGCGCGCTCTGCCCCGAGTATGTCTTGGTCGCCGACAAGGTCGTCTATGTCATCAGCGGCAAAACCTCTGAGGCGCTGATTCCTCTCGCCGAGGTCACCAGGTTCCGTCTGCAAAAAAACGAGATGCTGATCCGCATCGATGATGCCCAGAAGGAATCCCACTTCCACATCAAAGCCATGCTGCTGCGGCCGGAGTGGGACCGCGCTCAACAACGCGAAGATGCCGCAACCAGCACCATGAGCACCCAGCATCTGGACCCGGCCATGATGGATGACCAACGCTAGTGCGGCTATTTGCGCGGCTTTCCGACACGCTGCGCGGTGGCAAACATCTTCGCAACGCTGTCCAAGTCTTTGGGCTGGACCTTGCCCGCCGGAATCCGCATGTGGGTGAGGTCTTCCAGTTTCAGCAGCAGATCGACCAGCGCCATCGAATCGATCAGCCCCGATGACACCAGCGAGGTGTCCTCATCAATCGTCACGTTCGGCTTCCGAATCAATTGCCGGATGTGCTCGATCATCTGCTGCGCCTCGGTCGTCATTGCGCTACCTCTTCCCGGTTGAGTTCCGGATGTTCCTTCAGCAACTTCTCCCGCGTGGCCGACCGCGCCGGTTTGCCCGCGGTGCTCTTCACGATCCATTTCGGCGGCCTCAGCACGATGGTTCGAGCCGCCACACCCAGTCCGCCCACGATCCCGCTGCGAATCTCCTGCTCGACCTCCGCAGCTCGGGCGAGGAGCGCTTCGTTTTCCACTTCCGCCACCACGACGATTTCTTCCGTACCGAGGTCGGAGTTGTACACGCCCATCGCAATCACACGCCCATCGTGCACCGCGGGGTGCCCCGCCACCAGTTCTTCAATGTCCTGGGGATAAATATTCTCTCCCCCGATGATCAGCAGATCTTTCTTCCGCCCGGCCACATACAATTCCCCATCGACACAAAATCCCAAGTCGCCCGTGCGGTACCAGCCGTCAACCATCGCCTGTGCCGTCAGATCAGGTCGGTTATAGTAGCCGTCAAACAAACCATCGCTCTTGATGAGAATTTCTCCCACCGCACCACCGCCGACGACCGCGCCCGCATCCGACTCGATGCGTATCTCGTGCCCTGGCAACAGCCGGCCCGAAGAAGTGAACGAGACCGCGCCCGGCGTTCCTTCCGCCACCTTAACAATCCGATGTGCGCTGCGAAATTGCTGCCCGTCAGCCCAGATCTGTGCCGGTGGCCGCCTCAAGTTCGACTGCGTCACCGCGAACACGTTCTCGGCCATGGCGTAGGATGACTGCAAGATCTCGCGGCGGACTCCGAAAGCTTTCTGAAATTCCACCATGCTGGCTGTGCGCACCGGCTCTGAACAGTTGATCAACGCGCGCAACGACGAGAGATCATACTCGTGCCGTCGATCCCTAGGCACCCGCCGGGGCACAAACTGAAACGCAAAATTCGGTAGCCACGCCAGCGTGCACCTGTGCTCGCTGATCATTTGCAGCATGGTCTCGGGATGCATCACCCAATCCACCGGCGACTGCATCACCACCGGCACATGACAGACCATGGGCAGAATGAAACACGCGATCAGTCCCATGTCGTGATACAACGGCAGCCAGCTGTAGATGCAATCTGTGGCCGGGTCAAGGTGCAAAGCCTGCGCGAGGTGTTTCAGTTGCCGCAGGACGGCCGCGTGTGAGAGTGCCACCCCCTTTTGCAACCCGGTCGTGCCCGCCGAATGTTGGATGAAGGCGACGTCTTCTGATTGAACCATCGCAACCGGCAACTTCCTTGCCTTGCTTCCGCCGTCGGCAGCGCGAAGCAGTTTTGTCTCCGCGCCGAGAGAAACATGCCCGAGCATCTCTTCCGGAAATTCCTCATCAATTACTACAGCCTTTGCCTTGAGATTTGCCGTGACCCCGGCCAGGCCCGAGCGGTACTTTTCAGCTTCAACTTTAAAATTCGGGTACGCCAGTAACGCTGGCACGGCACCCTGCATCATCGCCCCGGCAAAAGCCGCCATCGCTGCAATGCCCTGCGGCATGAGGATGACCACGCAATCGCCAGCCCCGATTCCGTGCTGCAGCAGCATTCCCGCTTGCGTCCGGGCGCGTTCGCGGAACTCCCCAAACGTCACGGTCTCCTGCTCGTCCTCATCGATCCACGCAGTCACAAACGGCCGCCCCGCCGGCGCTGCCTCCAGCGCCTCGACCAAATCCTGAAATGGAATCACCCCGCTCATTGTCTCGATGGTTTTAGCTTTTTAATCAGAACTTGTTGTACATGAACTGGCCCGCACCGGCGCATCGAGTGAGCGTCACGATCAGCAAGAACAGCAGTGCCAGGCCATAGAGCGGCGGCAGCCAGTACCAACGCCAGCGCGCCATTAGGGCGACCATTCCCGGACCTGGACCAGCTTCCGCCGAGTCAGTTTCCGTTGCCTGCCCATCGACTGCGCCAATCACCATGAGCGCCAGCCCATAGCCCGCCGCCACGCTCACCACCAGACCATACAGGCTGGCACTGAGAAAATGTGTGCCGTAGCTGGCCGGCGAGAAGATCGCGCTCAGCATCTGCTGCGCTTGCGGCAGCGAATGGGCGCGGAAGAAGATCCATCCCAGATTGACCAGCGCCATCGTCGTGATCCACGCCATTACATTCCACACTCCCCGCGGTTCCCAATCAAACCGCCACTGGACTCGTTGCACCTGACGGTGCAGCACCAAAAGCACGCCGTGATAAAGGCCCCACAGAAGAAATAACACGCTGGCGCGATGCCACAGTCCAAACAACACCATGGAGATCACCAGCGCCAGGTTGCGCCACCACATTTCGCGCCGCAAGGTCGCGAGCGGAAGAAATACATAATCGCGAATCCAGAACGACAGCGACATGTGCCATCGTGTCCAGAAAACCGAGGGACTGGTGGAGTGAAACGGCCGGGCGAAATTCTCCGGCACAGTAAAGCCCAAGGCCCGGGCGGCGCCGATGGCAAGGTGCGAGTACCCCGCAAAATCGAGGAACAGTTGCAGGCCATATCCGAAGGCGAGGCACCAGGCGTCCGGACCGCTCCACCGCGTGACGCGATCGAAGCCGGAATTCAGCCCGTCGCCGCCGAGAATTCCCTGCCCCAGCAACCTGCCCAGTTGCACCATAAAAATACCCGTGGCCACGCGGCGCAAACCTTGTTCGATCTCGCTCCACTTTGTCGCCTTCTCGGAACGAATCTGCGGCAGCATGTCGGGCATCCGGCAGATCGGTCCGCAGATGGTGACCGGGAAAAAGACCATATAGAGCCCGAATTCCAAAAAAGATGGATCGAGCTCCTCTCCCCGGTAAAGATCGAACAGATAACTCATCGCCTGGAAAGTCCAGAAAGAAATCCCCAATGGCATGGCGAGATGAGCGAACGGCTGCAAGGAAGAGACAAGGGAGTGGGCGGCCACCTCCGGCAGATATTTAAAGCTGCTCAGCAAGATAAGGTTGAGGAAAATGCCCATGGCCAGAACGGCGCCGGTGGCCTTTCTTCGAAGCCATGCGCCCACCAGGAAATTCATGACCGTCGAAGTGAGCAGGACTAGCGCGAACCACGGTCCCCAGGTGAGATACAGTGCGTAGCTGGAGATGAGCAGAACAGCTTGTCGAATCCTGGGCGAGCGAGACTTTGCGCAGGTCGCAATGCAAGCGACAAAGACAAGACAATAGAGAATGCCTTGCAGCAAGCTTTCCCCCATAGCAGAGCTAATCCACCTGCATCCCATCCGGCGCAAACACCGGAAAGCCATCCCACGGGCGCGATCTCCGCAATTGCTCCATCCCCGCCGCCCGATTATGTTCAAACAGAAAAAGTCCGTAGTTGTAATGCAGAATCCGGTCGTCCGGCCGCTGCCGGATCGCCCACTCGTACTCCGCCACTGTCTCGTCCGGACTTTCAGCCGGATCTTCGGCCTTGAGCGTCAATCGCAGCACCTGGTCGGAATGGTTCAGCTGATTCGTGAACGGAGCCTTCTGCAGTCGCTCCAGCATTTCCAGCGCAATCCGAGAGCGGTCATGTCCCGTGAAGGCCAACAACTGCTCGCACTCCGCTTCAGAAAGCACCTCCGATTCCCCTACTGGATGCCCCGCTGACACTGGCATCTTGCTCGCGATCTGCAGAAACATCGCCCGCGCCAGCAAGTAATTCCCCAGCGGAGTCATGTGCACATGCTCATAAACCAGTTCGCTCCCCACAATCCCGTTTGGGCTCTCGTTGGAAAAGACGCTTTCTGCATCCACCATCTCGGCTCCCGACCCCGATGCGACCGCGCGATTGATCTCATTGATCTTCGAATCAGCACGAAATCGCAGCGTATCCAGATCGCGGGCCCACGCAAAATGCGCGTGCGCGCTCGCATAGTGGCCCAGCATCCACAAGCTGCGCGCCATGCGGAACTCCAGTTCCGCGTACTGATCGTCAATCTTGCTGGCAGCCTCATACGCCTTGAGCGCCTCCTCATACGATCGCGCATTCTCCAAATCCGCACCTTGCTGTACCAAAGCGTTCCACGAGCGCAACTCCTCCGGCTTCAAGTTCTCCCGGTGCAGCGAACCGAATGGCGCGCAGTCTTTCACATTCGTAGCCACCGTACTGACAATGACCCGGGCCCCCGAGCGCTGCGCAATCCGCACCGTGTCGCGCAGGTTCTGTTCGAAATTCGCGTAGGTGTATTTCATCAACGGAGAGCTCTCTCGCACCTGCTTGTCGAGAAACATCTCCATCCCGCCCCACTCACGCTTCTGCGTCCCCACCTTGGTCAAAAGCTGTCCGATTCGCGTCGAGCGCACAAAGACGTTGCCGCGAATCACCGGCATGCTCATGCCCGACCCGGTCAGCGCAGTCCCCGGACCGTACGGCCCCACTACTTCGTTGTTCCCCGAGTAAATGATGAATAGATCTGGACGTTGCTTGGCGAGCCCCTCTGCGATGGGCAGCAGCACATGCGAGTTGATGGCCACGCTGCCCGTGTTCACCACCTCGAACTTCGTTGCCGGGTAGCGCTGTCGCAGCATCACTTCCAGATACCGGCTGAACCCATACGCGGGATCTGGATCGCCCATGGCGGCCGATTCCCCGAGCACAAATATCCGGAACGTGTTCTGCGGCTTCTCCGCCGGAATCGCATAGGCCTCCGGCGTCTTGATCATGCCAGGAGGGAAAAAGGGAGCCGGGAAAAACAAGTTGTAGCAGGCAGCCGCACGCCCTTGCACGGTGCAAGGTACGGTCAGGTCGGTAGGAAATCCCACGCCGAACCGGCGGAGCGCACCCTCGATCACTCCAAGCAGCAGCAAGGGAACCACGACGGCACTAGCAGCCTGCAGCGCCCATCGCTTCCAGTTCCGCTTCGTGCCTGCCTCAATCGCCATTGACTCTGCCACCGCCGCCATCGAGTCCGCCCCTCGAGTTCTGCACCGCCACAGGTCGTCACGATACAGGGCTGGATCAGTCCGATTCCGCGGGCCTAACCGCGGCCTCAGACCTTGACGATCCAGCCCTGTTCCGATTTCCCCGACCAGCATCGAATCGCTATGATCGCGATCGCCGATGGCTGAGGAAGAGCGAAGCGCAGGCGCAGATTTTGCGTCGCAACAGTTCAATCACAGCACCGTAATTGCCAAACACCGCTCGCGGCCATGCCTTGTTCCTGCTTTGCTTTCAGCCGGTTATGGCCGTCGCCATTGATAAGGCGTGAGCTGACCGGCCCTGCAATCGTGCCTTTCCCCGCACCCTGCGTGTAATTTGACCCGCTCCCCTCGTTCCACTGCCTCGCTTTCTCCCTTAAGCCTCTGTATATCAGTGTCGTAGTCCTCTCCGCGTCCTGGCATCTGAATTGCCCCTGTAACCCTCGGTAGATTTCACGGGAGACTTTGGAAGAGCCGGAACGATTCGGTCGAACTCCGAAAGGGCACTTCATGCCGAACACCAGGTTTAAAGCGGTAATCGTGGGTGCCGGCCCCGCGGGCCTGACCGCTGCTTATGAACTCTCGAAGCAGGGGGCAGCCGTGGTCGTTCTCGAAAGCGACCCCCAGTACGTTGGGGGCATCTCGCGGACCGTCAACTACAAGGACTTCCGCTTCGACATCGGAGGCCACCGTTTCTTCTCCAAATCGCGCGACATCGAAGATCTCTGGACTGAAGTCGGCGGCAAGGACATGCTCGAGCGTCCTCGCTCCTCCCGCATCTACTATCGCGGCCAGTTCTTCACATATCCTCTTAAGCCATTCGAGGCCCTGTGGAAGCTCGGGTTCAGTGAGGCCGCGCGCTGCCTGCTGTCGTTCGCAAAAGCCCGTCTTCGCCCTACGCCCAACCCTAAGACCTTTGAAGACTGGGTCATCAATCAGTTTGGTGAACGTCTCTTTCGAATCTTCTTCAAAACCTACACCGAAAAAGTGTGGGGCATGAGTTGCCGGGAGATTTCCGCCGACTGGGCGGCTCAGCGGATCAAGGGGCTATCGCTCGGCTCCGCGATCAAGCATGCGATGTTTTCGCGCAAGCCCAAGAACCGCACCCAAGTCGTCAAGACGCTCATCGACACCTTCCGCTATCCGCGCCTGGGGCCGGGGATGATGTGGGAAGCCTTTGCCCGAAAAATCCGCGCGTTCGGTGGACAGGTTCTGCTCGGGCAGCGCGTGATTGGCTGCCGTTTTGATTCGGATCGTAAGCTGTGGACCGTCACCACGCACGACGCCGATGGTCAGCTTGAGCAATTTTCTGCCGAGCACGTGATCTCGTCCATGCCCGTGCGCGATCTGGTGAGGCAAATCGAGCCGCAGCTTCCGCCCAGCGTTCTTGCCGCCGCAAATTCCCTGCGCTATCGTGACTTTCTCACCGTCGGCCTGATCGTCCGCGACAAAGGCCGCTTCACCGATAATTGGATTTACATCCACGACCCCGCCGTACAAGTCGGACGCGTGCAGAATTACAAGTCCTGGTCCCCGGAGATGGTTCCCGATCCCGCTTACAGTTCGTACGGACTCGAGTATTTCTGTTTCGAGAACGATCGGCTGTGGAATGCGCCGGACACCGAATTGATCGACCTCGCTAAGAGTGAACTGCAAAGAATTCATCTGGCCGAAGTGGCTGACGTCGTAGACGGGTGCGTGATCCGGCAGCGCAAGGCCTACCCGGTCTACGACGACAGCTATCAACAGCACATCGACACCATTCGCGCATCCCTCGAACAAAACTTCCCGACGCTTCACCTTGTCGGCCGCAACGGCATGCACAAGTACAATAATCAGGACCATGCCATGATGACTGCCCTGCTCAGCGCCAGGAACATTCTCGCCGGCGAGCGCCGCTACGATGTCTGGGCCGTCAACCAGGATGCCGAATACCACGAGGCAGGCAGCGCTGGAGATGCGCCTGCTGAAATCGCGCCCGCTCCCGCTCAACACGTGGGCGCGGCCTGAGAAACGGCGATGGCCTCCCAAGAAGTCTCGGCCGATCTTGAACGCACGGCGGCTCCGGCAAAAGCCGTGCTCAGTACTCCCGAGCAATCCCAATCTCGAAGCCGGGCCGCCGCCCTTGCTGCCGCCCTCGCCAGAACTGGGATCCCCCAACTCCGGCGTGTGCGCCTGCTGCAGTTAGCCGCACTGACTCTGCTGCTCGCTACAGTAGGTACGCTCGCGTTTCAATACAAATTCTGCGTTCTTGATCCCGATATCTGGTGGCATTTGAAGGTCGGCGACTGGATCGTGGAGCATCATGCCGTCCCCCATACCGGCATTCTTTCTCGCACCGCAGCGGATCGCCCGTGGGTGGCTTATAGCTGGGGATATGAAGTTCTTCTCGCGCGCGCCTACGCCTGGTTCGGAATCATGGGCATTGGCGCCTACGGAATTCTTCTCACCCTGGCCGTCGCCTATGCGATTTACTGGATGCTGCGCCGCCTTTCCGGACGCTTCTGGGTAGCGTTGATCGGCACCGGCGTCGTCTGCTCCGCATTCCTGTTCAACGGAATGCCGCGTCCCTTTTTCTTCTCGATCGCTCTGTTCGCGGTCACCCTCACGCTTCTGCTCGAAGCCAACCGCACCGGTCGCATCGAACGGCTCTATTGGCTGCCGTTGATCTTCTGGTTCTGGGCGAACCTGCACATCCAGTTCATCTACGGATTATTTCTGGTGGGCCTGTTCGTCGGCATTCATTTCGCTCTGCGCCTGAACAAAGCGTTCCGCATTGCACCAGATTTCCTTCTCGCCCCATCTTTTCGATCAACGACGCTGGTCGCCATTGCCGCAGCCTGCATTGTGGCCACCTCGGCCGGACCGTACACCTATCATCCCTACCAAGTCGTCTACGAATATTCGAGAGCGAAGTTTACCTATGCCGTCATCCTGGAGTTGCAGCCGCTGACGTTCCGCGGGTTCAGCCACTTCGTCGAGCTTTTTCTCACAGCTGGCGGATTCTTCGCCGTGGGATGGAAACGAAAAGTTGATCTCTTCAAACTCGCTTTGCTGACGGCAGCCACCGTGATCGCCTACCGCACCATGCGCGACGCATGGTTCATCTGCCTCCCCGCCGCCGCGTGTATTGCCGACACACTCGCTTTAGCTCAGGAAAACAAGCGGGATGGGACCTGGTTTGTGGAAACGTGGCCGGAAAAATTGGGAGTCGCGGCCGTTGTCGTCGCCCTGCTGGCGCTGATCTCCAACGGCACCGATTTCACTCCCCGTGGACTCGACCGCGCCATCAGTTCGCAATACCCGGTCAATGCGGTCAACTATCTGCGCCGCAATCCCCTGCCTGGCCCGCTCTACAACCAGCTCAACTGGGGCGGATTCCTGATGTGGTACATGCCCCAGTATCCCGTGGCCATTGACGGCCGCAACGATCTCTACGGTGACCAACTCGACCAGATCTTTTTTAATTCCCAGAATGCGGAAAAATCCTACGAGACCGATCCCTACCTCAACCAAGCCGGCGTCGTGTTGCTGAGCTCGGATCTGCCGCTGGCCAAAGTGCTAACCGTCGATCCTCGCTTTCAACTGGTCTACCGCGACCAGATCGCCACCGTCTTCGCCCGCAGCAAACCTCTCACGCCGGCTTTTAGCCATTGATCTGTGAGTGACCCCTCGGCGCGGGCAAATCGACCAGTTCGCGATTAGAGCCGGAAGCGCCGCCGGTTCATCGATCGCCCGCATTCCTACTCAGCACGACTGCGACATCATCGCTATACGCGACTTTGAAGATAGGCACCGAACTCAGCGCCCCGGCCATAATCGCCCGCTTGGGCAACAGGATTGTCTGCGCCCCGCTCACCGCCGCATATTCGGTGTAGGGCACCTCGGCATTCATCATCTTGGAATATTCGGCAATCGCATCCGCGCCGTACAAATCGTTCCGCCCGTCAATCGCCACCGGATACTGCGGCAGATACCACGTCACGAATCCGCCCCACTCATACGCATTGAACAAGGGCCGAGCCAGATGCTGCTCGCGAATCGAATCGCACGCAGCCACCGGATAGTTCTGGCCGACCTTGGCCATCAGTGCTTCTTGGCCGCGTGGAATGAGCGTAGCCGCAGCCATCGCCAACACCCCCAGGCAGAAGGCAACCGCAATCGCAATTTGATTTTTCCATAGCAACCGGGTCGCAGTATCGCTCTCTGTGGGCTGGTCCACAGCTTGGCCAATCACCGCTACTGCCGCCATGGTGACCAGCCAAATATTGCGCTGCGAATAAAATGAGGCTGCGATACATCCCGCCAATAACGCAATCGCAAATAAATCGCGGGACCGGCGCAACCCGAGTACAAGAAATGCCGTCATCGCCAGCAGCAGAAGAACGTAGTCCTGCGGCTGGCGAAATCCTGGCGCATGAAAATCGGGCAGGTAGAGATTTGCCGAACTGAACGTCGTCCCGAAAAAAACGCTATACCCACGATAAAAATACGGTGTAATCAGAGTGCAGACGACCGACAAGCCCGTAATCTTCGCGACGTCCTTCACAGCGAGCGAATGCCCGCCGGAGAAAAAATATTTTTCACTAGCCAGCACCGCCAGAAACAACAGCAAAAGCCCGATGCCACCCACAAACTGAATATCGAGATTCGCCCACAATAAGAAGAGCCCGGGTAGCCAGAACAGCATCCGCAGCCGCTGCCTTCGCCGGCTTTCCAACAACAGCAGCAGTTCGATCGCAAAAAACAGAATCGAGAAATACGCCGGTCCCGGCTGCACGCTACCCAAAACATACTGTGCAATCGCCGACAGCGCCACCGCCCGCCAGAACCTCCTCCGCAAGGCGCCCGCCAACAAAAACGTCGCCACCGCCAACGCTGTCTTCAATCCCATCAGCAGCATCGGAATCGAACGCAGACCCAACAGTTTGAATCCGAACGCGAGCAACAGATCGTAAGCCCAACTGGAAGCGATCCACGACGCTCCCGCCGACTGAGAGAAAAGGCCAGTGCGCGGTAACGCATGGTTCTGCAGCATCCACGTTCCCGAACTCAGATGCCACCACACATCCGAGTTGGCGATCGCAGAGAGCGCCGTGAGTCGCACCGCCTCTACCACGGCCGCTGTCGTAAACAGCACGACCATCACCGGAATGCGAATCCTGACCATAGGAGTCGTAAAGTTAATCCCACCCCACTTCAGCCTCCGGGCGGAAGCCGGAAGCCGAATGCCGGAAGCCGAACGCCGGAAGCCGGAAGCCCTATCCTCATCTGCCCTTGGGTTTCACCGCTGCCGCAGCCCCGCCAGTAACCGTCCCGTCCGCATTGTGCGCTGCGTTGTGGCACATCAGCGTGCACGTATTGGTGCTGCGGTTGTAGCTGATCGGAGTGCTTCCATTCTGTCCGACGATGTTGGCGTCGAAATTCACCAGCCGCTCGCCCGTGATCGTCGGCGAGATCGCGCCCATGCCATGTGCCGTGTGGCACGTTGAGCAACTGAACCCATATTGCGCGATATGCAGATTGTGCTGCGTGAAGCTGGTATTCGCCAGAATGTTGTTGGTCAGATCGTGGCACTTGCCGCACATCGAGTACGGCCCAGCCGGACTCATATCCGGGTTAGGGAACAGATTCGTTACCGTTCCACCCGGCACCGCCGCCTGGCTGAATTGATAATTACGTTCCAGCAGGTGCGAGTTCACCGATCCGTGCGGCCCATTCGCTCCCGCGCCTCCGAACTCCCGGTTGTCGTCGCTGTTGTGGCAATCGGTACAGAACAGTTGCGTGCCCACCAGCCGCCCCGAAGCCAACCCCGCTTCCGTCAACATATTCACCAGCAGGCTGGGCTGCGGCAGCGGGCTCGATCGCGGATGCGTAATCGGATGGCTGGATGTCGCCGTACTCGAAAATTCCGGAATGATATTGAGCGGGTCTACCGCCGACACCACCCGCAGCGGAGAGTAGCCGTAAATCAACATGCGTTGCTTCCCGACGCTGGTTCCATGGCAACGCAGACAGGTTTCGAACTGATTCACTGCTGGAATGATCGTGGTGATTCCATCCAGCGCACTTACACCGGTCGCCCCTTGCTGCGGAGGACGAATCCCTGGCGGCGCCGTGTATTGTCCCTCCGGGTTCGAAGCGTGCGGGCTATGGCAATCCACGCAGGTCGCGTGCCGGTTGCTGTTCAATACAGCACTCTCCGACGCATCGTGAAAATTGTTGCCGGTGGGCAGCGGGTGGCTGGTCTTGGCTACTTCCGCCATGATGTTCGGAGCCACGGGCGACACGTAGGTTCCGCCCGCATGGCACGTCATGCAACTCTGCGTTACCGGATCGTATGACGGAGCGGCAGGCGTCGCCGGCCGCAGCAATCGCGCCGGAGAAATCGAATCATGCGACATATGGCACGACGCGCAGGCATTCACTCCGACGGTCGCATAGGAACCCACATGCGCATCCGGCGAAACCTGGTTCGTCGCCGTCTGGTGAATGCTGTTGGTGAATCCTGCCAGCGGGTTCACCTGTCCCTGCACCACCCGGTTCGGGTCGTGGCACGCCAGGCACATCTGCGCGCTCGAACTGTCGCGCACCAGAAAATTCTGCGCAATCTTGTCGATATTCTGAATGTGCGGATCGTGGCAACTGGTGCACTCGATGTTGCCGTTGATCAGCTTCACCGCCCCGGTCGGGTCCGCCGTCTTCCCTTGTGACACCAGCGACGCCTGCAGGTTCGACGCGTCCTTCATCGGCACCACCAGGCTGAACGGGTGCGATCCCGTCAGCGTGGTGCCGAACGAATCCATGCTGTTCATCGATCCCACGGTCGGCAATTGCCCGTAGGCTGCCGACTGCCCCACGCCCACCGTGCCATCATGGCAGCTCAGGCACAGGCTGCTGGTAACGCCCAGCGTCGGCTGCGTGTTTCCCTGGTTTTGATCAGTCGTGCTGCTGTACGGCACATAGGACTTCGTCGACAGTTTCTGGTTCCACAGCGGGGTGGTGCCGCCCAGTCCGCTGTGTGGAGCATGGCAGAACGTGCATCCCAGGCTGCCCTGCGAATACACCGACGCCCCGCTCGGCAGCGACAAATTGTGCATGCCCAGCACGTCTACGGTCGGCGTGTTCTGCGCGAAGCTCTGCGCCACCAACACGAGTACCGCGAGCATCAGCAACCGCTTCACGGTTGTTTCCTCCCGTCTGCCGCTGTCGCGATACCGTAGTAATGAAACACCTGCACTCGCCGGTTAAACGAATCCACCACGTAGATGCGATCCTGCTTGTCAATCTGCAGGCCCGTCGGCAACTGAAACTGCTCCGCTCCGGTTCCTTTCCCGCCAAAGTAATACAGGAGTTCTCCCTGCTCGTCGAAAACCTGCACCACGCCCCATTCGCCGTCAACGATGTATAAGTGCGATTCCGAATCAAACGCAATTCCCTTCGGCCGGAAGATCCATCCCGCGCCGTCTCCGATTTTCCCAATGGCGTAACGAAACGTTCCCGACCGTTCGAATACCTGCACCCGGAAATTCATCGCATCCACTACCGCCAGATCGGTCCCATTCAGCCGCAATTCCGTCGGATAATTGAATTCCCCGTTCGCAGTTCCAGTCTTTCCGATGGTCTTCAGCACGCTGCCCTGCATATCCATGACGAAAATCTTGTTGCGCAACGTGTCGCTGACGTAAATACGCTGCTCGGCTGAATCCACCGCGATGCCCGTCGGGCGCTTGAAATACCCTTCACCGCCCTTCAAGCTGCCAATCGTCCGCCGGAATTTTCCATTCGCATCAAAAACGAAAATCTTCCCCGCATGCGAATCCGTGACGTAAATGTTGTCCTGCGCGTCCACCGCCACGCACTGCGGCGTCAGCATCGGATCTTTCCCGGCATCGCGCCGCGAGATGAATTTATATTTCTGCTGCTCGAAATCGAAGATGTGCACTCCTGCCGCCGCCACATCGGTGATAATCACCCGCCCCCGCGAATCGGTGGTCACACTGTATGGGCTCACCAGATAATGGAAATCGGGCTGGCCCGCAATCGCGTCCACCACCTTCGTCCAGAAACTGCGCTTCGGTTTGACCTCGCGCTCCAGGCTGAAGGCGCGCTCGAACGTCAGCTTCCGCCCGCCATCCATCAGCAAATCTGGAGCCGAGAGCGGCTTGATCGTCTCCTTCGGTTTTTTTGCTGCCCACACGGAAGCTGCCGCGCACACCACCAGAATCATCACGAGCACCGTTCGGACAACCGTCCAGGGACTCTGCGCTCCTGCCTTGTCCGGTCGCGCTAAAAGAAGTCGAACCATCTCGAGATCCCCACAAAATACGATGTCGTACTGGCTGGCGTCCCCACCGCGCTGATCCCCTGGTCAAAGCGCGTGAATCCAGCCTGCAACCCGATGCGGCGCAGGTGGTATTGCATCTGTGCGTTGTAAATCGCCATGTTGTTGTGCGAGTAAGTCTGACCGATCGTGTTGCTGATTGCGCGATTGTAGCTGCCCGCGATCACCAGCCGCCTCGCGGGCGTCACCGAGAAACCTCCGCCGTAACTCGTCCCGCCGAAGGTCACGAAATCCACGATCCCTGGCGTGCCTCCTACCGGTACCAGTCCCGTCGCTCCCAGCAGCGAGACGCCGGTCGACTGCGTGTAGTTGCCGGTGAGAGTAAACCTTGGCATGGTGAACGACGTTGAGTAGCCCTCGCTGTGGCTGCTGGTTCCCTCCAGGTTTGTCAGGCCGCTATGGTTCCCGTTGAACGCAGCCAGCCATTGCATCCGGTGCGGCAGCCGCCGCCGCGTCGTCGCACCGTAGTTGTACGAAGAAGTCGTGTACGTAATCAGGATCGATTGCACATTCTGCGCATAACTGAATACGCCCGTCGTCTGCCATCCCAGAAAGTTGTGCGAAAAATTCACGTTCCCCATGAATCCCAGAGCATTCGTGCCTTGGCCGTTGCTGCTGTCCACCACCGACGCGGAGAAGGTGAACATATCGAACAGCCGCCTACCGTAGTTCAGCGTGCCGCTCACAAAGCTTCCCGTGTAGCTTTTTCCGAAGTAGTACTGATCGTAGTACGTGGCCTGCGACGATGCCGACAGGAAGTTCGTGAACTGGTACGTCGCGCCTCCCCCTACGGTCGCGGAGTGCGCGCCCGATCCCAGGCTGATTCCCGGTATCGCTACCCCGTTGTTGGTCAGATTCTGCACCAGATACCCGTTCAAGTTGCTGGTGTAGTTTTCCGTAACATTGAGCGAAAGCTTCTGCGTGGGGTGAAAGCTGGCGCCCGCATTTTCTATATCGTCGGTGTAATTCGACGAATTCGTGCTCGCTCCTGAACCTGAAAAATAATTGCTGTCCGACGACGCTCGATTGTAGTTGATATAAAACTGCCCATGCAGCGGCAGAGCATGCTGTGCTCCGACTCCAACATCGTTCGCCGTCGAATCCTGAATCGACTCCGACTGGCCCGCCAGAAACTGCGGAAACTGGGACTTCAGGTCATTGTGGGTGTAAAACGCATTCAGCCGGAATCCCGCCAACTCGTATCCCGAGCGCACATTGAACAATTTCGTGCTCGAACTCGTTTGCTCGCTCGTACCATAAATTGTGCCGCTGCCATTGCCTTGCGAATAGCCCACAGTCAGCGTCGGCAGGTTGGGAAGCAGGGCGCTCCAGTTCACGCTGAATCCCTGCCCTTTGCCGATCGTCGTGAAATCCGGCTGCCCGGCCAGACCGAAAGTTCCGCTGCTGTTGCGATCGAAGTGATAGCTCACCGATCCAGGAAAGTGACTGCCATTAAAGAAATTCGCCGTTGTATCGATTCCGCTTGCACCGGTTAGCGATTGATACGTGGAATCGGAGCGTGACTGGTTGTAGTAAGGCGTGGCGGTAAACGAAAGAAAATTGGGATTGTAGTAGTAACCCGAGAGCTTACCGTCCAGTCCCCAGGTCAACCCGTGTGCCGACGGAATCTCGTTGCCGTAATCACCGCTGTAGCCAAAGGTGAACAACCCGCCGGCGCTGATTTTGGTGTTCTCGCCAATCGACAGTTCGGGAGTCTGATTTTGGTTCTGAGCATAAGCAAATTGCGCCATCGCCAGCACCGCCAGTCCGATGATGCGTTTTGCAACCCTCATTCCGCAACTACTCCTTCAGTGACTTCCACAAGCCCCTTCCACCTACCCTTCATAAGGCACAAACCATGCCAAACCGACCTCCTTCACGTATACCGCAAGTGATTGAAAAAAAAGGCTTGACTAGCAGAATGTCACAGCGGAACCGAGAGGTCAGAACGAGTGTTGGGCTATATCACCCAACTGCGAGTGGGAAAGGCTCAGTGGGGAGATTGAGCCATTGACTCAATGACTCAATAGCTCAATGGCTCAATGACTCAATGATTTACCCCGCTTTTCGAGGTTCTGAGCGAGGCCCCGAAAATGGCCGTCAGTTCGTTGGTCTCGCGGAGCAATGCCGCCAGTTTCTCCGGGTCCGCTACTCCAGTTTCTCCAAGCAACTCGAGCCAGAATGCGCTTTCACCTGCCTCCTCCAGAACCACGCTGATTTTCGAGATGAACTCCGCCCTGGAGCGAGCGCGGCAGGCAGCCCTGTAATTGGCCGCGACGGAGGTGCCCGAACGCAGCAGTTGTTTGCCCAGGACTTGCGCGTCGGACGAGGGTGGAAGAGAGCGGTACAAACGCACGATTCGGATCGCGTAGCTCTTCGTGCGCTGCCTGAGATCCAGCTACTTGTCCAGCGCATTCATCGAAGAAGCCATTGAGTCATTGAATCATCGGGTCATTGAGTCAATGAACGGTTCAATGACTCAATGACTCAATGACTCAATGATTCAATGATTCAATGTCTAAACGACTTCGACCTTCGCCCTGGCCCGTAGTTGTTTAGCCAGGCCCGAGCGAAGCTTCTCATACTTGCTCTTCTGCAGCTCATCGGCCAGACTCTTTTTCACCTCGGCGAATGGCTGCTTCCGCGGCGGCGTGTGTGCATTCAGCCGAATGATCGTGAAGGCTGTTTCAATCTGAATGATTCCGCTCACTCCGCCGGTGGGTAAAGCTGACAGCACTTTCACGACCTGCGGCGGCAATTTGTTAGCCGCAACCACTTTGTGGTCGCCCATGTTCACGCGAAAATCGTCTTCGGAAACCTTCTCTGCCAGCAGGCCGAATTCCTGATAGTTCTTCGTAGCCTTCGCCTGCTTCAATGCGTCTTCCGCTTTCTTCCGGGCATTCTTCTCCTGCTCGGGCGTTGCCTTCAGCGGCGGAACCACCGAGATGCTCTGAAAGCTAAACGACTCCGGCTGTTGAAACCGTGCCGCATTCTTCACGTAATAAGCCTGCACTTCTGCCGGAGTAACCGCCGCCTTCAGTTCCACATCCGTTTTCAGCACCTGCTCGATCAGCAGCGAGCGCCGGATCTGTTGCCGTAACTGCTGCTCCGAGCCTTTCATTTCTGTTTGCAGATATTGCTGGTATTGATCCGGACTCTTGAATTGTTGGCGGAACTCCGCCGTGGCACGATTCAGTTTCTCCGCGCCAATGCTGACCTTGCGCCGCACCGCCTCCTGATACACCAGTTCCTCGAAAATGATCATCTCCAGCGCGCCCTGCCGGATCGAGGCCTCCTGCGCTTTGGGGAAGCCATTATGTTGCTGCGCGTAAGGAAAAATCGTGTACATTTCGCGGAGCAAATCGCGATCGGTCAGCACCGCGCCATTCACCCGCGCCACCGGCTTGTCGCTAACCTGCGGCGGCGCTACCTGCGCCGGCGCTGGAGTCGTGTTCGCGGCCGCCGTGGGCGAATGCGAGGCCATCTGAGCCGATGCCGCTGTAAGAGTCAGGGCGAGCATTGCGGCGATTGGAAGTTGGTATTTCATAAATCCTCACTTGCTGGTTTGCAAAGAAAGCTTGAAAAAAAGGGGAGAGTCGAACTCTCCCCCGTGTGCACATCAGCCAGGGTCTACTGGAATACGGTGGTGATGTTGTTGGTGTTGTTGGCTTCGTTTGCCTCGGCAAAGTGGCATTGACGGCAGAACTGCGTCGTCGAAGGCGCGTTCGTGTTGGCCACGTTGTTGATGTTCGGGTTATACGGCCCGTTGATGAAGAAGTAGGTGGCATAGTACTTGCCGCCGCCGTCCCCCGCGATCGGGCTAGCCGCGCTCGATGTATAGACCGTCATCACGTGCTGGTTGTGGCACGTAGTGCAGAGCACGTAGGCTTTTCCTGCGGTGGTAACGCCGTAAGGATTCGACCACTTGCCAGGCGCCAGTGCCGGCCAGCCATAGTTGGCCACAAACTGCGCGTACTGGGACCCGCTTGTGACGGTGAACACGTTGTTCGCGAATACCAAGCCGCCGCTGGCTCGAATCGTGGCGTTCTGTCCCACCGGGTGATCGTTGGTGTAGTTGCCCGCTCCAGATCCATCGTTGCCGAGCAGGGTGGGAATCTTGCCAGTGCCGTAGGCGGTATTGGTTAGCAGTCCGATCTGCTGTTCATAGGACTGGTTGACCATCATGTTGGAAGCAGTGAGGTTGCCGTCATGGCAGCTCAGGCAGAGCAGAATGCCGCCGACTTCCTGGCTTCCACTGGCAATCCCGGAAGGTAGAACTTCGACGAAGCCGCCTTCATCGCCGAAGGCAACGGATTTTCCATACAGCGGGCTCGCGTCCTGGCCCCACAATGCGTAGCTGCCCGCATCGGAAGCGCCGGCATGACCGGAGCCGAATGAGCCGCTATGCGGGGCGTGACAGCCCGCGCAACCGCGGCCACCATTGTTGTGCGCGCCGAGGACGTCGACCGAGGATGACCAGTTCTGCGCCATCACAAAGCCCCCGACCGCCAGAACGAACATCAAAACTAAGAATACTTTCTTCATAAAATTTACGACCTCCATGATGTGTGCGACGTCTTAAAAAGACCTCAGAGGCTTAGGCCGTGGGCTGCAACTCGCACCTTAGCGCTCCTTGCAACCGCCCCTCAGCCTATGTAATTGCAACTCCCCACCCGAACCTGGAGGGCCCCTGTGAATCTGCCCCTTCGCTCCTAAGTGGCTTGTTTGCTTGTGTTGTGGCTCCTCGTTACTTCCGGTTCCGATTCGGAACCACGCGTCCCGCTGGGGGAAAATCACCACTTGCAAACACCACTACGTCAAATTCCCCACTTGGAACGAATTACATCATCGGTGTTGAAAAATGCAGCAGAGGAGGAGGTAAGATAGCGACGTGGAGAATTGAGTCATTGAGTCATTGAGTCATTGAGTCATTGACTCATTGAGTCATTGAGGTCATTAGAAAGTACCTGCATACGAATCGATCCTTGGTTTTCAATGACTCAATGGCCCGATGACCCGATGACTCAATGACTTAATTCTGCGGGCTCTTCACCTCGGCCGTAGGAGTACTCGAGGCCGGCTCTTTGCCCCCAGCCTTCTTTTCCCGTTGCGCTTCCCTTTCCTTGCGCAACTGCTCAGTCTCAGCATCGGTCACGTAGCGGAACTGCTGCACCC
>DASTCU010000084.1:0-43315 GCA_035710825.1 Candidatus Sulfotelmatobacter sp.
CACTACATCGAGGGCTGGCCCTGGTTTGATGGTTTCTACATGGTGGTCACGACGCTGACCACTATCGGCTATCAGGAAGTGCACCCGCTGTCGCATGCCGGACGCGTCTTCAATGTGTTCGTGATTCTGGCGGGCGTATCGCTGTTGTTACTTGGAGTCGGGGCGCTCAGCCAGGCTTTGCTAGAATTCGAGCTGCAGAGCTTCTTCGGAAGGCGGCGCATGGAGCGCGAAATCGGACGTCTCGAGGGCCATTTCATCATCTGCGGCATGGGACGCGTGGGCCGCAGCGTGGCCCGGGAATTGGCGCGCAAGCCGGTGCCGTTTGTGATCGTCGAAAACGCAGAGGCGAAGCGTCAGCGATACGCTTCAGAAAACTGGCTGGTGGTGGCCGGAGACGCCACCGTCGAGCATACGCTGCGCCAGGCGCAGATTGAGCGCGCCCGCGGGCTGATCGCGGCCACAACTACTGACGCGACAAATCTCTACATTGTGCTGACGGCTCGCGGCCTCAATCCCCATTTGAAAATCATTGCGCGAGCCAGCGAAGACAGCGCGGAGAAGCATCTGCTGACGGCCGGCGCTGATTCCGTGGTTTCGCCGTATTCGTTTGCCGGGCAGCGCATTGCGCAATCGCTTCTGCGGCCCCATGTGGTCAGCTTCCTCGATACTGCGACCACGCATCTTGGGATGGATCTGGAGATTGGCGAGATTCATATCACTCCAGACTCGAGCTTCGCCGGCAAAACCCTCGAGAGTTCGCGCATCCGCCAGGAGCGCGGCGTGATCGTGCTGGCCATCAAGCGTCGCGAGGGCATGCGCTTCAATCCCGCGCCGGATGAGCGGATCGAGCCTGACGACTGCCTCATCGCCATGGGCGAGCCCGCGCAGTTGCGGCAGTTGGAGCAGTCCGCCTCCTCATCATGAAAATTGTTAGTGCGTCAGAAATGCGCGAGATCGATCGTGCCACCAGCGAGCGCTTCGGCGTGGCTTCTCTCACGCTGATGGAGAACGCCGGAGCCGCCGTCGCCGAACACGTGCTGGCGCATCACGGCGCGGCGCGGAAGATCGTGGTCTTCTGCGGCAAGGGCAACAACGGCGGCGACGGATTCGTGGCGGCCCGGCGGTTGCATCAGAAAGGGAAGACAGTCCAGGTCATTCTTCTAGCCGATCCCGCCGATCTGCGCGGCGATGCCGCTGCCATGTATGGAAAGCTGCCCATGGCTGCGATCATCGCTCATTCCAGCGAGGAACTGAACAGCGATCGCGTGCGTTTGTCGTTGCCCGCGGACTTGTATCTTGACGCCGTGCTTGGCACGGGTTTCAAGCCGCCCGTCAGTGGACTGTATGCCGAAGCCATCGGGATCATGAACCAAAGCGCGGCGCCGGTGATCGCGGTTGATATTCCTTCGGGAGCCCATGCGGATGCCGTGGCTCCGCAGCAGGGCACTATCGCGCGGGCGGATTCCATCGTCACCTTCACGGCGCCGCGTCCGGCGCATGTATTCAGCCTGCTGACGACGGGTTCGACTTACGTGGCTCCCATTGGATCGCCGGAGGAGGCGATCGTGTCGGCGCTGCATTTGAACGTGATTACGGCGCACGATTTCGCGCCTTTGATTGCGCCACGTCGCCCGGACTCGAACAAGGGGCTATACGGGCACGTGCTCGTGATCGGCGGCTCAGTGGGCAAAGCAGGAGCGGCAGCCATGGCGGGGATCTCTGCATTGCGCGCGGGTGCGGGCCTCGCGACTGTCGCAACCGCGAAATCGGCCCTGCCGAGCGTCGCAGGATTTTATCCCGAACTCATGACCGAGCCTCTGCCCGAAACTGACGGCGGCACGATTGCCACCAGCGCGGGGGTACGCATCGAAGAATTGCTCAAAACCATGAGCGTGACAGCGATTGGCCCGGGAATCTCCCGCGATCCGCACACGGCCACGCTGGTGCGGTCGCTGGTGGCAAATCACAAAATTCCCGTGGTCGTCGATGCCGATGGCCTAAATGCGTTTCAGGGCCATACGGGCGAATTGAACGGCAAGGACAGAACACTCGTGATTACACCTCACCCCGGCGAGATGGCGCGTCTGGCGGGCTGTTCCACCGCCGACGTGCAGAAAGACCGGTTGGGCGTAGCGCGGTGTTTTGCGCGAGAGCACGAACTCATTGTGGTGCTCAAGGGACATCGAACTCTGGTTGTGCAGCCCGATGGCGAGGCTTGGGTCAATACAACCGGCAATCCCGGGATGTCGACCGGGGGAACGGGCGACATTCTCACCGGCATGGTGGCTGCGACGATTGCGCAGAATCCGAAGAACGTGACGCTGGCCGTTTGCACGGCAGTTCATCTGCACGGCCTGGCTGGCGATTTGATGCTGGAGAACGTCGGCGAGCATTCGATGATCGCGACTGATCTGTTGCGTGGGTTGCCGGAGGCATTTTGGAGCGCGCAGCGAACGGCGCGGGAGAAGTTCGTGCGATGGGACGGATAACTACTATCTTCAGTAGCTCTGTCGCGATGCCGGCAACTTGATCGTTTTTCCTTCTGCGACTGAACGGCGGGCCGCATCTAGAATCTCGGTCACCGTCACGTTGGTGTCGAGCGACGACATCGGATCTTCTTTTGCCCCGTCAAGAATTACCGCTCGCAAATAGGACAGTTCATTGTCGTAGGGCGGCGGAACGGCGTTCGCGGCGACTTGCTCCTCCGGCTTGTCTTCGCTGCGGCGTACCCGTATGTCGTCGCGCTTCACCGTGATCACGTAACCCGCCTGGCCATAGACTTCCATGTCTTTGCGGTCGAAGGGCCAGTTCCACGAAGCCTGGATGATGGCCTGCGCTTTTGAATAGGTAAGAATGATCGTCGCCTCGTCGTCAACGCGCGAATAGATGTCGGGCTTGATCTGTTGCGTGACGACTGTAACCGTGTCGGGCCGCTGGCCATTCATGAGCCAGGTCATCAGGTCGGCCCCATAGCAGCCGAAATCAAAAAGCGCGCCTCCGCCGTTGAGTTTGGGATCGGTAAGCCACGCTAAGAACTCCGGCTGCACGCCGATTTCTTTCGGGCCTTTGTGTCCGTCGTGCACGACCACTTTGCGGACGTCACCCAGGGCCCCTTCATGAACTAGATCATAGGCAGCGTGGTTGCTTCGATACCAGGATGTCTCGTAGTTGACCAGGACGTGAATGTTGCCGGCATGCGCGGCTTTCTCGATGGCCAGAGCGTCTTCCAGGCTAACGGCCAGTGGCTTTTCCATCATGACCTGGACGCCATGGCGCGCGCAGATTTCGACCACGCGGCGATGATCGTAGGTGTTCGTGTAGGAGAGCACAGCTTGCGGATGCGCCTTGGCAAGCATGCTTTCCAGATCGGTGAAGAGCTGCGCGCCATCGAAGCCATATTTCTGGGCGGCTTGCGAGAGAAGCTGCTGGTCTGGCTCGGCGATCCCAACGATCTCGATTTCGGGGCTGTGGCGGGATTGCTCGAGAAATCCGTGCACGTGCCCATGAACCAGGCCGACGATGCCAACGCGCAGCGGGGCCTTCGGTTGGGTGGCTTGCGCTTGCGCAAATGAATTGCCGCTAAACATCAAGATAGAGACCAGTGCTGAAGTCACGATGCGGAACATTGGATCCTCCGAGAACGGCTCGCCCAACATGGTAAATGGCGTCAATGCGGGAAACTGCGATCACGCCGCAAACTGTCCCTTGGGCCAATTAACCATTTAGTAAACACCCTGTAAGTGTCTCAAACGTCGGGCCCTCGGCCGTGCGTATTGAGGCTCGCAGCTTGGAATTCGGACAAGGGGCCTCAGTAATCTTTTGCGTAACATCAGCCAGTGTCATAGTTCTTTCAGACCTATGACTCACTTCCCCCAACCGCACCCCACGCGGCGCGCGTCCCGGCTCCAGCTAGGAGATTCGGTCCTGGCGGCGATTCGGTTAGAAGACGGCCGGCGCACCAAAGCGAAACTCCAAACCATTTCTGTGACCGGCGGACTATTGCGACTCGCTCAGTCGCTAAGCCAGGGCGATTTCATCGAAGTCGCTTTTCAGACTCAGTCTGGTCCGGTCCATGGCATGGCTGAGGCTCTGAGCCCGATGCGGAGGATGTCCGACGGCGTGTTGCAGCCATTCCGATTCGTGGCGCTTGAGGATGACGATCACCGCCGCCTGCGCACCTCGCTCGATCATGTAGCCGCACGCAGTTCGTTGGGCATGAAGTCGGTCGCATTTTCGACGTTCTGAATCTACTCTGCCGCGGGCCAAGCAAGCTCTCTAGCTATACTGTTCGAGTGAGCGGACAGACCTCTACCAAGAAACTGTTGCGCGAGATCACTACGCAATCGGCGGACGAAACCATTGCGTTTGGCCGCACCCTCGCTGGCCTTCTCACGCCTCCCAAGCTTGTGCTGCTGCGCGGCGATCTGGGCGCGGGCAAGACTACGCTCGTCAAGGGAATCGCTGCTGCATTCGAAGCAGCGGCTGAGGAAGACGTCACCAGTCCCACGTTCACCCTGGTGCATGAGTATCGCGGGCCGCGAGCAACGCTTTACCACATCGATCTTTACCGCGTGGACACTCCGCGTGAACTGGAGACGCTGGCCTTGGACGACCTTCGCTCGGAGAACAGCCTGCTGCTGATCGAATGGGGAGAGAAATTTCCGCGGCTGCTGCGCGAGCGCGATGTGGAAATTTCGCTGGAGCGCAAAGGGGAAAGCCGGCGAAGCATCAAGCTCGAAAATTAGCGGCTGACAGGATTGGACAGGGCCGGTACCAAAACTGCCCGCGCGCACGCGACTGGAGCGCTCCATTCCCGCACCATCGAGAACAGGATCACAGCGGCAAAAATCGCGAAGATCAGGCGTGGCTGCCGACCGGGGCGTCTCGCGTCATTTCGTCTTTGCCTCAGCTTTTGCGAACCACTCATCAAACCATTCTAACCCACGCACAAAGTAGTCGCGCCAATCGGCGGGATTAATGAAGACATGCCCTTCGTGGGGATAGACCACAAGCTGCGCCGGCACCTTCAACGTCTGCAAAGCGTGATACCACTCGACGGATTGTTCCATCGGAACCTCGCCATCGCTGTCGCCGACCAGGATTAGTGTTGACGTCTGCACCTGCTTGACGAAGTGCATAGGATCGCTTTTGGCGTAGACGGCAGGATCGTCATAGATGGACGCGCCGAAGAAGGGGATCATCCATTCGTCGATCTCGTTCACGCCGTAATAACTCAGCCAATTGGAAAGTCCGGCGCCGGCAACCGCGGCGGCGAAGCGATGCGTCTGCGTCTCAGCCCACATGGTCATATATCCGCCGTAACTATGACCGCGAATGCCCAGGCGCCTCGGATCAACCGGATACTGTTTCCCAATCGCGTCAATCCCGGCCATGATGTCGCGGAAGTCCCCACCGCCGAAATCCTTCACGTTCGCCTGCGTGAAGGCCTCGCCTTCTCCATAGCTGCCGCGCGGATTGGGGCACAAGGAGAAGTAGCCCATCGCGGACTGGGGGCCTGCTGTGCGACTGTCCCAACGCGCGCCGCACGCCGACGACGGCCCGCCATGCACGTTGACCACGAGCGGATATTTCTTCGCGGCATTGTAATCCTTGGGAAAGGTGAGCCAGCCTTGCAGATGCATCGCACCGTTGGTCCAGTGGAAGCTGCGAGTCTCGCCCCATGCAGGCTTGACGTCACGGTTGAGGATGGTGATCTGCTTCCACATTCCGATTTCTCCCGCCCAGACTTCCGGCGGGGAACTGGGTGACTGGCGAATGATAGCGTTTGTCTTACCATCGCGAGAGAGCGATGCGCTGGGCGACCCGTTCGTGCCGATAAACTCATCTCCAACCCAAAGCGTTCTTACGTTTCCACCGGCCGTACTCACGGCGGCTAATCCCGATTTTCCATCGATGTATTCGGCAAACGTGATGCGGTCGGGTGCATTCCAGAACACAGAGGAAGGCGACGCTTGAATTCCGGGCGTGAGGTTGCGCGCCTTGCCTCCAGACACCGGAACGACGAAAACATCCCCGCCCGTGGAGCCTTCGTCGCTCATGAGGCCTTCGATGAAGGCCACATTCCTGCCGTCGGGAGAGACTCGCGGTTCGGCGATCTGCAATTTCGGCGCATAGATCTCTTTCATCTCTCCCGAGCGCGCATCAATTCGGTAGAGCCGGGCGACATACCAGTTTGCATCGCCCGAACCGTGCGCGGAGGTCCCGACCCAGGCCTGACTGTCGGGCGTCCAGTCGTATTCGTAAACGTACATGTCGGACGGAGAGACTTGAGCTACCGAGTTGGTTGCGAGATCGATGGTCGTGAGGCGCTGCTCGTAGATTTTTTCCCCGATCACACCGGCCAGCGGAGTCATGGGCTCCAGGGGGCCTGCACTTCGCGGCATGCCTTCGATAAAGAGCACAGCCAGTTTGGAGCCGTCGGGAGAAAAGCTGGGAGCATCGACGAATCCTTTCAGTTCGGCTCGCTGAACCGGGGCGCTGCCGCCCAGGGTTGCGGTCCATACCCGGGCCGAAGGCGCGCTTCCCTTGAGATCGGCCAGGAAAGCCAACTGCTTGGAGTCGGCGGACCAGGAGACGCTGCGCAGAGCGAGGTCGCCCTCTACGCTGATCGTTTGGGCAGAACCGCTCTCGAGCGTGACCACCGTGAGCTTGCCCTCTACGATGTAGGCGACATGAGCTCCGTCAGGCGAGATCGCGGCCTGCGAGATGCTTTTCGCCTTGGGCATGGAATCGAAGACGGATGCCGCACGAGAGGGTGCGATGGTTTGGGACGCGGCCTGCTGCGACAGTAGAAGGGCAGTAGCGTAGACGAGGATCGGAGAAAGAATTCGAGCGTGAAGGATCATGGGTCAGGAGTATAACGCGTGCGTGCGATTCTGAATGACTGCGGACTCTATCAGCTGACCGCTAGAAACTGAGTACCGAGTACCGAGTACTGAGAACTGAGAACTGACTCTAAAATCCCATGATGTTATAACCGCAGTCTACATAGATTACTTCGCCGGTGATTCCGCTGCTGGCGTCGGAGGCGAGAAAGACTCCGGTCGAACCAACTTCGGATACCTCTACGTTGCGGCCTAGTGGAGCCCGCTCCGCGTGGGTTTTGTGCATGTCGCTGAAGCCCGCGATTCCGCGTGCAGCCAGCGTTTTGATGGGGCCGGCAGAGATGGCGTTCACACGAATTTTCTTCTTGCCCAGTTCAAAGGCGAGATAGCGCACCGTGCATTCCAGTCCTGCCTTGGCAACGGCCATCACGTTGTATCGCGGCACAACTTTTTCCGACGCGTAGTAGGTCATCGTCATGATGGAGCCACCGTCCTCCATGAGCGGGGCTGCCGCGCGCGCGACTGCGACCAGGGAGTAGACACTGACATCCATGGCGACGCGGAAACCTTCGCGCGAAGTATTGATGAAGTCGCCCTTCAGTTCATCGGCCGGAGCGAAGGCAACGGAGTGAACGAGCGTGTGCAGCTTGCCGTGACGCTCCTTAAGCGTCGCGAAGAGACGCACAATTTCTTCGTCTTTCGAAACGTCACACATGTAAGCCTCGGCTCCGGGTAGCGACAGGATAAGATCTTTTGCTTCCTGCTCCAGACGCTCGTTCTGGTAGGTAATGGCAAGCTTCATGCCGGCGGCATGCAAGCCTTGGGCGATCGACCAGGCAATCGAACGCTTATTGGCAACTCCGAAGACAACGCCATTACGGCCTTGCAGGTCAGTGGACATGTCATCTCCTTAAGAATGGGAAAGAATAACAGTCGGAAGCATGGCTTTACCACGGAGGCACGGAGACACAGAGAAATTCGAATTCTATAGATGGATCAGTAGCCGCGGGACTTTGATCTCAGAAATGTAGTCCTCTGTGTCTCGTGACTCCGTGGTGAAGCGACTTATTCTGCCGCTACTTGCTCGGTGACGGAGGCTTCCACCGGCCAACTGGAGGCGAGAAACGACAATCCGTAAACGCAGGCGAGGATCGCAAAGGCAAGCACCAGGCTCACCTTGTGGGCCACGGCTCCCACAATGATCGCGAGCACCACCTGCAACAGCGTTCCTCCGAAATAGAAGGTATTCTGCACGCGCCCCATCAGATGCTTCGGTACCATTTCCATCAAGCTGGTATTCATGGCCACGCCGCCCACGCCGCGTCCCGAGCCCATGACGAAGTACGCCGCAATGGCGAGAACGAGAAATCCGGAGATGGGAGCAAACGCGATGGCCACCGAAATCAAAGCCATCGAGAATGCCACGGCGCGCCGTCCGCCTAGGCGCGCAATGGCGAACGGAGCATACAACACACTGATGAAAGCTCCCGTGCCCCAGCCTGCACTGAGCCAACCGTAGCCCACCGGTCCTGCATGAAAAACGCGCTCGCTGAGCGAAGGGGTGACTACGCCTCCAGTTGACATAGCGCCCAGAAACAGAGCCCAACTGATTCCCAGCAAGATGACGGCGCGACGGGCGCGCAGAAAATGCAGGCCCTCGCGCATCTCAAGCCAGAAGCGCTTGAGTTGGCTTTCCGCGGCAACAATGTCGGCCCGCAACTCCGCCGGGCGCATCACCACATGGCGTCCTTTACGAACCGCGAAGTAGCAAAGGAACGACACCACGTAGGTGCAAACGTCAATCACCAGCACGCCGCCAAGGCCGACGTGGTTGTACATGAAGCCGACGATCGAGCCGGCAATGAGCCATCCGCCTTGCACTCCCGCCAACAGGAACGTATTGGAGTGCACGAACCCGCCCTCGGGCGTGAGTTCCTGAATGAGTGCCGTGATGGTAGGCCAGAACATCCAGAAGCCCGCCGCGACCAGCGTATTCATCAGGTAGAGTTCCCAGACCTGCACCCGATGCAGGAATGCGAGGATGGCCACGGTGACAATGATGACGGCGCGCAAGGCGTCCAGCCACATCACCAGGCGCCGGCGGTCTTCGCGGTCGATAATGACGCCGGTGAAGGGAAGCATCAGCATGGCAGGGATGGTCTGGATCACCACCAGCGTTCCCAAAGCCATTTCCGAGTGCGTGACTTGCAGGATGTACCAGGCGACCGCGGCCGAGTTCATGCCGCTCCCGAACATGGAGACCAGGTTGGCGGCGAACACAAAGCGCAACGGAAGCTGGTCGAAACTGGCACGCATCGTTCTACTTTAGCAGGAAGATTTCACCATAGAATCACGGAGACACGAACGTAACAAAGTCGGGAAGAAGGCACACCAATTCTGCATTGACCGCCGCAACCTGATCCCTTGAAAACTAACAGGAAATTTCTCTGTGCCTCAGTGTCTCCGTGGTGAAAAGCCCTGTCTCGCTGAACCGTGACCCGGGCCCTTGCGCAGAGCCCCATTTCAGCGCTACGATTCGCCTGCTGCTGGAATCCAGTCATCTCTTGCGTACGCCGGAGGCCGACTATGACTCGCCTTAACGAAACGCTTCTGTTCGCCGTTGTGTTCTCTGTCGCACTTCTGACCTCGCAAGCCCGCGCCCAGGTGGACCACATCGTGATCGCCGCGGGAACCGATGAGGATCGCGACCTGCAAGCCATCACCAACGAGCAGGATGCTGCTAAGAAACTAACCATGTATCAGGACTTCGTGCAGAAGTTCTCATCGAACCCGCAGGCGGTGGCCTATGGTGACTGGCAGATTGCCCAGGCCTATCAGGCGAGCGGCGATTTTCAGAAGGGGCTCGAATATGGGGATAAGGCGCTGGCCGCATCACCACACAATCTCGACATACTCGTCTCGCAGGCTGGTTTGGCGCAACAAGCCAAGCAGAATTCCAAGCTGATGGATTATGCCGCCACCGGCGGAATTGTTTGTCACTCCATCGCCAAGCAACCTAAGCCGGAAGGGATGAGTGACGATGACTTCGCCCAGAAGGTCGGCCAAGAGAAAGCTTCGCAGGAAAATAACTGCGAGTTTCTGGAGACCAGCGGCTTCAACGTAATCACCACCGAGGCCGATCCCAAGAGCCGCATGGCGGAAATCGAGAAATTCTCGGCGGCTTACCCCGATTCAAAGTTTGGGCCACAGGTCTCGAATTACGCGATGTATACCCTGGGACCCGGCCAGTTAAACGATAAGGAACGTCTCCTATCCTTCGGAGAGAAAACGCTGGCCGCGGATCCGAATTCCTTGCCGGCGCTGCTGCTGCTGGCGAACTACTATGGCGACGAGGGCAAGCCGGGGAGTTCGGCCAAGGCGATCTCCTACGCCCAAAAAGCGATTGAAGTTTCAAAAGCGGATGCCCCCGACGCCGACAAGACCCGCAAGCTTTCGGCCGGAACCGCGCACAACACGATTGGCTGGGCCTATCTGAAGCAGGACAAAACCGCATCGGCGATTCCCGAGCTTAAGACTGCGTCGGGAATGCTGAAGGGAGCAGACGATCAGCAGTATGCGCGCGCCTTGTACGGCTTGGGTTTCGCGTACGGGAAGCTGAACAAGCTGACTGAAGCACGCGAAGTGCTCACCGAAGCGGTGAAGATTCCAGGCCCGCTTCAGGCCATGTCGCAGGAACTGTTAACTAAGGTGAACAGCGCGCGGGCGAAAGGGAAGTAGACCCGGGTGAGTACTTGGCTCAGTGCCTGACAAATGCCGCGGAGGACGCCGATAGAATCAGGCTTGAATCTCTGGCTGATGCTTCCTAAGGCTTGATCAGATCCTCGGAAAGCGTTTCGGCCTTCCACGCCAATGTGCGGGCGCGATCGAGATCGCCATCTGCAATCGCGCTTCTGGATTGCTGCATGAATGCGCGGGCTTGTGAGAGCGTATCTTGCTGAGTGGAATTTAGCTGCTTGCCCGCGACTTTCTTCAGATTGTTTTCCGTGACTCCCAACAACTGATTCACCACGTCGCGCTGGTGAGATGCCTGGCTGTCGTTGGGCCCTCCGGCTAATTGGATGCTCGGCTCCGACGTTCCTCCGTGGCGGACAATGGTCTTGGGCGGAGGACAATCTTTGGGATCGGGCGCGGCCGAATTTTGTCCTGGCGCGCTGGCCGAAGCGGTTCCTGCGGAGCCTGGTGTAGCGCCCTGAGGAGTCGTGCTTGTCTCAACCGGCGGCGTGGGGCGAACGCCGCAGTTGGATAATTTAGCTTTCTTCTTGTGATGCTTCCGTTTCGTAGTGGTCGGTGTGGTGGAGTTCGACGGAGTTTGTGCGGACGGCTTGGTTTCTGGCGGCGCACTCGTCTGCGGGTTTCCGCTCCCCTGCGGCTTGTCTGGAGCGGCCTCGGTAGCGGGCTCTGCCGGCTGCGCTGCGGATTGAGACTGCAACGGCCACACCGCCGGCGCGGTCCAGGAAAATGAGGAAAACAGCAGAACGAAGGCCAGAGTCATACGGGGATTCCCGGTTGGTCCGATTCCAATAATGATCTTATCTTACCCTTTCGTATTGAGATCCCGCTCTCCATTCTCCGCAATAGCAACCAGGAACTTAGTCGCCGCGCTGAGAAGTTGCGGTGTCCGCCGTATAGTCGGACGTGAGTTCCGCTGCCGGTGTTCCCGCGGCTGGAATCTGAAACCGGAAGATCGTTCCGGTGGTCTCGGCGGATTCGAAATCCACGGTGCCATAGTGCCATTGCAGGATTTGGTACGTTTGCGCCAGCCCGATGCCGCTGCCTTCTTTCTTAGTCGTGAAGTAAAGTTCAAAGACCTTATCGTGCATCTCTTTCGGAATGCCGCCGCCCTGGTCCTGAACCTCGGCGAGGATCACGCCATTTTCGCGGCCCGCTGAAATTGTAAGCACGCCTCCTTGTGGCATAGCCTGTACTCCATTGATTACCACGTTCAGGATGGCCTGTTTCATCAGATCGACGTCAACCTTCACGGGCAAACGAACTTCGGGCAGGTGACGCGCAATAGTGACACCATGCTGCTCGGCATCCGGGCCGGCGAGCTGCAAGACGTCCTCCAGCAAGCGCCGCAGGTCGACCTCTTCCAGATGAAGATCGCGCGGACGCGTGAAGTCCACCAGAGTTTGCACCACGCGATCTAGGCGGCGAATCTCGCTATCGATGATGTCCATGTGGCGCCCCGTATCCGGCTCCTGCTGGGTCAGTTTGTTGCGCAGAAGCTGCAAGTGCAGCACGATGGCGTTAATGGGATTCTTGACCTCATGGGCGACACCGCGCGTAAGTCGTCCGCTGGCCGAAAGTCGCCGCGACATTTCGATCTCGTCGCCGATGCGCCGGACCGATTCTGTGTCGCGCATGATGACGAGCGCGCCGATCTGCGAGTTCTTCTCCTGAACGAAGTCGAGCGACACCTGTACCCGTCTTCCTCCGGCAGCTTCGAACTCGCGCTGCGACAGGGGACGGCGCCGTTCAAAAGCCTCGAGCAACGCTGCGCCCAGCAGCGAATTACGATCAAAAACTTCCTGCACCGTACGGCCGAGAAGTTCGCCTCGCGGACGTCCCAGGAAAGACTCCACCGGAGCGCTCACCAGAACCACCCTTGAATCGCGGGCGAACAGCATCAGCCCATCCTGCAACTTCGACATCAGTTGATCGACGTTATCTTTCAGGGCTGAGAAAATTTCCCTGCTATCACGAATCTGCCTGCCGAGGTTGGCAATCTTCAGAGTAACCAACCCGTACTCGTCGTGCTGGGATTCGTCGCCGTACAAGTCCGCCTCTCCGGCCGTGACATTGTCGAGGTTGCGGCTGATTTCTTTTAGGGGGCCGAGCGCCAGGTTCGAAATTCCCGCGGCCAGGATCAGGGAGACGAAGATCAGCGCGACCGAAATGTAGAGCGCCCGCATCAGACGGGCTTGCACTTCGCTCTTCAGGAAGGCAGTCTGCACTCCGATGCGAATCGTTCCGAATGGCGCGCCACTCAATTCCAGCGGATACGTAACGTCGTAAACAGTCGCCGGACTGAATACCAGGCGGATCTGCTCGCGGAAGCGAGCGTGTACAACCTGCTCAAAGTTAGGTCGCAGCGGAATCACTTTGCCCACCAACTTGGAATTGGTGTGCAACAGAGCCTTGCCGTTCGTGTCGACGATGCAGACATCATTGATGTATTGCCAGTCGCCCGGATCGGACTGGAGCAGGTTATTTGTATCGACGTCAGTCTGAACGTAGTCTGCTAAGGCCCGGCCTACAGCCGCCGGATCGCTGGTATCCACGGAAGTGCTGCTGAAATCGGGAATGGCATTGTTAGCCGCGTACGCTAACTGACGAGTCAGGCTCACGGCCGTCTCGTAGGCATTGGCGATGCGCAGCCGGAGAATTTGCGAGATATACAAATACGAAAACGCCGTGACCATGGCCGTCACCATGAGGGTGATGACCAGCACGATGATAGTTTTGCGTCGCATGACAAAATCGCTGGACTAAGAACAACCGGGGCAGTCTAGCTGCTGGGCACTTCTTCCTTGCCGGCAACCCCTTCCGGCGTAGCGCTTCCGTACTCCTTCAACTTATTGTGAAGCGTTTTTAAGCTGATTCCCAGGATCTCGGCAGCGCGCGTTTTGTTGTTGCTGGTCGCCTCCAGCGTCTTGAGGATAAGCATTTTTTCCGCCTCTTCCACCGTGGTGCCCACTCCCAGGCGCACCGCGTCGGGATCGTTAGCCGCCGTCCGCAGCGGGGCTTGGCCAAATCCCGGGGGCAAGTGCTTGGTCTCGATCATCGCCGACTCGCAGACAATCACCGCCCGTTCTATAGTGTTGCGCAGTTCACGCACATTTCCCGGCCAGGAATAATTATTGAACTGATTGAGCACTGCCTCGCTGACTGCCGTGACCTTGCGGCCATGTTTGGAGCTCATCTCCACCAGCAAGAGTTGCACCAGCGCAGGGATGTCATCTTTGTGTTCACGCAATTGCGGCATGTGAATGTTGAACACGTTCAGGCGGTAATAGAGGTCGCTACGCAGTTCTCCACGAGCGACCGCTTCGTCGGGAATCTTGTTGGTCGCCGCCAGGACCCGAACATCGACGGCGGTCTCGACCTTGCTGCCCAAGCGTCGCAATTTGTGATCTTCGAGCACGCGCAGCAGTTTGGCCTGGGTTCCGACCGGCATCTCGCCGATTTCATCGAGCAGCAGCGTCCCGCCTTCGGCAAGTTCGAAGCAGCCGGTGCGGCGTTCCAACGCGCCCGTGAACGCCCCCTTTTCGTGCCCGAAGATCTCGCTTTCCATCAAGGTTTCGGGAATGGCGGCACAGTTGATAGCCACGAAGGGTCGGTCCTTGCGCGGGCTCAGTTCGTGGATCGTCCGCGCCACCAACTCCTTTCCCGTTCCGCTTGAGCCAGTAATCAACACCGAGGCGGTGCTGGGCGCTACCATCTCGATCAGGCGGAAGATTTCCTGCATCTTGCGCGAGGCGCCACTCAGCCGCCCTAGGGATCCGGTATCGCGCAGGCGCCGTCTGGTAGCTTCCAGTTCGGCGCGAGTGCCGAGCAGAGCGGATGCATTCGAAAGAATCGTCCGCAGTCGATTGGTGTCGATGGGCTTGGTAATGTAGTCGTAGGCGCCCATGCGCATCGCCTGCACGGCGCTATCGATGGTGCCTTGGGCAGTTACCAAGATGACGGCAATGGTCTGCGCCTGCTCCGCCAGATGCCCCAGCAATTCGATTCCCCCCATGCGCGGCATCTTGAGGTCGGTGATGACAATTGAAGGCCCCCACTGCGTCGCCTTTTCGAGGCCTTCGGCGCCGTCGCGCGCTGTCTCTACCCGAAAGCTCCAGGATGTGACCAGTTCGGCCAGCCCGGAGCGCTCGTTCTCTTCATCTTCGACGATCAGTACTTTTTCGTGGCTCATCTGATTGCTCTGGCTGCTGGCATTGATTCACTCCAACCCGATTCTCGCCATCGAAGTGCGGTCGGGACGAATCCTCCAAGATACGCGGCCTGTTTCCGTCCGGCAAGCTCCGGATTGTGCAATTCAGAGGCCAGAAAAGCGATCCTTACGATGTCCATTGAAGACCGGTACGGCACGGCTTGGTTGCCAAAACTGACAATACCTTGAGTCTACGCTTTCCCTTTAAGCTGCTGTGAGATAGAATCTTGCGTTCCCAGGACAACTCTATTCTTCCACCGATTTCCCATCACTTCTCTCCGTGACCGCCAGGTTGCGCAGGCAACCGGCCACGATCACGTTTGGAGGATCTTATGCTAACCAAGTGCACATCGATTCGACGTCGAAGCAGACTCCTCTGCCTTTTCGCAGTTGCAATAGTCCTTCTTTTTCTCATTCCACGCGACGCTTTTGCGCAGAATGATACCAATCCCAAGTGGGACATTTTCGCCGGATACCAGTACTTCCATCCCGGCATCACCGTTCCCACTGCGTTTGGCGATCCTAATAATCCTATCCCCTTCAAAGTCCCAGACATGACCAAAGGATTTGGCGCAGCACTGACCTACAATTTTGATCCGCATTGGGGGGCTGAGTTCGACTTGGGAGAAAACTGGGGCAATGGCAATGACGTAACCACTGTCTCGTTTGGTCCCCGTTTCATATGGCGGACCGATGATGCGAACTTCTTTCTGCACGCCCTCGTCGGTCTGAACCGCTTGTCCGTCCCCAATTTAAACGAGCCCAATGGTCCTGGCATAATTCTCGGTGGCGGAATGGACCTGCCAATCACTAAGTCGATCGCGCTCCGGCTGTTTGAAGCAGACTACGTCTGGGCAAGACAGAATTATTCCAGCTACGCGTCTCCGTCTTTCCCAGGTTTGCGGCATCCCAGCGAAGAGGGAGTCAGACTGCGTACAGGACTGGTGTTCAGTTGGGGCGGTGCGCCTACGGTAGTTCCGGCTGCATCCTGTTCCGTGCAACCCACCGAAGTCATGGTCGGAGAACCAATTACGGCCACGGTTACGCCCAGCAACTTCAATCCCAAGCACACCCTGACTTATAGCTGGAGCGGCAATGGGGGGCAAGTGACTGGCAAAGATACCAGCGCCACTATCGACACCAACAATGTCGCGCCCGGCAGTTACACCGTCACCGCTCACGTGACCGATGCCAAGCTCAAGAAAGGCAACGAGGCGAGTTGCACGGCCACCTACACCGTCAAACCGCTGCCGCCAAAGAATCCTCCGACCATGTCACTCTCGGCCAATCCGACCAGCCTTGTTCCTGGCGGAACCGTGAACGTGTCAGCTAGTTGTACCAGCCCAGACGGCGTACCGGTTTCGGTTGCCAACTGGACTTCAACCGTGGGCACGGTTTCCGGAACTGCAAACTCCGCAACCCTGAACACTGCCGGGCTTCCTCCCGGTCCGGTGACAGTAACTGCGACTTGCACCGACTCCCGCGGATTGACTGGTCAAGCCTCGACGCAGGTGACCATCGAGAATCCGCCGCCTCCGCCCGTGGATAAGGCCTTGGAGGCACGACTGGCACTGCATAGCGTTTATTTCGCCACCGCGCAGCCGACGCCCAAAGACCCGAACGGTGGCCTGCTACCAAGCCAGCAGAAGATCCTGCTGAATCTGGCGACCGACTTCAAGAAATATCTTGAAGCCAAACCTGATACGCACCTCGTGCTTGAAGGTCATGCTGACATACGCGGTGCCGTTGCCTTTAATCAGGCCCTTTCAGAGCGGCGCGTCGCCCGTGTAAAGAGCTTCCTGGTCGAGCAGGGAGTCCCCGAGGCTAACATTGAAACCAAGGCGTTCGGGGCGCAGCACAACCTGACCACCGATGAAGTGAAGCAGTCGATCGAGCAAAACACGGAACTGACCACTGAGGAGCGCAAGCGCGCGCTGGCGAGAATTGCCGTTATTAAGTTGGCGAGCAATCGGCGCGTCGATATTACCCTCAATTCTGCGGGTCAGACCGAAACTTCCGTCCGGCAGTTCCCGTTCAATGCCGCGGATGCTCTAAGCCTCATTGGCGGCCGGGAGAGTGAAGCCAAGAAGAAGCCTGCTAAACGCGCACCCAAGAAGCCGGCAAAAAAGCAGTAAAGCCCGAGAGTGAGATTGTGACGCGGAAGGCATTGCCTTCCGCGTTTTTTTTCGTAAAGGATACCGATTGGCGGTGGGCTGGAAAAATCTACATGCATGCCACGAAAGTGCCATCGCCAAGTCGTTGATTTAGTGAGAGTGTGTCTGGTATTCGGCTTGCCAATCACACATTAGACCTTATGAGGCGGATCGCTATATTTCCGAAGTTTCCCAGCCTGGCGGCGGGCCCGCTCGTATTGGCTATGTTGGCAGCGGGATGCTCCCGTCCCATTGCGGTCCCCGGCGACAGTGCCGCTGCCCAGCAGGATCCGCATCAGACCCCATTTCATGAGGATGGAACCAACCTTGACGATGCTCGCGGAGAAACTCCAGGTCCGTCCGGGAAAGCCGCTGACAACAGCGTGCCGTTCCATGAACGCGAGAATCTTCCGGCCGGAACTCTCATCAGCGTGCGTTTGAAAACGCCTATTTCTGTCGAGGACCCAGACGCCGGTGATGGTTTCGACGCGGTCGTGGTTGAACCGGTCGTCATAGAGGGCGATACCCTGATTCCGCCTGGAATCCTCGTCTCGGGAACGGTCGAGTCTGCCCGCACTTCCCAAGTGAAGCGCAATCGGGGTTATGTCCGATTAAAGCTGGCGTCGGTGCATATTGGCAGTCTGGATGTGCCGGTTCAGACGGCCAGCCTTTTCGCGCGCCAATCGCCCTTGAGCTATGGCTCACCGCGTACGATTCGCGTGGAACAGGGGCGGCGGCTCACCTTCGCGCTCGCGGAACCTGTCTTCATTGCCAGCCAACATGGCCAGGCCGCTCACTAAATCTCACAAATTCTCCCTTCCCTTCGTAATTTCTGACCACTAAGCCCAGAATTCGGGTTCAAACCGAGTTTTCCACAGAAAGATTTCCTGTTTTGGTGACATCTGCCCTTTCGCACCTATGGGGTGTTTTCTCTATAGTGGGCCGGAATGGGAGTTGAGCGTGGGCGCGAAGAGCCAGCCGATTCCCATTTTGGGAAAACCAAGGTATCGAGCGGTCGGATTACCGGTTCCTTCTGGGATTCCTTCCGCGCAGAGTAGATCGTATGAGCGCTGCTGAACTGACTTGGCCAAAGCCGGATTCCAAAGTGGAGATCCACTCTCTTTTTGAGAACGCTCCACTCGCCTGGGCTCAGTGCGACCGGCAGGGCAATATCACAGCATGGAATCCCGCATGGGAACAGATGTTGACAATCAGTTCGGGAATGACACCATCTCTTCGCCTGGTGGATCTGATCCAGACGGAAAATCGCAGTGAATTTGAGCAACTGGTTGCGGCATTGCTCAACGGTGATCGGGAAAGCTTTCAAATCGAAGCCAAGTACGCGAGCAGCAGCGGTCCACCGAAGCGCTGGAGCGTTTGGAGAGCAGGACAGATCAACGCTTCCGACTGCGCACTGGTCATAACCGAAAACCTTCCCAGTGTTCCGGCCGCCGAACAACGTCTTCGTCAGGCCGAGCGACTCGAGACGGTGGGACGTCTGGCCGGCGGAGTGGCCCACGACTTCAACAATCTTTTGACTGGCGTGTTGCTCTACTGCGACCTGCTGATGGCCAGCATCGAGCCCGGCCATCGGGCACGGAAGTATGCCGATGAGATCCGCAAAGCGGGAATGCAAGCGACGGGGCTCGTTCGGCAGCTACTCGCCCTTGCCCGTCCCGCGAATTCTCAGCCTCGCCTGCTTTCACTGAACGAAATCGCCGAAGGCATGCGCAATTTGCTGGTCCGCCTGATTGGGGAAAACATCGAGTTGCAGCTCCGCCTCGATAGCAATCTGGGATTGATCAAAATGGATCCCACGCAGGCCCAGCAGATTCTTCTCAACCTGGTGCTCAACTCGCGCGACGCCATGCCGCGTGGTGGACAGATTGCGGTGGAGACCCGCAATTGCAAGATCGAGGTATTGACCGAGTCCGCCCTTGGGTCCCACAGTGCGGCTTCCCTACCTTGCGCGCTCTTCGCGGTCGAAGATAACGGCAATGGCATGGATGATTCGACGCTCTCCCACGTGTTCGAAGCGTTCTTCACCACCAAAGCCGGAAAAGGTACGGGCCTCGGTCTGACCACCGTCCATGACATTGTGAGCACGAATGGGGGCCTGATTCATCTCCAGAGCAAACCCGGCCAGGGCACTCGCGTCAGCGTGCTGCTACCTCTCGTTCCCGAGACGGCGCCTGATGCCTTCAACAATAACAAGAGTTCTCATCCCGCCAGAAGCGGAGAGGTATTTTCAGCCAAAGAAGAGGAAGAATAGCCATGACGTCTGCAGCTTTAAGTCCAATCGCTGTCACACCGCAAATTGAGCCTGCCAACTTTCTTAATCTACTGATCGTCGACGATGAACGATCCATTCGCGAGGCCTGCCGAGAGGTGGCGCTGTCGCTGGGTTACTCCGCGCTTGTGGCCGACTGCGCCGAGCAAGCCTACCGCGCCCTCGAGACGCAGAACTTCGATGCCGTGTTGCTCGATCTGCGCCTGCCCGGCGCGGGCGGCATGGACGCCCTGCGCCGCATCAAAGAGCGCCGTCCAGAGGCCGTGGTTGTAGTGGTCACGGGATACGGCACTGTGCAATCCGCGGTGCAGGCGATGAAGAATGGCGCCTACGACTACGTGACCAAGCCCTTCAGCGTCGATGAACTCAAGCTGCTGCTGGAGCGCGTGGCCAGCCACTTGAAGCTGAAAACGGAAAACCGCATGCTGCGCGAGAAGGTGAAATCGAAGCAGGGGTTTGGCGGGATTGTCGGCCGAGCTCCGGAAATGGAGAAGCTCTATCGCATCATTGCCAAGGCGGCCAACAGCGTGCATCCGGTGCTGATTCTGGGCGAGAGCGGCACCGGCAAAGAAATGGTCGCTCGCTCGATTCACTATACCGGACCGTTCCGCGACAAGCCGTTCATCCCAGTGGACTGCGGTTCGCTGGTCCCTACTTTGATCGAAAGCGAACTCTTCGGCTACGTCAAAGGCGCGTTCACCGGCGCCAACCAGTCGAAAGACGGCCTTCTGTCCATAGCGGAAGGCGGAACCATCTTCCTCGACGAAGTGGGTGAACTCCCGGTCGATCTCCAGGCGAAGATGCTGCGCGCCATCCAGGAGAAGGAAATTCGTCCTGTGGGCAGCACGCGGCGCGTTCCCATTAACGTGCGCATCCTGGCCGCCACCAACCGCGATCTCGAACAAGCCGTCATGCAGGGCAGCTTCCGCCGCGATCTGTACTTCCGGCTCAACGTGCTCAGCCTGCGCATTCCGCCATTGCGCGAGCGCCGGCAAGACATTCCTCTTCTAATCGGGCACTTTCTCGAGCGCATGGCGCGAACCTCAGGTCAGGAAAAGATGCTCAGCGACAATTCCTTGAAGGCTATGCTCGCCTACGACTGGCCGGGCAATGTCCGAGAACTCGAAAATAGCCTGGAACGCAGTTATGCCTTCACCAGTGGGCCGCTGATCCACACCACCGATCTCCCGCGCGAGATCGCGAACCTGCCTTTACCCGAGCCGGCAAATGGGCACATTGACGTGCATGGAGGAATCATTCCCATCGCGGAACTCGAGAAGCAGACGATCCTGCGGGCCATCTCGGAACTCAATGGGGACAAATTGCAGGCGGCAAGGCTGTTGGGGATCGGGAAAACAACTCTGTATCGGAAACTCAAGGACTACGCCCTGCACGGGTGTTGATGCATAGCCGCGGCGTCCTTCGCCTGGGACTCCAAGGCAAGCTTCGCCGTTGGTCGCGACGGCGTCTCGCCCTTGCGCCGTGTTGATAAAGCGCGCGCCCTACGATGTCTTCTGTGCCCGATTGCGGACTGGTTTCCCAGCGCGAATTCCGACACGGGAAAACCGCCGCGCATCGGCAAGTGTAAACGCAGCATTTTCAACGGTCGGCCAATGGCGGCTGACGTGCAATATGAAAAGCATGATTCTACTCATCACTTCGTCAGCTACCGGCCCACAGTGCGCGGAAGCTTTGTATGGCGCCACCGGACAGGAAACGCACTGGGCCAAGTCTTTGCAGGAGGCCTCTGCCCACCTGCGCGAACAAACCTATTCCGCCGCCGTGATCGATCAATTTCTGCTCGAGACCGAGCCCGAGGAAAGCGAACAGATGATCGAACATATGGGCACTGCCTTTCCCGTGTACGTCAATTTTGCGATCACCGGGATCGACCGACTGGTCCGCGAGGTGCGCTCAGCGCTTCACCGCCGCAAGCGTGAGGAATCGGCTGCCCGCCGCGCCATCGCCGAACAGATGAATAGTGAAATGCGCGAGACGCTCACGGCCATGCTGCTCTCCTGTGAGTTGGCGATGTCAGTGCCCGACGTTCCTGGTTCCGCAGCAGAAAAAATCCGTACCATCGACAATCTCGCGCGCGAACTACGGCTGCGCCTCGAAGTGAACTGAGTCCGCTTCCGTCTCACGCCGGCATCCGTAATAGTTTTGCGTTATTGTGCGCCCTCTGTGTGCTCGGGTAACGTTTCGCCTGCGCTTGATTCTGTGGACTTGGGGTCCCGGAAAATCTAATCACATTCAATGTGGTTTGGCTTACCTTGTGTCTGCCAGGCCGCGGCGGAATCGTATCCCGGAAACGTGGGTGCGGGTTAAGTGGGGGAAACGTGCGCCAACCCATGCCAGCTTGCAAAAGTCTGATCTTTGTTCTGCTAACCGTAGTCCTTGGCTTGAGCGCCGCTGCTCAGCAAATTACCGGGAGCATTCGTGGAACCGTACAGGATGCCACGGGCGCTACGGTCCCCGGAGCTTCGCTGAAAGCGACGCAGACCGAGACCGGCCTGACCCGGAACGCGATCACTAATCGTTCCGGAGAATACATCCTTTTGGAATTGCCGGTGGGTCACTATTGGCTGCAAGCCACGGCGAAAGGTTTTCAGACTTACATTCAGCAAGGCATCGTTCTTGACGTCAACGAAACAGCGAATATACCGGTGCGCCTCGCGGTCGGCGCAGAGATTCAGAAACTCGAGGTGGAAGCGGACGCACAGCTGATCCAGACGACCGTAACCAGCCTCGGCAAGACTGTTACCGAGCGCGAAGTATTGGACCTTCCACTCGACGGCCGCAACTTCTCTCAGTTAGGCCTTCTTCAGCCGGGAGTCGTGCCGCTTACTCCCGGTCTTTCAGAGGCCGGAGGGTCATTGCGTGACGGCCAGGCGTATGCCGTGAATGGCCAGAGGCCGGAGTCGAACAATTTTCTGATCGACGGCGCAAACAATTTTAACGGAGTGGACGGAGGCTTTGTTCTTAAGCCGCCGCTCGATGCCATTACAGAATTCAAAATTCTGACTCACAATGCCAATGCCGAATTCGGTGACGCCCTGGGCTCGACGACGAACATCATCACTCGCTCGGGCACGAACGAGTTTCATGGCGCGCTGTGGGAGTTCTTACGGAATGACGCTTTCGATGCGACCAATTTTTTTGCGGCGCGTACCGAACCTCTAAAGCAGAACCAATTCGGCGGCACTTTCGGCGGCCCGATTCGCAAGGACAAGACTTTCTTTTTTGGATATTACGAAGGTTTTCGCAATCGGCAGGGGGAAACGCAGGGAAGCACCGTTCCGTCGCTGACCGAACGTCAGGGAAACTTCCGTCAACTGTGCCCGGAAGGCTTCGATAGCAACGGGATGTGCAATAACCCGGCCCCGGGCCATCAGCTTTACAACCTATTCGCCAACGGAGCGCCCATCCCTTACAACCAGTTGCCGGGCATCAATCCGCTGTCGCAGGGGCTTCTGAGTCTCTTTCCGCAGCCCAACAGCGGGACCAACGTTTACAACGCCACGGAAACATTGCACGACGACACCGATCAGTTTGGTGTCAGGGTCGACCATTATCTGTCCACCGCCGACACTTTGAATTTCCGTTACATGCTCAGCAATGGCTCGCGCGTCGATCCGCTTTCCACTTCCGGCGCCAGCGTCCCCGGATTTCCCGTGGGAGAAACTCATCGGGCGCAAAATTTTGTGGCGCAGGAGACGCACACGTTTTCCCCAGCCGTGATTGGTGTTGCCCGATTCTCTTACCTGCGGAACAAATTCCTTTTTGATGAGCATCTGAACCACCAGACTCCCGCCAGCCTCGGGTTCCAGTACTCGCCGAGCCTGCCGGTGGCCCAAGGTCCGCCGTTCCTTCAGGTGAACGGTTACACAACCGTCGGTGATCCCATTACCGGGCCACGCGACACCTATGAGAATGCTTACGATTATTCCGGTTCAGTGAGCTGGATTCGTGGACGGCACGAACTGAAGTTCGGCGGCGGATACCAGCACCTCAATGTCAACGTGCTGCAGGGCATCGCGACCAATGGCTTCTTTGTTTTCATCCCAAATTTTCCGATTCTTGGAGATGGATTCGCTGCATTCCTGATCGGACAGCCAGTTTTCTTTCTCCAGGGCCGCGGTGATTTCTCCCGCGGTATCAGAGGGAACTCGCTGGATGGATATGCGCAGGATACGTACAAAGTCACGTCCCGTCTCACACTAAACTTCGGTCTGCGTTACGATCTGCCATTTCCCTACACCGAAATTCACAACCGTCAAACGCTTTTTGTCCCCGGACGGCAGTCCACGGTCATGCCCAACGCGCCCGCAGGATTGCTCTATCCCGGCGACTCAGGCGTTCCAGCAGGTCTGATCCCCACTTTCAAGAAAGGTTTCGCGCCGCGCTTTGGTGTCGCATGGGACCCAACCGGGAGCGCCAAGTGGTTGGTGACGTCTGCCTACGGGATCTTCTATGAGCCGTACTATACGGGCCAGGGCGGGCCGCTGCAGTCGCCCATCAGCGCGCCGCCATATCTGCAGACCCAGCAGATCAGTCTCGGTCCGAATGGTCTCAATTTCTCCGATCCCTACAATGGCAACCCGCCCCCGCTGAACTCATTCGCTAAACCGTTGACCAATTTGACGCTGACTCCGAACCTGCCTCTGCCTTACTCGCAGGATTGGGACCTGAACGTTCAAAGATCGTTCGGCACCGATCTCCTGCTTGAAGTCGGCTACGTTGGCACCAAGGGCACCAAACTGCCGCGCTTCATCGAAGGCAACCCGGCCATCTACGTACCGGGCTTCGACAGCGGCGGGCACCCCTTGTCTACCTCCGGGAACGCGGATCAGCGGCGGCTCTATTCCGGCTGCACGTTAAACGATCCGCCGAGCAGTTGTATCTATTCCTCGACCGGATTAATCGCCGGCATCGCGAACTCTTCCTACAATGCGTTGGAGACCAGTCTGCGCAAGCGGTTCAGCCACGGGATGTCATTCCTCGCCTCCTACACGTTTTCGAAGTCCATCGACGACGCATCCTCGTTCAACATGACGGGATCGGCGGCGAAACCAGTGGCCGGCGAAAATGACTTGGCGCAGAACCCATTCAATCTGGCCGCGGAGCGCGGCCGCTCGCTGTTTGATTCCCGTCACCGCCTCGTGTTCAGCTACCAGTGGACCCTTCCATGGTGGAGACAGCCCCACGGCTGGTACCAGCAAGTTTTGGGTGGCTGGCAACTGAACGGGATTGCCACCGTCATGAGTGGCACCCCATTCACGGTATTTGATTCGAATGACGTTTCCGAGCAGGGCGGAGCGCCGGAAATCACTGGATTTTCTGCCAACCGGCCGAACTTGGTCCCGGGACAAGACCCAAGCCGCGGGCCGAGGACCACCAGCGCCTGGTTGAACTCTAGCGCCTTTCAGCGCATTATCCCTGATCCAAATTCCCCCGTGCAGCAATTTGGTACTGCGGGCAGAAACATCGCCCAGGGACCCGGCTACGGCGACTGGGATTTCTCCGCATTCAAGAGAATTCCTGTGACCGAAGGCAAGGAATTTCAGTTTCGGGCTGAGTTCTTCAATTTGCTGAATCACACGAACTTCCGGCTACCCGATAGCGATATCAGTTCGCCGACGTTCAATCAGATCCTTACCGCTCTGCCGCCCCGGCTGATTCAGCTGGCACTGAAGTTCGAGTTTTAGAGCGAGGGCTGTCGAAATGCTGCTCTCGGCAGGCGCTTTCACGTCAGGCGCGAAAATCTAAGATTGGAGTCGGGAAGGTCAACGCCCGTTACAATCCACGCGAAGATACCGCAGACTGCTGCCCAGGTAATTGAAGATGCGTAAGGAACGGGCTGTGGGGTCAGAGGTGTGGAAGTCAACGTTGTGATGAATGCACCCACCACCACGGTAACGATGGCGATCCACTGATACAGTCGCAAACCTCCAAAGACGCGTGTCTGAGGCTCCCCCCGGTAAGCCTCTTCCACAAATCGCCCCAAGCCCGAAAGGATCAGGTACACTCCCGCAACCATTGCCGTAGTCGTGTGTAGCAGATAAAGCCTGGTCACGAACAACGCGATCACAATGTTCCACAGCAGCGAGTACAGAGGAGTTGGGTGAATCGGGATTCCGCGCAGGGAATCGATCCGGTAGACGCGCGATAGAGGATGGTGATAGCGAATGCCGATATTGCTATCTGCGGGCCGTCCGTGACAACATCCCTGCACTAGACATCGCAGTCTTCCGATTCCCTGAATCCAGGGAGCGGCCACCACTAACGCGCTGAGCACGAACCAAATATTCGTGGCCGATAGGCGCGCGGCGAGAATACCGCCGAGCACAGTGCCGATCATTCCACCGTAGAAACCCAGAGGCCGTAACAAAGCGGGCGAGCCTTCGATCCATTGCGCCCAAAGCGCGGCCCCGATCGTTCCGCCCGCATAGATTGAGACAGGGATCGAGGTTTTGCCGGGCCCCAGTAGCGTCTCGATGATCACAATTCCAAGAAAAACGCCGACCGCCGCGTAGGCTCCGTGGTTGATGATCCGGACCGGACCGATGCGCCATTCCTGCCAGGAGTTCGCGATGGCTTCGGTTCGACTCCGCACGAAATTCCAAATGGGTTCTGCGCGCGGGACGATCCATAAGACGAAAATTGCCGCCAGGATGTCTACGAAGGCATGCATTCCGGTCGTGAGGCAACTCGCCGAAACCAGACATGCCCATGTTCGCGCGAACCACTTTGCCCAACGCTGGCGCCCGAGGACCTCGGCCGCCAGAAATGCCCAAATGACGTGATAGGAGGGAAATGCCGCAGTCGCGCCGTCGTGCACGCGATCGAAGTTCAACAGAAGGCCCAACGTCGTGTCTGACACAAAAGGACGCGGTGGAGCGATGAGCGGCACGGTGAGATAAACAGGAAATACGATCGCCATCGATAGCAAGCCCCGGCTCGAGAACCAATGAAGGTCATGCCGTGTCTTCGCGATGAGGGGAACCAGGGCTCCCGTGACGTAGACGCTTGCGTAGAGAATCTCCGTCCATTGCCAGACCGGTATCCGCGACTCAAAAGGCAGGTAGGCAATTTTCGCATCGGCCGGAATCCCGAGCGAGATAATTGCCTCATACAGCAAGAGCCACGGCAGCAGCACCGTCAGATAGCAACGGATACGATCAACCGCGGTGGGGGTCGTTTCATCATCCGCCGGAAGCAGGCGCTGCTTCGGGAAGGCGTCGCCGAAGCGTGCCAGCATATCAGGCAGTTCGAATCCCAGCACAAGGGCCGCACTAGCCAGGATCAGAGTCGGCGTCACCAGCCATAAACCGCTGGCCGACCCGAATGCCGTGGAAACTCCAAAGCACAGCGATGCGTAGCCTACATAGATCGGATGACAAAACACCAGGTAGATTCCGCCTGATACATAGCGCGGCGGAGGAAATGCATTCATTGGCAGGCCGCCGCCCTGGCGCCAAAGAGACACCATTCCCAACCCCATGAGCAGTATCCCAGCTCCGCCTGCGGTCATTCCCCAAGTCGGAGAATGAACGGCGGGCAAATTCACGACAGAATCTGTCCGTACTGCCCAAATGATCAGGAGAACGGGCAAGACTAGAACAAAGAGGCAACCGTACAATATCTTCGCCGCAGCTACCTTCCTCACTGTTTCCACTTCACAACCTCATGAATGGCCCATCCCGAACTCTGTCCAGTATCAGTGCGGAAAACGCCATGACTCCTCCATTTGCACTCGTCGACGGCGAGCATGGTTCGTGGAAGCAACTTGGCCAGACGAGAAATTCCACGAAACACCGTGTTCCCAAGGCGTCCCTGGCGCAGGACCAACCCGCGGTCGAGTTCCAGCACTCTACCGCCTTCGGCAAACACGACTTCCGACTCGGTGATTGTCCGGGCCTGCTGTTCCTCGCCGTTATGAAGCACTAACTGCACGCGCTCCGCTCCCTGCCAGTCAATCCAGACGACAGCATCCTCCTGGGAGAGATACCGTCCCCAGCGGAGCTGAGTCAGAGGCAGGTGCCATGGAAGGATGGAGAGGGTCAAACACTCCGCATAACCCAATCCATCGATCTGCGTTCTTCCACAGACGATCTGCGTTCTTCCACAGACACGCAGATCGACGTTCGACATCGGTTGCAGGCAGTGCCAGTCGACCGTTCCTTGTGCGTTCTGAAACACTGTCCTCCGGATCGGTGGCCTCAGCGCGGCCCATGTTCCCTCGAGACTCAGGCCCGGCTGCTGAACTGTGAGGATATCTCCTTGAAGTGTGGGTGCGGGGACGCTGCGTAAGGCAGAGGCAAAATTGATCTTGCCATTGAGTACCGTCAGCAAGCTTCCATAGTGGAACGAAACAGAGTTCCATCGCAGGTCCGCCGCGTAGAGGATGACGGCATCACCGTTTTCGGCCACGCAATCCAGATACCACTTCGTCAGCAAGAATGCCTTTGTGCCCAAATTTTGCCAGCCTCCCACTGCCGTCGGAAGAGAAGCGGAACATTATAGAGGCAGTATGAGCAGTCTTTGCGAAAAGCGGTCCACCTTAAAGAAATTTCTCCCGAGTCTGGCAAATCCGCACTAAAATGAACGGTTCGGTAGGCGGGAATGCCCGTTCCCACGCGGTATTCCGGGGTTCTGTGGAGGTTTCAGTGCACGTCCTGGTTACTGCCGACTCGCTTTCCGGTTCTTGGACCTACGCCCGCGAACTCGTGACCGGTCTGGTCACCCGCGGCGTGCGGGTCACCTTGGTCAGCTTCGGCGAGATCCCATTCCCCGACCAGACAACGTGGATGGATCACTTGCATGGCCTCGACTACCGTCCTACCGCGTTCCGTCTCGAATGGATGCAGGAAGCGGAGCAAGATCTTCCCGAATCGACGGACTTCCTTGTTTCGCTGGTGGAAGAATTGCGTCCTGACGTTCTGCACCTCAACCAGTTTTGCTACGGCAACCTGCCGGTGGATGTGCCGCGGGTGGTGATGGCGCACGGCGATCTGATCACCTGGACACAGGCCGTGCATGATCGCCCTCCGCGACCGGAGCGCTCCATGCACTGGTATCGCAGGACAGTGCTCAATGGCCTCGCCGGAGCCGACGCGGTCATTGCTCCTTCGGCCTGGATGCTCGATCGCATCTCTGCCTGCTACAGCCGTCCCCAGCGCGGGGAAGTGATTTATCCCGGGCGCAATCCCATCTTCTTCAACCCGTACGTCAGCAAAGATGACTGCGTGCTGGCTGTCGGACGGTTGGCCGACGCTAGTAAACAGGTATTTCTGCTTACCCAGCAGCCGCATCCGCTACCCGTTTGCATCGTCGGCGCCGAGCATACTGTGCCCATGCCGCGCATTCCCATTCGCGCCGATGTGAAAGTGGCCACGGAAGAGACATCAGTTGCCATTCGCGGCCCGCAAACCGATGCCCAGCTTCGTGCTCTGTATAGTCGCGCCGCGATCTACGCTGCGACTTCCCGCTACGAGCCTCTGGGCATGCCTGCGCTCGAAGCTGCCTTCTCCCGCTGCGCCATTGTTGCCAACGATATTCCCAGCTATCGGGAAGTCTGGGGAGACGCCGCTCTTTACTTCCGCACCAACGACGCCGCCAGCCTGGCCGAGAATATTCGCCTGCTTAACGAAGACCGCCCCATGCGGCGCGCTTTTGCCGAACTCGCCTACGCACGCGCCCGCGAGCGTTTCACCACCAAACGCATGATTGATCACTGCCTGGAACTGTATCGCAGCCTGATCTCGGTGAGGCTGGCGGCCGCATAACCCGGACCCACGACGAATTTCTCATCCGCTCACTTTTGAATCAGCAAAACGTCATTTAACCAGGACAAGACTGCCGTGCACATCCTGCTGCAGGAACTCCGCTACGCCGTCCGGCAGTTGTACAACTCCCCCGGATTTGCTCTGACAGTGGTGCTTACGCTGGCGCTGGGGATCGGCGCCAATAGCGCCATCTTCAGCGTCATGAATGCGGTGCTGCTGCGCGGCCTTCCCGTACCGAATCCGCAGGAGCTTGTTTACCTGCATGTGCCCACCGGTCAGCCGGACGGCGCGAGCAATACCGGGAACTCTTCTACGTCCTTTTCCGAACCGGTCTTCGAAGATCTTCGCCAGGACCACCATGCCTTCGCGGAGTTGATCGCTTTCGTTCCCCTGGCGATCGGCAAAGTGGCGGTGCGTTTTGGCGACACACCAGAAGAAACAGAAGGCGATATGGTCAGCGGCAATTTCTTTTCTGGCCTTGGTATCTCTCTGGCCCGAGGACGAGCCTTCACCCTCGAAGATGAAAAAGCGCACTCGCAAGTGGTTGTTCTCAGCTATTCCTACTGGACGCGGCGCTTCACGCGAAATCCCTCGGTTCTGGGTCAGACGCTCTTCATCAAAGGCATCGCTTTCACGATCACCGGCATTGGGCCCGAGGCATTTTTCGGAGTCGAGCCGGGTCAGTCCACCGATTTGTGGATTCCCCTGCAGAATCGGCCCGCCTTGAATGCCTGGGGCTCGGCTCCGGAATACAACACTCTCTACGGCACGCCCACATGGTGGTGCTTGCAGTTGATTGCGCGTCTGGCTCCCGGTGTCTCTCAAGCGCAGGCGCTGGCTGAGGTAACCCCGCGTTATCAGCGGGTCGCCTACACTGGGCTGACCACGCCCGACCCGAAGGCGCCAAAAGTTACGCTGGCTTTTCAGCCCGCCCGCGGCATTGAGGGCCTCGATACCGGCAGCAACTACAAGACCGGCGTGACCGTGCTGATGACCCTGGTCACGCTGGTGCTTGTGATCGCCTGCTCGAATGTCGCCATGCTGCTTGTCGCCAAGAAAAGCGCGCGGCAACGGGAATTCAGTCTCCGCCTTGCCCTCGGCGCCAGCCGATGGCAGATCTTCCGCCACCTGCTTCTGGAAAGCATTCTGCTGGTCAGCATGGGCGGCATTTTAGGATGGATGTTTGCATTAGCCTCTACGCGCGCCCTCGCCGCCTGGTCGCAGATCGAGAGCGGCCTTGTGCCTGATGCCACGGTTCTGCTGTTCACGTTCCTGATCTGCGCGATGGCCTCGCTGGTATTCGGGCTTGCTCCATTCATTCCGGCCCTGCGCGTCCCGGTCGCGGGCGCTTTGAAGTCCGCAGCCTCCACCTCCTACCGCACTCGCACTGGAAAATGGAGCGGCAATGTTGTGATGGCGACGCAGATGACATTCTGCTTCGTGCTGCTGGTGGCCGCCGGATTATTGCTGCGCACCCTCAAGAACTACGAGTCCACCAATCTCGGCATGCGGGCGCCCGGACTGCTCGTATTTGGGATCACGCCGCAGAAAACCGCGAGCACCGGCCAGAACGTCCAGTTTTATCGCGCCTTGCTCGATCGCCTCCGTACTTTGCCCGGAGTTGAGTCGGTTACCTTCGCGGAGAACCGGATTGGCTCTGGCTGGAGCGACAACAACGCCGCTGTCATCGATGGTGTGGTCCGCCCTTATTCGGAAGCTCCGCTGCGCTCTAACGACGTTGGTCCTGACTTCTTTCACGTGCTCGGCGTACCCGTAATCGAGGGACGCGATATCTCCGACAGCGATACTGAGGCAGCCCCCCGCGTCGTGGTCGTCAATGAAACATTTGCCAAAAAATTAATGCCGGGCGTGAACCCCCTTGGCCACCAACTGGGCGACAAGTCCCGCCGCACCATCGTGGGAATTGTGAAAGACAGCAAGTACACCAGTGTGGACGAATCTCCTATTCCCATGGCGTACTATCCCTACACGCAGGCCGGCGGAGTCACGCACCTGGAGGTCGAACTGCGCGTTTCAGGACGCGCTACGGACCTTCTACCCTCGATTCAGCGTGCGGTACATGCCATGGATCCCAACCTGCCGCTGGAAAATCCGATGACGCAGCAGGCAGTGTTCGAGCATTCGTATGCGCAACAACGGATGTTTTCGCGTTTGTCTGCCTTCTTCGGGCTTCTGGCTGCGTTCCTGGTGGCAGTCGGGCTTTACGGCACGCTGGCCTATCGTCTCGCTCGGCGCACTTCCGAAATTGGTGTGAGGGTCGCACTGGGCGCCAGACCTTCCGGCGTTCTTTGGTTGCTGCTGCGGGAAAACTTGCAGGTCACCGCGATTGGAATCGCGTTCGGACTGCTCATCGCTCTCATCTCCGTGGGACTGATGAAATCATTGCTGTTCGGCTTGCAGCCCTACGATCCGGTTACCTTCGCCGCTGCTTTCCTTATCGTCGTCCTCGTGTCGCTGGCAGCGAGCTTCCTCCCCGCGCGGCATGCCGCGTCCATTCCCCCGATGCAGGCTTTGCGAATCGAGTAAAGCCGAAACACCCGATTCTCCACTTGAAGCTTGTGCGGTTCAGAGTCGCTATTTCCATGGTATCTTTGCTAGGCTTACTAGAAACCCGTAAGGTTGGAGGGATTCATGGCTCAAGTGAAGATCACCGTCAGGCCCAACGGACCGTATCGCGTCGAAGCTCCCGAAGGTACGGTGGAACTCGTCGACATCAACGGCAACCAGTTCGACCTCACCGGCAAACCTGCGTTTTCACTCTGCCGCTGCGGCGGTTCTGTCAATAAGCCGTTCTGCGACGGTACTCATAGCCGCATCGGTTTCCAGGGCGCAGACCTCGCTGTGAAGAAATCCGAAGGTACTTCGTAGAAATTTAGAAACCACGAATGATTAAGGAAGGCGCGGCTGAAACCGCACCATTCAGAGCCTGAGCAAATCGAGGCTTTAGTTGCTGCGGTTCGCTTACGGCACACTATCAAAATTTGCGGAGGAGATCGTGAATTCACGGGACCGGGAACTGGGGATGCATCGCAAAATCACGCGCCGCGATTTCATCAACGGCGTGGCAGTCACAGCCGGCGCGGCCATGATGCCGTGGCAACTGTTCGCCGTTAATGCAGACCAGAACTCTCCCAACTACTATCCTCCCGCTCTGACCGGCATGCGTGGCAGCCATCCCGGATCGTTTGAGACCGCGCACAGCCTCCGCGACGGCACGTTTTGGGACTCGGCAGGCAAGCCCCAAGACACGGGCGAAACCTACGATCTGATTGTCGTCGGAGGAGGCATTAGCGGCCTCAGTGCCGCTCACTTCTATCGCAAGGCCGCGGGCGCGAAGGCCCGCATCCTCATTCTCGACAATCACGATGATTTCGGCGGCCATGCCAAGCGCAACGAGTTTCGCGTCAACAACGCGTTCCGCCTTGGTTTTGGAGGAACGTTTTCTATCGAGAGTCCCGCTCCCTACAGTCCTGTGGCGAAGGGCGTCATCGAAGAATTGGGCATCGACGTTCCTTCTTATTCGAAGTACTTCGCGAAGAATCTTTATCCTTCGTTCGGCCTGCATCCCAAGATTTTCTTCGACAAGGAAACATTTGGGACCGACAAACTGGCCACAAATTTCAGCACCCGCGGCTGGACCGAGAGCGAAGACAAGGTCAACCAATCGCAGGAGCAATTGCTAAAGCAGTTTCTGGCGGAAGCCCCCATCGCCGAGCAAGCCAAGCGCGACCTGCAGCGGCTGTACGAAGAGCCGAAAGATTATTTTACCGGTCTGACTTCGGATGAGAAAAAGGCGAAGCTGGCCCGCGTGAGCTATACCAATTTTCTGAAAGACACGGTCGGTGTGCATGACGACGTCGTGAAGATTTATCAGGCGCTGCCGCACGGGCTATTTGGAGTCGGCATCGACGCGGTAGCCGCGCAGGATGCATGGGGATTGGGCCTTCCCGGCTTCGATGGCATGAAGCTGGAGCCGGGAGCGGGCAAGGGAATGAATCGTGACTGTATTCCCAACGAGGAAGCGGAGAAATATTTCTTTCACTTCCCTGATGGCAACGCCAGCATTGCGCGCATGCTGGTGCGCCAGCTGATTCCCGAAGCAATTCCCGGCCGTTCCTCGTCAGATATTGTTCTCGCCAAAGCGAACTATGCAAAGCTCGATGCTGCCGGTTCGCCGGTCCGCATTCGCCTCAGCAGCACGGCCGTGCGCGTGAAGCACATCGGCGACGCCGCCAGCGCGAAGGAAGTGGAAGTCACCTACGCCCGCGGCGGCAAAGTCTACACAGCCAAAGCCAAGAACTCGATCCTCGCCTGTTGGCATGTCGTCGTCCCTTACATCTGCGAAGATTTGCCGTCGAAGCAAAGAGAAGCGCTGGCTTCGGCGCAGAAGGTGCCGTTGCTCTACACCAACGTCGCGCTCAAAAACTGGACTGCTTTCCAGAAGGTCGGCGCCAATGCCGTCTATGCTCCAGGGATGTATCACACAGGCATAAACCTCGATCTGCCGGTCAGCATTGGCGGATACGCATGCGCCCAGAAACCGGATGAGCCGATCGTCGTGCACATGATGAAGGCGGCCTGTCATCCGGGCCTTCCCGCGCGCCAGCAACACGTCTACGGCCGCATGGAACTCTACACCACGACATTTGAAACCATGGAGCGCAAGATTCGCGATCAGTTGGCTCGCACCTTGAATGGAAGCGGCTTCGATCCCGCGCGCGATATCGCGGCGATCACCGTGAATCGCTGGCCTCACGGCTACGCCTACGAATACAACTCGCTGTTCGATTCCTTCTGGCTGGAAGGCGGCGAGACGCCCTGCGAGGTTGCCCGCAAACCGTTTGGCCGAATCGCCATCGCCAACGCCGACGCCGGCGCCTATGCATACACGGACGAGGCCATCAACCAGGCCCACCGAGCGGTGGGAGAAATCACAAAGATTTAGGGAGTCAAGCTCGTGGAAGAGCAGTCAGTGGAAGAGCGGCCCTTCAGGGCCGCGACAGGAGTCAAAAATCTAACGGGCTTTAGCCCCTGCGGACCCAACAATTAAGCCGAATCACTGCTGGTCCTGATGTCCACCCCTCAACTGCTCCGCCCGGTTCTTCGCTTCCTGCGCCTGTTGCGTCATCCCCTTCGCCTGATACGCATTCGCTAAAGCAAGTTCGAGATCAGGATCATCACCGTTCTTTTCTTTTTCCTTCAGGTACGAGGCAATGGCATCGTCATACATCTTGAGCTTGGCATACGAATTCCCCATCTCGTAATAGATGCCCGAAATCGACGGGCCATGCTCCGCTGCAACTTTGAATTCTTCAATCGCCGATTGATAGTTTCCCTGATCGGCCAGCACCAACCCCAGCCCATAGTGACCGTCGGCGCTGTTCGCATCCTGCGCGACCATCTGCTTGAACGTTGCAGAGGCCTCGTCAGGGCGCTTCTCGCTCAAGTAGGTCATTCCCAGGTCAAAGCGCGCCCCCATATTCTGCGGCTGCAATTCCAGCACTCGCTTAAATTCCGCCTCAGCCTGCGGAAATTGTTGTTGGTTGAAGTAAGCCTGTGCCAGTCCCAAATGCGCCTGCGCGGAATTCGGCTGCGCTCGCACGAGTAATTGCATCTGTGCAACCGGATTGCCTCGCGCCTCCTGGAATGCCATGGCCATGCGCATGGGGCCGCTCCGCCACTGCCGTACAAACAGACCTGCGCCCAGCACCGCCAGCGCGACCAGTCCCAGAACCCCCGCACGCCGCGCGTCGTGCTGCGGCGCGAAGCGCGCAATCAGCGCGCCCAATATCAATCCGCTGATCAGTCCACCAATGTGCGCGGCATTATCGATTCCGCCGTAGTTCCCCCCCAGGAAGACGTTGTAACCAATTCCGAACAACACATTGAAGCCAATAAAGAACGCGAGACTCCGTAAAGTCCCACGGATCGCGATGCTGGGCAGCGAGAACTCGCCCAGATAATACGAAGCCGCCAGCGCGCCCGCCAATCCAAAGATGGCGCCGGATGCTCCAACGCTCATCACCCCCGGATTCCAGCCCACGCTCGCCAATCCTGCCGCGATGCCCGTGGTCAGGTAGATCGCGGCATAGGTCCAGCGCCCGTAAAGAGACTCGCAAAGCGCGCCCAGGTCCCACAGACACCACATATTGAAGACGATGTGCCAGATGCCGCCGTGGAGAAACATGTATGTTGCCAGGCGCCACCACTCGCCTGACAACGTGTATGGCCCGTAGTTGGCGCCGAACGGTACGGCTACAGAACTTGGAAAATTATCAATCGAGCCGCTGGCCAGCGCCATGGCCAGATAAACAGCCACGTTGGCGCCGAAAATCACGTGTGTCAGAGTAATGGTCGATTCGCGCTGCACCCACGGCGCGGGCATCACCCGTTGCCTTACTTCATCCGTGTCCTCGCCCCGTTGCGCCGCTTCGTGCTGCACACACCACTGGCAGATCTTCTTAAACGTGAAAGGGGGAAGCTGCCGCCCGCATCGAATACAATTCGCCATGTGTACTAAAAGAGTATCAGCTGAGAAGAAGATTAGGGGAGTCCTGCCCAATTTGAAGGGAGTGGATAAGCGGGTGGAAGAGCGGCCCTTTAGGGCCGCGTTGCTTGCTCAAACAATTGCGGCTTTAGCCCCTGAGGGCCATTAATGAATGGTCTTCGTCTTCCGCGACATGTAATCCATCAGCAGATACTGTCCTAGCGTATACGGAGTCGTGAAGTACGCCTTGCCCCGGCACATCTCCGTCACCTTCTGCACGAACTGCACCAGTCCATAGTCTGACGCCAGCATGAACGTATTGATCAGCACACCCGCCCGCTTGCACTTCGAAACCTCTTCCAGCGTCTGGCTTACGACCAGCGGATCAAGCCCGAAGGCATTCTTATAAATCCGTCCATCTTCGAGCGTGAGCGCCGACGGCTTGCCGTCGGTGATCATCACGATCTGCTTCATGTCTTTTCGCTGCCGTTGCAAAATCCGCTGCGCCAGCCGCAAGCCCTCACGCGTGTTGGTGTAGTACGGACCAACCTTCACGCGCGCCAGTTGCGACAAGGGAACTTCCTCGGCCGAATCGTGGAACAGTACCAGCGACAACGAATCCCCGGGATACTGCGTGCGGATCAGGTGCGACAGCGCCATCGCCACTTTCTTCGCCGGTGTGAACCGGTCTTCGCCGTAAAGAATCATCGAGTGCGAGCAATCCAGCATCAGCACCGTCGCGCACGATGATTGATATTCGCACTGGTGCACCTGCAAATCGGAATATTCGATGTTCAGTGGCAGCGTGAGCCCCTCCCGCTGAATCGCGCTCGAAAGCGTGGCCGTGATGTCGAGATTTAAAGTGTCGCCGAACTCATAAGTCTTCGACGATCCACTGGCCTCGATGCCGGTGGCGAGATCGCGCGTGTCATGCCTTCCAAAGCTCGACTTGCCCAACGACCCCAGCAGGTTGCGCAGCGATTTGAATCCCAGAAAGTCGAGGCTCTTATCCGTAATCTCAAATTTCGCTTGCTGCGCCTCCCCGGTTTGCCCGCCAACGCTCGACTGCCGCGCCGGATCGTGCGGCTCATCCACCGAGATGTAATCCTCCTGCTGCATACGCTCGATGAGTTTCTCGATCAACTCGTCCAGTTGGCCTTCGGCCATCATCTGCTCGATCTGCTCGCGCAGATTCTCGTCAAACATCTCGCCGTTCATCAGCGCTTCTTCGATGGCGCGCCTGAGGTCGTCAAGCGTGTGCTCCCCCTGCGGCATTTCGTACCACATGGAATCCTGAAAGCCGCTCTGCAGCAGGTAGTCCGCCAGTGCGCTGAGCAAGTCCTCCATGCTCATCTCGCCCGCAGGATCGGGAACGTATTTGGAATAGCGGATGCGTTTCATAAAAGACGGCTTCCGGCTTTCGGCTTTCGGTTTTGAATTCTCAAGCCCCGGAAGCCGGTAGCCGAGAGCCGGTAGCCTAATTGAACTGTCTTCTTGGCCGGTACGGCCTTTCATCCGGCTCGAACGATTTCTCTCGCACAGCCTCAGGCTTCTTCTCGCCTGCCTTGAACACGCGCTCTTCGCTGCGTCCGATCCGCTTGTGCGCGTGCAGCCCTTCGAGAATGAACTCCGCCGCCGAAACCTGCTGCTCGGGGCTTTCTTTCTGCGAGACACCCAACGGCCCCAACTTGTCGATGAGTCCTTGAATCCCCTTGAGATTCTCAAGCGCTTCCGCGGCCGGTACCGCGTCGGAAAGCTGAATCTCGCCGCCCAGGTCGAACCATTGCACGATCTGCTGCACGTTGGCGCCGGTGTAATACTCGTCGTAGGTCTTGGCGATCGCAGCGCGAATCAACTCACGCCCCACGTGGTCCGCGCCTTTCATCTCGCCTTCATACTCCAGTTCGAGTTTCCCGGTGATCGCGGGCAGCGCCGCGTAGACATCGCTGATCCTCGGCACCACCAGCTTTTCGTCATTCCGAATCGCGCGCCGCTCCGCATTCGAGACGACGTTTTCCATCGCCGAGATCGGCAGCCGCTGGCTCACGCCCGAGCGCTTGTCGATCTTCTTGTCTTCCCGCGCCGCGAACGCCACACGCTCGATTACCTCCTGCACGTAATTCGGCAGATGCATCGCGTGTCCATTCCGCCGCGTCCACGCTTCTTGCGCCGTGATCGCAATGCCTTCCTCCACCGTCGCGGGATAATGCGTACGAATTTCCGAGCCAATGCGGTCTTTGAGCGGCGTGATGATCTTCCCGCGAGCCGTGTAATCCTCGGGATTCGCGCTGAACACCAGCGCCACATCCAGCGGCAGACGGATCGGGTACCCCTTAATCTGCACGTCGCCTTCCTGCATGATGTTGAACAATCCGACTTGAATTTTCCCGGCGAGGTCCGGCAATTCGTTGATGGCGAAAATGCCGCGATTGGCGCGCGGCAGCAGTCCGTAGTGAACCGTCAACTCGCTCGACAGTTCGTGGCCGCCCCGCGCTGCTTTAATGGGATCGATGTCCCCGATTAAATCTGCAATCGTCACATCGGGCGTAGCCAACTTCTCCACGTAACGGTCATCCGGAGTCAGATAGGCAATGGGCGTAGCATCGCGCAGCCGTGCAACTTCCTCGCGGCAACGACGGCAGATCGGCGCATACGGATTATCGTGAATCTCGCATCCCGCCAGGTAGGGCATCTCTGGATCAAGCAACGTCGTCAAGGCTCGCAGTATGCGGCTTTTCGCCTGACCGCGTAGCCCCAGTAGAATGAAATTATGCCGCGAGAGAATCGCGTTGATAATCTGCGGCACCACCGTGTCGTCATAACCCACGATCCCGGGAAACACCGCGGCATCACCCTTCTCACGCAAGCGTGCGACCAGGTTGTCTCTTAGTTCGTCTTTAACCCGGCGCGTGCTCAAACGCTCTTCGGAAAATAGGCTGCGGCGCAGATCACCCAGCGTGCGCGGAACACTCATGAACAGAACCCCCAGGGAACCACAATGGTCTGATTATACCCCCGCTTTTGCGGCCCGCTTCCCTATGTGCACCTGGGAATCAGTGCCCATGCCCGTTGCCTCCGGCCTTCTGCCGGGCCCGCGCCACTCGTCGAAGTTTGGGAAGGATAGTCTCCAGGTAGGAAGCCACCGCCTGAATGCGCTCGCCCTCGGACCGCATGGCTAACAGCTTCTGCTTGAAGTCCAGATCGAGCGGCAGCGACCCCGCCAGATAAAACGAAAGCTGGTTCTGATCCGCCGCGGAAAGATCCTGCACGGCCCCAGCCAACGACAAAATCTCCAGGTGAAGCTGGATGGCCTTCACTCGTTCCTCCTGCACCAGCGCCCCCGGTTCATCGGGTACGAGCAAAACCTCGGCGCGCAGGAACGAGCGCTCTTCATTCAATTCCACGACTTCAAACCGCTTGCGGCCTTCCGCAATCAAATCCAGCCTGCCATCGGGATATTCCTTGGTTACGGTGACAATTTCTGCGGTGCAGCCGACTTCTGCGATCCCCTCTTCCAGCGCGCGGACCACCCCAAACGGCGCTTCATTAGTGAGGCATTCCCTGATCATCTCTTTGTACCGGGGCTCAAAAATATGCAAGGGCAGGGGAGTGCCCGGAAGCAGTACGACCTCGAGCGGGAATAAAGGAAGAAGGGGCAAGCGGTCTCCTCGGCAGCGCAATCCGGAGCCAGTTCGATTGTACGACAGGGCCCCGGCTAGTATCTTGACTTGCCGCGACGCGTCGAATACAACGCGAGCATGGAACTCGCTGGGAAAGTTGTCGTGGTAACCGGTGCTTCGATGGGCATCGGCGAGGCGATCGCGAAAAAGTTTGCCGGCGAAGGCGCGAGCGTGGTGCTACTATCGCGCGACACCTCCCGTTCCGAAGCCGCTCGCACGCGCATTGGATATCCCGATCGCACCGTGGCGCTCTCCTGCGACGTACGCAACTCGGAAGAGATTGACCGCGTTCTCGCCCTGACCCTTCATCACTTCAAGCGTATCGATATCTGGATCAACAACGCCGGACACGGCCTGCTCGATTCCGTAGCTCAGGTCGATATGCATGCCTGCCGCGATATGTTCGAGACTAACGTCTTTGGCGTGTTATCCGCGATCCAAGCGGTGATCCCGGTCATGCGCCAGCTGGGCGGCGGCACCATCATCAACATTTCCAGCGTCGCCGGCCACATCCCGGTGCCGTTCCATGCCACCTATAGCGCGACCAAATTTGCCCTGAACGCCATCGGTAAGGCTGCGAGAGTCGAACTCAAGAACGACGGTATTCACGTGTTGACGGTCTGTCCCGGCTACGTTCGCACCGGATTCAGCGAGAATTCCGTTCGTGGGAACGACCTGAAAAGGGTTCGGCCAGCTTCGCTACGTGGCATTACCGCCGAACGGGTCGCTGGCGCCACATTGCAAGGATATTTAAAACAGAAAAGAGAAGTGATCGTCCCCTGGACGATGCACGTTCCGGTGAAGCTCTATCAGCTTTTCCCCGGCCTGGTGGAATGGGCAATGGGCCGAATGGCGGGATAAATCGATTGCAGATTTTCCGGCTGGATAGATATTCACACACGTCCACAAACGACGAGCGAACAAATCTAAAATCTGCAATCTTCAATCTCTGGCTTTACGCCGAGTTCAATTCCCCCAGCATAGCTTCCATCTCCGACTGCGCATGCAGATTCCCAGTGCGCCGCGCCGAAGCGATGCCTTCCTGCAACATCTTTTTCGCTTCCTCGGGACGCTCCGCACGCACTAGCGTTTGCGCCGCCATGAAATATCCCGCGGTGTACTCCGGATGATTCTCCAGCAGAATCGAGAACTCGGCCAGCGCCCGGTCGAAGTCTCCCTGCTTGGAGTACTCCATCGCCAGGCCGTACCGCGCAAACGCGTCCTTCGGATTTTCGGTCAGCACCTCATTCAGTGCCGCAATGCGGTCCATACGCGTGCGCCTCTCGAGACGAGATTACTACAAAGCGCTGCTGGAGATGCCAGGAACGAAGCGGAAACCGGTAATCGTTTCCTTGGTGAACCTTCGTGTCCTTCGTGGTTCATGAATTTCTAAGCCCGGGCCCAGAGATGAAGCTGGTCAGACCTCTCTCAGCTGACTACAATGGCGATTCCCATTACTTCGAGTCCCGGGAACTCAGAACTTGGCCTGTCCCTATTTCATGCCGGTATCGAAGCTGGAGAACGGCAGTTGGCCTCATCCGTCGCGGCTTCCCTTAGGCTGTGGATGGAGCGGCCACTGCACGGCTCCCGGGCATGAAGGCATCACTCCGCCCCAACAGGTTTTGGAACGTTTCTGCAATTTAGGTTACGTCAGCAGTTGCGGTTGGTCGCCAGCGGTGGGCGCGTGGGACGCAGTTCGATTTGCCATTTCCGCGCCCAGGGGTTCGATCGGTCGCGATCTGCGCCCGATGGCTTCCTCCGACGCACCCAATCGCATTCTTTGCCTGATGTACGTCTGCGAACGCGACCATCATCCCGTCACGCAGGGCGAATTGAAATTTGATCTCACGACTACAACCTGGCTGCTCGGTCACTACGATCCCCGCATCCAGAAAATGGCCGAATGTTTCCTCGACTCATACTTGAAAAAGAAAGCTTGAAGAAACCATCCCCGCGACAGCACCCCGTGCAAAGGAAAGACGAATGACTGACGACCTCACTCCCCGCCCAGTTCGCGACTCGCAATCCGAGATGGCAGAAATCGTGCTACCCAACGATGCCAACCCGCTCGCAGCCCTGCTCGGCGGACGTCTCATGCACTGGATCGACCTCGCCGGCGCCATGGCCGCCCACCGCCACTCGCGTAACTATGTCGTCACCGCCTCCGTCGATCACATCGATTTCCTCGTACCCGTCCGCGTCGGTGATCTCGTAATCCTGCGTTCGTCGGTCAATCGCGTCTTCCATACCTCGATGGAAGTCGGCGTAAAAGTTTACGTGGAGAACTACATCGCAGACACCGCGCAGCACGTCGCCTCCGCCTACCTGACCTTCGTGGCGATTGACCCTGCTGGCAAGCACCTTAAGGTCGCCGCCGTTATTCCCGAGACCGATGACCAGCGCCGCCGCTACGACGACGCCGGCCGCCGCCGTGACGTCCGCCGTGCCGAGTTGGAAAGACGGCGCAAGAGCGGCCGCTAAATTGTGATCCAAATCACATCCAGCTGCCTCCTCGATCATTAAGCTAGATCGTATTTCGAGGATGCTTATGGATAGTGCCCTCCTGGTTCACCGCCTTCACTTCGCTTTTACCGTCACTTTTCACTACCTCTTCCCGCAGCTGACCATGGGCCTGGCGCCGCTGATTGTGCTGCTCAAGACCCGTGCCCTTCGCCGCAACGACGAGACCTACAATCGCGCCGCCCGCTTCTGGGCGCGCATCTTTGGCATCAATTTCGTCCTGGGCGTCGTGACCGGCATCCCCATGGAATTTCAGTTCGGCACCAACTGGTCGCACTTCTCGCGTTTCGCCGGAGGCGTCATTGGCCAGACGCTCGGTATGGAAGGCATGTTCGCCTTCTTCCTCGAGTCCGCATTTCTCGGACTGTTTCTGTACGGCGAAAAGCGGCTCAGCCCGCGCGGACACTGGTGGTCCGCCGTCGCCGTGTTTTTGGGATCATGGCTAAGCGGATTTTTCATCGTCGCTACCGATGCATGGATGCAGCATCCCGTGGGCTACGCGAAAGCTGCTGATGGTTCCGTGCAGCTCACCAGCTTCTGGGCGCTGGTTCTGAACCCCTGGGCATGGTGGCAATACGCGCACAACATGAGCGGTGCCGTGATCACCGGCGCGTTCGTCATGGCCGCAATCGGCGCGTTTTATCTGCTGTGGGGCAAGTTTGCAGACCACGGACGCATCTTCGTGCGTGTGGGCGTTACCGCCGGACTCATTGCCAGCATCCTGCAGCTGTTTCCCACGGGCGACGGACAAGGACGCCTCATCGCCAATAACCAACCGGTCACGCTGGCGGCCATGGAAGCATTGTTTGCCAGCCAGCCCGGAGCGCCTCTGGTTTTAGTGGGCCAACCAAACGTCGACGAGAAGAAAATCGACAATCCGATCATTATTCCCAATGCTCTCAGCTTTCTTACGTATCGCGCCTGGAAGGCCGAAGTAAAAGGCCTCAACGCGTTTTCGGAAGACCAATGGCCGACCAATATCGCACTGCTTTACTACAGCTACCACATCATGGTGGGCCTGGGTACGATCTTCATCGCGGTGACGATTATCGCGGCATTCCTGCTGTGGCGTGGCAAGCTGTTTCAGAATCGCTGGATGTTGTGGATCTTGCTGATCGCATTGCCATTCCCCTACATCGCGAATACCGCCGGCTGGATCACCGCTGAAATCGGCCGCCAGCCATGGCTGGTGTATTCGCTGATGCGCACCGCTGACGGTTATTCAAAAACAGTTTCGGCAGGCAACGGCATGTTCACGCTCCTCGGATTCATGGGAATGTACACCGTGCTCGCCATTCTGTTTTTGTTCTTGGTGCGGCGTGAAATCGAGCGTGGCCCGGAAGGAGAGCCAGTTCCGCCTGAGAAATTCTCGGGCGATTCCTTTCGCGAAGAACGAGAACCAGTCCTGACGTCGCACTGAGAACGCGAAGACGCCCCCTGGACAGAGCGGCCCTCCAAGGGTGCAGGTAGGAAACGAGCTGGCGCAAGCGCAGGCTTGGGACCGATATGGGCAGCACCGTGGCAGAGCGGCCCTTTAGGGCCGCGTTGCGGGCTTCGAAATTTAAGGGCTT
>DASTCU010000085.1:0-25301 GCA_035710825.1 Candidatus Sulfotelmatobacter sp.
TACCTGTTATCGGACATTGAATAACCTGCCAGCCGGTGCCCTTACGCGGCTCGGATGACGCGACCGGGGCCTCGATTCCGTGCCTACAGGGTCCCGGTTGAGGGCACGATCTCGAGCGTTTCGACGGTGACGTTGGGCGGCAGGAGGATGGCGTTGATCAGCGCTTGGGCGACGGTTTCCGGCGACATCATTTTTCGGCGAGGGGCCTGCGGCCAGAGAGTGTTCCAGATATCGGTATCGGTGGCGCCGGGGAGAAGTCCGATGACGCGGATGCCGCGCGGACGGAGCTCTTCGCGAAGCGTGTTGGTGAGGCCGAGGGCGGCGTGCTTGGAGGCGGTGTAGGCGGCGGATCCGGCGAAGACGCGATGGGCGGAGATGGAGAGATTGTTCACAATCGTGGCGCCGCGCTGCATCATGGCCAAGGCGGCTTGCGTGACCAGGAAGGTTCCATCAAGGTTCGTGGCCAGAACATCTCTCCAGATGGGATAGGGGAGTTGATCCACAGGCAGGTTCGCGTGGGCGATGCCGGCATTGTTGATGAGAAGGTCAAGTCGAGGGAAGTCGCGGCGGAGGGTGCGGAAGAGGGCATCAACCGAGCGGGGGTCGCGGACGTCGCAGGACGGGGCGAGAATGTGCAGTTTCGGGCGGGCCAGTTCCCTGCTGATGCGCGCCAGAGTTTTTGCATCACGGGCGGTGAGGACCAGGTTGCAATGTTCGGCGGCGAGAGCGCGGGCGATGGCGAGTCCGATGCCGCGCGTGGCGCCGGTGATGAGCGCGACTTGGCCGTGGAGACGGGTTGGTTTGGGAGCGCGTGGCAAGCGAGTTATTTTACGGCATTGGATCGGAGCGTGCCCTAAATTCAGACCTCAAAGCTTTGGATCGCTTTCCGCGCTGAATGCGAAAAAATCCTGACCGCGGAGAGCGCCGAGAAGGATCGCGGAGGACGCGGAGAGAAACTCGCGGCGCTTTGACTACAGCACTGAAGTGGTTTGCTGCTCGCGTCACATGTGGACCGCCGCCACATCGGCTTTTTTGCGGGAAAGGTGAAGGCCTTGTTTAATCGCTATTCCCTTTCGCGATTTCCTATCAGAGATGGCCGCTTCCGACAGCGACAACCGGAGTTCCCGTGCTAAAGGCGAAAAAATCCTGACCGCGGAGAGCGCCGAGAAGGATCGCGGAGGACGCGGAGAGAAACTCGCGGCGCTTTGACTACAGCACTGAAGTGGTTTGCTGCTCGCGCACGCGGGCGGGAGCGCTCGCGCCACATAAAGCCCGCTGCACCTTATTTTTGCAGGAATGGTGGGAGCGTGGTTTAATCGCTGATTCCCTTTCGCGATTTCCTATCCGAGATGGCTTCCGACAGCGACAACCGACGGTCCCTGCGTTTTGCTTTCATCGCACTGGGCCTCGCTTTGCTGGTCGCCGGCGCGATGCTCTATTACCACCAATGTCTTTTCCTTCCTCGAGCGCGAGAAGTTAGCGCGGCGAAGGGACTGGGCGGCGGATATGAGTTCGGGAACGATTTCTATCCCGTTTGGCTGACGTCGCGGGAAGCGCTACGGGGACACGATCCTTACAGCGCGGAGATGACGCGCGAGATTCAAGTGGGTTTGTTCGGGCGGGCACTCGATTCGCGCCTCGCGAGCGATCCGAAGGACCTGCGGATATTTGCACATCCGGCGTTTACGTTGCTGGTGATGTCGCCGGCGGCGGAGTTGCCGTTTGAAGCAGTGCGTGTGGTCATGGGAGTTTTGCTCGTGACCATGACCTTGGGCAGCATTCTGCTATGGCTGAAAGCGCTGTCATGGGAGGTGCGTTGGCCCTGGCTTCTCGTTCTTGTTCTGCTGAGTGTGTGCAGCTATCCGGTACTAGAGGGCCTGTACGCGGAGCAGTTAGGTCTGCTGATGGCCTTTCTGCTGGCTGCGGCGGTCGTGATGTTGCAGCGCGGACGGTTGCTGGTTGCGGGAGTTCTTATTGCGCTCACGATGATGAAGCCGCAAATGTCCGTGCTGGTGGCTTTTTGCATGCTTGTTTGGAGCTTGGCGGGAGCACGGCGGCGAGTACGGTTTCTACTAGGATTTTTCTCGACCATGGTTTTGCTGATTGGAGCCGCGTTGCTGGTTTGGCCGCAATGGATTCAGTCGTGGGTGCGAGTGCTTTCGCAGTATCACCAGTACTCGGAGCCTTCCCTTCTTGGCGGCATGCTGATTTCGTTATTGGGAGCGCGTCTGGCCGGACCAGCGACAGTTGCGCTTACCGCGGGTGCGATCATTTTCGGATTGGTGATCGCTTGGAGGAACCGAGGCGCGGCAGCGGATTCGTTCACGTTTGTTTGGACCGTGAGCGTGTTGTTGGCGATCATCGTGATTGCTGTTTTGCCGGGACAGGCGGTCTACGATCACGTGATTCTGCTGCCGGGGATTCTGATGGTAGTCCGATATTGGCGGAAGATGCGCGCTCTGGGGCGAGTGCCGCGACTGCTGCTGGCGATGGGTGCGGTGGTTTTGTTCTGGCCGTGGGTTGCGGCATTGGGCCTGGTGGTGGTGCGGCCGGTGGTGGAGAGTTCGACTTTCAATTCCGCGACAGTGTTGGCGCTGCCGATTCGGACCGCGGCTTCCCTTCCCTTCGCAGTGATTGCTTTGCTGGGCTACACGACGCGTGTAGCGCTCGCAGAGATGGAAGCAAAATCTTAAAACGCAGAGAGCGCTGAGAGGGGGCGCGGAGGTCGCAGAGAAAAACATCGAGATTCGTGCAGAGCGCATGGGGTTTATTTTGCGTACGCAGCGCGGGCGGGGGCGCCCGGGCCACATAGGACCTCGTGCCACATTAAGCTGCGCTTTAGCCCGCCAGCAGGGCTACGCCGCCGGCTACCAGCAGGGCTGCGATCCAGCGGCGGCGGTCGACTTTTTCGTGGAGGAAGATTTTTGCGGCGAAGGCGTTGCCGATGAAGGTGAGCGAAGCGGCGGCTGGGGCTACCAGGCTCACATCGCCCCAAGATAACGAAAACAGGAGGCTGAAGAAGGCGACAGCCATGGCGCTCACGGCGAGGAAGAAATTTGAGTTCGAGAGGATGCGGCCGACGACGGTCCACAGACCGGAGCGACGGAACCATTCGTGGACATCGCCGACCTGTTTCATGGCGCGCGCCATGAGGATGTCACCAATGACTGAAAAGATGACGACAATGAGGATTCCACTCCAGGTGTAAACGTGCCTCATCGCTTCACCCCGACTGAGGCCGCGTGGGCTGTATTTGGGGATGATGCACTGGGTGTCGGCGAGTCTGCCAAAATATCTTTTGCAGGTTCCTCGTGATGACTGGTTAATGCCGGTCCACCGGCGACGAAGCTCACTCCGCCAGAAATCAGCGCTATGCCCAGCCAACGCAAGGGGCTGACCTGCTCGTGCAGGGCGAACTTTGCGACCAGGGCGAGCAAAACGTATCCCAAAGAGGTCGCGGGCAAGACGTATGTCAGGTCAGCCCACGAAAGCGCGTTCATGTAGGAAGCAAAAAAAGCGAGGAGCAGAAGAATTCCCAGCGCGACCCAGGGATTGGTAACTGCCAGGAGCAAGCTTTGCAGGTGATGCAACGAAACGTTGCCGGCTTGTTTCATCCCGTGAGAAAGCATGGAGTCACCGGCCGCTGCGAAGACGGTCACTCCAGCCAGCACAAGGTACTTGCGAAAGGTCACTGAAAGTCAGTTCTCGGTACTCAGTACTCGGTGCTCAATACTCAGAAAAATGCATTCAGCAGAAACTGAGTACTGCGTACTGCTCACTCGGTAGTTAATCCGACATTCCCACCGCGCTTGCGGGACGGGCAGCGGCAGCCGTTTCGGCGTGCTGCTTCACCAGTTTGTTGCGGGCGGTGCGCAGCTTCAGGAACGTCCTGGCCTCTTTGTAGAGACGCTTGCGCTCGTAGCCGTCAAACGCCGCTTTCTTAAGGATGCGGAAGACTGCTTTCGGACGGAAATAATATTCGTCGTAAAAGCGATGAACGGCAGAGAGGATATCGTCGGCGGGCAGGCCGGGATATTGGATGTGTGCGAGCTGATGTCCGCCTTCGTCGACCATCTTGTTGTCGCCGACAATGAATCCGTTCTTCACCGCGTGATCATAAAGTTCGGTGCCGGGATAGGCATGCGCCACGGAAACCTGAATGGTTTCGACATCGAGTTCCTTGGCGAAGGCGATGGTGTTGTTGATGGTTTCGTGGGTTTCGCCGGGCAGGCCCATGATGAAGTCGCCATGAATGACCAGGCCAAGCTTGTGGCAATCCTTGGTGAACTGGCGGGCGCGTTCGATCGTCGCGCCTTTCTTGATGTTCTTCAGGATTTGCTGGTCGCCGGATTCATAGCCGACGATGAGCAGGCGGCAACCGGCTTCCTTCATCGCTTTTAGAGTTTCGAAGTCGGTGGTGACGCGCGAGGTGCAGGACCAGGTTAATCCCAGCGGCTTCAACTTGGCGCAGAGTTCGATGGTGCGCGCCTTCTGAATGTTGAAGGTGTCGTCGTCAAAAAAGAATTCCTTCACTTCGGGCCACATCTGTTTGGCCTTGGCCATTTCGCGCGCTACGTCGTCGGAGGAGCGCTTGCGCCAGGGATGCCCGCTCAGGGTCTGGGGCCATAGGCAAAAGGTGCACTGTGCCGGGCAGCCGCGCGTGGTGTAGAGCGAGACGAAGGGATGCAGCAGGAACGGCACGGTGTATTTGGTGACGTCGAGGTCGCGCTTGTATACATCGGTGACGTGAGGAAGCGCGTCGAGATCCTGAATCTGCGGTGCATCGGGATTGTGCACGACGCTGCCGTCCTGGAGGAACGAGACGCCGGGGATTTCTGCGAGGGGCTTGCCCTTGGCGAAATCGGTGACCGCGTAGTCGAATTCCTTGCGGCAGACGAAATCAATTTCAGGACAATCCCGCAAAGATTTTTCGGGTAGCACGCTTACGTGCGGGCCAACGAAGGCAATTTTGATATTGGGATTCGCGCTCTTGATAGCGCGGACCAGCCGAATATCGCCGGGGAATCCGGGGGTCGAGGTGAAGAGCACAAGGAACTCGTAGTCCTTGGCGATCTGGATGGTCTCCTCGCCTGAGACGTGATGCGGCGGCGCATCGAGCAGGCGTGCGCCCTCGAGCATGCCCGCGGGGTAAGCCAGCCACACCGGATACCAGTAACTTTCGATTTCGCGAGTCGCCGGCCAACGAGAGCCAGCGCCCCCGTCGAAGTTTTCAAACGAAGGAGGATTCAAAAACAGTGTTTTTAACGGCATAGTTTGGATGTTCTCTGTATTTTATCAGGGGACATGGATCTTCGGTTGAGCGACCCCGTGTTGCAGCAGGTTCCCCGTCCCACTTGAATTTGGCCTAAATGCTTGATTTGAATGTACTAGCTCACAGCTGAAATGGAAAGACCGAAGGGGTCAATGCACTGTTGGGTGCAGTGAATGGGGATGGGGCGCGGTGAATGGGGCCCAGAGGCTACTGGGCTTCGCCGGAGGAGGGAACGCGGAAGGTGACGCCGCGGTCGTCATTGGCCTTTTCGGTAGCGGCAAGGTCGAGGTCGGCGAGCGGAATTTTCTGCGTGTGTTGCGGCGCGAAGTTCCAAAGAGTCTGGCCAACGATGGCGTAATTGTGGATCTCCTGCTGGCGCTGATCGCGGAAAACCAGGACAGTGGCGGGAAGGATAGGGTCGGGATCTTTCGCGCTTGAATTGGAGTTGGACACGGAGGATTGGCGCGAGTAAGCATCCTGATCGCCGTCGGCCTCTTCCTGGCGGAGCATGCGCTGCTGCTCGAGGCTTTGCTGGTTCATCTCGTTCGCGATAGCGAGATTCTCGTTGTAGTCGTCATTGTAGGAAGAGTGGTCGTCCCACCAATTCCAGAGCCAGGGATCATAGCCCCAACCCCACCAAGGGAATCCCCCACGGCAGGCAAAGCCGAAACAATTGCTGGTGCGAAGCCCGAAGTGGAAGCGGTCGCGGTCGCCACGATGGCGTCCATGGAAGCCGCTGCGGGCTCCGTTGTGAAATCCGTTGTGTAGATAGGGGACGCGGGAAAAGCCAGAGCGCGACGGGCGGTTGAAACCGTGAGAGAAGCCTCCGTGCATTCCACCGGAGAAGTGGCCGCCACCAGTGTGGCCGCCGGAGAAGCCACCGTGGCCTCCAGCAAAACCGCCGTGACCGGCGCCGCCAAAACCAGCGTGGCCACCCCCGTGGCCGCCGCCACGCTGTGCCCAGACAGGTAAGGCGAGGAGCAGAGCGAACGCCGTGATGAAGATCAGGCGGCGCATACGGGGTTATTATAGGCCTGTTTTTCGGCGGCGGATGTCACTTTTATGTCCGCTATCTCCACCCTTTCTGCCCCCGGGATTTATTGCTGCCTCGGCAGCGCGGGCGTGGGCGCCCGCGCCACATACCCCGTGCCACATACTCCGCGCCAATGCCCGCGCGAGATGCTTCGAACGTACTGTTTAGCTCTGTGCGGCGGCGGCTTTCAATACGATGAGGCTGGCATCGTCTTGAAAATGTTGAGCGGTGTGCTGCGAGGCGGCGCGGATCAACGTCGCCATTAAATCTTCGGCGCTGGAGTTGAGATTTTCGCGGGCAATGCGGATCAGGCTCTGTTCTCCGAAGAATTCGTCGTTCGCGTTGCAGGCTTCGACCAGACCGTCGGTGAAGATCAGGAGCTTGTCTCCAGCGTGGATTTGCAGTTCGCTTTGCTCGTAGCTCCACTGCGGGAATTGTCCGAGGACCGCGCCGGCGGCTTCGAGTTCGGTGGTGGAGCCATCGGCACGAACCAGCAGTGGTGGATTGTGCCCCGCGTTGCAGTAGGTCAGGCGATGGTTCGCGCTGTCGAGCACCGCATAAAAGAATGAAATGAACTTTCCCACCGGCGTGACATCACACAAGATGCGGTTGAGACGGTGGCACAGTTCGCGCGGCGCGAGCTTCTGCCACATGAGCGGCTTGAGCGCGGCTTGCAAGTTGGACATCAGGAGGGCTGCGGGAAGGCCCTTGCCGGCGATATCGGCAATGCAAACAGCGGTCTGGTGCTCACTGAGACGAGCGACGTTGTAGTAGTCGCCGCCAACAAAGCGCAAGGGCTGGGTCATGGCGGCGATCTCGTAGCCTGGGATCGAGGGTAACTTCTTGGGCAGGAGGGTGTCCTGAATCCGGCGGGCTTCCTCGAGTTCTTCATCATGCTGGCGTTGCACTTTGCGCTGGGCCCGCGCCGAAGAAAGCTGATGCTGCAATTTTTCGATGAGTTCGTGATTCTCCCAGGGCTTCTGAACGAAATCTGACGCGCCGCGCCGCATGGCCTCGACAGCGAGATCGACGCTGCTCCAGGCAGTCATGACTACGACGGGAAGCAGGCTGTCGAGGGAGCGAATGCGGGAAACCAGTTCGAGTCCCTCTTCACCTTCGACGGTGCCGCGGGAATAGTTCAGGTCCATCAACACAGCGTCGAAATGTTCTGTTTCGAGGGCACGCAAAACGCGGGCAGGATGCGTGACGGCTTCGGTGGAGAAGCCGCGGCCGCGCAACAGGAACTGAAGGGCCTCCAGAATGTGCGCCTGATCGTCGGCGATTAGAACGCGCGCGGGTTCAGAGGGCGTGGCTGGGTACGTTTCATGCATGGCTACCGCTTCCATGGGTTGATCGAATGCATACGGTGGGCCAAAGTCGGGTGCGGGAGTTGGCTGATTTCATGGGAGAAGAGGCGCGCGGTTCAGCGGTGGGAGGCTACGGCGTGTGCGGTCGTGGAATCAATCGTCCGGAAATGGACAAATGGGGGCGCTTACAGTTAGGCCCTGCGCTCTTGCGGTCGCGCGGTGCGTAGGAGCATCAGGCCAACATGGTGGCCATGGGTACAGGGCTGTGCCGACGGCCGATGACGACTATGCCGGAATCCGTGACGTGCCAGCCCTGGGCGCGGTCGGCTTCGAGATCGTAGCCGACTTTTGTATCTGGCAGAATGCGGACATTCTTGTCGAGGATGGCGCGGCGGAGCTTGGCGTGACGTCCGATGTCGCAATTGTCCATGATGACGCAGCCTTCCACCAGGGCGCCGGTGTGAACGCGGACGCCGCGTCCAAGGACCGACTTGCGCACGATGCCCCCGGCAAGGATGCATCCGCCGGAGACGATGCTGTCGAGGGCTTCGCCGCGGCGATCGTCGTCATCGAAGACGAACTTGGCCGGCGGGTCGGGGTAGCTGGTGCTGCGGACAGGCCACTCGCGATTGTAGAGATTGAGCTCGGGCTTGACGTGGTTCAAGTCCATGTTGGCTTCGTAGTAGGCCTCGATGGTTCCCACATCGCGCCAGTAAGGGATGGAATCTTCGGGCTCGCCGGGGATGCGGTTGTTCTCGAAGTTGTAAGCGTAGATGGGGGCCTTGCCGGCGAGCTTGGGAAGAATGTCCATGCCGAAATCGTGGTGGCTGCCCTGCTGTTTCGCGTCGTCTTTGAGGAGGCCGAGAAGAGTGCGGGTGGAGAAGACGTAGTTGCCCATCGAGGCGTAGACCCGGCTGGGATCGCCGGGGATGGTTGGGGCATCGGCTTTCTTTTCGTGAAAGGCCACGATGCGTCCATCGTCGGCGGCCTCAATGACGCCAAATTCGCGGGCTTGCGCGCGGGGAACCGGAATGGCGGCGACCGTTACTTGTGCCTGCTTTGCCCGGTGGAAATCGATCATGCTGGCGATGTTCATGCGATAGATGTGGTCGGCTCCGAAGATGGCCACCAGGTGCGGGTCGGACTGCTCGATCAGATTCATATTCTGGAAGATGGCATCGGCAGTTCCCTGGTACCAGGATTCGTTCTCCGAGCGCATTTGCGCCGGGACGTTGATGATGAAGTGGCTCTTCAGCAGGCCGCTGAATTGCCAGCCTTCGCTGAGGTGCTGCAGCAGCGACTGGCTGCGAAACTGGGTGAGCACGTAGATGGAATGGATTCCGGAGTTGACGAAGTTGCTGAGGACGAAATCGACGATGCGGTATTTGCCTCCGAAGGGAACGGCGGGTTTGGCGCGTTCGCGGGTGAGAGGAAAGAGCCGGGTTCCCTTGCCGCCGGCGAGCACGATGCCCAGCACGCGCAGATGTAAGCTGCCTTGCACAGCGGAAGCGAATTCGCGTTCGGAGATGAAGTTCTCAGGCAACGGAGCCTCCTGAACAGGTGCCGTGCAAGATGTTATCAAAGGTGCCGGCGGTTTCTGAACCTTCAGGGCGGTTCAGGAGATGGCCAGGAATTGCGCTCCTGTGGTTTTGTGTGTGCCCCATAATCGCTGACTTAAGCAGGGGGTGACCCTTCTGGACCGGTTTCCGGCGGTGACTTCCGGTTTGCCGACAAACAGGTAGTCGGCCGCTTTAGTCAGCACGCGTGTTATTTCTTTCTGACCCAGATCTGCTGAGGGAGTCTATTGGGAAGTCATTTCCCTGATATAGGATGGCGGTAGCGCGGCGTCCAAGGGTGACAAGGGCCACTTCCTCTTGTGACGAGAATCACAGCCACGTGTTCTCGCAAATCGGTAGTGTAAGCTGAGGTGCAGGCAGCACTGCAAACTAAGACACTTTGCAGGTCACTGCCAAGGAGCCTAGACTGGTGGTTGTGAGCCGAACTCGTGTGAGCTTAGCGGTCGGTGCCGTCCTGCTTTGGGCGGCGACACCGGCCTTGGCTTGCCTGCTGCCATGTTTGACCATGGCACAGGCCAAGCAAAAGTGTTCCCGCCACATGGCGATGCATTGCGAACGCTTAATGGTCACTGCAACCCCCGCTTGCTGCCAGGTGTCCCCCCGACCGGAAATTACGACCGTCGAAACGCACGTCAACAAGTTGCAGGAGCGCGTCCTCGCTGTGGTCCCGGTTGGCGGCCATGTCTCTCAGCCGGAGGTGACGTCTCGGCCAGCCTCTCTCGCCTTCCTCGAATCACCTCCGCATGAAGCTCCTCCCTTGTCCTCTTCTGTTCTGAGAATCTAGAACCTTCATTTCACAACTCTGGGCATTGGTGCGTCTACGCGCGGCTTTTTGTGCGGAGTCTTGCCGATGCCTCCCCTCCTGACGCGGTTTTTTCGTGGAGAAGCGCAATGAAGGTCTTAGCCGTCTTGGTAGTCGCAATTTGGAGCGCCCTCGCAGCCAGTGCGCAAAATGCTGAACGCCCCGTAACGGAACCCGGTGCTCTGGCGAGAACTGAGGCAATACTGTCGGATCCGCAAGAGCACCACCATCCGTCGACGATTCCTCTCACCCTGCCAGAACTGGAATCGGCATCCCTCGCCAAGAATCCAGAAATTCTTGCAGCGATGCGACGAATCGCCGTGGCTGAGGCACGCCGAGGCAGCGCAGGATCTCTGGATGATCCCGCGTTCATGTATCGAGGCTGGGGAACTCCATTGAGCCGCCCTTGGGATCTTAATCAGTCCCAGCACATGTTCATGTATAGCCAAAGCCTTCCTGGTGGGGGCAAGCGGCAACTGCGGACGCAAGTGGCAGACACGGATGTCGACATCGCAAGGGCGGAGGCTGAGGCGAAGAAACGTGATGTGGTCGCCCAGGTCCGCAGAGCTTTCTATGAGTTGCTGCAGAATCAAGATGGACTGCGCTTTCACGATGAGCAAGCCTCGCTCGCACGGCAGAGTCTGGAGTCGGCGCGAATCAAGTATGTAGTCGGCAAGGTCCCACAGTCGGACATGCTGAAGGCGCAGATTGCCCTCACTCGCCTGGTCGAGCATCTGGTCATGTTGCAGCAGGACGGCGACCTAGCTCGGTCTCGTCTGAACACTCTGCTGGGCCGCGATCCAAGCTCTCCCCTCGACGTTGTGGGCGACTACTCGCCGCCTTCGCAGCTGCCCGGATTTCTCGATCTGGAAAAATTGGCGCTCGACAATCGCCCGGAGCTCGCCGCTGTTTCCGCGACGATCCGGCAGAGTGAGACTCGCACCCAACTTGCTGAGAAATCGCTCGTGCCGGATTACACCCTGAGTGGGGGCTACATGCTCATGCCAGGTGATTCCCGCTATCGCAATACGTACGCGGCGGAAGTCACTGTCACCTTGCCATGGCTGAATCGTGGTCGCCACAATGCGGAGATTGCCGAGGCCAGCGCCGTGGTGGCCGCAGAGAAAGCGGAGTACGAAAGCCGCAGAGCCGAAATTTTCGCAGAGATTCAGGAGTCCCTTGTACGAGCCCGTGTAGCGCAGCGCCTGGTCGGACTCTATCGCGACACTCTTCGTCCACAAGCCCAGGCGGTGCTCAAAGCTACTGTTGCGGCCTACCAAGTTGACCGTACCGACTACCTCAACCTGCTCGATAGCCAGAACACGGCGCTCGATGTGGAACTCGACTACATCCGCGCAGTCTCGGAGCTTGAGACTCGAATGGCGGACTTGGAGCACGCCGTCGGCACTCCGTTACCCCGAATTTTGAGAACCGATTTCCCGGATTTGACAGAACACAAGACCGCTGATGTGACAGTGCGCCCGGAGGTGAAGCAATGACTACTCGTGAAAAATACCTGATCGTCACAGGAACCGTTCTTGGACTCGTGGTTGCCACCCTGCTGTATGGAGGATTCCGCCTCGTCTGGCCGGGGGCCACATCGGCCAAGACCGAGGAGGCTATCTCCTCGGCATACGAATCCCCCACTGAGAATGCGCCCACTCAGAACAGCGCTCACGAGCAGGGTTCGGTCGCAGCGCCGAAGACCACTGAGCCGCTGTCGAGTCTGCAGCTCAGTGAGGATGAGCAGCGCTCCATCGGGTTGCAGACTGCAGTAGTCCAGCGCCGAAACATCCACCGGGAATTGCTGGCAGCGGCGCGGGTGGAAGAACCCGAAACTCAATTTGCGAATATCAGCGCTCGCATCGGCGGACGCATCGACAAGCTGCATGTGGATTTCACCGGGCAACCGGTGCGACGTGGCCAGCCGATTGCCGAGATATACAGTCCTGAAGTCTTCACCGCCGCCGAAGAGTACAAACTGGCGCTCGAAAACCGCAAGCGGCTTAGCGGCACAACTGAGCCGCAAGCACTTTCCGGAGCCGACGACTTGATCGCGGCGAGTCGTCGTCGTCTTGAATTGTGGGGTCTGACGCCACCACAGATCGACACCATCCCACAGTCCGACAAGCCGCAGCTTGATCTCACGATCTACTCGCCTGCGAACGGGATAGTGAGCGAACGCAAGGTGACACAGGGCCAGTACGTTAACACGGGCGACGTGCTCTACACCGTCACCGATCTGAGTACTGTTTGGGTGAAGGCGGACATTTACGAGACTGATCTGCCACAGGTGCGGGTGGGCCAGTCGGTGGAAATCAGGTCGGAGTCCCTGCCGGGGAGCAAACTGCACGGGCGAGTGGGTTTCCTTGAGCCCATGGTCAACGCGCAGACGCGGACTACAGCCGCGCGCATCCAAATCGCGAATCCGGGAATGCGACTGCGTCCTGGAATGTTTGTGCAGGCGCGCTTTGCCCTTGCTGTAGGTGAGAACGGACTCGCAGTGCCGCGTTCGGCGGTTGTCGATACCGGAGAGCACAAACTCGTGTACGTGGCCAAGGGCAATGGAGTCTTTGAAGCCCACGAAGTTCGGTTGGGAGCGTTGGCAGGCGACTATTTCCCGGTGCTGGCTGGCTTGCGCGGTGGCGAACGCATCGTAACCGAAGGCAACTTCCTGCTCGACTCTCAGACCCGCATCACCGGCGGCATGAGTGGAATGTTCGGAGGGTCGAAGGAGTTCAGCCAGGAGCAAGCCGCTCCCGAATCCGAGCAATGGAAAATCTCTTTCCGGAGCGACCCGGCAATGCCCCGGGGTGACTCTGAAGCGACCTTCTATGTTTCCGTGCAGGACAACACCGGCAAGCCAGTGACCGACGCACAGGTCAAGACAACGGTCTTCATGCCGGCGATGCCAGCTATGGGCATGAGCGAAATGCGTGAGTCATCGACCTTGAGTTGGAAGGGCGCTGAGTACGCCGGGAACATCAAGATACCCGCTTCTGGCACATGGACGGTCACCGTAGAAGTAAGCCGGGGCGGGCACGCACTCGCCAGCTACCGCACGAGTCTGAATGCGAAATAAGGAGAGGCACCGATGATCCAACGAATGATCGAATTCTCACTCAAGAATCGCGGCCTCGTCCTGCTGGCGTATCTTGTCCTCGCTGCCTGGGGGTACTGGGCTCTTTTGCGTACGCCGATTGATGCCATCCCGGACCTCAGTGAAAACCAGGTCATCGTGTTCACTGACTGGGCAGGCCGGAGCCCGCAGGAAGTCGAAGACCAGATCACGTATCCGCTGACGGTCAACCTGCAGGGATTGGCTGGCATTAAGACGGTGCGTTCTTCCTCGGCGTTCGGCTTTTCGATGGTCAACCTGATCTTCGAGGACAACGTGGACCTGTACTTTGCCCGCACCCGCGTGTTGGAAAAGTTAAACCTCTCCTCGGGGATATTGCCGGAAGGCGTCACACCAGTGCTCGGCCCCGACGCCACCGGTGTCGGACAAGTGTACTGGTATACCGTCGATGGCCCGTATGACCCGGGCACTCTGCATTCCTTGCAGCACTGGTTCATCCGCTACCAACTCAACTCGGTGCCGGGAGTTGCGGAAGTGGGCACGGTCGGCGGCTTTCTGCGCGAGTACCAGGTGGATGTGGATCCGGTGAAATTGCGGGCCTACAACGTTCCCCTTCGCATGGTCTTTGAATCGATTCAGCGAAGTAACACTAATGTCGGTGCAAAGGTCGTGGAGGTCAACGATACCGAGATGGCAGTACGCGGTATCGGCCTGATCGGCTCGATTGCCGACATTGAGAACATTGTGCTCACCGCGGGCGGCGGCACGCCCGTCTATCTGCGTAATGTCGCTACGGTGCACCTTGGTCCGGACTTCCGGCGTGGCGTGCTCGATCGGGATGGTAAGGAAGCGGTCGGCGGAGTGATCGTGATCCGCTCCGGCGAAAATGCACTGCAGGTGATTGACGCCGTCAAGCGAAAGATAAAGGATCTGGAACCTGGCCTGCCTCCTGGAGTCCACATCACCTCCTTTTATGACCGCAGCAGCCTAATCCACCATGCGGTGGACACGCTGAAACACGCCTTGATCGAGGAGATCTTGCTGGTCACGCTCGCACATGTGATCTTCCTCTGGCACTTTCGCAGCATTCTGATTGTCACGCTGCCACTGCCGCTGGCAGTTTCAGCGGCGTTTCTTTTCATGCACTACTTTGGGATTTCGTCGAACATCATGTCGCTCGGAGGAATCGCCATTGCCATTGGCGTGCTGGTCGATGCGGGCATCGTCGTGACCGAAAACGTTATACGGCACGCCGAGGCGTATTCTGAGGAGCATGGTGAGTATCGCTCGAAGATCATCCAGATCACTCTGGAGGCAACCCGCGTGGTCGGACGGCCGATCTTTTTTGCGATGACCATCATCATCCTGGCGTTTGTCCCTGTTTTCGCACTCACTGGCATGGAAGGAAAACTATTCCACCCACTCGCCTTCACCAAGACCTTTGCAATGGTGGGCTCTACGTTGATCGCGGTCACGCTGGTGCCGGTGCTGTGCACGTTCCTGATTCGTGGAAAGCTGCATCGGGAAGAGGCCAATCCTGTGATGCATTTCCTGCAGCGCCTGTACAAACCCGTACTGGCTTGGGCACTCAGGCATCGAATTTTCACCATGGCGGGAGCGGTTGCGCTGTTTCTTTTGGCGATGGCACTGGCTACTACGATTGGCACTGAATTCATGCCTCCGCTTGACGAAGAGACAGTAATGTTTATGCCGATCACTGATCCTGCCATATCCCTCACAAAGGCTACCGAGATCCTACGTGAGCAGGATCGGATCATTGCTCAGGACCAGGCAGTGGAGAATGTCGTCGGCAAGATCGGGCGTGCGGATACCTCTACCGACCCTGCTCCGATCAACATGACCGAGACCATCATCACGCTCAAGCCACGTGATCAATGGTCCTCCGGGACCGCAAAAGAAGACATCCTGCAGCGACTGGATGCGAAGTTGCGCATGCCCGGCGTTACCAACATCTGGACTCAGCCTATTCGCAATCGCATCGACATGCTCTCGACCGGCATCCGTACCCAGGTCGGTATCAAGATATTCGGGTCGGACCTGAGCACGATCGAGTCGCTCTCGAATGAAATCGAGCAAACCGTGCACAATGTCTCCGGTGCAGTTGATCTTTACGCCGAGCGCATCACAGGCTCACCCTACCTTGAAATCAAGACTGACCGCGTAACGGCTGCCCGCTACGGAATTGGAGTGGGCGACGTGCAAGACGTAATTGAAACCGCTGTCGGAGGAAAGAATCTCACTACCGCAATTGACGGCCGACAAAGGCTGCCGATCAGCCTACGCTACGCCCGCGACTTCCGCGAGACTCCCGAGGCGTTAGGCAGCGTGCTGGTCGCGGCCCCGAACGGTGCACAGATTCCGCTGGCGCAGCTGGCCTCGATTCATGTCGTGATGGGCCCTGCGATGATCAGCAGCGAGAACGGCCTGTTGCGTGGCTCCGTGTTGATGAACGTCAGAGGGCGCGACGTGGTCTCGTTCGTAACCGAGGCTCAACGGGCGGTCGCCCGCCAGGTGAGACTGCCCACTGGCTATTACATCGAATGGAGCGGACAATACGAAAACCAACTCAGCGCTCGGCGCCGCCTGATGCTCGTCATCCCTGCAGTCTTCGCGATCATGTCCATCCTGCTCTATAAGATTTACGACTCTCTGAAAGAGGCTCTCCATGTGATGCTCGCCGTGCCCTTCGCCCTGACGGGTGGTATCTTTCTGTTGAAGATCCTGGGATACAACTTCTCGGTTGCGGTGTGGGTCGGCTTTATCGCACTGTTCGGCACCGCCGTCCAGACCGGCGTGGTCATGGTGATCTATCTAGAAGAAGCTGTGGCCCGGAAGAAACAAGCGACGGGCACGCTTACGGTCCAAGGATTACACGAAGCCGTGATGGAAGGTGCTTTGCTGCGGCTGCGTCCAAAGGTGATGACCGTTTCCACGGTAATCGCCGGCCTACTGCCTCTGATGTGGTCAGCCCGAACGGGAGCGGAGGTCATGAAACCGCTCGCAACCCCGGTGCTTGGCGGCATGGTGTCTTCACTGTTGCACGTGTTGATTGTGACGCCGGTGATCTTCACGTGGCTGCGCGAGCGCGAGATTCGACGGGGATAAAGACCGCCTTGTCGCGAAAGCCCTTGCGGTTCCTTTAGTCCACTGCTCTCCTACTGGTGAGTGACGGGCAAACCGGAAGTCATTCTTAAGCTAGTTGGTATGAGGAATGTGCCGTGGGCTGTCCCTCGGCTGGTGTAAAGCGTTCGATCGCTACTTCTTCTTCTTGGTTTTCTTTGCGGGCGGCTTGGGAGCCGGTTTTTTTGCGGGCTTGGGCGCAGGCTTGGATTTCTCCGGGGCCTTTGCCTTGGGTTCCGGCTTCGCAACTGCGGCCGGAGGCGGGGCAGCGGGTGCGGGTGGCGCTGCTTTGCCCTTCTTCCCTTTCGGGCCAGGCTTGGCTGCTTGCGCTGCAGTGGCCGCTGCCGTCGCGGCATCAGCGGCCGCCTTCGCGGCGCGTCCCCTTCTCGGGGCAGGCGGCGGTGGAGGCGGCGGAGGCGCGAACGGCTTCAAATACTTCAGCGTCTCGGTGCGCGAGCGCAGCTTGCCATCGAGCAGGAGCATGAAGACGTCGTGCGCCAGTTTGGGATAAATGGGCAGTTGCGGAGTGATCAGCAACTCCGTCATTTCCGGCAACGGAAGCTTCTGCTGGACCTGGCGCCACTTCGTCAAATAATTCTTGATCTTCTGTTCGACAGATTGCTGCTTCGCCGTCACAGCCAGGAACAGCACCATCTCAGGACGCGCAGAGCTCAGCAGGTGCCAAGTGCGCGAGGGTGTTGCCGCTTCTTTGCCCATCAGACGCTTGGCTAAGTCCTTGGCGTGATCTTCGATGTCGCGCCAGGCCTCGACCAGATCTTTGCGTGGGATCAGTTTCTGAATGTCGGAGACGTCTTTGTCGGAGAAGTGCGACGTCAGGAAATACATGACGGCAGGGCCGGCGTCGGGAGTGTAGCCGAGGTCGACCATCTGCTGGCGCGTCTTCATGAGCGCACTCAGGCCGTTGGTGTCAACCTTGGCGACGGTCCAGCGATCGTGCAGGATCTGCAGCCAGCCTTCCTTCTCGAGCATCTTGACGACGTTCAGCGGATCGTCTTCGTGGGCGAGCGCCGCGATCTCGTGTCCGATGGACGAGCGCAGGATGTGGTCGATGTACTTCCCTTCTTTCGCCGCGTCGTAACGGGCCTGCGTGCGCTCTTCGAGCGGCCAGTGAAAACGGGCAGCGAAGCGCGTGGCGCGGATGAGGCGCGAAGGATCTTCGAGGAAGGAATAATTATGGAGAATGCGGATGGTCTTGGTTTCGAGATCGGCGACGCCATTGAACGGATCGAGAAGAAGTCCGCGCGACCCCTCGTTCAGCGAGAGCGCCATGGCGTTGACGGTGAAGTCGCGGCGGCGCAGGTCTTCGTGAATCGTCGTCGGCATGACGATGGGAGGCTTGCCGGTTTTTTCGAAGCGCTCGGTGCGCGCCATGCTGACTTCGGCGCGGGCATTGCCGGGCAGCGAGAGGAAGATGGTGCGGATGTCTTCTTCGACAGCGGTGATTTTGGCGCCGGCTTTTTCGAACTCTTTTTGCAGTTTGAGGGGATTGCCCTGGACCGTGAAGTCGAGGTCGCGGATGCTGAATCCGCTGATGATGTCGCGAATGGCGCCGCCGGTGAGGTAAAGATTCATGCCCGCGGCGCGGGCTACGTCTTGCACGAGGCCGACGCCCTTGAGCTGGTCCGGCGTCAACCGGATTTCCATCGTGTAAATGTAATCAGCCATTCGCTTTCGAGCTGCTGCGGGGCCGGGGTCGGGGAGCCGGGCTTTCCGGCTTTTCCACACGATTTCCACAGGCCCAAACCGCCACACCGCCGAACCCTGAGCCACGGGAATGCAAGTGGCTAAGTACAAAGGTACTTATGCGAAGTGGAAACTCTTCAGTAAGTTCAAGAAAATAACACAACGTTTATATTTTGGCTACTGCCAAGGCGGATTCCGCGTGATTGTTGGGAAAAAGTGCGAGAATCGGAGATCAGTGACCAGTGGTTAGTGGTCAGTAAAGCCACTTCGATCGCGCTGGCCACTGACCACTAATCACTGACCACTTCCATTCATGCCTTCGACGCACAAGAAAGTGATCGTCCGCAAGATGGACCGCGATTCGGTGTCAGGATACGTGTCTCCGGCGCAGCTTGTGAATGAAGGCAAGATCGAGGTGCTGAACACTTCGGGGACGGTAATTGCGATCGATCTGCGCGAAATTAAGGGCGTGTATTTTGTGCGGGAGTTTGGCGAGGCGGAGTCGCTGACGCGTAAGACGTTTACTTCGCGGCCGCGGTCGGAGGGACTCTGGGTGCGGCTGCGATTCAAGGACAGCGAGGTGCTGGAAGGATTGATGCCTGCGGACTTGACGCAGAACATGCAGGAAGGATTTCTGGTGAATCCTCCGGACCAGCGATCGAACACGCAGCGGATTTTTGTGCCGCGGACGGCGCTGGAGTCGCTTACGGTCTTGGCAGTGATTGGAGCCACACGGCGGCAGAGGCGCGGGGCGCAGGATCAGCGGCAGGTGCCGATGTTCGAGGAGTAGGTCTATCAAGCTTGAGTCAAGTTTCGCTCGACGGACAGCCGAGGGCGGCTGTCCCCACAGGCTGTCTCCACATAGAAGTCAAGACTCCTAACTGAATCTATTCCCAAGCTAACTCAGTCTATTTTGGGGTGAGCACGAAGGCGTGGTTATATCCGCCTTTGGTGCCGTAGCCGGTGATCTGACCGACGTTATTGATGGCGTTGGCGTTAATGAGGATCCATCCGGAGTTGGAGGGGATAAGAGAGTTCAGATCCTGCATGCCTCCCGCCGACGTCCAGCGTATTGCGCGGACGGCGCCGTTGGAGAGGTTGCAATAGCCGACGACTACGCTGAAGTCGTTCAGTCCGAAAGCGACGCTATAAGTGCCGCCCTTGAGCATGCCGAGATCTTGAATCTTGTCGGAAGCATTCCACAGAACGGCATGCCACTGGCCGCCCGTGCTAGTGCCGTCGGATTGACCGACGATAACCCCATTGGTGTTAATGGCGTTGGCGATGCTGGTAACGCCACCCGGGAGCGTGCCCAAATCCTTCATGGTGGAACCATTCCATAGAAAGCCGTGAGAGGTGAAGGGCGGGCCGTAAGTAAAAACGGATTCGCCCACGATATGGCCGCTGCCGTTAATGTCGAGTCCGGCGGTAAAGATGGCTTTGGGAAGGCCGCCGAGATTCTTGATCTTGTTGCTGGTCCAACTGGTGGCGTCGACCAGGCCATTGCTCAGGAACGAGTCGCCGGCCACCTCACCTGCCGAGTTAATGGTGAATGCCGCGCTGGAGGAACCTCCAGAGAGGGTTCCAAGATTGGTGATGGCCCCTGTTTTGGACCATTGCACCGCGACGAAGTTGGTGGCGAGTTGCCCTTTGACGTTGGAGTAGCCGACGACGACGCCGGAATCGTTGACGCCGATTGCGCCACTGACGGTGGCGCCGGAGAGGGTGCCAAGGTCTTTCATGCCTCCGCTCTGGCTCCAGTAGAAGGCGTGTTGTCCGGGGACGAGCCCGGTGCAGGGATAGTTTTCGGAGTTTTTGGTGTCGGAGCATCCTACGACATCACCGTAGTTGTTGATCCAAAAGCCGCTGCTTTCGTTGTCGCCCTTGAGGACGCCGAGGTCGGTGATGGTATAAGTCTGCGCCGTCGCCAAGGCCGCCCAAGTCAGAAACAATACCGCGGATAGCGTCGCCGTTCTGATCGTCATGAGTACCCCTGTGATCGGTTGATCTGCCTACCAGTATGCCGCGGGAAAAAGGCTGCAAGAAACTGACTAGTACACGGGTCGAGGCGGCGGGCGCTGGCTTTAGAACCTGCAAGGAGCAGCATAAGTCAGGTGAAATGCATTGAAAGTTGGGCACTCTTGCGGTAGTGTTTGAGGTCCCAGGGCCATTGGCTTAAGAAGAGACGGACGGCCTCATCCCTTCCTCCTACGCCGCTCGATCTCGATGGGACGACGGTGAATTTCGAGTAGAGGTTTCCCAGATGCGCGCGTTCCTCGTCTATGGGGTGAAATCCCGTGTCTTTCGTACGTCGTCCATTGGTGTAATTGCGTTGGGCGCATTGCTGTCGTGCGGCGTTGCGAGGGGACAGGACGCAGCGGGGATCGCGGCGACGGGTCCGCGGCCGCTAATCACACAAGCAGTGGATGAATCGCTGGTCTCGGTGTTGAAGGGGAATACGCATCCGCTGGCGCGGGCGGAGTTTGATTTGGGGACGGCTCCCGCGGCCCTGCCCATGCAGAGGATGCTGCTGGTGCTAAAGCGCAGCGACGCGCAGGAAGCGGCGCTCGAACAGTTGCTCGACGATCTGCAGAACAAGAACTCACCGAGTTACCACCAGTGGCTGACACCGGAACAGTTCGGACAGCAGTTTGGTCCGACCGACGCCGACATGCAGACAATCACGAACTGGCTGCAGTCGCATGGCTTTGAGGTGGGTTCGACCAAAGGGCGGACGGTACTGGAATTTTCGGGATCGGCCAGCCAGGTGCAAGAGGCGTTTCATACCACGATTCACAAGTATGTGGTGAATGGGGAGCAGCACTGGGCGAATGCCAGCGATCCGAGCATACCAATGGCACTGAGTCCGGCGGTGGCAGGAGTGGCGTCGCTGAATAATTTTGAAAAGAAGGCGATGAACCGCTTTGTGGGGACGTACTCGGAAGAGACCAAGGCACTGGTGGGAGCGGCGCCAAGTTACACCTTTGGGTGCGGGAATGGTTCCGAATGCTACGGGATCGTGCCTTACGACTTTGCGACGATCTATGACGTTGCGCCGTTGTGGACGGCTGGAATCAATGGGACGGGGCAGACGATCGCGATCGTGGGTAGAACGAATATCAATCCCAACGATGCGACGACGTTCTGGCAGCTTTTTGGCTTGACCGTGCCTGCGAACAAGTTGCAGGTAACGCTGAACGGGCCAGATCCAGGCATCACTGGAGACGAAGCGGAAGCCGACATTGATATCCAGTGGTCGGGCGCAGTGGCGCCGCAGGCGACGATTAATTTTGTGACTTCAGCGTCGACCGAGACCACCGATGGAATCGATCTCTCGGCGGTGTATATCGTCGAAAACAATGTGGCGGCAGTCGTGAGCGAGAGTTATGGCGAATGCGAACTCGGCCTGGGGACGGCTGGGAACCAGTTCGAAGCTGCACTGTGGGGGCAGGCGGCGGCGCAGGGCATGACGGTCATGGTGTCGTCTGGGGACAACGGAGCGGCCGGTTGCGACAATCCGTCTTCCGCAGCACAGTTCGGCCTCAGCGTGAATGGAAATGCATCCACACCCTACAACGTCGCTGTGGGCGGAACGGATTTCAACGAATACAACAAGTGGACTACTTACTGGAATTCCACAAACGACGCAACCACTCAGGCATCGGCGAAGGGCTACATTCCTGAGACTACGTGGAACGATTCGTGTACCAACAGCCTGGCAGTGACGCTGGGATTCGGATCGACGGCAGAGCAGGCGTGCAACAACTACCGAATGATTCAGGCCGGGGGAGTGAACTCGACCGGCGGAAGCGGCGGAGCAAGCAACTGCACGACCAATACGCAGACCGTGGGCTCGTGCTCGCAAGGCTACGCGAAACCCTCGTGGCAGACCGGCACGGGGGTTCCAAACGACGGGAAGCGCGATCTACCCGATGTTTCGCTGTTTGCGAGCAACGGTTTTCTGGGGACGTTTTATCTGGTGTGCCAGTCGGATGCGACATATGGAGTTTGCGACCTCAATAATCTTGCCGGGTTTGGAGGAACTTCCGTTTCTTCTCCGGCGTTCGCCGGGATCATGGCGCTGGTGAACCAGAAGACGGGAGAGCGCCAGGGCAATGCGAATTACATCCTTTATAAGCTAGCGGCGCAGCAGCCGAGCGCCTTTCACGACGTACCCGCCGGCAGCACGATTGCCATGCCATGCCTGACGGGATCGCCGAACTGCACGACCAAAACAGCAGGCGACAGCTACGGTGTACTCAGCGGATACAGCACGACAACGGGATACGACCAGGCGACCGGGCTGGGATCGGTGGACGCAAATAATCTGGTGACGAAGTGGAGTTTGGTGACGCTGGCGCCGTCGGTGACGACCCTGAGCAGCTTGACCCCCACCACACTTACGCACGGACAGGCGGTGAACTTCACCGCCTCGGTGAAACCTCAGACGGGCACGGGAACGCCGAGTGGGCAGATTTCGCTGATGGGTGGGACAAGCGGCACGCAATCGGTCGCTGCATTCGCTTTGAGCAGCGGTGCCGCGTCGGGGAGTACAGAGATGCTGCCGGGTGGTTCGTATTCGGTGACGGCGCACTACCCGGGGGATGCGACGTATGCGGCGAGTGACTCGGGCCCGATCAGCGTGACGGTGAATGCGGAGAACAGCTTGCCGCAGGCATTTCTCGTCACATTTGACTCCAGCGGGAACCTGGTCAACAGCAACACGAGTACGGCGATGTACGGGTCGCCTTATTTACTGCGTGTGAATGTGGAGAACGCCGCAGGACAAATGTGCAATCCGGTGAGCAAGTCGGGAGCAACCGCTTGCCCATCCGGAAATGTGACCTTGACGGACAACGGAAGCTCCCTCGATGCGGGCACGTATACGTTGAACAGTTATGGGTATGTGGAGGATCTGACGGTTCAGCTTATGGGAGGATCGCATTCTATAGTCGCAGCCTACCAGGGCGACTCTAGCTTCAACGCCAACTCAGTCACCAGCCCGATAACGATCACACGGGCGCCGACGACGATGTCACAGACCTACATCTATGGTGCGACGGTAGGACAGCCGGCCACAATTACGGTGTATGTCAACACTACAACTCCGGCGGCGGCGCCATCAGGTACGGTTACGTTCTATGCGAACGGAACGGCACTCAAGGGGACCGTTTCCTACAGTCCCTACAATGGCGGACTGGGATCTTATGCATATTTGTATGCGGCGCTGACGACCGACACGACGGCATTTCCGACCCCAGGAAGTTATGCCATTACGGCAACGTATAACGCAGATGCAAACTACAGCACATCTACCTCGTCGGCAACGAACATCTCAGTACTGTATCCAACGCCAAATGTGGTCGTGACTCCCACGCAGCAGACAGTTAACTATGGGGGCACTGGAACCATCTCGGCCCTGGTGGACACAAGCAATAAGTCTACGTATCCGACGGGTACGGTCACGTTCGTGGACGCCTACAGTGGCGTCAAAGTAGCTGGGCCGACGACCTGTACGAGCACAACCGACACGAGCGGAAACTTTGCCTGTCAGGCGGTAGCGACATTTACAGTCACTTCCAGCGACCCGATCTCGTCCAACTACAGCGGGGATGCGAGTTATCCCGCATCGAGCGCATGGGCTTTCATCAGCATGCCTGATTTTGGGATATTTCCTCAGGGCGTGGTTCAGGTAACCGCGGGCCAATCCCAAAGTGTGACCATTATCCTTCAGAGTCAGAACGGACTTAGCGGCACAGTGAGCAATTTCGCTTGCTCCGGTCTGCCGGCGGAGACGACCTGCACTTTTAGCCCGACCCAAGTGACACTTCCCAACAATGGCAACGTGTCGACGACACTTACCGTGAGCACAACCGCTATCGGGCAGGCCCGCAGGCACGTTGGATTCAACGCAAGGAATTGGGGCAGCAGTGGAGTCATGCTTCTGCTGGGAATGTATTTTCTTGGGATTCCGTTATCGCGCCGGAGGGGGCGAATTCCTGTTGCGCTAATGCTCGCGCTCTTATTCCTTGTTCTTCCCAGTTGCGGAGGAGGGAGCGGCGGGGGCGGGGGCGGAGGCACTCCGAATCCCGTGCCTTCGATTACCTCACTGAGTCCGACACAAGTCGCCGCAGGATCGCAAATTCAGAGCTTGTCTATCAATGGGTCGAACTTTATGACTTCCTCGACAGTGACGTACAACGGGACACTCCACAACAGTTCGTTGCAGAGCCCCACACAGATACAGGTTGCACTCGGGCCCGGTGATGTCGGGACGACAGGAGCGTATCCCGTGGTAGTAACCAATCCGAGTCCCGGGGGAGGTGCCTCGGCCCCGGTGAACTTTAGCGTCGTCACAGGAACTCCAACTGGAAATTTCAACATAACTCTGACCGCCACTAGCGGACCAATTACGCATACCACTACCATAGGCATGTACGTGCAGTAGAGTCCAGGTTCTTTCCCTCCCAGGCGCAGTCCTGGGAGGGACTTCCGTCGACTGGTCGAGAGCAGCGCGCCTGCTGGTGTACGATTCATTCGTAACCATTCCTTTCCCATGAAACTTTCGGCTCTGGCTTCAGCGCTTGACGCGCGTCTCGAAAACGGCTCTCCTGACACGGAAATCACCGGGCTCAACGGGATTGAACAGGCTGGTCCCGGCGAGCTGACGTTCGTCTCCAATCCCAAGTATGCTGCGGCGGCGCGGACCACGAAGGCTTCGGCCGTCATTGTCAGCGAGGACTTCCCTGCTATTCCGGCCGCGACATTGCGGGCGAAGGATCCGTATCTGACCTTTGCTCGCGCGCTGGAACTGTTTCATGCGCCAGCGCAGTATGCAGCGGGCGTCCATCCGACGGCGGTGGTCGATGCCTCCGCGCGCATTGGAGTCGGCGCGCATATTGGTCCCTACGTTGTCGTGGGCGAAGGCGTCGAGATTGGGGCGAATGCCGTGTTGCTGGCGCATGTGGTGATCTATCGCGGGGTGACAATCGGGAACAACTTCTTTGCGCACGCGCATTCGGTGGTACGGGAGAACTGCCAGATCGGCAACAACGTGCTTTTGCAGAATGGCGTGGTGATCGGCGGCGACGGATTTGGATTTGCCAAGACCGCGGAGGGCCGATGGCACAAGATTCCGCAGCCGGCGCCGGTGGTGATCGAGGATGACGTGGAAGTGCAGGCGAATTCCTGCATCGACCGGGCGAGCGTGGGCGAGACGCGCATTGGGCGCGGGGTGAAGGTCGACAACCTGGTGCAGGTCGGGCATGGGTCGCGCGTAGGATCGGACGCTCTGTTGTGTGCGCAGGTCGGGCTGGCCGGATCCAGCAACATCGGCAATCGTGTGATCTTGACGGGACAGGTCGGCGTGGTGGGGCACTGCAAGGT
>DASTCU010000086.1:0-1216 GCA_035710825.1 Candidatus Sulfotelmatobacter sp.
ACCACGGAGAAAATGTGGGGACCGCTTATCCCCGAGCTCGCCGAGGTTTTACCCGGCGTGCCGGGCATCGAACGCACTACGGTCAACGCCTGGGACGAGAAGCGTTTCGTCGATGCGGTCAAGGCGACTGGGCGAAAGAACCTCATCGTTACGGGCATTTCCACCGATGTGTGTCTCACGTTCCCGGCTATAGCTGCCCTTGCCGACGGCTTCCAGAGTTATGCCGTCATCGATGCATCGGGTGGCTTCACTCAGACTCAGGTCGATATGGGAATCCTGCGCATGCAGCACGCCGGTGTGATTCCAGTCTGCTATTCCAACGTCGCGGTTGAGATTTTGGCCGACAACGCGGCGCCGGAGGCCGAGGCGGTCTACGGCGCGCTCGGCATGCCGTTCAGCGGCTTGGTCTTTGGCCTCAAGCAGTATTTTTCGCGAACTTGACCGCGGAGTACGGCGCGCCTTCAATTCCAGTTCTACCGAAATAGAAATCCCCAAAACAAAGGAGAAAAAAATGTCGCAAAAGAAACCAGGCATCGTCTTCTGTCACGGCCTCTGGGCCGATGGATCCTGCTTCGGCAAACTGATTGGACCCTTGCAGGCCGAAGGCTATGAATGTATCGCAGCTCAGTACGGCCTCAACTCCACGGCGGAGGACGTCGCCGTGACCAAAGAGACCATCGGCCGGGTCAAGGGCCCTGTGATCCTCGTCGGCCACTCCTACGGCGGCACCGTCATCACCGGCGCCGGCACCGACGATCGCGTCGCAGGATTGGTCTATATCTGTGCGCTCGCTCCGGACTCCGACGAATCGTCTCAGACGCAGCAGTCCAACTTTCCAACGACCGATGTCTTCTCCCACATCGAAGTCGTGGATGGACGCATCTGGCTGCGTCCGGAGGGCACGAAGTATTTCTGCGGAGATCTTTCCGAGCAGGAGCAGAAACTCGTGTGGGCAACTCAGGGCGTGCCGAAACCTGATCTATTCAGCGCGAAAGCCGGTGGCACCGCCTGGAAGTCAAAACCGAGCTGGTACATCGTCGGCAAAAAGGACCAAACCGTCCATCCCGATCTGGAACGCGCGATGGCCAAGCGTATGAAAGCCACCACTTACGAACTCGACAGCAGCCACGTGCCGATGCTTTCTCAGCCCGAGAAGGTCCTCGATGTCATTCGTGCCGCGGCGAAAGCCGTCCAAGGTGCCGCCGCGGCTGGAGCA
>DASTCU010000087.1:0-1000 GCA_035710825.1 Candidatus Sulfotelmatobacter sp.
TTCCGTAGGGCGGATTTACTCCGCTACGGCTTCAAGGCCGGATCTATCAGACGACGCCTTCCCGTCGATTAGCGAGGTCTTCGCATCGTGCGGTTTGCATCCGTCCTTCGTGCCCATCGCTTGCCGAGCGAAGTCCTCGTACTGAGCCGAGGGACCCAGCGCGCTTGGACACCTCCGTTCGAGCGGTTCCTCCGCTCTACCCCAGGGGTCCTCGCTCCGGATCGGGTTATAGTGTCCCGGTCCATCTTCGCTTAATCGACCCCATCCGCCCCACTCGCAGGCACAACTCGACTTCGCCGCTTGGCGGCTTATACGAGATGTCTTCGCTGTGCATCAGTGCATGGGCTCCAATGCCTAGGCAACCCACGAGTGGTTCCGTGCTTTCGTTGGCATTCTGTGTCGACATGTTGTCCTCTGGGATCCCGGGAAGCTCATCGGCTGCTTGCACCCAGTTCCTTCACCAATGACGCTGGCCTTCGACCTAAGCGGAAGGTCTCGGCACTTCCAATCTCCCACACTCCGATTCTCGTGAGAGGGTTCATATCGGGACTTACTTACGGTTCGCTCTCGCTACGACCTGTCGACTTGCTCGCCCCCCTTGTCGGAGCCGACCAGGTCTTCACCCAGCCGACCGGGGCTTTTACGTCCGGGCTTTCGACGGATTGGTCACCTGTACCGCCGCCGGATATAACTACAGAGGCAACTGGGCAAGCTCCTCTGGCGGACTTTCACCCGCTAGAACACCAACTAGCATCGCTGCAACCGCTCATCGAACCGGACTGGCAGTTTTCCCGCATCCGGCTCTCGGAAAAGACTCACGCGCTCGCCTACGGAAGACTCGCGGTGCGGTGGGGTAACTGAACCAGACCGTACACAGAATGAAGAGACGCTTCCGGAAAGCGTTTATAGCCCGGCCGCGCTTCCTCATACTTGTCGCAGAGCCGCCGACGCAGCCTGCGGCGGGCGTGAACATCGACCCCACTGTAGGCTTTGCTGACCG
>DASTCU010000088.1:0-2943 GCA_035710825.1 Candidatus Sulfotelmatobacter sp.
GCGAATAATTTTGTAATGCGAAACGATTGAACCAATCAAAAGAGAAACCCTGTAGGAGAGCAAGTTTAAGGGCTCGCTGGGGAAGGGTCAAATGGAGAGGGGGGTTAGAGAGAGAAGAGGGGTTAGTTCCCCACCTGTTAAAGGTGTTCTGAGTGTAATCGCCTTCCATGAGAAGGCCGGTCGGAGTCAAGTGATTTCTTTTTTCGTTTTGCTAGACAAGGTTTTTTCTCCGGCCGAGTTAGCCACTGTCGCCATGCTTCCATCCGCACTCTCGAGGAGCGATTGGTTTTCGCTCGGTGCATGTTGGGCGTTCTCGTTTCAGCCGGTGCTGCCATCTGTTTGGCGCCCTGTCGTTTCACTTAAGAGGAGAACCTGGGCCAGGCGATTAACGCAGTCACCGGAACTCGGCTTTGGCTTTTGTCTTTCCCTTCCTGGAACGGTTCTGTTTTCTTACGCGGCCGCTGCCACTGTCGTTCCGCGGTGGTTGTGCAGCGGTTCGTACACTTCTCCGCTCACCCACAGGTGATGCAGCAACACAGCCAGCTTTCTCGCGGTCGCCACGATGGCTCGCTTCTTTCCGTTTCTCCCGCCACGCTCGGCCAGCTTCAGGCCCCAGCGCCGCAGATCACAGTCCACCCCGAATGGTCCCAGAATGTGCTGTGCTCCTTGCACCAGCAGCGTGCGCAGGTACGGGTCGCCTTCCTTGCTGATATGCATCTGCGGTTCGCTCCGCCCGGAGTTCCGCCGTCCCGGCTGCAGCCCCAGATAGCAGCCCACGTCGCGGCTCTTGCGAAAACGATGCGGATCTTCCAAGGTCAGCAAGAACGTCAGCGCGATGAGCGTGCCTACTCCCTTGATCTGCTTCAGCAGTGCCACCTGCGGATAACTGTCCTGCGCCAGTTTCTCGATGCGCTCGTTGTACTCGCGAATCTGCTCACTCACCGATTCGATGCACGCCAGCAGCGGCTTCAGCGCCGTCTGCAGTTCCGGGCTCAGGCTTTCGGCTTTCTCCGGATTCATATTCCGCACGTTGCATCCGCGCAGCCGCTCGCCGTAGCTCTTGGCCAGTCCACGAGCCGTGTTGACCAGCCCCGTTCGGGCGCGCACCAGACCTGCCCGTGCCCGAATCATCATCAGGTCGGCTTGTGCCTGCGCGCTGCGATGCTTCACCGGATATAGCAATTCGGGATCGATTCGGGCCAACCGCGCCAGCGTCTGCGCATCCAGCCGATCGTCTTTCTTGCGGCTCTCTCCGATTAGCCGCACCTTGCGCGCATTCGCCACGATCACTTCATGCCCCAACTCGCTGAGCAAGCGACTGATCCAGGGCGAATGCGTCCCGATTTCCAGCGCGATCCGCTTGTGCGGCATCTCGCCGAAGACTTCGCGCAACGCTTTCGCATTCGTGCGAACTCGCTGCTCCAGTTGTATCTGGCCGGATTCGTCCAGCACGCAGTACCAGCTGTTACGATCTCCCAGATCCAATCCAACGGTTAACTTCTGCTGAGAGATTTTCTTGCTCGGCTTTGCCGCTACGGTGCTAACCTTCTTCATTGCCGGTCTCCTTTTTATCTGTGCCTTGAGCACGTCGATAACTTGGGAGCCTACAGCATCCCGTCGGAGACCGGCCTTCTCATCCCATCTGTGTGTGTTGAAAAAGTCCCTCAGTTGATGCTTGTGGTGGTGGAAGCTTCGGGTTATAAGCAGGCCAATGCTGTTGTTCACCATTACATGTGGAGGCCTGCTGCTCATGATGGGACGCCATTCCCGCGCGGAGTCGCTGTTTTACTACTTCCGGCTAGAAGATCATGTTCCTGAAAATCATCTACTACGCCTGATCGATCGCCACATCAATTTGGAATTTATTCGAGCCAAGTTGAAGGACACCTACAGCGATGCGGGAAGGCCGTCGATCGACCCAGAACTGCTGTTGCGCATCCTGCTGATCGGCTACCTGTACGGCATCAGCAGCGAGCGCAAGTTGGTGGAAGAGCTACGCATGCATCTGGCGTGGCGTTGGTTCACCGGACTGGGCTTCGATCAGGAGATTCCGCACCACTCTACGTTTTCCAAGAACCGGCATGGACGATTCCAGGAATCGAATTTGTTTCAAGAGCTGTTTGAGGAGATCGTCGCCCGCTGCGTCACGGCGGGATTGGTGAAGGGCGAGCACATGTCGGTGGACGGCAGTTTCATTCAGGCTAATGCGGATCATCACAGCCGCGTTCCCCGCGAACAACTGGCGGAGGTGGCTAAGGTGAACCACACGGCGCGCGAGTATTTAGTCGAACTGGAACGGGAGAACCCGGTCGAAGCTCCGGTTGCGCAGCAAGAGAAGGTCTCGACCACGGACCCGGATTCGACCTACGCGACCAAAGGCGGTCCAGCACGGCTCGGCTATTACGACAACTACCTGGTGGACAACGCCAGTTGCGTCATCGTGGGGGTGCAAGCTACGCCGGCACGGTTGAGTCAGGAGAGTGTCGCCGCCCGCGATATGATCGAACGCTATGGCGAACGTTACGGTTATCTGCCCCAGACTCTGGCCGCGGACACCACTTACGGGAACGGCGAATTACTGCAATGGCTCGACGATCGCGGCATTACTGCTTATATCCGGGTGAAAGAAAATCCCAATGGGCCGACTGATCTCTATGGCATCGACCAGTTCACCTACGTGCCCGAGGAGAACTGCTATATCTGCCCAGAAGGCAAGGCTCTGAAATACGTCGGCATCAATCCGCTCAACCGTACGCATCTTTATTATTCGACGGTGAAGCGCTGTCGCGAGTGCTCGCAAAAGAGCCGCTGCACGCGAGGCAAGTATCGGACGATCGCCATCCATACTTGTGAGCCAGCGCGGCAGCGTGCCCGCGCCCGCGCCCAGACACCAGCGTTCGCGATCTCGCAACGGGCTCGTCGGAAAGTGGAAGCACTCTTTGC
>DASTCU010000089.1:0-1467 GCA_035710825.1 Candidatus Sulfotelmatobacter sp.
CGGCCTTCTTCAACCCGCCGCCGGTATCGAGCAACAACTTCTCGCGGGAGATTTCAATCCGCATCCCAAAATGGTCGTTCCTCTTCAGATACTCGACAACCATGTCCGCGAAATGATGTAGGTTCACAATCACCTCGCGAATCCCAAAAAACGCTAGCCGCCTCAGCGTGATCTCCAGCAAAGTCCGCCCGGCAAGTTCCACCAGCGCCTTGGGCCGATCATCTGTCAGCGGCCGCAGGCGCGTACCGAGGCCGGCGGCGAGAATCATCGCCCTCATCTCGCGGCCTTCTTCGCCTTCTCCTGCTCCGCCTCCATCCGTTCAAGTTCGCGATGGCGCACGACCACTTCAACCCCGTTGCGTCCCCGTAATCTTTTTGCGACCTGTTCAGCGAGATACACCGAGCGGTGCTGCCCGCCCGTGCACCCAAACGACACCATCAGGTTCTTAAAACCGCGCTGCTGATAATTGTTTACACTCGCATCGACCAGCGACATCACGCTGGCCAGAAACTGATGCACACCCTCCTGCTGGTTCAGATAGTCGATCACCGGTGCGTCCTTGCCGGTGAGCGCCTTGAACCGCTCTTCCCGCCCGGGATTCGGCAGGCTGCGCCCGTCAAAAACAAATCCGCCGCCGTTTCCGCTCTCATCCTTGGGAAGCCCGCGATGAAACGAAAAACTCACAATCCGCACTACCAGGTTGTCCGCATCTGAGGCGAGCGCCTGCAGTTTCTCCGACGCCAGCATGCTGTGAAATGCCTCGATCAGCGTCGGCAGGGCCACCGGCAGTTTGACGTTGTGCAGCAGCCAGCGCAAATTCTTCAGCGCATAGGGCACGCTCTGCAGAAAATGCACTTTGCGCTCGTAGAATCCTCGAAATCCATACGCGCCCAGCGCCTGCATAATGCGGATATAGACGAATGCATAGTAGTGCTGCATGAAGACTTCCGGCTTCACATCGACGAAGCCGCGCAGCTTTTCCAGATAGTGATCGAGTAATTGCTGCCGCAACTCTGGCGGCAAGTCGGCCTTTGCGTCGTAAAGAAGCGAGGCCACGTCGTACTGCAGCGCGCCTTTGCGCCCGCCCTGGTAATCAAGGAAATATGGCTGCCCGCCAGGCAGCATGATGTTGCGCGATTGAAAGTCGCGGTAGAGAAAATAATCGCGTGGGGCGCTCAACAGGAATTTCGTCAACCGGCTGAAATCGTCTTCCAGCGCCTGCTCGCTGAACGGAATTCCCGCTAGCCGCAGAAAGTAGTATTTGAAGTAATTCAGATCCCACGCAATGGACTGCCGGTCAAAGCTCCCCCGCGGATAGCAAATCTTGTAATTCAGATCGTGGCCGGCCTCAATCTGAAATCGCGGCAGCGTAGCGATCGCCTTGCGATAGGCCTCGACCACCTGAGGACCAATGCTCGCTCCCTTGCGATTTTTCGAAAGCAGTTCGAACAGCGACGTGTCGCCGAG
>DASTCU010000090.1:0-11492 GCA_035710825.1 Candidatus Sulfotelmatobacter sp.
GATAGCGCGCGTGCAGACGCACGCCAGTCCCTTCGGCAAGCAAGGAAGGAATCAGTACCGGACCACAAGAGGCGACACAAGCGGGTCCGGACGCCAGCCCTAAGACCAGCGCTTCGCCGAATGCGAAGGTCGCGGCCATGATGGGCACTCTAGCACTGGCCAATTCGCAAAGATGTGATTTGACGCACAGACGGGAAACGGAGCAGCGGGTCGTCTGGCCTGAACCGCACTCAAAATTCCCGCTCACAGACGATGAGTGTGATGGCGATGTTTCACCAATCGACAGAAACGAAGCGCCGTCTCTTAGGGGTTCTTCGGCTCTTTATCGGAGTCCAGTAAGTGTGCCAGTATCAAACAGACGATGAGCACAACAAACGAACCGATGGTAAGAAAGATGCCAAAATAACTGCTGAAATGGCCAAGTGCGACCACGAAAATCAGACCGGCGGCAATTCCCACCCCATTAAGAACTTTTTTGAGTTTTCGTTTGGCCATTACCGTTTTGTCCTGCCGGAGGCATTTTGAGTGCAATGGGGATGTTACAACAGCTGAGCCAAAGCCCTGCGCAACGACCTTGCGTATCCAGCAGAAAATACTATGATTCAAAGCGGTGATTAGCCTCGGCAAAGGAAAGCCCATGACGCCGCCCCTCACTGCCTACCAGCGCCAACTCGCAGAGCACCGAATGATGTTCGATCACCCGCTGTCTTCCGAGCTTGAAGAAGCCTTGCGAAGGGCCTCGCTGGCATGTGCCGAAAACGGTAAGAAAGAGACTGGCCTAATCGAGTGTTTCTGCGGCTTGTATATGCACTACCGGAAAGAAGTCTCTGATCACTTCAATGGAGATTTCGAGGCAGTACTTACCCGGACCTTTCCAAAGCATCGTTTCGGTGTTGAAGGTCTTGTTCCTGCTGCCGCACTAGAGAAGGCAACCGAGGACGATGACGTCGGCGGAATCATGTATTCCGTGAAACATAGTGATGAAGTTCTTCGTCTCCTCTGGCTGGCAATGACACTGGCGAACGCAGTGGGGAAACGGGCCTCGCTCAAGGATTTGATCGCGGCGCTGACGCAGGATAGGCGCTGGACAAGCGAACTCAGGCGTCATGGATTGACACCCGCTCACAAAGTAGCCAACTTTGATTCAGACGTTGGAACGGTGGTCTTTCACGCGACCACACACATGAACACCGCTTGGCCGAGACGACTGGAATTTCCGCACGATGGTTCTCTAAAACCCCCATTCACGCTTGAGGTCAGAACTCCATCGGGAGGTTTTCAACCTGTACGCGCCGCACAACTCAAGCTCAATGGGAGCAAAGTAGCGGAGATTGGATGGCCAGCAGAACCAGATGTAAATGCCCCGGTCGAACTCAATGCGTCGAATACGATCGACTTGGAACTTGACGGGCCTTCCTTCGGAAGTATCGAGTTCACAATTCGGGGGACGTCAGGGACTCCCGACTGATGTAAGCAGGCCATTTCACTCAAAATCCAGCGCGACTATAATCGGTTTCCTCCGAGGGCGTTCGAGAAGAACTCTAGAATGCGGGTTCTTAAAATGGGTGCAGTCGGGAGAGCGGGTTCAGTAGAGCATGTCAACTTCTACTAACAGGCCATTACCGCTAGCTCGTGCCTCGAATGGGGATGGTCATACGCGCGGGAATTCCAATCCGCGGTAACGGGGGCGCGACGCCCCCGCGACAGCGGGCGCTACGGTTTACTGATGCGCGGTGGGAGCGTCGGTGTTGCCGGTCGTCAGCGGCGGCGCGATCGGCTCGGTGACTTCCTCTGCGGCTTTAGGCAGAGGCGATTCCAGCGCGATCTGCAGTACCTGATCCATGGTATCCACGAAATGGAGTTTCATGGCGGTACGTAGGTTCTCGGGAACCTCGGCCAGATCCTTCTCGTTATCTTTCGGCAGAATGACCTCGAACAGGCCGGCGCGATGCGCAGCCAGCAGTTTCTCTTTCAGGCCGCCGATGGGCAGGACTTTGCCGCGCAGGGTGATCTCTCCAGTCATGGCCAAATCGCGGCGCACGGGAATCTTGCTGAGTGCGCTGGAAATGGCGGTGGCGATGGTGATGCCCGCTGACGGGCCATCCTTCGGGATAGCGCCTTCAGGCACGTGCACGTGCAGATCGAGATTGCGATAGAAGTCGCGAGTCAGGCCTAGCCGGTGTGCGCGCGAGCGGACATAGGACATGGCTGCCTGTGCAGATTCCTGCATCACGTCGCCCAGCTTGCCGGTCAAAGTCAGCTTGCCTTTGCCGTCGACGACGGTGGCCTCGGTGCTCAGAATCGAGCCGCCGACTTCAGTCCACGCCAGCCCGGTGACCAGGCCGACTTCGCTCTTCTCGTGTGCCAGGGTGTCGCGGAACTTGATCACGCCCAGGAAGTCATTAACGTTGGCCCCGGTGATGGTGATGTTGTAGCTCTCGCCTTCCTTGACCACCTTGCGCGCAACCTTGCGGCAAACATTGCCAATCTCGCGCTCCAGATTGCGGACGCCAGCTTCGCGGGTGTATGAGCGGATCAGGCCGGTGATGGCCTCATCGGTGAACTTGATATTTTTTTCCGAGAGCCCGGCGGCCAGCATCTGTTTCTTGACCAGGAATTGCTTGGCGATCTCGACTTTTTCCTGCTCCGTGTAGCCGTGCAGCCGCAGCACTTCCATACGGTCTTGCAGGGCGGCAGGAATAGTGTGCATCACGTTGGCCGTGGCCACGAAGAAGACCTGCGACAGGTCATATTCCACGTCGAGGTAGTGGTCGACGAACATGAAGTTCTGTTCGGGGTCGAGCACTTCGAGCAGCGCCGCCGACGGGTCGCCGCGGAAATCCATCGACATCTTGTCGACTTCATCGAGCATGAAGACAGGGTTCTTGGTGCCCGCCTTCTTCATCATCTGGATAATCTGGCCTGGCAGCGCGCCGATGTAGGTGCGCCGGTGGCCGCGAATCTCGGCTTCGTCGCGCACCCCGCCCAGCGACATGCGGACAAACTTGCGGCCGGTCGCTTTAGCGATCGACATGCCCAGCGAAGTCTTGCCTACTCCCGGAGGTCCGACAAAACACAGAATCGATCCCTTGGGATTCTTTACCAACTGCCGCACGGCGAGAAATTCAAGAATGCGTTCCTTGATCTTCTCCAGCCCATAATGATCTTCGTTCAGAACTTTTTCGGCGCGAGAGATATTCCGGATTTCCTTCGAGCGCTTCTTCCATGGCACAGCGAGCAACCAGTCGAGATAGTTGCGCGAAACCGTCGACTCAGCCGACATCGGCGGCATGGCCTCCAGTTTCTTCAGTTCCTGCAGGGCCTTGTCTTTGGTTTCTTTCGGCATGCCCGCCGCTTCAATTTTCTTTTTCAGTTCGTCGAATTCGCTCTTTTCGCCGCGGCCCAGTTCCTTCTGGATGGCCTTAATCTTTTCGTTGAGGTAATACTCTTTTTGCGCCTTCTCCATCTGGCGCTTTACCCGCGACTGGATGGTGCGGTCCACGTTCAGCTTTTCGATCTCGATATCGAGCACGTCGGCGATGCGCGTCATCCGCTCGGCAGGATCGAAAATCTCCAGCAGTTCCTGCTTTTCTTCAATCGATAGTTGAAGGTTGGCGGAGATCACGTCAGTGAGCTTGGCCGGGTCTTCCATGCGCACTGCCGAAATCATCGTCTCGTAGTTCAGGGCCTGGCAAAGCTTCACGTATTGCTCGAACAGCGAAGTTACGCGTTGCATGCTGGCTTCCAGCGCTGGGTTCATCTCCGTGGCAAAGCGGGCGACGCGCACCGTTGCCTGCATGAAGCCGTCGGTGTCGGTGACCTGCAGAATCTTGCCGCGCTCCACACCTTCGACCAGAACTTTAATGTTGCCGTCAGGGAGTTTCAGGCTCTGCACAATATTGACGATCGTGCCCACCTGGTAGATCTCGTTGGCCTTGGGCTCGTCAATGGAGGCATCGTGCTGTGTAGCCAGGAAGATCTTCTTGTCCGCCGCGAGCGCCTCTTCCAAGGCGCGCACGCTCGATTCGCGGCCCACCACGAACGGTGTCATCATGAACGGAAAGATGACCACGTCCCGAATGGGCATCATGGGTAGCTTTTTCGATTCGTACTTTTCCTTGGATGTAGTCACAGAATCTCCCTGGGGTGACGGCCAAACCCGACAGCCTACCTGATTCTACCTTGTCTTGATGGTCCAGCGAAATGGCACGGAAGCTGTAAGGGTCAGCCGTTGGCCGTTAGTCGTGGCCATCAGGAGAGTGGCCTTAACTGACGGCAAATGAACGACGGCCAAGCGAATTCCTATCCTGCCTTCTCCATTACCGTAGCGAAGGAAGCAGAGCGCTTTTCCACCATTTCCCGGGTCACTTCGAACTCTTTCAGCTTCTTCTGGCTGGGCAGATTGAACATGAGGTCGAGCATGAGCTCTTCCAGAATCATCCGCAGCCCGCGTGCCCCTACCTTGCGCGCCATGGCCTGGCGCGCGATGGCCCGCAGAGCCTCGTCGGAAAATTTCAGCCGCACATTCTCGAACTCAAACAGCCTCTGGTATTGCTTGACGATGGCATTCTTCGGCCGCGTCAGGATTTCGATCAAGGCAAATTCGTCGAGATCCTCCAGCATGCCAACCACCGGCAGGCGGCCGACAAATTCGGGAATCAAGCCAAACTTGATCAGGTCTTCCGGCTGTACTTCCTGCAGCAGTTCCTGGCTCCGCTTCTTTGAACTGAAAGCCTCTTCCTTTTCGGCGTCCTCGCCGCTGCGGAAGCCCAGCGACTTCTTGCCCATGCGCCGCGAGATGATCTTGTCGAGCCCCACAAAGGCTCCGCCGCAGATGAACAGAATATTCGTGGTGTCGACCGGAGTGAATTCCTGGTGGGGATGCTTGCGCCCGCCCTGCGGAGGCACATTCGCGATCGTGCCTTCCAGAATCTTCAGCAGCGCCTGCTGCACGCCTTCGCCGGAAACGTCGCGGGTGATCGACGGGTTCTCGTCTTTCCGCCCAATCTTGTCAACTTCGTCAATGTAAATGATGCCAGTCTGGGTGCGGCTGACGTCGCCATCGGCGGCCTGCAGCAGTTTCAAAATAATGTTCTCGACGTCCTCGCCAACGTAGCCCGCTTCCGTCAGAGTGGTGGCGTCGACGATCGCAAAAGGAACATCCAGCATGCGCGCCAGAGTCTGGGCCAGCAGCGTCTTCCCGGTTCCGGTGGGGCCGATCAGCATGATGTTCGACTTGGTCAACTCGATGCCGTCGCCCGTCTTCTGCCGGTTCATGAAGATGCGCTTGTAGTGGTTATAAACCGCGACCGCCAGCTTCTTCTTCGTCTGCTCCTGCCCGATCACGTACTCATCGAGGAAGGTTTTCACTTCCTGGGGCTTGGGTAACTGGTTGGGAGTGCTGGACGGTGGCGTTGCGGTGCGGTCATCTTCGAGGATGGAGTTGCAGACCGCTACGCACTCATCACAAATGTAGGCGCGCGGATAATCGCTGGGGGACGAAATCAATTTCGCAACCGCGTCCTGCGACTTATGACAGAACGAACAGCGTAAGATCTCGTCAGTTCCCGACTTGTTTTTCACTCGGCTCTACTCCTTTAGTCAGGGGCCAGGGATTAGGGGTTAGAAAATCCTTACTTGACCCGGCCTCTGCTTTCTGTCCCCTGATCCCTAATCCCTAACCCCTGCAAGCGAAGGCCGATCATACCGCTTTTGCCGTCTTGTAGATGATATCGTCTATGATTCCGTATTCCTTAGCCTGCTGCGCGTTCATAATGAAATCGCGCTCGACATCTTTTTCCACTTTGTCCAGCTTCTGCCCGCTGTGCTTCGAGAGTAACTGGTTGGTTATCTCGCGCATCCGCAGGATTTCCCTGGCGTGGATGTCAATGTCGGTAGCCTGGCCCGACAACCCTCCCATAGAGGGCTGATGTATTAGAATCCGGGAATTCGGAAGTGCCAATCTCTTTTTGGGTTCTCCTGATGCCAAAAGTAACGCGGCCATAGATGCCGCCTGGCCAACACACAGCGTCATCACATCGTTTTTCACGTACTGCATGGTGTCGTAAATCGCCATGCCGGCCGTGATCGAGCCGCCCGGAGAGTTGATGTAAAGCTGAATGTCCTTCTCCGGATCTTCTTGAGCCAAAAACAACATTTGGGCAATCACCAGGTTGGCGATGTTGTCGTCAATCGGTGTGCCGATGAAGATAATGTTGTCGCGGAGCAGCCGGGAATAGATGTCGTAGGCGCGTTCGCCGCGACCGGTCTGCTCGATGACCATCGGTACCAACATCATTTGCGGGTCTTTATCATTCGGTTTCACGTTCACCTGCCACACTCCGCCCCGACGCAACCGCTGGCTTGCATGGGGTGAGTCGAAAGTGGTCCGCGCTCATTGTAGGACTCACGCGGACTGGTGATACAGAAATTCGAGGGTCTTTTCGCTGCGGATTCTGTTCCGGATTCTATCGAGGCCCCCATCTTGTGTCAATCGAGCGCGGACCGCTTCCGGAGTCTGTTTTGTCTGCTGGGCGAGCGCGTCGAGTTCATGATTCAGCTCGTCTTCGCCCACCTCAATTTTTTCCAGCTCCGCAATGCGTTCCAGTAACAACGACGACTTTACATCCTGCACTGCCTGGTCCCGCTGGCCCGCCCGCAACCGGGGCAGGTCCATCTTTTTCATGTCCTCCATCTTCATGCCCTGCGCCGCCAGCGCGCGCAGACCGCGCTCCAGCCGCAGATCGATTTGCCGGTCCACCAGCGACTCCGGCACTTCGAAATCGTTGCGCTTTACCAGTTCGGCCACCAGCTTGTCTTTCGCCTCACGCTCGGCCGTGTGCTTGCGCTCGGCCAGCATGTTCTCGCGAATCTGCTTGCGCACCTGCTCGAGACTGGTGAACTCCCCCAGTTCCTTGGCGAAGTCGTCATTGAGTTCGGGAAGATGCTTCAGCTTCACCGCCTGAATCTTCACCGTATAGACGAAGGTCTTGCCCGCAAGCCGCTTGTCATTCGCATCCTCGGGATAGCTCACTTCGAACTGGCGCTCCTCCCCCGCATTGGCGCCGCGAAGATTTTCGCTGAACTCGGGGACGGTGTTCTTGCCGCCGATCTCGATCAGCACTTCGTCCATGTGGACAGGCTGAGTCTGGTCGTCGCCCTCCTTGGGCTTCCCGTCCATCGAGGCTTGCGCGAAGTCTCCATCAGCCAGCGGACGCCCTTCGACCGACTCGAAGGAGGCGTGCTGCTCGCGCACGCTCGCCACCGCTTCTTCCACTTCTTCGTCCTTCACAACAATCTCGGGATGATCGGCGCGCAGTTCCTTATAGCCTTCGACCTTGATCTCGGGCATGATTTCGAAGCTGGCCTTGAAGCGCAGGGGCTCGCCGTCATGAATGTGCAGGTCGGTCACGCGCGGCTGCGAGACGGGAATCATCCCCAGCTTTTCGGCTTCCTTGCGGAAGTACTTAGGCACGAGGGCCTCGACCACATCGCTCTTCAGATCTTCTTTAAAGCGCTGGCGGATGATGGAGGCAGGCACGTGTCCGGCGCGAAAGCCGGGCAGCCGCGCCACCTTCTGATACTTGGCAATAATAACTTCGGTTTCGCGCGTGACTTCTGCGGCCGGCACTTCGACCGAAATCTCGCGTTTGACGCCATCTTTCTTGGTCGCGTCGTTCTTCACGACGTCGGTATCTGTGGGACTCACGGTTTACCTTTCAGCGTACTTCGTTTCCTTGGCAACTTCCGGCTGGGAACGGCTGCTCGCGCCTCTGGGACCAGGCCCGATTCACACCCCGTTCCTATTGAGTGTAAAGACAGAGGGAGAGGAGCGTCAAACCCCGAGGGGGAGAAGGGAAAGACATGGTCCGAGAGCGCCCCCCTGAGAAAATTCGTGTTGGACTGGGAATGGTCTTGTGCTGGCTCAGATCAACTCACCGTAACTCATGTCCTGGGGAGCTAGTTTCCCGTGCCGGTGAGCGGGACTCTTTGTGGGCTGCCGCCACCATCATCGGTGACGAGGACGTTCGCCTTGAGCGTCCCCGTTTTCGTCGGCTGGAAGGTTACCGCGACCGTGCAACTGGCATGGCTGCGCAAGGAGAACCCGCAATTGTTCGTTTCTGAATAGTTCGGGTCGAACCCCTCCATCCAAATCCCCAGGAGGTTCAACGTGATGGTGCCCGTGTTAGTGACCTGGACGTTTTGCGGGGCACTCTTAGTCCCGACTTTTTGCGGAGGGAAGGTCAGACTCGAGGGGGAAAACTCGACCACGGTTCCTGAACCGCTAAGTTCAATGATTTGCGGCTTGGACGAAGCGCTGTCTCGGATGGAAACCGTACCGGCCTTTGCGTCCTTCGACAGCGGTGTAAAGGTGACCTTGATATTGCAACTGGCACCGGGCGCAACGCTTGTACCACAAGTTGAGCTCACATCGAACTGGCTGCTGGCCGTCATGGAGGAGATGGTCAGCGATGTCTGTCCGCTGTTGGTGAGCTTGACGGTCAGCGGTCGGCTTGTGGTGCCGATGACTTGATCGCCGAATGCGAGGGGTGTGTTGGGCAAGAAGCTGGCTGCCCCAGTGTTGAGCAGCACGATTGCATCGCCGTTGAAATCGAGAACCACGATGTCGGGCTTGTGGTCACTGTTTAAGTCGGCGACGGTGACGAAGTCGTCCAAGCCCCCATCCGCGTAGTACACGCCAGGTTGGAACGTTCCGTCTCCATTCCCCATTAGCACTGTAACCCCGCTTGGGTTGAAAAAGTTCGCGGCTACAAGGTCCTTTTTACCATCGCCATTGAAGTCCATTGCTGCTACCCAGAGCGGGGGGGAAATGGTGTGGTAGTCTTCGCGCGGATTAAAGGTACCGTCACCGTTGCCCAGAAACACACCGACGCCCATGCCTTCGCCCTCTGCTACCGCCAGATCGAGCTTGTGATCGCCATTGAAGTCCGCCACTGCGAATGCGCTGGCACCCGCACCGTCCGGATAAATTGATCCCATCTGAAAGGTGCCATCGCCATTCCCCAGCAGAACCTGGATTTGGTTAGTGCCGCCGAATTCCTCCGCTACTACTAGGTCGAGCTTTGAATCGGAATTGAACCGCCCGACCCCGAGGGCGAAAGCTGGCAGTGGAGGGGTCGTGATGATCGGAGGTTCCTGAAACGTGCCGTCGCCGTTCCCCAAAAACACGGCGACACAGTCGCAGTAGCCCGTTGAATCGCTTAAGTTAACGGTTACCAAATCTAGCTTGCCGTCGCCATTGAAATCTGCGACCGCAACGAAAATCGGGTCCTGAGGAGTGGCAAAATTCACTGCGGTTTGAAAGGTTCCGTCGCCATTCCCTAACAAAACGCTGAGCGTGTTATTTCGTGCATTTGCCACAATGAGATCTAAATTGCCATCCTTGTTGAAGTCGGCGGCGGCAACCGAAACGGGATTTGAACCAACCGTGTAGTTAACCCCTGCTTGGAATGTGCCATCGCCGTTTCCTAAGAACACGGTCACTTGATCGCTGTATTGCCCGGCTTTCTGATAGCTTGAGGCAACTGCCATGTCGAGCTTGCCATCATGGTTGAAATCTCCCGTGGCAACTGATACAGGGCCTGGAAGCGGAGAGACAACAGAAACTCCGCGTGTTTCAAACTGCGCAGAGGCCGTTGCGCCGAGGCTCAGAACGACAACCACAATCAGCGCCGTCAAGGAACCTCTTTGCTGAAGCCTCGCCAAAAACAACCCCTCAGGCCATGGAAAGCGGCGTGATCCTCGCGACCCGACAATTCCGTAGCTTCTACCGGGTCGGTCGCACCGGAGCGACAATCGACGGCTAGATTAGCACTGGTGACCCCGTCTGGCCAAGGATTTTCAGCGACGCAGCTAGGTCTGTTCGGAATTCGGGGACAGACGGATGGAGTGCACCCCAAAACTGAGACAGAGATAATGGTGACAGTTCTCGATCAGGAGAACTCATGTCACAAAAGAACACGAATCCACCGGAATATGGAACGGAGTTGAAGCTAGCGGCGGTGCGCCGGGTGTTGGCTGGGGAAAGCGTAAGCGCAGTAGCACAGGAACTCGGCGTTCGACGGAAGCGGCTGTATGTGTGGAAGGACCGTTATGCAGAGCTGGGCGAAGCCGGCCTTGTGCAGAGGCGGGCGGGAAGGCCGCGGAAGGTAGTCTCGGAAGCTGGTAACGAAGCGGAAGCGAGATCCGGACGCGGAGAGTTGTTGGCGGCACGGAAGCGGATTGCGGAGTTGGAGCGCAAGGTGGGCCAGCAGGAAATGGAACTGGATTTTTTCGGCGAAGCCTTGCGGCGCATAAAAGTGGGCGGGAAGCGATCTGCACGTTGATCGCGGGGCGGGCCGGGCAAGGCGGCCTCAGCGTGGAACGAATGTGCGAGTTGAGCGGTGTGAGCCGGGCGGGATTTTACCGGCACTGGGAATCGTCGGCGCCACGTCAGGCCGACACGGCGCTGCGGGACGCCATCCAGCAAGTCATCGTGGAGAAGCGGTTTTACGGTTATCGACGGGTGCAGCGGGAACTGCGGCACCGCGGGCAGTGCGTCAATGCCAAGCGCGTGCTGCGCTTGATGCGTGAAGATAATCTGCTTAGTCTGCGCACGCGGCGGTTCGTGCCTGCGACCACCGATTCGCAGCATGGTTGGCGAGTGTGGCCGAATCTGGCGCGTGGCTTGGTGACACGCAATCTCAATGAACTCTGGGTGGCTGATATCACTTACGTGCGATTGCGAGAAGAGTTTGTTTACGTCGCTGTGGTGTTAGACGCGCATTCGCGGCGGGTGATCGGGTGGGGGCTGGCCCGGCATCTGGGCGCGAGTGTGGCCGTGCAGGCGTTGCGTATGGCACTGCTCGAACGACAACCTGCGCCGGGACTGATTCATCATTCCGACCGCGGCATTCAGTATGCCTGCGCCGACTATCTCACGCTGCTGGCCGATCATGGAGTGCAACCGAGCATGAGCCGCGTGGGCAATCCCTACGACAATGCCAAGGCTGAATCCTTCATCAAGACACTCAAACAAGAGCAAGTGCACGGCAGAAAGTGGCGCGATCTGGACGCCTTGCGCGCCGAACTGACGACGTTTTTCGAAATCACCTACAACCATCAGCGGCTGCACTCTGCATTGAACTATCAAACGCCAGCCGCCTTCGAACAACAGCTGCGGAGCGTGGCCAACGGCGAGACTTCTACAGAGATGACTGGGGCGAGGGAGCTAACCGCCCCCTCGCCCCAGACCCCACTCCCCGGTTTACAATCTTTTTCGCAAGAAAACTGTCCCTAGCTTCTTTGTCTCACGTCAGGGGTGCACCTCACCCGTCTGTCCCCGAATTACCCGTGATTGGACATCAGGCAGTAGCCCAGGAGCGAGAGGTCATAAAGCTGTGCATACTCCCGCAACAGAGCCATGTAAGTGAGGCGATCGGCGTCAGTAGCGAGAATGACTTGCCGGGCATTCCCCCGCTGCGTAACATGAT
>DASTCU010000091.1:0-12284 GCA_035710825.1 Candidatus Sulfotelmatobacter sp.
TATCATCTACATTCCATCCACGCAGCGAACAATGCAGCGATCCCGCCACACGCTAAGAATCCAGCCAAAATTGAATTGAAAGGGGGAGCCTGGGTCAGGCTCCGGAACTCGACGACGTTCGCTCCGATTTCAGCCCGCGCAGCAGCAACCGCACCAGCATGCCATCAAAGCGGGTGCCGCTCATTTTGGAGAGTTCCTCGAGCGCTTGCTCCGGGGTGCGCGCGGCCGAAAAGGATTGCTCGGTGACCATGTTCGCGTACGCATCGGTCAGGCCGATAATGCGCGCCCAGAGCGGGATCTGCTCGCCCCGCAGTCCGTCGGGATAGCCCGAACCATCAAAGCGCTGATGATGGTGCTCAATGGCCTCGCGCATCATGTCAGAGTGCGGGACGACGCCGACAATCTCGGCCCCCACATGGGCGTGCATCCTGACCTGGAAGAATTCATTGTCGCTGAGCGGGCCGGGCTTGTTGAGGATCTGTTCGGGAACGAAAATCTTTCCCACATCGTGTACGCGGGCGGCGTAGACGAGGTCGGCGGTTTCTTCCGCCGATAATCCGAGCGCCCGCGCAATGACTTCGCTGTAGCGCGCCACCAGGTCCCCGTGGCCGGCAGTCTGCAGTTCGCGCGACTCCGCGGCGCGGCTGAGCGATTCGATCGCTTCTTTGAGCAGCCCCACGTTGCACTCCTCGTCGCCGCCGCACAGCTTGTATAACGTCGAGGTTAGTTCTTCGAGCTGCTCCGGCCCGGTGCGCTCGCGTTGCAGGAAGCCTTCGATGTAGGCCGAAATCTGCTGCCGCTGGCGGGCGAAGTCCTGTCCTTCCACGAATTCCTGCGCCGTCGAGACCGAATTTCCGCCGGAGCGCTTGGAAACGTACATGCCTGCATCGGCCACGCGGATGATGTCCTCAATCGAGAAGCCGTGCATGGGGAAACTGGCAACGCCGAAGCTGCCGGTGATGCTGTGCTCGCTCAGCATGGGATCGCCGGCCAGCCACTGCCGCAGGCGCTCAGCCAATACTTGCGCCTGTTCTGCTCCGGTCTCGGGCATCAGCACAATGAATTCGTCTCCACCATAGCGGGCGACGACGTTTGACTGCCGCGATTTCTGCTCCAGCAACCGGCCCACGCGCGCCAGCACCAGATCGCCTTCGAAGTGTCCCATCGTATCGTTGACCTCTTTGAACTTGTCGAGGTCAATCAGCACTACCGAGAACGGACGTCCCGAACGCGACGCGCGTTTCCACTCGGCCGACAACGCCTCCCAGAAAAAGCGCCGGGTTTTGATTCCCGTGAGGCCGTCGGTAATCGACTGCTGCTGCAGCTTCTGGAAGACGAACGCATTGTGCAGAGCCGTCGCCAGCAAGTCCGCCAGGGTATTGAGAATGAGAACATCCTGCGGCGAGAACGCGTTCTCATTGCGGCTCTCGATGTTGAGCACGCCCAGCAGCGACTCGCCATAAGTGATCGGAATGCAGAGTACGGCGCGCGAGTCCGCCAAAATTCCGGTCAGATTTCCGGGCAACGCATTTTGCACCAGAGCGCGTTCGCCGGTGCGCGCCACACGCCCCAGAATACCGGTACCCAGAGGAATTCTTCTGCCGGTGGCGTGCGCGGTGACGCCGGCCTCGGCTTTAATCTCAACTTCCTTGGTTCCATAGTCGAGCAGTCCGATGCCGATGTGGTCGAAGCTGAAGTTCTTTTGAATCTCGCTGGCGATCTGGCTGAGCATGTGCACGGGATCATCGCTCGAGATCGCAGTCCGGGAGACGTTGTTGAGGAAGGCCAGCTGTCGCGACCGCCTCTGCTCATCTGCGAAGAGCCGCGCATTTTCCACCGCGACCGATACTTGCCCCGCGGCCGTAACCAGTACGTCCAGGTCGCGTTGCTCGAAGACGTATTCCCGGTCGGGACTCATCGCCACCATGATTCCCGAGGCTTTGTTCCCCATGAAAATGGGCACGGCAATCAGGCACTTGGCAGGGCGCTTCGGCACATGCGTGATTCCCAGCTTCTTCCGCGCCGACTCCAGGTCGGAACGGATGAGCAAGGGTTCGCCGGTTCGAATGACGTACTCCGTGAAGGCATTTCGAATTTCCCGGGTCCGCTTGGGCAGGACATTGCCGTCGCGCACCTCAAGCTCGAAGCGGATCTCGTCTGCCTCCTGGAACGCGATATAGAAGTGGCTGGTATCGAAGATCTGACCGAGTTCGGCCTGAATGGTGCGGAGGATCTCGTCCTGATTGAGGCGCGAGCTGATCGCCTTGCCGATGTCGGTCAGCAGTTCGTATTCTTTTGTACGGCGGTGGGCGTCGTGCGTGACTACGTAATTTTCGAGCGTCAGGCCTAGCTGCAGGGCCAGGCCCACCATCAGCCGCGGACCGGACGTCCCAAATGCCCTGCGTTCCACATGCGGAAACAGAATCACTCCAAAATTGTTCTCTCGGGTCTGCAGGTTTACCGCCGTCAAATGCCGGACCTTGGCCTCCATCAAAATGCGTTTGAATTCGGCGAAGGTTCCGGGGTGGCCGACGGTGAGAGGCTCGGTCATGTGCGCCAGGTCGTGCACGGTGAAAATCCCGCTATTGCGGTAGGCCAGCTGGCTGATGTAGTCGGCCGCGCCGCTTCGCTCCAGCGCATCCAGAAAACCTTCTGGAAAACCGTGCTGTACCGAGGGCAAAAGAGTGCGCCAGCGTTCGCCAATCATGATGGCGGCACAGTCCATCGGCAAAGCAGTACGCAGTCGCTGCAGCGCTGCCTGCATGTTTGGTTTGAGATCCTGGGCGACGAGTAGGCGCCCGGGGTCGACCCCCAGCGTGGAAAGCGCCAAAGTGTTTTCCTGCACCGCATTGCGCTGGTTTTCAAACAGCACCATCACCATGGCGATGCCCAGCAACATCTGCGGCACCGGGCCAAACAGCCGGCTGGCATTGCCGAACATCTCCATCCACGGATTCTGGATCTGTCCCACGCCCATCAGCACGCCCCACAGGGCCAGCGCGAACGCGAGCACCTGGAAGGCGAGTGATCCGCGTTTGTGGCCGTTCACGTAAAAGACGGCAGAGGAATATAGAAGAATGGCGGCCAATCCTATGCCCAGCCGGACGGCCGGTTCCACATCGGGGCGAAATATGCCATTGACAATGTGTCCGCGCAGCGTGAGCAGCGCCAGGACCACTCCAGCGGCCCCGACCGCAGCGTCATACCACCGGAACTGCGACGGCCCGCGCATCAGGCGCGTCGAAACGAACACGCACAGCGCCATTGCAACCAGGAAAAGCTGGCTGATAAAGAAGGCCAACGAGGATGACGGAAAGGTATCGAGAACGTAATGCAGCGAGTATGCAGCCCAGGCCAGTTGCCACGCGCGGAAATAGGGCTGCCGGCTCTGTTCGTGGAGATAGGTAAAGACCAGGAACAGTAAGACCGATACGAAACCCGGAACTAAAACCGCTGTAATGACAACACTATTCATAGGGTCGAAGGTAGTTTAGGCCCAGCTTGCTGGTTCACTTTCGGCGGGAAGCACTCCGACAATGCTTTCATAACGGACCCCCATTGTTCAATAGGTTTTAAGTACACTCCAGCGTTCGAGAGCAAATGAAATCAGGAGGTTGCATCTTGTTCGGAAACAGGCTGGCTTGACGGGTCTTTTTGCCGCCCCGTACCATCGGAAGTTCGACCTGACCTATGCCTGACGCTAGCTCTTCTGCCGGTAAGCCGCGAGTGCGTTTCGCGCCCTCCCCCACCGGGTTTCTCCACGTCGGCAGCGCCCGCACCTTCATTTTCAACTGGTTATACGCCCGGCGCACCGGAGGAACCATGATCTTGCGGCTCGACGATACCGACGTCGAGCGCAACACCGACGCCTCGGTGACCTCAATTTTTGAAGGCCTCAAGTGGCTGGGGCTCGGCTGGGACGAGGAATACAAGCAGTCCGAGCGTGGGAAGCTTCACCGCCAGATGGCCGAGACAATCTTTCAGAAAGGGCTTGCCTATCGCGATTTCACACCCGCCCATACCGGTGATAGCGAGAAGTCGGGCGCTCAGGGAACGTGGCTGTTTAATCCCGGAATGCGCGAGTTGTCTCGGGAAGAAAGCGATCGCCGCGCTGCCGCCGGAGAGCCGTTCGCTTTGCGCTTCCGCGTGCCGCGGGAAAGCGGGCGGGTAGTGGCCTTCACCGACGCCGTTTACGGGGAGCAGTCGAAAGCGGGTGCCGATATCGAAGACTTCGCCCTGTTGCGCTCCGATGGCATGCCCACGTATCACCTGGCTTCGTGCGCCGACGACGCCGATCTGCGTATCAGCCACATCATTCGCGGCCAGGATCATCTCTCGAATACCTTCAAGCACGTACTGATTTTCAAGGCTGCCGGCTACGTGCCCCCGCAGTTCGCGCACCTGCCCCTGCTGGTGGCGCCCGATGGGACCAAGCTCTCCAAGCGCCGCCACGGGCCGGTCGTCAGCGTGACCACCTATCGCGATGCAGGATTTCTGCCGGAAGCCTTCATCAACTTCCTGTGCCTGCTGGGCTGGTCTCCGAAAAACGATCGTGAGCAGATGAGCCGCCAGGAGCTGATCGATGCGTTTTCGCTAGAAGGCATCAATCGCGCGAACGCGGTGGTGAATTTCAAAGATTCCGATGTGGGGCGGGCGCCTACGCCCGCCAACCCGGAAGACATGTTCGATCCGAAAGCGCTGTGGCTGAATGCCGAGACGATTCGCGGGCTCCCCGTTGAGGATCTCAGCCAGCGCCTGCTGCCTATCGTGCGCGAGGCCGGTTTCAACGTTACGCCCGAGAGAATGTTGCAAATCACCCCGCTGATACGCGAGCGCATCAAGCTGCTGCGCGATGTGCTCACCGCGGCTGATTTTTTCTTCGTCGATCAACTGCCGCCCTACGATCCCGCGGAATTGATCCCGCAAAAGGGCGACTCGGCGATGGCGCTGAAAGTTTTGCAAAAGGCGCAAGCGGTGCTGCCGAACGTGGAGTTCAAGCATGATCCGCTGGACCAAGCTCTGCGCGCCGCCGCGCAGCCACTTGGCATCAAGGCCGGGCAGATGTTTCAACCCATTCGCGTCGCCGTCTGCGGCCGGAAGAATGCCCCACCGCTGTTTGAGACTCTGGCCGTGTTGGGCAAGGAAACAACGCTCGAGAGGATCGGGCAGGCGATTCGGAAGTTAGACCCAAGCGGATCGGCCTGAGACTTCCGCGCTCCTCATTTTGCGTTTTGACCTTCGGTTCTTCTTTGCGATCTTTGCGACTCCTCAGCGCTCTCTGCGGTTAGCTTTTTCTTACCGCAGAGGACGCGGAGAAATACCGCAGAGGACGCAGAGAATGAAGAGACGGAACTAACGTCCAGTTCCGGATTTTGCATCCCCGCAACCGCTTCTCCCGCCTGTAATGCTTTCCGCACAGCTCCAACCTCAAGAAAGGCCTCTTATGAAAGCAGTACAAATCAGCAAGCCCCATGGAGATTTCGAAGTCGTCGAGCGCCCCATTCCTCAGCCAGGCGAGATTCCGCGTGGTGCTGACGATGGGCAAGTCGATGAAAGCACCGCAGAGGAACCACGAAGGCCCCGAAGGAAGTCATCGCAAGGGTTCCTTCGTGAACCTTCGTGCCCTTCGTGGTAATGCCGTTGCTGTTGCTGTGCGAAGCAAATCGATTGACGCGAAGTACTTTGTAGTATAAAGTATGTGCATGATCGCGAGCGACGAACCTTTCCTACGCCCAATTGCCAAACGCTGGATTCCCCCAGAAATGCTCCACGCCCCCGCCCTCGATCCCGCTGAGCCCCGCGGATTCCTCGAGCGGCGTTACGCGCTGCTGATCAATCCCTTCTACCCCAAAGATGCCAACGCCAGCTTCGGCAAGCACGTCCTCACGCCGACGCTGGCGCTGACCAGTTTTGCGGCTACAACGCCCCCACGTTGGCGCGTCGAATACTGGGACGAGAACTTGCTCGATGGCCGGCCACCCTTCCGCCCGCTGCCTCACGTAGTTGGAATAACAGTGCATGTGACCTTCGCGCGCCGAGCCTACGAACTGGCCGACTGGTATCGCGCCCGCGGCTCGAAAGTGATTCTCGGCGGGCTGCACGTTTTGTCTTGCCCTGAAGAATGTGCGCCGCATGCAGACGCCATCGCGCTCGGCGACGGAGTCCAACTCTGGCCGCGCATCCTCCACGACATCGAAAAGGGCAGCCTGCAGCCTCGCTACGTAGCCACGTATGAAAACGATTACTGCGACGATCCCTCGCCACGCCGCTCTATTCTCCCCCGCCGCAGCTTTCTGACGACTACGAGCCTTATCGCGACTCGCGGATGCCATAACCGCTGCGGCTTCTGCTACCTCGCTACCGATGGCCTTCGCATGCCGTATCGCATGCGCCACCCGCAGCAAGTAGTCGCCGAATTCGAAGCCGACGACCAGCCCTACGCCGTGTTCATCGACAACAATCTCGGCTCGCGCCGCGACTACCTGCATCAACTCTGCGCCGCGCTGCGCCCGCTCAACAAGATTTGGAGCGCCGCCGTCACCATCGACGTCACCGACGATGCCAGCCTGATTCGCAACATGGCGCTCGCCGGCTGCACCGGCGTCTTCATCGGCTTCGAGTCACTCTCCGACGACAACCTCGCCGACTCGCATAAGAAGACTCCGAAGACTGCGGACTACGCCCGCCGCGTCCGCATCCTGCACGACTATGGCATCCAGGTGAACGGGTCATTCGTCCTTGGCTTCGACCACGACCGAAAAGACGTCTTTGCCCGCACCGCAGAATGGATCGAAGAAAACCGTCTGGAGTGCGCCACGTTCCACATCCTCACGCCCTATCCGGCCACGCCGCTCTTCCGGCAGATGGAGGGGCAGGGCCGCATCCTGCACCGCGATTGGACTCTCTACGACACCGGCCACGCCGTCTTCCGCCCGATGCACATGACGCCCGAAGAACTCGAGCGCGGCTACGCCTGGATCTACCAGCGCCTGTTCTCGCACGCGTCAATCTGGCGGCGTCGGCCCGAACAGTGGCAGGCTGTTCCGCTTTATATTGCGATGTCGTATCTGTATAAGCGCTCCAACCGTTTCTGGCATCTCCTCATCAAGCACGATCTTGTGAACCCGGTGTGGAAGCCACTCGTCGAGATGACGCGCATTCGCCACGTGCGCTACCGTCAACGGCTTTCGCGCGAGACGGCGTCCGCAATCGCCCCGGGACAGGTGATCTCCGCCGGAGTTTGATTGGTCTATCGGCGGCGTCTGCTTGTTCTCATTCAGGGCAGCATCTCCAAAACCGCATCGCTAGGCTCCAACTCCGTCCAGTGCGGAGGCAGAACTGCTCCAGCGTCGAGCAGCGCCCGGATTGTTCCCACGTAGTCCCCCGTCTCCCGATGCCAGCCGTTGCCCGACCCGTAAACCGCCCATCCGAGCGCTGTTCCCTCGTACTCGCGCGATTTCAATTCCAGCGCCGGATGAAAGCGCAAAATCTCCCGGGTCATCTCCGCGTTCCCGTTGAACCCGGCCCAATGGAGAGCCGTTGCTCCCAGTTCTCCCGGAGTATCCACCGGCCAGCCCGACTCCAGCATCAGGCGAACGGCTTGCGTGTTGTTGCTTTGCGCCGCATCGGGCAGCTTTTGCTTCTCCGCGTCAGAAAGGGTTTTGGCGGCGTTCGGATTCCTCGCCAGAAATTCGCGAAAAGCTGTCTCGTCTCCCAGTTCGCACGCCAGTGCCAGCTTCAAGTCCTCGGGAGTGTAGTTCATCAACAATTGGAAAACGTCCTCATGACCGAAATCGCGGGCAACGGAATGTGCGGTCCGATGAGCCCCGAGCGTCCAGATATAAATCGTGCCTCCGGCGCGCGGATCGCGTTTCGGAAACCACTCCTCCGAGACTCTCATGCGGATGCATCCCGGATCATTTCTCAGATGCTTTTCCACGAGAGCCAAGTCCCCCAGTGCAGCCGCCATCAAGATGTCGCTGCGACACCCGCGTGATACCAGGTATCGGGCAACGTCTTGCCGGTCTCGCGGATAGTGCCGCCTCTGGTCCACGCGCAGCATGTACTGCGCCGGAGTCGATTCATGATCCACGTCGAGCGCATCGATGTCCGCACCCTTCGCCAAAAGGTACCCCGCAACTTCCACGGTGGAGGCACAATGCAGTGGAGTCTGGCCATCTCCTCCCCGTGCATGGACAAGGCTTGGATCAGCCTCGACCAACTCTCGGAGTTCTGCCATCATCGCCAGGCGCGAAGCCGAGTGCGCATCCAGCCGCGCGCCCCGCTCCATCAGGAATTCGACCAGGCTCGGATCGCAATCGTCCAACAAGCCGAAGCTCCCGGCCCACCACTCCGTCCGCTTCTTGATATCGGCCCCGAACTGTAGCAGCACATCGATGGTAGACCGATCGCTTCGCTGCACGGCGGCAAACAATGCATGTACGCCAAAACCGTAATCGGGCATTGGATCATCAATGCGCGCCCGAAAGTCAGGATTGCGTTCCAGTATCTGGCGGACACGCTCCGCATCGCTGTCGCACACAGCCGCCTTCAGCGCTTCGAACGGAGTCCGTTTGCTCGCCTCCACATGTGCCTTCAGGTTCGCCCACGTAGGAAATCCATATTCATTCGCGAGCGCATGTTGCGCGTCCGCAAGCTTGCCGGCGGGCATGGTGCGGAGCAGTTCTTTGGCTTGTTTCTTGAGATGTTCGAGGTTGGGTTTTGCAGGCAGTTGGCGGGACATTGCTCCTCCTTCTATGGCCCGGTGTCCGCTGTTACGGGCAGAAGAGAAGAGAATGTTCGCTATTTACGAAATTGGCAGGTGGGATCATCCCTTTCCGCGGACGGGAAGCAGCCTGGACTGCTTCTGAAACTATATCACTGGACGGCTCGCTGCATGTGCATTGAGAGCGGACCGGCGATCCGCCGCGCATTGAGCCTGCCGTCTTTGCGGTAAGATCAAAGATTATGAAAACGTCGAATACTGAGCCCGAGACGGCGGATAGCGCCGCTCCGGAGCCTCGTCCTTCTAATTTCATTCGCGACCGTTTTATCGAAGATCTGAAAACCAACAAGTACAACGGTCGTGTGCAGACTCGCTTTCCTCCCGAGCCCAACGGATATCTCCACATCGGGCATGCCAAGGCGATCTGCATCGATTTCGGTTACGCCGACGAATTCCACGGCCATACCAACCTGCGCTTCGACGATACGAATCCTGAGAAGGAAGACGTCGAATACGTCGACTCGATCATGGAAGACGTGAAGTGGCTCGGCTTCCACTGGGACGGTCTGTTCTACGCCTCGGATTATTTCGACCAGCTCTACGAGTGGGCGATCAAGCTGATCAAGGCGGGCAAGGCTTATGTAGATGATCTTTCCGCGGAAGAGATCCGCCAGCATCGCGGGACGTTGACCGAGCCGGGCAAAGACAGCCCGTATCGCAACCGGACGGTCGAAGACAATTTGAATCTGTTCGAGCGGATGAAGGCGGGAGAATTTCCCGACGGCTCGCGCGTTCTGCGGGCGAAGATCGACATGAGTTCGCCCAACTTCAATATGCGCGATCCCGTCATGTACCGCATTCTGCACGCCGAGCATCACCGAACCGGTAGCAAGTGGTGCATCTATCCGATGTACGACTATGCGCACGGGCAGTCCGATTCGCTTGAGCGCGTGACGCACTCCATGTGCTCGCTTGAATTCGCGGATCACCAGCCACTGTACAACTGGTTTATCGAGCAACTGGAGATCTTCCCCTCGCAACAGATTGAATTCGACCGTCTCAGCCTAACCTACACGCTGATGTCGAAGCGCAAGCTGCGCCAACTGGTCGAGCAAGGGACCGTGCGCGGGTGGGACGATCCCCGCATGCCCACGCTCTCCGGCATGCGCCGCCGCGGCTACACACCGGAAGCGATCCGAAATTTCGTGGCGGCTGTTGGAGTGTCGCGCACGAATGGCATTGTCGAATTGGCCATGCTCGAACACTTCGTTCGCGAGGACCTGAACAAGCGCTCGTCCCGGGTGATGGCCGTGCTGCGCCCGCTGAAGGTAGTGATCGACAACTATCCCGAAGGTCAGGCCGAAGAGATGGACGCGCAGAACAATCCTGAGGATCAGAGCGCCGGTTCGCGCAAGGTGCCATTCTCGCGTGTGCTCTACATCGAGCAGGATGATTTCCGCGAAGTGCCTCCGCCAAAATATTTCCGGCTCTCGCCCGGACGCGAGGTGCGCCTGCGCTATGGCTACTTCATTACCGCCAAGAGCGTGGTGAAAGATGAGAAAGGCGAAGTCGTTGAGGTGCACTGCACCTATGATCCCGCGACCCGGGGCGGCAATGCGCCCGATGGACGGAAAGTGAAGTCAACCATTCATTGGGTCTCGGCGCAGCACGCGGTAGATGCTGAGGTGCGCGTCTACGAACACCTGTTTACCAAAGAAAATCTCGCCGACATGGAAGAAGGGGAAGACGTTCTCGGCTACCTGAATCCCAACTCGCTGGAAGTGATCCCGCAGGCCAAGCTGGAACCCTCCTTGGCCAACGCAGTGCCAGGGGGCCGATTTCAATTCGAGCGCCTGGGATACTTCTGTGCCGATCCAGAGTCGAAGCCGGGAGCGCTGGTGTTCAACCGGACAGTGGCGCTGAAGGATACTTGGGCCAAGGTGGAGAAGAAGCAGGGGAAAAATCGGGATGGAACTCCCGGTCAGAATCACGAAGTACTTCGGGGATGACCCTCAACCCGGCGTTGTCGAGTGTGAGTTCGAAGACGTGGATGGCCGGACCCACACGATTGTCGACAAGGTGTACACGTTCATCGACAGACTTCTTTCGGAGCAGGAGCCCTATCCGTTGCCGGGTACCGTCCAATGTGAGGTATTGCTAAATGGAAAAGCGCAGACGGGCGGGAGTTCGTTCGGATTCGTAGTTTGGAATCCACCAGCGACTAGTCAGAGTCTGTCGTACTGAAGCAGCAGCTTCGGTGACCACACAGATAAAGCCGAAACATCAGCCTGTCAAGCTCAGTACGATTATCGGCAATTTCGCGGCAAGCTTCAACTCCTGCGTCGGGCTCCGCAAAAAACATGACAGTGGCTCTATGATTCGTGGTCAAGTGGATATTGCCTTATGCCACTTTCCGCATCATGCTGTGCAATTCCGTGTCGGTGTCCATAACATGCAGCCAACGATTCTCGCACTGTTTCTTGCCTACGGCCGCACGACGACGTCGATGTGCGTCGCCGCTATCATGCTCTTGGTGATTGGGATCTGGCGCGCGAAGAGCAATGTCGCGCCCGCCCGCGGACTCGACAAGGTCGTAGCCCTGGGCAATCTGTGTTTCGCCATGCCGCTCGCCGTCTTCGGCGCCGAACATTTCGCCGCCGCCCAGGGCATCATGCAGATCGTCCCGAAGTTTATGCCTTGGCCCCTGTTCTGGACCTATTTCGTAGGCGTCGGGCTGGTGGCCGCAGCATTGAGCATCGCCACAAAGGTTGAGGTGCGCTGGTCCGGCTTGCTCTTCGGGATCATGATGTTCACTTTTGTGGCGATGATGGATCTCCCGGGAACTTTCGAGAGACACGGCGACCGAATTAGCGTGGCGCTGTTTCTGCGAGAATTGTCGTTCGGCGGCGCGGGCTGGATTTTAGCGGGAACGGCGATGGGGGTGCAGGGCGCTGGCAAAGGGCTCATCCGCACCGGCCGTGTGATCCTCGGGATCGCTGCCATCTACTATGGCGTCGAACATTTCCTGCATCCGCTGGGAATGCCCGGAGTTCCACTCGAAAAAGAGATGCCTAGCTGGATTCCGGCCCGCGCGCTCATCGACTATTTGACTGGTGTACTTCTCATTGCAGGCGGGCTGTGCTTTTTGCTAAAGCGCAAGACGCGAATGGCGGCAACGTATCTCGGCAGCTGGATTGTGCTGATGGTCGTGATCGTCTATGGCCCGGTCCTGATTGCCGGACTCGCCGACCCAAGCACTGACGTGCAAGTCGAAGCGCTAAACTACTTCTTCGACACGCTGTTATTCGGCGGGGCGATTCTTGCTCTCGCCAAAGCGGCAGCGTCCGCGACCACGGGAGAAGCGACCGGGAAGGAGCAGTACTATATTGCTCTCGGACTGCGACGAGTGTCATCCTGACGCCCGGTTTTGCAGGGAAGCAGTCATGCGACTCTCGCAGAGTGCATAGATCCTTCGCTTAGGATGACAAGCTGCTATTTTGCTTCTGCCGCTTTTTCCACTCCCGCCAGCATCTTGTCCAAATCGGCACGAGAAAAGTAG
>DASTCU010000092.1:0-1720 GCA_035710825.1 Candidatus Sulfotelmatobacter sp.
ATCAAAGGCAACATCGAAAAATTCAACGCCCTACCCATCGCCGCCGACGCCAAACGCAAAATCCTCTACGACAACGCCGCCCGCCTCTTCCCAGTAGCATAGCCTTCAGCCTGCTCCAGTAGCACGGGCTTCAGAGTCTGTGTGGCAACTGGGCTGGACGGCAGGGTTATACTGGCGCGCAGGAGGCTGCGCGATGCCGACTTTCTACGAATACAACCCGGAGCAGGGGTATCTGTTGCCACCGAGCGTGCGGCAAGTGCTGGGAGACGAGCATCTTTGTTTTTTCGTGCATCGGGCGGTAGAAAAACTGGATCTGGGGGAGTTCGAGCACACCTACAGCGACGAAGGGCATCCGGCGTATCATCCGGCGCTGATGTTGAAGGTGTGGTTGTATGCATACGCGCTGGGCGTGACCAGTTCGCGGCGGTTGGAGCAACGCGTTCGGGAGGACTTGGCCTTGCGCTATCTGGCGGGAGGAGCACAGCCGGATTTTTGGGCCCTGAACGAGTTTCGCAAGCGGCATGCACGAGCGATAAACGATGTATTCACACAGGTGGTGGAGTTGGCGCGATCGCTGGGGATGGGCCAACTAGGGCATGTGGCCATTGACTCGACCCGCATCGCGGCGAACGCGGCGGCGGATTCGGCAGACACTATCGGGAAGCTGCGGGCGGAGCGCGCCAAGATTCGCAAGCGCATCCGTCGCTGGCAGCAGCAATGCGAAGCAGAGGATCCCAACGAGGGCTCGGGAACCATGGTGACCCGCGCGGCGCTGGAGAAGTTGCAGCAGCAATTGTCCGAGATTCCGGTGCGTATGGAGCGGTTGAAGAAAGCTGGCGTAAGGCGTTTGTCGCGCACCGATGAGGACAGCCGATTTTTGCGGAACCGTCAGGGATTCACACTGGGTTATACCGCCACGGTAGCGGTGAGCGCGGATCATTTGATTTTGGCGCAGCAAGTTAGTCAGCAACCCACGGATAATGTACTGCTGGTGCCGCTGGTAGCGGCGGTGGAACGAGAGTGCGGCGGGCGACCGCAACAGGTGAGTGCAGACAGTGGCTTTTTCTCGCAAGAGAATTTGCAGCAGATGGAAGAGCGAAATATCGATGCCTATGTGCCGGACTCCCATATGGGGCGGGAATTGAATCGCGGGGTGCGCGTACGTGGGCATTCGGCAGCGCGACATCCTGCCCAACGACGGATGAGACGGAAATTACGTTCCCCCGCAGGGCGGGCCGTTTACCGGCAGCGCAAAGCCATCGTGGAACCCATGCTGGGAGTGCTCAAAGAGCAGCGCGGCATGCGGCGATTTCGCCGGCGCGGACTAAGCAAGGTGGCTGTAGAGTTCGCCCTGGCGGCCACCGCGCTCAACCTTACGCGATTGTGGCAGGCCACTTCGCGACGGGCAACGATGTTTAGCGCCGCACTTCGCTGACCGACCCAGTTCACGCGGAAGATAGCAACTCGAGTCACCGAATTCGGCTCTAATAATCACAGCCACCGAGTTGCCACACAGACTCTTCAGCCTGTGCTCCTACGAAGAAACCCGCTCAAGCTGTCCAAACATCAGTCGGATTACAAGTTATATGGAAACAAGATCTGGCCGATTGCCCGCTCTACGGTTTCGCCGGAGCGTAATTCGGCGCATGCGGGGTAAACTTCTTCATCAAAAACTCTTGGATCGTATTAGCCAGCGCGCTCGACCCGATCCCGATCAGCG
>DASTCU010000093.1:0-1379 GCA_035710825.1 Candidatus Sulfotelmatobacter sp.
CCTATGCGGCTCGGCACTATTCGCGCAAACTCCAACCCCCATCATCAAAAAGATGGAGCTATCTCCGGTGAGGTTAATGCCGCAGGCGCCACCCGCTGGATTACAGAAGCTTTTCAGTAATCTCGGAACAAAGTGGCCGTACTATAAAGGCAGGGAGGGCTGGACACTCGCAGGCCCGGATGCCGCGATTACCGAATTTGTGGCGATGCCGTTTATCTCTCCTGTGGACGCTCACATCACACAAGTGCGAATTCCGGTTAAGTATGAGACGGGCACGAATCAGGTGAATATCAGCATCTATAGTGGACCCAGCGGCGCAAACGGCACCCCCAAAACATTGATCGCTGGACCGGTCACAGTCACAAACCTACCTGCGTATGGAACATGCTGCGCGCTCACCATTGTGAAGTTTAGCCCGACTCCGATAGTGGCAGGGGCGCGGTATTGGGTTGTTGCTGATACGCCGAGCGCCGGAACTGGAAGCGACTTCAATGGCGCTTGGGACTGGGTTCCTCCAGAACCTCCTCCCGGCGACGCCTTTTCGGCTCCGGATTCCCTGTGGGTCACAGGTCCCAGTGAACTTGACGCTGCTGCTGGCGAGGTTTTCGGGACAGTTCCCTAGCAGGTTGCGGAAAAACTCGATTTGACGCAGACGCGGTACCACGAAACTCTCTTGTTTCCACAGCACGACCTGATAAGAAGAAGGCATGCGCGGAAAAGACGAGCAACAATTGGACGTGTTCAGCTACATCAGCCCCGAGCAGCGAGTTCCGCACGATCACCCCTTGCGCCCTCTTCGTGTCATGACCGATGAGGCATTGAGGGAACTGCAACCACGGTTCAACAAGCTGTACGCCAAGACGGGGCGACCGTCGATCGCGCCAGAGAAGTTGTTGCGAGCACTTCTGCTGCAAGCTCTGTATTCGGTGCGCAGCGAGCGAATGTTGATGGAACAACTCAACTACAACCTACTGTTCCGTTGGTTCGTGGGCTTGAACATGGATGACTCCGTCTGGGACGTGACCGTGTTCACCAAGAACCGCGAGCGGTTGCTCGACGGGGACATTGCCGAAGCCTTCTTCCAAGCCGTGCTCCAGCAGGCGCGGGAACGGAATCTGCTCTCAGACGAGCACTTTACCGTGGATGGAACACTGCTGGAGGCCTGGGCGAGTGTGAAGAGTTATCAGCGCAAAGATGCTAAGAACGGCGTTCCGCCGGACGATCCTGGCAATGCGACAGTGGACTTCCACGGGGAGAAGCGGTCCAACGAGACGCATCAATCGAAGACGGACCCGGATGCGAAGATGGCACGCAAAGGCAAGGGCAAGGAAGCCAAGCTGAGTTACAACGGGAATCTGTTGGTGGAGAACCGCCACGGG
>DASTCU010000094.1:0-11913 GCA_035710825.1 Candidatus Sulfotelmatobacter sp.
ACTGCAGGCGTTCGCCATTGTCCTGATACGCAAGGGCACGATTCCCAAAACCTCCAGCGGCAAGATCCAGCGCCATGCCTGTCGGGATGCATTTCTGAACCGGGAACTCTATGTTGTGCGAGAGTGGCAGGAAAGAAAGCAGCTGGAGCCGGTTTTGCCAAAACCTTCCCACCCCGAGTTGGAGGGGCAGGGACCGTACGGGCTGGCTTTGTGGGTAGCGCAGGAAATTTCGCGTACCCAGGGAATTGACCAGGAGCGGGTTGACCTCAACCAACCTTTCGCAGCCTACGGCTTGGATTCACTGGCCGCCATTGAGTTCGCTCACAAGCTGAAAGCTGAGTTTCAGGTCGAGGTAGATGTCGCGGAGTTCTTCAGTGACTCGACCATTGCTGAAGTGATTCGCCGAGCGACGAAAAATACAAAGCCCTCGGTGAGGAAAGCTGAAAAGGAGCAGCCTGCAACCTATCCGCTTTCATACGGCCAGCGCGCCCTATGGTTTGTACATCAGACAGCTCCAGAAAGTGCCGCTTATAACATCGCGCGAGTGATTAGGATTGCAACCGGCCTGGATGTCGACGCACTGCGGCTAGCATTTCAGGCACTGGTCAACCGCCATCCGTGCCTGCGCACCACCGTGGTGGAGATGGCAGGAGAACCAGTTCAGCAGGTTGCAGAGAAAGTTGCGGTGTCCTTTGAATATTTCGACGCCCGCGATTGGAGCCAGGTAGAACTGGAGAAAGCTTTTATCCAACAGAGCCAGCGGCCTTTCTCCCTAACGCTCGGCCCATTGTTCCGGACTGCCCTTTATGCCCGCTCGGAAAAAGAATACCTGCTGCACATTGCCGTGCATCACATCGTTGCGGATTACTGGTCTCTTACGCTGCTGCTGGATGAAATTGGAAAACTGTACCAGGCTTATGCGAAAAAAGACGGAACACACCTTGTTCCGTTGGAATACAGTTACGCGGACTTTGTGGAGTGGCAGCGGGAGAAACTTTCTGGTCCTGCCGGAGAAAGACTGCGGGACTATTGGAAAAGCGAACTGGCGGGAGAACTGCCCCCGCTCAGCCTGCCCACAGACCACAGCCGTCCGCCGGTACAGACATTTCGTGGCGCTTCCCTCCCTTTTAGTCTCGACGCCAGGCTGACCCAGGCATTGAAGAGGCTTGGAGAGGAGCAACGAGCCACGCTCTTCACGACACTTCTGGCGGCGTTCCAGGTTTTGCTCTATCGCCTCACCTCTCAGGAACAAGTTATCGTTGGCTGCCCGATTGCGGGCCGATCAAAAGCGGAATTTGCGAACATTGCGGGGTACTTTGTGAATACCATGCCTTTGCGAGCGGATTTCGAGCATCGGCAAACATTCACTGAATTCCTGTCGCAGGTTCGCAACCGGGTATCGAAAGCGTTTGCGCACGAGTTGTATCCCTTCGCGTTAATGGTTGAGCAACTTGGGATTGTGCGCGATCCGGCAGTGCCTCCCATCTTTCAGAGCGCGTTTGACTTTCTGCAAACGTATGGGAGCCGTTCGGAAGATTTCGTGCGTTTTGCCTTAGGGCAACCTCAGGCACAGGTAACCTTGGACGGCTTACAGTTGGAGCATGTCGTCGTAGAACAGCAAACGGCGCCGTTTGACTTGACGCTAACGGTCGGCGAGACGCCGGACGGTCTGGTGGGATCCTGGCTGTACAGCAGCGACTTATTCGACCACTCGACCGTCATGCGCTGGTCTGAGAACTTCAAGGTTCTGCTGCAATCGGTTGCGCAGCATCCCGATTGCCACGTCAGCCGGTTCGCGATGTTGTCGGCTGAGCAGCGAAGGCAAATTGTAGAGGGTTTCAACCACACCCAGGTGAACTGTGACTGCCGGCGGTGCGTGCATGAGCTGTTCGAAGAGCAGGTGGCCAGAACGCCGCAGGCGGTGGCGGTTATTTATGAGGAAGAGCGGTTGAGCTATGGAGAGTTAAATGAGCGAGCCAACCGGCTGGCATGGCGGCTGCGGGATTTGGGCGTCGGGCCGGAGACAATCGTCGGGTTGATGATTGAGCGAAGCATCGAGATGGTGGTCGCTTTGCTGGGTGTGCTGAAGGCTGGGGGCACGTACGTGCCGATGGACCCGGGACATCCACGGGAGCGGCTCCAGTTCATGGTGGAGGACACGCAGGCGGCGGTAGTGCTGACCCAGGCGAGGTTTGCCGAGCCGATGCGGGGCAGCAGCGCACACATAATCTGTGTAGAGGACAAATGGGACGAGATTGCGCGCGAGAGTGACAGGAACCCGGAGGGCAATGTTGGTCCGGGGAACCTGGCCTATGTGATCTACACCTCCGGTTCTACGGGGCAGCCCAAGGGAGTGGGAGTATCCCACGGTGCTCTTGCCAATCTTGTGCATTGGCATCTGGGCCGCTACGGGATCGCCGCTCAGGACCGGATGACGCAGTTTGTCACCGTTGGCTTTGACGCAGCGGTGTGGGAGGTGTGGCCGACGCTGGTGGCCGGGGCAAGTCTGTATATCGTCAGTGACACTTTGCGGCCGGATCCGCATGCCTATCTGCAGTGGATGCAGAAGAACCAGATCACCATCAGCTTCCTGCCGACGCCGGTGGCGGAAGCCGTGCTGAAATTGAACTGGCCTGAGGCGATGAATCTGCGTTTCCTGCTGACCGGCGGTGACCAGTTGCATTCGGTGTCCTCTGTGTCGCATGAGTTTGTGCTGGTGAACCATTACGGTCCCACTGAGAATACAGTAGTGGCCAGCATGGCCGAGGTAGGGTGGGCGAGCGAGGATACGCCGTCGATCGGGCGTCCGATCGCCAACACACAAATTTATGTTACAGACGAGGAACTGCAGCTGGTGCCGGTGGGTGTGGCGGGCGAGTTATGCATCGGTGGCGCAAGTCTGGCGCGTGGGTATTTGAACCGACCGGCGATGACGGCGGAGAAATTTGTTCCGGACCCTTTCAGCAGGCTGGGCGGCAAACGCCTGTACCGGACGGGTGACCGGGTGCGCTGGTTGAGAGACGGCACACTGCAGTTTCTGGGACGACTTGACCGTCAGGTGAAGGTGCGCGGCTTCCGGATCGAGTTGGGTGAAGTTGAAAATGCGCTGCAGGCCCATCCGGGAATCGAGCAGGCGGTGGTGTTGGCGCGGGAGGATGCGACGGGCGAGAAGCGGCTGGTGGCGTACTACACGGCTTCAGGCATCGGCGAGGTTGAAGCAGCGAGTGTGGGAGCCGAGCAGCTGCGTGCGCACTTGTCGGCGGTTGTTCCTGACTACATGGTGCCGGCGGCGTACGTGTGTTTGGATCGTCTGCCGTTGACGCCGAACGGGAAGCTGGATCGCAAGGCGCTGCCAATGCCGGAACAGGACAGCTATGCGGCACGCGGGTATGAAGCACCGGTGGGCGAGATGGAAACGAAGCTGGCCGAGGTCTGGGCTGAGGTGTTGAAACTGGAGAAGGTGGGCCGCCACAATAATTTCTTTGAGCTTGGCGGACACTCCCTGCTGGCGACTCGAGTAGTTTCTCGAATCCGGGAAGTATTTCAGGTGGAATTGCCGCTTCTCAGCCTGTTCCAGAACCCCACGGTCGCCGGCTTAGCCCTCCAGATCGATGGGGCAGCCGGAACAGCGGCTCCGCCTCTGCGGGCTTTGCCCCGGGAGCAATCGCCGCGCTTGTCCTTTGCCCAGGAGCGCTTGTGGTTCTTGTCACGCTATGAGAGGGAGGCAAGCTTATATAACGTTCCGATAGCTTTGCGGCTGCGGGGCGCATTAAACAGAGAAGCCTTGCATGCCAGCTTGCAGGAAATTGTTGTCCGTCATGAAGTGCTGCGGACCAGCTTCCCGGAGACAGACGGAACAGCAAGACAAAAGATCGCTTCGGCGGCTGGTTTATCCATGCCTGTGGTGGAGATGGTGGAGAGTGAAATGCCAAAGTTCCTGCTGCAGCAGGCGCGGCTTCCATTCGATCTTGCCACCGGGCCACTCATCCGTACTTGCTTGCTTCAACTCGGGAACCAGGACCATGTCTTGCTGGTGGTGATGCATCACATCGTTTCCGACGGCTGGTCGTTGGGAGTGATGCTGCGAGAGTTCAACGCGCTGTATGGGGCTTTTAGTAAAGGTGCGGCTTCCCCATTGCAGCCTTTGCTGATTCAGTATGCCGATTATTCGGAGTGGCAACGGGAATGGTTGCAAGGCGAGGTGCTGGAACAGCAACTCGACTACTGGAGAAAGCAACTGGCAGGCCATGAAACATTAAACCTGCCCACAGACCGTCCGTACTCGGCCAAGCTGACGCTGGCGGGAGCGATGGAGAGGTCGCGTTTGCCCGAGCCACTGCTCAGCAAATTGAAGTTACTAAGCGACCAACAGGGCGTTACATTATTTATGACGTTGTTGGCGGGCTTTGAGATTCTTCTGTATCGCTACACGGGGCAGACAGATATCTCGGTAGGTTCGGCGATCGCCAACCGGAGCCGGCAGGAACTGGAACCACTGATTGGGTTTTTCGTAAATACCCTGGTGTTGCGCACCCAATTTACGGAAGACTCTTCTGTGGCTGAGTTATTGCAGCAAGTGCGCGAGGTTTCGTTGCAGGCTTACGCTCACCAGGACATTCCGTTCGAGCGCCTGGTCGAAGCCCTGGATCCAGCTCGCGAGCTCAGCCGTACGCCCTTCTTCCAAGTCTTGTTTGCTCTGCAGAACGTTCCCCTGCCGACGGTTTCCTGGGATGGGTTGGAAGCAACAGCCAGTATTGTGGAGACCGGCACCGCGAAGTTCGATCTCACCTTGTCGGCGCGCGAAGAAGACGGCGAGTTGGAGTTGTCACTCGAGTACCGGACGGAGCTATTCAATGCGGAACGCATGAAGCGGCTGCTGCAGGACTATCAAACGCTGCTGGAAGGGATGGCAGTGTCGGTGGATGCCCGGATCAGCGAACTTGAAATCCTTAAGGTGCCCGCCGCTGGCAAAGTAGACCGCAAGGCTCTCATCGAACTGAAGAGCAAAGAAGCAATGGAAGAAGTCGGCAGTCAGACGTTGACCCCCACGGAAGAACTAATCGCGGGCGTCTGGTCAAGTCTGTTGGGGAAGTCAGATATTCGACGCGGCGATAACTTCTTCGATCTGGGTGGACACTCGCTGACGAGCATCCAGATGTTAGCACGGGTAGAACAGGTTTTCCATCGCGAGATAGAGTTGCGTGCGATATTCGAGTTCCCGGTCCTCAAGGATTTCTCGGCCTACGTCGATCAACTTACCGGCCCTGTTCCGCTTGCAATGCTCCAGCCCATCGTTCCCACCTCAAGAGACGGGCGTTTACCGCTGTCGTTTGCGCAGCAGCGGCTGTGGTTTCTGGCGCAGATGGAAGGGGGCAATGCGGCGTATAACGTCCCGTTCGGCCTGCATCTGAAGGGCGATCTGAACCGCACAGCGTTGGGTCTGGCGCTGGACCGGATACTGGTTCGTCATGAAGTGCTGCGCACCACTTTCACCGTCCTCGACGGAGAACCGGTGCAGGAGATAGGCGCTGTGGAAGCGAGCAGCTTCCATCTCCTGGAACACGACCTTTGCGGCCACAAGGATGTGGAAGCGGAACTTGCCGCTCTCAGCGAATTGGAAGCCGGAGCGCCCTTTGACCTGGAGGCAGGTCCGCTGATTCGCGGCCGGCTGATCCGTTTGGGCGAAGAGGAGCATGTGTGGCTGGTCACCATGCACCACATTGTTTCTGACGGGTGGTCGATGGGAGTGCTGGTCCGGGAGCTGAACACACTTTACAGAGCGTTTATAGGCGGGAAAGCCGATCCCTTGCCGGAGTTGGGAATACAGTACGCCGATTACGCGGTCTGGCAACGGCAATGGGTCGAGGGCGAGATTCTGCAACAGCAGGCCGCCTACTGGAAAACCACGCTGGCGGGTGCGCCGGCGTTGCTCGAGTTGCCGGCGGATCATCCCCGCCCGGTGGAGCAGAGCTATGCCGGAGCTGCGCTGCCGGTGGTATTGGATGAGAAGTTGATGTCAGGGTTGAAGGGGCTGAGCCAGCGCAATGGCACAACCCTGTACATGACGCTACTGGCGGGGTGGGCGATCTTGCTGGCGCGGTTGAGCGGGCAGCAGGATGTGGTGATTGGTTCTCCGGTGGCCAATCGCGGACGGGCTGAGATTGAGAACCTGATCGGGTTTTTCGTAAACACTGTGGCACTGCGTCTGGACCTGTCGAGTTCCCCCAGCGTGAGCGAACTACTCCAACAGACCAAAGAGCAGTCGCTTGCGGCCCAGCGGCATCAGGATATCCCCTTCGAACAAGTGGTCGATTTGCTCCAACCGGTGCGCAGCCTGGCCCACAGTCCTCTGTTCCAGGTGATGTTCTCGTGGCAGAACGCGGTCGAAAGCTCGCTTGAACTCCCGGGCCTGGAAGTACTGCTTCTGCAGCCGCCGCATAAAGTAGCCCAGTTCGACCTGACGCTTTTCCTGCGAGAAGAGGAAGAGACGATTGCCGGCGGAATCGAGTACGCCACATCGCGGTTCGAGCCGGCTACCATTGAACGCTATCTCGGATACTTTCGCACTCTGCTTGAGGCGATGGTGGCCGACGACACTCAGGTTATCCATCGCCTGTCGATGATTCCCGGGCCCGAGCATTATCAACTGCTCTGCGAGTGGAACAACACCAAAACCGAGTTCCCCGCTGACAAGTGCGTGCACCAGTTGTTCGAGGAGCGGGCAGCACAGAGCCCGGAGGCGGTGGCAGTGGTGTTTGAAGATCAGGAGCTCACCTACGAGGGTCTTAATCTCCGGGCAAATCAGTTGGGAAATTATTTAGTGAAGCTGGGGGTCGGCCCGGAAGTGAGAGTAGGCGTTTGTATGGAGCGCTCGCCGGAGATGGTGGTCGGGTTGCTCGGGGTACTGAAGGCGGGAGGAGCCTATGTACCGTTGGATCCAGCCTATCCCGTTGATCGGCTGACTTATATGGTACAGGACGCCAGGATAGGAGCACTACTGACCCAATCAAAGTTCCGGAAGCGGCTCCCGGACTATGCAGGTCGGCTCATCGAGTTAGATGCAGACAGGGAACTCATTGCAGGCGAGAGCGGACCTTCCTTGGTCTCTGTCTCCAAAGTCATCGCAGAGAACCTTGCGTATGTGATCTATACTTCCGGCTCTACCGGAAAACCCAAGGGAGTGGCGGTGGAACACCGCCAGGTGTGTAATCAATTGTTCTGGGCAGGAGCTGCTCTCTCTCTGGGTTTGGCAGACCGAGTACTGCAAAGAGGCTCTTTCAGCTTCGACACTTCGATATTGGAGATATTTCTCCCGCTGGCGCGAGGCTCCCGGATCATCATCGCTAAACCGGGAGGGGAACGGGATGTGGATTATCTTGTTCGACTGATCATCGAAAAAGCAGTCACCTATGTCGATGTGGTTCCTGCGCTGCTGGAGCAAATGCTTGAGCACCCGACAATAAAGCAGTGCACTTCTCTTCGTGTGATGAGCTGTGGAGGAGAGATTCTCAGGCCGGAATTGGTCAGTGCTTTTTATCAGTCCTTGTCAGGAGTTCTTTGGAACGCCTATGGGCCTACTGAAGCAACAGTGCAATCAACGTTCACCGCGTGTACGACGGAAGAAGGACAAATTGTCCCGATTGGGAAACCGATCGCAAATACTCAGATTTATATTCTCGATGCGTGCACGCAGCCGGTGCCGCAGGGCGTGACCGGAGAAATCTGTATCGGGGGAGCGGGAGTGGCGCGGGGTTATCTGGACCGGCCGGAGTTGACGGCGGAAAAGTTCCTCCAGAATCCATTCACGGACGATCCGAACGGACGGATGTACCGCACAGGGGATTTGGGCCGCTGGCTGGCGGACGGCAACATCGAGTTTGTGGGGCGGAACGATAATCAGGTAAAGATCCGGGGCTTCCGGATTGAGTTGGGAGAGATTGAGACGCGGCTGACTGAACACCCGGAGGTGCGCGAGGCGGTGGTGCTGGTGCGCGAGGATACGGCGGGCGAGAAGCGGCTGGTAGCCTACTACACTGCTTCAGACATGGGCAGGGCTGAAGCAGCGAGTGTGGGAGCGGAGCGGTTGCGTGCGCACTTGTCGGCGGTTGTTCCTGGCTACATGGTGCCGGCGGCGTATGTGCGGATGGAGAGGCTGCCTTTGACGCCGAACGGAAAGCTGGACCGCAAAGCGCTGCCCGCGCCGGAGCAGGAGGCCTATGCGGTACGTGGGTATGAAGCACCGGTGGGCGAGATGGAAACGAAGCTGGCCGAGGTGTGGGCCGAGGTATTGCATCTGGAGAAGGTGGGCCGCCACGATAACTTCTTCGACCTGGGTGGACACTCCCTGCTGGCGGTGCGGGTCGTCAGCCGCCTGCAGCAGGTATTGAGTGTGGAAGTGGAGATCCGCGATCTGTTCGCGCATGCCGAGTTGGCCGATCTGGCGCGTCATCTCCAGGGTGCGGCACATGCCGAACTTCCGCGCATCATGCCGGCAAAACGAAGCGGGCGTTTGCCGCTGTCGTTTGCGCAGCAGCGGCTGTGGTTCCTGGCGCAGATGGAAGGGGCCAGCGCGCCTTATCACATCCCGTTCGGCCTGCGTCTGAAGGGCGATCTCAACCGCACGGCTTTTCGCCGGGCGCTGGACCGGATCGTGGTTCGTCATGAAGCGCTGCGCACCACTTTCACCTTCCGCGACGGAGAACCGGTGCAGGAGATAGGCGCTGTCGAAGAGAGCAGCTTCTGTCTCATCGAACACGATCTGCGCGGCCACAAGGATGTGGAAGCGGAACTTGCCGCTCTCAGCGAACTGGAAGCCGGAGCGCCCTTTGACCTGGAAGCAGGTCCGCTGATTCGCGGGCGGCTGATATGTTTGGCCGAAGACGAGCATGTGTTGCTGATTACCATGTACCACATCGTTTCTGACGGGTGGTCGATGGGCGTGTTGGCCGGCGAATTGAACGCACTCTACAGAGCGTTTTTAGGCGGGAAAGCCGATCCCCTGCCGGAGTTGGAGATACAGTACGCCGATTACGCGGTATGGCAACGGCAGTGGATCGAGGGCGAGATTCTGCAACAGCAGGCTGCCTACTGGAAAACTACACTGGCCGGAGCGCCGACGTTACTCGAGTTGCCAATGGATCGTGTGCGACCGGTGCAGCAGAGCTATGTCGGAGCTGCGCTGCCGGTGGTATTGGATGAGAAGTTGACGTCAGGGTTGAAGGGGCTTAGTCGGAGTCATGGCACAACCCTGTACATGACGCTACTGGCTGGCTGGGCGATTTTGCTGGCGCGGCTGAGCGGGCAGCAGGATGTGGTGATAGGTTCTCCAGTGGCCAATCGGGGACGGGCCGAGATAGAGAACCTGATCGGGTTTTTCGTAAACACACTGGCACTGCGTCTGGATCTGGCGGGATCGCCCAGCGTGAGCGAACTGCTTGAACAAAGCAAAGCGCAGTCACTTGCGGCCCAGAGGCATCAGGATATCCCCTTCGAGCAAGTGGTGGAACTGGCCCAACCGGTGCGCAGCCTGGCCCACAGTCCTCTGTTTCAGGTAATGTTTGCCTGGCAGAACGCGGCGGAAGCGAGGCTGGAGTTGCCGGGGCTGGAAGTGCAACCGCTGCCTTCCGCTTCCCACCGGGTGGCGAAGTTCGATCTCACCCTTCAGCTGCAGGAGGTGGGCGACACCATTGGTGGATTCATCGAGTACACCAGCGCGCTCTTCGAAGCTGCGACCGTCCATCGTTACATTGGATATTTTCTCGCGCTGCTGAAGGCCATGGTCGCCGACGATGCCCAATCCATCGATCGTCTGCCCATGCTCAGCGAGGAGGAGCGGGAACAGCTGCTATATGGATGGAACGAGACCAAAGCCGAATTTCCCCGCGAGAAGTGTGTGCATGAGTTGTTCGAAAAGCAGGTGCGTAGGAGTCCCCAGGCAACGGCGGTAGTGTTTGAAAAGGAGGAACTGAGCTACGGGGAACTGAATGCCCGAGCCAACCGGCTGGCGCACTATCTCCGGGAATTAGGAGTGAAGCCGGATGAGCGAGTGGGGATCTGTGTGGAGCGTGGCTTTGAGATGATCGTGGGTTTTCTGGCCATACTGAAGGCGGGAGGAGCCTATGTGCCGCTGGACCCGTCATATCCGGAGGAGCGGTTGAAATACATGCTGGCTGATAGTGCCCCGGCGGTATTGCTGATGCAGGGCCATCTCGCTCAATGGGCGCCTGGAATCAGCGAATCACTCCCGGCGCTTGATCTGAATGATGCTTCAGGGTGGAGCGATAAGCCCGACGTCAATCCAAAACGCGCTGATACAGGCATTACTCCGGAGAACCTTGCTTATATCATCTACACCTCCGGTTCCACGGGTCGACCCAAGGGCGTCATGGTGCCGCACCGGGCGATTAATCGCCTGGTGTTAAATAACCGTTTTGCAAAGTTTGAGGCGGGTGATCGCGTAGCTTTCGCTTCGAACCCGGCATTCGACGCCACGACCATGGAGGTGTGGGCGCCGCTGCTGAATGGCGGAAGCATCGTGGTCATTGACCAATCCGTGTTGCTGGATGCCGCTAAATTTGGAGAAACACTTAAGAGTCAGGCGGTAAACATCCTGTGGCTTACGGTAGGTTTGTTCAATCAGTATGCAGACGCATTGGCGGAACAATTCTCCGGTCTGCGGTATCTGATTGTCGGGGGCGACGCGCTTGATCCGCGAGTAATCGGACGGGTGATAGATGGCAATCGCCCACAGCACCTGCTCAACGGATATGGCCCCACTGAAACGACCACCTTTGCGATAACTCACGAAGTTAATGCCGTGGCAGAAAAGGCGCGAAGCATACCGATTGGACGGCCGATTGCGAATACTCGCGCCTACATTTTGGGAGAGCAAGGAGAGCCAACGCCAATAGGCGTGACAGGAGAGCTTTACATCGGCGGAGAGGGATTGGCAAGAGGGTACTTAAATCGCACAGAATTGACAGCGGAGCGGTTTGTGCCGGACCCATTTACTACCGAAGCAGGGGCAAGGATATACAAAACCGGGGACTTGGCCCGTCGCCAGGCGGATGGCAATATCGAGTTTGTGGGGCGGAACGATAATCAGGTAAAGATCCGGGGCTTCCGGATTGAGCTGGGGGAGATTGAGACGCGACTGGCTGAGTACCCGGAGGTGCGCGAGGCGGTGGTGCTGGCGCGGGAAGACAAGCCTGGGGATAAGCGGTTGGTGGCCTACTACACCGTTTCGGGCATGGGCGAGGCTGAAGCAGCGAGTGTAGGAGCGGAGCAGCTGCGTGCGCACTTGTCGGCGGTTGTTCCCGACTACATGGTACCGGCGGCGTACGTGCGGATGGAGAGGCTGCCTTTGACGCCGAACGGAAAGCTGGACCGCAAGGCGCTGCCCGCGCCGGAGCAGGAGGCCTATGCGGTGAGTGGGTATGAAGCACCGGTGGGCGAGATGGAAACGAAGCTGGCCGAGGTGTGGGCCGAGGTATTGCATCTGGAGAAGGTGGGTCGCCACGATAACTTCTTCGACCTGGGTGGACACTCTCTGCTGGCGGTGCAGGTCGCCAGCGGCCTGCAGCAGGTATTGAATGTGGAAGTGGAGATCGGCGATCTGTTCGCGCATGCCGAGTTGGCCGATCTGGCTCGTCATCTCCAGGGTGCGGCACATGCCGAACTTCCGCGCATCATGCCGGCAAAACGAAGCGGGCGTCTGCCGCTGTCGTTTGCGCAGCAGCGGCTGTGGTTTCTGGGGCAGTTGGAAGGGGGCAGCGCGGCTTATCACATTCCGTTCGGCCTGCGTCTGAAGGGCGATCTGAACCGCACAGCGTTGGGTCGGGCGCTGGACCGGATAGTGGTCCGTCATGAAGCGCTGCGCACCACTTTCGCCTTGCACGATGGAGAACCGGTGCA
>DASTCU010000095.1:0-36396 GCA_035710825.1 Candidatus Sulfotelmatobacter sp.
CGATTCGGCGGGGAACCTGCTGACGCTGGCGTCATCGAACGCGAACGGGGCTTCGCTGACCTACACCTATGACGTGCTGAACCGGCTGGCGACGGTAACCGACAACCGGTTACTGGCGCAAGGAGCCACGTCGGGGCTGACCACGTACAATTACGACGCAGTGGGGAACCTGCAAAACTTCGTCTATCCAAATGGTGTGACGCATGCGTACACCTACGACCCGCTGAACCGGCTGACGCAGATGGGAGCGTCGAAGAGTTCGGCAAGAGATCTCTTATCTCAAGCTGTTGTAATCTTTATCACTAACAGGCTCCAACCAAATTGTCTTTCCCTTTTGGGTGGGTGTAACCGCAAGATAGGCAAAGCCACTTTCCGGTGTTGCACCGTGCCAATGCTCCACGCCCGGAAGGCACTTAATTACATCCCCCTTGTGAACTATTTGTGTGGGCTTTCCCCTTTCTTGATAATAGCCGGCGCCTTCCGTGATCAGTAGAACCTGACCACCCGGATGAATATGCCAATCCAGCTTTGCACCGGGATCATAGGTTGCTAGAGCAATACTGGGATCGAACGTGCTGTCGCCGACGTTTAACTCTTTAAGCCAAATATTTCCCGTGTGATTTTTAGTCGTCGACAATTCGCCTTTTGGGAAAATTGCGTCTCCTGTTTGTGCTTGGGACTGCGGACGCGTCAGACCTTGTGATTCCAGCCAAAAGTAAAAGTCGTCGATCCAATGATCGCTCGATTTACCTTGCTTGCGCATACCCCAGCCATGACCGCCGGAGGTATAGATGAGAAATTCCGGTTTGTGTCCAGCAGCTTTGAGAGCATCGTAGAAGGCAACGATTTGCGGACCGGCGAGTGTGTCATCTTGCGCCATCTCCATGAAGAAGGGGGGCACTTCCTTTGGTATCGTAGGCACAGGAAAAGGCGCACCGTAAATCGGAGCAGCGTAGTTCGGGCGCGCACTCATATCCGGCTGAACGGACGCAAACTCCGCGATCGACCCGCCGGCTGAGAATCCCATGAAGACGATTCGATCCTTAGCTAAGCCCCATTCGGTAGCGTGCGCACGCACCACTTTGATGGCCTGAATGCCGTCGGCAATACCGTACTTCCCGTCCTCTGCGATCAAGGCGTGATTGTTAAGCTGAGCTCCGAAGCGTGCTCCACCGGACTGATTTAACTGCGCTTCGTTCTCACCTTCGAGCTGAACCGTCCGGTACTTCAAAACGAATGCCGCAAGTCCTCGGGCTGCGAGCCATTCCGCGACTTCGTGGGTATCCGTCCCAAGGAAAATGAAGCCCCCGCCAGGGGCGATAATGACCGCGGTACCTGTCGCCTTAGCTGGGTCAGGCAGGTAGGCTGTCAGGGTCGGCGTCGTCACATTCACAATTCTCTGCATTGGTCCGGAGCCGAGCGTCGACTCCTTTTGCTTCCACTGTTCAGAGCCGGGCGCGACACCGGTCCATATATTGAGAACCTTCGGCGCGACCGCGGGGGTTGCTGCTTGTTGGGTGCTGTTGCTGTTCTGCTGCGCGGTAGCTGAGGACAGAGAAGAGGCCGCAATCAGGGCTAGCGTGATGAGAGACCTCCGATGTTTTCTGCTGATGGAGTCAGCTACGTTGACCCTGCGGGCGGCACATTCCAGATTACTGCTTCCAGGTTCCTGTTTTTGCAAGATGATCTCTCCTTCGAGCCTTCGTTCGCAGCCCATGTCAATCGCCGTGAATATCCGCATCCATTGCTTCGCAGCCCGAGGTCAGCGTCCAGTCATCTTCAGAGCAGCTTCAGGAAGGCGGGCTCCTTCGAGTTTCACCTTGGAAGAGGCTTCGTCAACCTGCTTGAGGTCGCTCTCGGTCAGCGCGACGTTCACAGCGCCGAGGTTTTCTTCGAGTCGATTGAGCTTGGTGGTTCCTGGGATCGGCACGATCCACGGCTTCTTCGCCAGCAGCCAAGCGAGTGCGACTTGTGCCGGCGTCGCGCCCTTGCGTTCCGCGACGGCTTTGATCAAGTCGACCAGAACCATGTTGGCCTTGCGCGCCTCAGGCGAAAAGCGAGGCACGATATTCCGGAAGTCACCGGGATCGAACTTCGTGTTCTCGTCGATCTTGCCCGTGAGGAAGCCAGCGCCGAGTGGGCTGAACGGCACGAACCCGATCCCTAGCTCCTCGAGGGTCGGCAAAAGTTTGCCCTCCGGACCACGCCAGAACAGCGAATACTCGCTCTGCACTGCGGTGATGGGTTGGACCGCGTGCGCACGGCGAATCGTTTGAACCCCGGCCTCCGACAGGCCGAAGTGTTTGACCTTACCCGCGGCAATCAACTCCTTGACCGCTCCTGCCACGTCCTCAATGGGCACAGCAGGATCGACACGGTGTTGATAGAAGAGATCGATGTGATCAGTCCGCAAACGCTTCAAGCTGGCGTCTGCCACGAGTTTGATATGCTCGGGCCGGCTATCGGTTCCTGTACCGCGTTTGCCAGTTTCAAGATCGATTTCGAAGCCGAACTTTGTAGCAATCACAACCTTGTCGCGGATGGGCTGGAGCGCCTCGCCCACCAGTTCTTCATTCGCGAACGGGCCATAGGCTTCGGCGGTATCGAACATGGTCACGCCAAGTTCATGGGCGTTACGAATCAATTTGATCATTTCGCCCTTGTCGGCAGGCGGGCCATAGGCAGAGCTCATGCTCATGCAGCCGAGGCCAAGAGCTGAAACTTCAAGTCTTGAGTTTCCCAGTCTTCGCTTGTGCATCATTTGCTCTCCACTTGGAGTGTAGGGAGAAGTGCGCTCGGGCTGTTACCACGATTCTGCCGATCTTTTGCCTAATTCTCTTGAGAGGCAGCCTTCGAGCTGGCATCGTGAGAGCCGCAAGAGCTATCCTCAAAATGGAAAGGCGAACAGAATGAGCATGAATGGCAAGCGTCCCGGCGCTCCGCCGGTGGTCCGATCGATACAAGAATTGAGAGCCGATTTGGCAAAGAAAATTGCCTGGTTCATCGGTGCTTCAGAGAGGCTGATCACAGACGTGCCGGGCTTGCTGCTTGTACGCAGGACGGCACCTAGTGCGCCCTGCTCAGGGACCTATACGCCGAGCGTGATCGTCGTTGCTCAGGGAAGCAAGCGCGTCGATCTCGGCCAGACGACCTTCACCTACGACCGGTCGCGATTCCTTTTGACCTCGATCGACCTGCCAATCGTCAGTCGGGTGGTGGAGGCAAGCGAGGCAAAACCCCTTCTCGCCGTTGCGATCAAGCTGGAAATGACGGTGGTCCGCGAGTTCCTCAGCCGGGAAGAAGTCCACGTGCGCCAGTTGTCACCTCACACTCCCGCCATGGTGACCGGTGAGATCACGGCTGAATTGCTGAGTGCATGCTGCCGCCTGGTCGACCTGCTGGCGAGTCCAGAGGATATTCCATTTCTCAGTGGCCATATTCAACGTGAGCTCATTTACCGGCTCTTATGCGGACCCGCGGGAGTTCGCCTTCGGGCCGTTGCAACCCTCGGAGATCAGAGCTATCGCACTGCGAGAGCGATCTCTTGGATCAAAGACAATTACGCGAAGCCTGTACGCGTGGACGATCTGGCCCAGCTTGCAGGCATGGGCGTTTCAACGCTGCACCATCATTTCCGCGTGTTGACCCATATGAGTCCTCTTCAATACCAGAAGCAGTTAAGATTGCAAGCAGCGCGTGGGCGAATGCTTGTCGATGGACTTGACGCCTCAAGTGCGGCGTTTGAGGTTGGATACGAAAGCGTGAGCCAGTTCAATCGTGAATACAAACGATTCTTCGGCCAACCACCGATGCGCGATATCCGAACTTCCCGATCACCGGGGATCGAGACGATTGCGCTGGCCGGTTGACGGATGGCTCTGACATCCACCAGGTTATTGCTTATGCATACTGGCGCCGGAGTTGCAGGGTTCAGATCGCTAACACCGCGTTTCGGATTCAGGAAGAACGCCCCGTTCGCCTATTCGCGCACTGAATCTCTCCCTTTCTCCTCTCGGTTTCGATTTAGGAGGTTACCGGAAGTGCTGCTGGATAGGGAGGGTGAGAGCACTTTCAATCCAGTCGGCGTGGCGGGACCTGTGCCTGACTTGAGCGTGCCGCTTCGAGCGCCTGGACTGGATCTCGTCCGGTGACTTCTTTATACCAGCGAGGATGATGGGTCCAGGCCCACGCCTCGCTGACCGTGCCGCGGGTCATCGCCTGCATCGTTCCCGGCTCGCCAATCGTGCTCAGGTAAATGTGAACAAAGATTCCGGCGAGCATGATGAGCGCTGAAATGTCGTGGATTACATAGCTGACTGCGACTGGCCAGCGCCCGAAAATTTCGGGGAACCACATGATCACGCCGGTGATCACGTAGGCCAAGCTGCCACCAACGATCTCCCAGAACATTCCCTTCTGTCCGGCATTGAAGAATCCAACGTCTGAAGGCTCGGTTGTGTTGCGATGAGTGACATAGTCTTTCAGTCGTTTTATCCAGCGAGTGTCCCCCGGTTGCCAGCTCATCTCGGTCAGCCAATTTATCGCTTGCAGACCGAAAAAGAAAACAAAGCCGAGACCAAACCACGGGTGCAACATTCTGGTCATCGCGCCGCCTCCAAACAGCGGCGTAAACCAGCGAAAAATCCACGGCATGTAAATTCCGAAACCCGACAACAATGCCAGAAAGAAGAAGATCCCATACGCCCAGTGCAAGAAGCGAGTGTAGGCGCGATGCCGAAGTAGCTCGCCCGCATAGACGGCGGTCAAACCAATGCGATTGATAAAGTGATCTTTGCCTCTGAGTCGCTGCGCTGACGTGCCCACCTAGTTCTCCTTCCTCGCTTCACCGCTGTCGATTTCCTTTATCGGAGGTTGCGGCTGTACGCGCCGCGGACCTTCCGTGACGTAGTGCATCACTACCCCGGCAAAGGCCATCATGGAAGCGAATAATCCCAGCGGCTTAAACCAGCTTTTCCAGATCGTGAATGCAAGCGGGATGCGCGGATTCTTGGGCAGCCCGCCGTACTTCTCGGGATTCGTGGCGTCGTGCAAGACGTAAACCACCGAGGTTCCACCGATCGTCTGTGGATCGTAAATGCCCGCGTCCTTGAGGCCGGAATGCTGTTGCAGTTGCGTCACGCGCTTCCCCGCAAGCTGAAGCATGTCGTCTTTCGTGCCGAAGTGCAGGCATCCGGTGGGACATGCTTTGATGCAAGCTGGCTCCAACCCGGAGCTCACGCGGTCGGAGCATAGGGTGCACTTGTAAACCTTCTTGGTCGACGGATTGAACTTCGGCACATTGAAGGGACAACCCGAAACACAGAACTGACAGCCGATGCAGTTCTCTTCCTGGAAGTCGACGATGCCGTTGCGATACTGAACAATCGCGCCGTCGGCAGGACAGGCTGCCAGACAGCCCGGATCAGCACAGTGCATGCATTGATGCTTCCGCATCAGCCACTGGAATGATCCGTCATCACTGCTGACCTCAGTGAACTTGATCAGGTTCCAATAGTTCCAGTTCGTGTCGGGCATCGTCTGATAGGTGTTGTCGAACATGGTGGGCTGGAACGGCATATCGTTCCACTCCACACATGCGACTTCGCACGCTTTGCAACCGATGCAGGTCGTGGTGTCGATCAGTTTGCAGAGTTTTTCCTGGCGCTGCGTGTCCTCGCCCGCGACTGGCCCAGGATGGCCCGAGATCCTCTGTATTTGCAGGGTCTTGCGATCGCTCAACTCAGGCCTCCTCTACACCTTCTCGAGCTTCACAAGGAAGCCTTTGAATTCGGGCGTATACGCATTGGGATCGATCACGGCGGGTGAAAGGAGGTTAACCGGAGTCTTGGCGGTCTTGCCCTCATCTTCGGCAATGCCGCGGAATCCCCAGTGAATAGGAATGCCGATCTGGTAGGTTTTTTTTCCGTCGATCATCATTCCCTTGATGCGGCGCGTCACCATCGCTTTGGCGATGTATTCCGCGCGGGCGCTGGTCACCTTTACCTTTTCGCCGCCATGAAGTCCCATCTGATCGGCAAGTTCGGCCGGAATCTCTACGAACGGCTCCGGCACCAACTGGACGTTCATCGGATTGTTCTTGGTCCAGTAGTGATAGTGTTCGGTTAGCCGGTACGTTGTGCAGATGATGTTGAATCCCTGATCGACGGTTCCGTACTTGTCCAGATCAGACTTGAATCTCTTGGCAATCGGATTATTCGACTGGTTTGGATGCAAGGGATTCGCGATCGGGCTCTCAGTCGGTTCATAGTGCTCAGGGAACGGACCATCGGCAACGGCACCGATCGGCACAAACAATCTCCCGACTCCCTCCGGGTTCATGATGAAAGGTCCCATGTGAGTCTTTGGATCGGAGTCGACCTTGAAATCCGGCACGTCGTTGCCAACCCATTTCTGCTTCGCCTCGCTCCACCAGACTTGCTTGCGATCCGGATCCCACGGCTTGCCGTTCAGATCGCAGGATGCACGGTTGTAAAGCACTCGCCGGTTCATCGGCCAAGACCACGCCCAGTTGGCGTGAATCCCGAGACCCGAAGGATCCTCCGGTCCGCGGCGCTGGGTCATGGCGCCAGCCTCGGTCCAAGATCCGCAGTAGAGCCAATTGCCCGACATCGTCGAACCGTCATCGCGCAAGAATGCGAAGCCCGGCAACTGTTGGTCAGCTTTGATTGTGCTGTTGGTCTTGGCGTCGGTGACGTCCGCGAGCGCTTTGCCGTTGAGTTCCTTCGCAACCTCGGAGAGGGAAGGGTTGTACGGATTCGTATAGCTCCAGGACGCCTTCAAGATCGGATCCGGAAATTTGCCACCTTCGTTTTGATATTTCTCACGTACCCTCAGGAAGATGCGCGCCAATATTTCCTGATCGAGTTTGCAGTCTCCCGGAGGCGGGACCGCAGCCCACTTCCATTGCAGCCAGCGCGCCGAGTTGACGAAGGTCCCATCCTTCTCTGCGAAACCAGCGCCAGGCAAGCGGTACACGGTGGTATTGATCTTCTTCATGTCCTCGGCGGTAGTGCCGGGTGCGCGCCAGAACTCGCTAGTCTCGTCCGGATAAATTTCGCAAACCACCAGGAAGTCGGCCTTCTTCAACCCTTCAATATTCTTCTTGGCATTGGGCCCAATCATGACGCCGTTCATGCCAAACGCGAGCATTCCTTTGACCTTGCCGTTGTACATGTCATCCCAGATCTCAGCCCACGAATATTTGCGATCGATTTTGGGAAGCCAGTTGAAGGCAAAGTCGTTGTCCTTGGTCGCCGCATCTCCGTATAGCGCCTTCAGAAGCGAGACGGTGAATGCGGGAGTGTTCGACCAGTAGTTAAAAGAATCCCATTCTTTCGGCTTGGACGGCTTGGGCGTAGTTCGCGTCAGGTAGGCTTTCAGATCTGTGTCGGCCGGGGTCGGCATCTTCAGGTAGCCGGGGAGGATGTCGAAGATGCCGGCCATGTCCGTCGCGCCTTGAATATTGGAGTGCCCGCGCAGAGCATTCACGCCACCACCTGCTCGTCCCACATTTCCGAGCAGCAACTGGATCATCGCGGCCGTGCGGATCGTTTGCGTGCCGGAAGAATGCTGCGTCCACCCAACCGCATAGATGATCGTGCCGGCTTTCTTCATGTCGCCGTTTTGGCGGATGGATGTGAACGTGTCCCAAGCCTTGAGGGCTTGATCTTTCGGAATGCCGGTGATGCGTTCCACCATCTCAGGCGTGTAGCGCGAATACTGCTGCTTCAATAGTTGGAACACACAGCGCGGATGCTGCAGCGAGAGGTCGTACTTTACGTTCGGCGGCAGCATCGGAGGCGGAATTGGACCACCGCCCATTCCCTTCGCGCCCGCCGGCCCTTGTGCCCGATACCCCTGACCTTCGGCTTTGCTCGCCGCTCCACTCGGATGCGGGGTTGCGCCAGCGAGCGCCGTAGCTCCGCCGACTTCTTGGTAGTTCCAGGTGGTCTTGTCGTACGTTTTCGCGTTCTGATCGAATCCGGAATATAGGCCATCTTCCGGGAGCTTGAAGCCATTCTTCACGAGGAACGCAGCGTTCGTATAGTGGACGAGATATTCCTGGTTGAAGCGATTGTTCTCGAGGGCGTAGCGGATCAACCCGCCGAGAAAGGCGATGTCGGAACCGGTGCGAATTTGCAGGAATTGATCCGCCTGAGATGCAGTTCGCGTGAAGCGTGGATCGACCACGATTACCTTGGCGTTGCGGTTCCGCTTCGCCTCAACCACCCACTTAAATCCACACGGATGGTTCTCGGCTGGATTTCCCCCCATGATCAACATCATGTCGGTGTTCTTGATGTCGACCCAGCCGTTGGTCATTGCCCCGCGTCCGAATGTTGGCCCCAAACTGGAGACCGTGGGGCCGTGTCAAACACGTGCCTGGTTTTCCAGGCACGTCACCCCCATCGAACGCATCGACTTCACAACCAGATAGTTGAACTCGTTGGTATCGGTACAACCACCGGCAAAGGCCAGGCTCTCCCAGCGGTTGACAGTCTTGCCATTGTTGTCCTGCTCGATAAAGTCCCTGTCACGAAGCGCTTTCGTCCGCGTGGCGATTTCATCGATTGCCTGATCCCAGGAGATATCGTCCCAGTGATCGGACCCAGGCCGGCGCACCTGCGGCTTCAACAGGCGTCGATCATTCACGATGTCCTGCAACAGAGACGAACCCTTCGGACACAGAGTGCCGCGGTTGATCGGATGATCCGGATCTCCTTCGACGTGAACAACCTGAGGCGTAACATTTTTCGCCCCATCGCCCATCGTATGAATAATGACGCCGCAACTCACGGAGCAATACGGACAAGTGCTTCGCGTTTGTGTTGTGCGCGAGATTTTCAGAGCTGAGGACTGTGCTTGTAGAGGCTGGAGATCGAAACCGAGAACTGAAGCTCCTATCGCCCCAGCCGCTCCGGTAGTCAGGAAAGAACGTCGTGAGATACCCATTCACGCCTCCCGATGGGAAAGCTTCCAATTGAACGACGGCTTCGAAACGCTCTTACTGACTTCTTGATCCCCGAATTGGCGGAAAGTACACCCTTAAGGGCGGGGATGTCAATATAGAAGCAGACGAATGTTAACGCTGTGTTAAAAACCGATGAGGTTGGGTATGATTTTTATATACCCGTGATCGGAGGCCCAAACATCAAGAACCGCCAGCGCCGCTTCGTCGACCAGTGGTACCGCCCGGCCGTCGATCGTCATATCCACGTTTTTGAGATAGCGCTTGCAGCGATCGCAAGCTTCGACATGGACGTAGGTGCGTCCTTCGGCTGAATAGCGAGGTAATTTCTCTTTGTCCTCTTCGGCACACGAAGGACAGGCGATTCTCCGAAACCGCCATTCCTGCAGGCAGAAAGAACACAGCAGCCAACGACTCGCGCCTTCTCCCTCTGGGCGTAGGACAGATAATTGCGGGAGCCCGCCACAGGCTGGGCAAATATTCTGGCCGTAATCTTCGTTTCGAGGCTGTTGCAACCGCAGATTTTCCGCGGCTGGCTGCAAACAAACCCGGGCGAAGAAGGAATCCAGGAAATTCGAGCCGGCACGACCTGCGGCGAGGGCCGATTCCAGAATGCTTCGCCAGTGCTTCTCGCCCGCTTCCATCAGAACGCGTGCCTGATGGCTCAACGGTTCGAGGCTCGATTCACTGGCAAGAGCCAGAAGCCTTGGGAATTTGCCGATAACGATGGTCGGCTCGATCTGCCCGCGGATACTAAGTCCCGGACGGAATGGCGAATTCAACTCCCCCGCTAGTTCTTGCTGGAAGGCTAAAACCACCTCATAAAAACGCAGCGCGGTCGCCGCGCTGGCATGCTGCGCCTGCAATTCCTGGCATCGAAGAATTCGGCCTTCCCAGCCTCTCTGGCCTTCGTGTTTAACTGATCTAAAGGCTGAATCCATATCGCGGAATTATCCTCCCACAGGAGAGCCCGCAAATCCAGGAGTAGGCCTTACATTCAAGTAATAGTAGGGCGGAATCTCGTCAGATGTGAAATCCTATCGGCTCAGTGCAGGGCGAGGACAAAATAATGAGATCTGACCTGACGAATGGCAACGGTAAGGTATCACGCCGCAAATTTCTGGCGAGGTCAACCGCATTAGCGACAGCAGTTGGTGCTCTCTCCGGTGGTGGGGCCGCTCAGCAAGGGCAAGAGAGTGCCCGCAGCGTGAATGAGAGAAGCAAGAGCGAGCCCGGCCCGACTAATGTGGCTCTTGATGCGCAGAACCCGAGTTCCGTTGCGCCGCCCGCCACCGATGCGGGATCGGTGCCGGCATTTAAGTACCCGTTCTCGCTCTCGCACAAGCGCCTTCACGAGGGAGGGTGGTCTCGAGAGGTGACAGTGCGGGAGTTGCCGGTTTCTAAATCGATAGCTGGTGTTGACATGCGACTCACGGCTGGCGGCATTCGCGAGTTGCATTGGCACGCAGCTGCGGAATGGGCATTCATGCTGTATGGAAGCGCGCGAATCACCGCGATTGATGCGAACGGCAGAAGTTTCGTAGCAGACGTGACCGAAGGGGACCTGTGGTATTTTCCCACGGGGATTCCGCATTCCATTCAGGGGCTGGGTCCCGATGGCGCCGAGTTCTTGCTGGTCTTTGATGACGGCAATTTTTCCGAATATGCCACAGTGCTGCTTTCAGAGTGGATGGCGCACACGCCACGGGAAGTATTAGCCAAGAACTTCGGAACGACCTCGCAAGCCCTTGCAAGAATGCCAACCGAGGAACTGTTCATCTTCCAGTCAGAAATTCCACCGCAGCTGGCCAGCGACCAGAGTGCAGCGGCAGGCAGCCTAGGTCCCTCCCCGCTGGATTTTGCTTTTCGCCTCTCGAAACAGCCCGTCACCCAGCGCACAAAAGGGGGAGAAGTGCGCGTTATCGATTCGAGCCTCTTTAAAGTGTCGACCACGATCGCGGCGGCGATCGTAACGGTGCGCCCGGGAGGTATGCGCGAACTCCACTGGCATCCGAACGCAGACGAGTGGCAGTACTACATCAGCGGCAAGGGACGAATGACGGTGTTCGCAACCGGAGCGCGTGCACGGACAGCGGATTTCGAAGCTGGCGATGTGGGTTACGTGCAACAGACACTGCCTCATTACATCGAGAATACGGGTGATAGGGACTTGCGATTTCTGGAGATGTTCAAAAGCAGCTTCTATCAGGATCTGTCACTCTCGGAATGGTTATCGCACACACCGCCGGAACTTGTTATGGCTCACCTGAAGATCGACAAAGTAACGTTGGACGCGTTGCCAAAAGAGAAGGTGGTAATCGTGCCGCACTAGATTCAGATTCTAGTGGAGAAGGCCTTCGACAAGCATGTTGGCAGTCGGTGGTGCGGAGCCAGACGGCCAGCGAGACCGTCGCACCTCGGTCACCTTTTATTTTGCACGGCGTCCACATCCTTATCGCCCTTGCCCTTGGAGAATGCAGGACTATCGATCGTTCCGCCGATCCGAAAGGGAAACTGCAACTTACCGTCTTTTAACGTAGCCCCGGATAGCCGGGCAACTGTGTTCGTGATGAAACTCTCCTTGGTGGTGATCTCCGCCAACCCGCGATAGTCCAACTCGTCAGAGCCTGACACGCTCACATTGCCCGAGCCATCCACATCGACCCCGTAGCCGTCGACGTCTATTACCTTGCTCGAAATCCGCTGATTGTTCAGTTCCAGGTCGGTGGTGATCAGCTTAAACGAAGAAGGATCATCTTTGGCCGGGCCAAGGTCGTTGAAGTGCGCCAACTTCATCAAATTCGCGTTGAGCTTTAGACTCGGCAGTTGGCCGTTGCGTACCGTCATGTGTCCGGCTCCATGCATTCCCGCCAGCGGGCGGAGCGAGTGCGCGATTTCTCCCGCCAATTTTACGTCTCCTTCCATCTTGCCGGTCATCTTTCCACCGCCGTTTGGGAAGGCCGCCAGGAGTTGGGCCACATTGATTCCGCTCAATCGCGCATCGGTTTTGAAGCTTACGTTTTTTGCCGACAAGTCGAACGAGAGTTCACCCACTGCGCGCCCGCCATAGACTTCCGCTTTGACACCCGTGATAAAAACGTGTCTCGATTCCAAGCGCAGTTTGGAATCCAGATTTCTTGCCTCGACAGCGCCAAAGCGCAGAAGACCGGCCTGCAGGGTGCCTTGGCCGTCCATCGAGGAAGAAGAACGATCGATAATCCCGGCCAGGTTCACTTGCTGCAATTCGCAGGAAATATCGTGAGCTTCGAAAAAAATTGGACCCGCCGCATCGGACAGCAAGAGATTCGACGCAATCACCGTTGCCCGCTTGATTTTTACGCTTGAAATGGGGCCGAGCGGAAAGGTATTCGCAGAAGTCTTTGCTTGAGGATTCTCGAAGTTCCACGGGCCGTCGGGATCCGAAGTCAGATTCAACACCGGGTCCTCGAGTACGAGGGACTTGATGACTACCTGCCGGTGCAGAAGTGCTCCGACGCTAAGTTCGGCATCGATCCTCGCCACCTGAACAACATAGCCCGCGGGGAATATCGGAGGGTTCCTAACGCCGATATGATCAATATGAATCGTTACGGGAAAAAACGTGAGAGCGAGCCGTTTGATTTCGACCCGCTTTCCAGTTTTTTCCTCGAGATACGAGATCACCTGGGAGCGGTAGCGATCCACGTTAATGAGAGGCGGTACAACGAAAATGAGCGCCAGTGAAAGTATCGCAGTGATTCCCACAACGATTAGAGTTGTCCTGCGGCGAATGATCATAACGACCCTTGAAATAGAAACAAAATGCTCGTGGAGCGACTGACATCCAATCTACCTTCGTTCCTCATGCAGCCAATGACAACCAAAGAAAGACTCAAGTGCCATCCCCGCGAAAGCAGGCTACCGTGTGGCGGCATCAATGAGAAACTGACAGTAGCTTGGGCGTGCGCCGCAAGTTTTTCTTGGGAAATCTGCAATCACTTTGGCCGGATCCGGAGCAGCCTCAGGATCGGGTCAAAGAATAACTCGCGCAGCAGGGTCCTAATCGGATGATTCATGGCGTTTGCCTTTCCTATGAGCGAGCGCCCGTTTTTTCGTTTCCGGGGTTGAAGTCCATCTGTGGTCTCTAGTCAACTCTGAAGAGCAGTCTATTTATTGACTGGCTTCTGGGGCGTCTTGCGGGCAGGCCCCGAACCTTTTGCCCACTTTGTGCCAGCCGTAGGCTTGTTTTGCGTGGTATCAAAGCCCCTTTCCTCTCGAACCTCAGGTCTGACCCCGAGTCTACCGGCCGTCTCATTATCGAGGTTGCCCGTGACGGGCAGATTCTCAGCCTTTTGATACGCGCGAATACTGGCTCGGGTCCGCAGACCGAGCACGCCATCAATCTGCCCGCGGTAATGTCCTTTATTACGCAGAGCTTCCTGCAGCTCGTTGACAGCGGCCCGATGCCCGACGCCCGACACTTCTTTACTGAGGTTGGACTCCGAAGCGAGCGTGGTTCGGGGTGATCCGGAGATCCCTGTCATCAGCAATAAGGAAGCGATCCCAGCCCATGCGGCTTTGTTGGCTAACAACATTCTTTTCCTTGGATGCAGCACCGAGAATAGATTCGCTCAATTACGCTGGCGATACTGTGCAGAACGGCTCATGTCGTGAGCCTTCACACAATCTCGGATTTCTTTGATTGGAACCATCCAGCGCATGGCGGGCTAGCGGTTTTCGGCTATTTACGCTGTCTGGGAAAGGAGAAAAAACGGCGCACTAGTCGTGCAGAACGACATTTAGAAGTGAACTATGAACTTTCAAGCCGCTCTCGCCGTAATCAAGGAAGCCTAACTTTCTGAACCTATTCATGAAGAAACTGACCCGCGAGCGGGTGGTGCCTATCATGTCTGCGAGGGTCTCCTGACTGATCTTGGGTATTACGGACTCGGGCACACCTTCCTTGCCAAAATGAGCCAGCAACAACAGAAGGCGGGCCAGCCTCTTTTCGCTGGAATTGAAAAGCTGATCAACCAGATCCTCTTCGTATCGGATGTTTCGTGCCAGGAGATAGGTTACGAAAAGATCGGAGAATTTGTGTTCCCGGTGAAGCGCAAGCATCATCGCCTTCTTGTCAATGCGCAGAAGTTCGCAATCGGTCATGGCAGTTGCAGATCCCATGCGTAGAGACTGTCCAGCCAGGCTGCCTTCCCCGAAGAACTGCCCCTCGCTCAATATTCCCAGAGTTGCTTCCTTGCCAATCTTGGATACAACGGTGAGCCTAACCTTGCCTTCCTGAATATAAAACACCGCGTCAGCGGCGTCCCCCTGCGCGAAGATTGTTTGTTTCTTGGGAAAGGCCACAACTCTCCCGCCGTCGCCGATGGTGGCAAAGAACTTCTTCAGGTCGGACTCGCGACTTTTTTTGGCGACCACGGCTGATGCTACCAAGGGACTTCTCCCGACTTGAAACTACACTCTATAGGATTTTGCCAGAATTATGGTCACCAAAGATGTTCAATTTTGCTCACAATTGGAGAAATCAGTGGGCGAACCAAATGAAACCTGCCGCTTGCGTTAATTTGTTTAAAGGTGAGCAATATTGGACATTTTCGCGACTGGGAAGGTCGCATTATGTGGTGGTGAAGACCAGAGAACTCACCCCGGAGCAGATATTATCGGTGCCTTGTACCACGTGTGGCGCAGAGATCGGGGAAGTGTGTGAACTGCATACGGGCGCTCCGCGCACCGAGCCACACCGCGACCGGAAACTCTCCGCAGCTGAAGCCGTGGAAACGAAACCTGGAGAACGATAACAGGCGAGGCGACGTTCCCTTGCGCAGGTCATTTCGGCGGAGTGTGGCGTTTGGTCTGCTCGAAGAACCATCCCGCGGCGAAGACTGATTTGCCATTTCCAGTAGGGCGAACCTATCGGTCCAACAGTACTCCCATCTCATCGTCCTCGCCCCGGGCCTTCACGTATTGCGCTTTTCCGATGGTTCCTGCGCCGTTTGGCCCCATCTCGTAGAAAACCTTCGCGCCTAAAGGGAACTTTTTCAGGGCTTCTATCAGTTCTTGCACTGTCCACTCTGGAGTTGCCATGTTTCCTCCACATTAAACGCCGCGTTTTTGAAGGGGAACAACCGCGCGGGTACTCACTGTGCGGGGTTGTCCGCGACAGTCGGCGCCGGCACCGCGGTCTTCAACTCGTCCAGTTCGGTCAGCAGGGCTTGCCAGCGAGCCCCGTCCTTCTTCGTTTCGATCGGCACTGAGAGATCGGAATAAAACTGCAGAATGTTGTCGCGCAGTTCCGGCGGCGTCAGATTAAACTTGCGCTCGGATAATTGAGCCAGTAACTTCGCGTAGGTATCGTCAGTAAGCGAATATTCGGCTGCTTTGGTTATGTTGCCCGTATCGAAGTCACGGTTGGGCAGGATAAGTGAGTCCTTGCCCACCTGTATGAGAAATGCCCGATACTGATCGACAGTCGTGTTGATGCTCTTGAAATACAAATCCTCAGTTTGAGGAGTCGGGTTCTTGAACGCTAACCCTTTGAAAGGACCCACCTTCGGCATGTATCGCAGGAGGGTCGACAAAATGCGGGTACCCAGGCCCGGCTTCTTGTAGTCCTTCCCCCACTGCTTTTCATAGTCAGTGCGGGAAAGACGGTACAGGAACTTCTTTTTCGTGAAATTGGGAGTCTCACGAATCAGTTCCTTCTTATGAGTCTGTAGCGCTACCTGGGTCATCTCCGGAATCATCCGGCCGACCGCCCAACGATAGGAACCCACCGCAAGATCCTCATGGGTCAGCACGTCTTTCAACTGCATTCCATACACGACGGGAAAGACTCGCTCCAGCAAGGGCTTGGACACTTGGAAGCCGATGAAATCGTGGTATTGCTGCGAGGCGTAACGGTTTTTGGCGACCTGAACGGTGTCGAACCCGAACTCTGTTTTCAGGTGAGCCGTCTTGTCCTGGGCATAGCGAACCGACTTGCCAAACTTCGCGCGTAGTTTCGGATAACTGATGGCGACGGCCTGGTTGACCGCCGGGTGGCCGGCGATGTCGGACGCGTAGTGCGACAGAGCTCCAAGAGCGAAGGCGTACTCGTCGACATCCTGGCTTTCGATCAGCAGCTCGCGAACGAAATCGCCGCTGCGTACGTAATGCACAAGATCGCTGAACTCCCGGCTTCCGAATGGGTAGTATCCGAGATCCTGGATGACCGCGCCTCCATAGGCGTAGGCATGCGCCTCGGTGATCTGTTGTTCGGTCAGTCCTGGATATTTTTTCAGCAGGAGAGGCCGGATCTGGTCAGTCCAGAGCAGGTCGACGATTTCCTCGTGCGTCAAAACGGAGTATGCGGACGAGCTACTGCAGGACATGAGCACGATAAGAAGAACAATCCCTACTCGCATGAAAAACTGGCGCCAACTATCGGGATTGGCGCGTTGCGACATGGAGGTGTACCCCATGGCTCAAATGCGTCCGAGAACCAGGAGGATGACCACAACCAGGAGAATTAACCCTAGTCCTCCGGTCGGGGCATAACCCCAGCTTCTGCTATGCGACCAACGTGGTAGCGCACCGAGAAGCGCTAAGACCAAAATTACGATCAATATTGTTCCGAGCATGATTGGCTCCCTTTCCCTATCCTCATTTCATCTTTGGGGGCAGTTTCTCCCGAAGCTGTACCCGGTTCACCGCTACATCGAGATGACACCAGTCTTTCCCGCAGTATTCCCGCCATGGGGCAACGAGCCTGATCCAATCGCCTCAAACTGGAAGCGCGGGTACCCGCCAACGACGGGGGCAGGCTCGATTTACTTATAGGCGATCTGGCGACTTCTTAATGATCAAAACTGCTCAGTGAGGAAAATCGCCGTGTGGGCGCCGAAATCCCAGTGATACAGGTTGCGGTGCGATCCAGGTCTTCGGAGTACCCGGAAACAGATTTCGTTATGCCTTCGTGATGTTCGCGGCTGACCAACTCTTAACCAATTCTCCCAGCTGGTTCAGGGCGTCGGGAAATTTGTCGGTCATCGCTGCGAATCCAAGGCGAAAATGCGAGGGCGCATCGAAACAATCCCCGGGAGCGAGCAGGATGCCCTGTTCCGCAGCCGCTTGGCAAAAGGCGCGGCTGTTCTCTCCACTGACTAGCCATGGGAAAGCGGTCATTCCGCCTTGGGGAGGAATCCAGCCAAGCGTGTCGCGATGCTCGGACATGAAGCAGGCAAGCTGCCGAAGATTCTGAGTTGCGGTTTCCTGCGTTCTCCCGAGCACGATGTTCCGGCGGCGCATGGCAATCTCCGCCAGCATTTCTCCTGCAGTATTGTTGGAAATGGAAAAATAGGTGCGCGCATTCCAGTAGCGCTCGCGGCGCTTGGAATCGGGCTCAATCATCCAACCGGTCCGCACCCCGGGCAAAGGGAAGGCTTTCGAGAAATCATGAATGACGGTTGCATGCGGCAGACGGGAAGCCGATTTTGTCGCCTGTCCATGATAGATAGGGTGGAACACCTCATCGCTGACGAGTTGAATTTCGCGAGACGCCGTGAATTCGTGCAAGCTGTCAAATTCCGCATCGCTAATCGTTGCGCCAGTGGGGTTGTGGGGACTGTTCACCAGGATCAGTTTGGTATTTCGATCCGCCAGTTGCTTAATCTCTTCGAGATCGATGCGGAAGCCGTTCTCCTTGCGCAGCCCATAAAAGCGGGTCTCCATACCTAGGGACTCGGGCAGCGCGGAGAAGGGCTCGTATCCAGGGCGAGGCAATATTACATTGGCTCCAGGCTCAGCCGCCAACCACATCAGGACGACCAGCGCCTCCGAAGCGCCGGTTACGATCTGCACGCATTCAGCACTCACATCGTGCATTTCCGCGATCGCTTCGCGCAATCCGTCGGCCCCTGCTGCGCGGCTGTAGACCAAGTCGTGATTCAGGAAGCGCTGCCTTTCTCCCTCACTCGCGAGGCTCAGAATCTCATTCAGGGTCCAGCGCGGGCCGGTGCTTGCGGCCAGGTCGAATTCGATGTCGTGCTCGTAGGTGCCCAGCCACGTGTCCAGCAGGAAGGGTTTCAATTGCATGTCGCACCTCGAAGGATTAGATCAGCCGATCATAAGGGCGGCTCACAAAACTTTCACGCGCTCACTTGTGGAAACAAAGCTCCCATTCCCAGAAAACTTCAGCTTTTGCCCGGAACGCTCAGAGCGGTGGACAACGAATCTTTTCGAGTGCTCGGTAGAATTGACACTTATTTTACGTGTCCTTGACACAAGCGGGCTGACACAATGTAAAAGAGCTACAGCAGAGCGCTCGCTTGAGCGGACCGTCGAGGTAGACACCATGCTCTGGCATACCGATGCCTTCCGTAGGTATCTGATTCTGACTACCAGTGTCTGCTTTCTCTGCGCCGGCGGGTTGGCTCAGCAGAGCGCGGCACCCGTCATCACCGCACTGTTCAAATTTACTTGTAACGGGAACCTGTGTTCGAACGGCTTTTTCCCAAAAGGCAAACTGGTTCAGGCCCAGAACGGAAACTTCTATGGCGCAACCAGCAGCGGCGGAACGACCCCCACATCCGGTGGGACTATCTTTCAAATCACGCCTACGGGCGTGCTAACCACTTTGTTCAGTTTCGATCCAGATAGCAACGGACACTTTCCAAACGGCGAAACTCCGCTGGGAAGTCTGGTGCAAGGGCCGGGTGGCTTTCTTTATGGCGCAACCGCCCTGGGCGGCAAACATAACGCAGGCACGGTGTTCAGGATCAGCCCCGGCGGTAATTTTCGATTGTTGCACAGCTTCTGCTCTTTGCAAGGCTGCGCCGATGGTTCATCTCCGACCAGCCTGATCGTGGGCATCGACCATAACCTATATGGAGCGACGGTTTCTGGAGGCGGAGCAAACAGCGGTACGATTTTCAGGATTACACCTCGAGGCGTGCTGACGACAATTCACTCGTTGAATGGGAGCAGTGATAGCGGCTCTCCGAATGCGCTCACCCAGGCTTCCGACGGAAATTTCTATGCAACCACCGACATCGGGCCGACAGGTCTGCTCGGAACTATCTTTCGCGTAACCCCGTCCGGAGTGTTCACCACGCTGCACGACTTCTCCTCTCCGCCGGACGCCGATCCCATGGGGCCCCTCTTGCAAGCCTCTGATGGAAACTTGTACGGCGTCACCCTTTACGGAGAGATTTACCAAAGCACACTGGCAGGTAGTTTTAAGATTATCGTTCCAGCACCCTTCGATCAAATGCGAAGTGGGCTAACGCAAGCTTCCGACGGGAATCTATGGGCAACGCATCAAGGCGCTACCATTACTGACCCGGGAGACGTATTCGCTGTGACCTTGGCAGGACAGCAAGTCCAAAACGCCAGATTCAGTTGCACTCTGAATGGCGGAATGCCACAAGGTGTTATCCAGGCGACGGACGGGAAGTTGTATGGGGTGGGTACCTCCTGTGTGGACAGTTCGGGAGTGCAACATTTCGGCACCGTGTTTGTGGTTGACGCCGGACTGTCGACACTTGCGAGCGGCGACTGAGCGCGCTTCGTACACTTCACTCCGACACAATAGAACCCGTCAAAGGCGATGAGTGTCATGGTGACGAAGCGCGTATTTCGAATCACGGCTTTGATGGCCCAAGGGTGATGCGTCTCTCTGCCCGTTCGAGCAGGGCATCCGCAATGGCCGGCCATTGCTCGTGGGCTTTGCCACTCTCGCTCAGATCAGCTGCGGTGAATCCGGTAGGCGCGAGATCCTCGCCATAGATAATCATCAACTCCTTGCGATTTTCTTTATCCAGGAGGTGGACGAGGCGCACATACATCATTGCCTCCGGCATGCGATAACCCTTGGCACGCACAAGCGCCTCTATGTGCTCACGATCAGAACCCGATTCTGTAGTCGCATCCTTCGCCCGAACCCAGGTGTCCACGTAAAAATCCATTCCCCCAATGGTCGCGTGATTCGGGGAATCGTACGTGTGATGCAGATCGGGACGGCTCGGGAAATAGCCTTCAAATTGCACCCAATACAAGCGCTGAACCTTTTTTTGTGCATCCGCTTCGACGAAAGCGTGCAGTTCACAGTCCGCAATGCGGTAGAGTGGCCAGCGATCCGCACCGACATACAGAGCGGCCTTCGGCAATTCAATTCGTACCGCCGGATCGCGCTCCGAAGTGACCACGCTGCCCAGCACTTTGCGCTCAGGAAGCGGAGTCTGGGCCGTGAGCGTCGCGGCATACAAGAGACACAATACGAGCACAAGAATTGTTCGGAGCAAGGATCACCTCAAATGTGATCGCCTGGTGGAGACAAGAAATCGCCGCGGCCGCAATATTTTCCACAGCCTGTCCACGTCTATAGCGTACGTTGATCGACTGTCAGCGATTGAGCTAGTAGAGGACTTCTTTCTCGCCTTTCTCGGCGATGAGGGTCTGGAAAGTAGCCACGATCTTGTCACGGCGGGCGATCACGCTATTCACTTCAGCTTTGGTCAGATAACCCTTAGTTTTTTCCGCCAGGTCATTGGCGTTCAGGTTTTTCAGTTTTTCCAACAGCTGGCGGTCGCACTTCACCAGGTTCTTAGGGGCGCGCAGATCCTTGCTGGTGCGGAAGGCCCGGCTGAAATCAACGCGCCACACGCTCCAGTCTTCGCCAATCAGAACGTTGGTCAGGTTGGGATCGGTGTCATAGACAAGCTCATCGAAAACGCGGACGCGGTACATTTGGTTGTTCCACTTATCCGTATCGGGAGCGGCAATTTTTTTCGCCACGCGATCTGCTTCATCCATCTTGACCGGGAGCCACCAACTGATAGAACCGCTCCTACCTTGCCATTTGCGCTCTACGTAAATCGGCAGCATGTCGTCGAGGCCGATCATTTCTGACAGCCGGTAGGCCGCGATGTTGTATTTGTAAGAATCGACGAAGCCGAACTCGAGCCTTCCGCTTTCGAACTTCTTCTCGGATTTGTGCTCATCGATCGACTGAAAAGAGGCATCGTGCGTAGTGGTGCCGTCGCTCAAGGTGAGCCGCGTGGGATGGGTGACGCCCTTACTAGAAGGCTTTTCGTTAATAACCTTGGCGGTCTGAAGGAACACCTTAATCTGTTCTTTGGTCAGCTGAGCATCGTCCGCACGTAGGACGATTGTCTGGAACGCGAGGCAAGCCGCAGCAACAACGAGCGCTCGAGTCAGGAATCTGGACGATTGTCGCATGGAGGGACCCTCCCCAAGTTGCCCACCAATGTACCCCAACCGAAGGCGGGAAACAACTTCCCGTCGCAACCGAGGTCATGCCGGCACTGTGGACAAATTTCTCTTTACTATTCGTGGGCGCGGGGCTACCCTCTCGCAGGGAATTCCAATCCATCGGGCGTCGAAACCAATACCTGTTTCACTATGGAGGATGCGATGAAGGTGCCGGTAATTTTGTTGTCTTTAGCGTTAACGGGAGGACTGTTCCACGCGATTCCTGCGAAGGCTGCCCAAGAAGCGGCCGCAAAGAAGCCTGCGGCAAAAGAGACGAAGTGGCAGGGGCACGTCGTCAGAATCGATAAGGAACATTCCATGATCGACCTCCATGGGGGGCCCGCCCCTTCCAAGGCAGCCAGGAAAGTCGCCTACGACACTTCCACCGAGTGGACCAAGCTCGGAAAGCCCGGACAAATGGATGAGGTCAAGGAAGGGTCATTTGTGATTATTCTGGGCCACGTCGATGAGAAGGGTGTGCTGCAGGCGCGCCGCATTGACCTGAGGCTTCCGCGATAACGGTTCCGAGATTTCATGCCGGTGAGCGTTGCTGGGTTGCGCGGGGTTATCGCCTCGTGCAGTCAGTAGCGCTCCGGTGCAGGAACCTAGGGCTGCCGCAGGAGTTCAGGAGTGGGGGCGACCGTCTGGAGACGAACTTTCGCAGCTCGAGCGGTCTCGCGCAACAGCGGGTCCGGGTGCTCCAGGCACTCCGTCAATTTTTCTTCCAACGACTTGATGGAAAACGTTCCTATGGCATAGGCTCCGCAGGATTTCAGCCACGGATCGTCACTGGCAAGCAGTTCTGCCACCGCTTGCTCGCGATTTCCTACCTTCGCGCGGACAAAACGCTCGGCAATTTCAGCTCTCTGGCGATCAGTCACCTTGCCGTCCAGCAGCGGCAGCAAGATCGCGCGTAATTGCGATTTCAGGACATTTTCGAGAAATTCGAGCGCATTGTCGTACACGGTCACGTTGTTGGATTGCAAGCCAAAATAAACCGAGTGCAAGTCCAAATGCGGATACAACAGTCCGAGGAGGCGGAAAATCCTTTCCAATTCCTCGCGCATCGACTGGCGCAGGGCGTGCGTAACCGGTTCATCAGCGGCTTCGGGAAGGCGGAGAGCTTCCTGTATCTGATAGGAGCGATAGTGGCCCATGATTTCTGCGGCCAGGATGGTTTCCACCAGTTGCATGTCGAGGGCGATTTCGGGATGTGACTGGTGAATTTTGTTGAGGGCGCTGATCATTTGAAAGCGCAGCGCTGCGTCTCGCTCGAGGAGATTGTCGAATATCACCTGCGTCGCGGCGGGGGTACCAATATTAACGAGGATAGGCGGAATTGACTGTTTGATGCTCACCGGCCGGGAACCGTCAGCCAGGCAAATGCCCAGCATTCCGACGATTGGATCCCCTAACTTAGCCAAAGCTTTTGCGGCTTCGTCGCACAATTCTGGATTCGAAAGCAACTCCAGCAGAACTGGGCCTAGCGACAGTTTCCGAAGTTCACCCGACGACCGGATCGCTTCTTTGGAAACTGGAACGGCCGGATCCTCAAGAAGTGTGCCCAACAATGGATCGAAAACATCCGGTAAATCGGCGAGCACGCGAGCCAATTCCAACCGCGTGCGCAGTCCTGGCTCGCCGGTCTCAAGTGACATGCCAATCAGAATTTGACGGGCGGTCTCGATATTCTGGGCTTCTCCGGGCCTGGCCAAATAGGCGGCAACGGCCGAGCGAACCGAATACTCGGCACAGTCACCGATTTCGGACAGAAGATTTAGCGGGTCTACGTGGGCATGGTGGACGAGGTAGAGCATGGCTTCGGTGCGGACGCCGGAATCGGGATCTTTCAGCAACGTCTCCATCGTCGCCCGCACAGATCGATCGCCCACTGCGGAAAGAATCGAAATAGCCTTCTGGCGGACTTCGGCAGAAGGATGGGTGAGCAGACCTCGAATCACTGGATGCGAGGCGCGTTCACGTTCGACTTCGAACAGACTGAGAGCGTATAGGATCTCTTTTGTCTCCGAGGTAAGAATCCTCTCAGCCAGCACATCCGCTGTGGACCGGTCAAGGGCGAGAGTGGAAGCCTGTTCGGCATTGAGTCGGTGCTGGCTGATGGACTCTTGCAGGACAACAACGTACTGCTTTCCTGCGACATACACCGCACTCATCCAGCCGAGAATGAGCACGATTGCGATCCAACTCATCTGCTGTGCGGTCCAGTGCAGCTTGGCCGCGAAGATCAAAACCACGATACCGGACAAGCCATCTCCCAGACGCCAGATCACGGTGTCAATGAACCATTTTGCGTGTAGTTTGACCTGATTCGGCAGGGGCAGGTACAGCAGTTCTGTGGTGGAGCGGTCGATGGAGAAGCGCAGTACATAATTGCCGCCCTTGAGGAACACGACCGCAGCAATCGTCCCCAAGGCCAGCAAGCCGGCGGACCCAGCTAGTACCACGAGTGGCAGAAGAAACAACATAGGCGCGATGCCGAAACGCCGCAGGAGGCGTGTGGAGAGCAACAACTGAAACAACAAGGCGAGGATTCCTGCGTACAGGTAAAAGTCGCCGAAAAAGACGGCCATCGCGTTCTTGCTGGCGAAGAAGTGTTTGGCGAGGGCTTTGAATTGCCAGTTAATCAGCGTGGTGGAGAACGACGAAATCCAGATCACGGCCGCAATTGCGCGCAGATAACTGGAAGAAAGAACGGAACGAATGCTTTCGCGCAGGTTCCTGTGGCCGGTCCCAGATGCTCCTTCGCTCGCCTTAAGTGTTGGATCCAGCCTCGCCCTGCCCGCCCGCACAGCAATGTTCATGAACGCGGAACATGCTACGAGAAGCACGGTCATAGCGAGCAACAAACTCTCTGTGCCGAACTCTTTGGCGATCATCTTGCAAAGGTAGCCGGCGAAGATTGCCCCTAAGATCCCACCTCCGGCCACCATCCCATAGATCCGTTTGGCCTCTCGCGTGGTCAGCAGATAGTTGGCCAAGGTCCAGACTTGCGTCGGCGCCAGAACCCCCAATATCCCGACCCATACGTAGAAGATGGGATAAAGCGAGTTGGGCGGCAAATAACGAGTCAGAATCCAGAACAGGGCGGAATTGGATGCGAAGAACAAGGGGCTGCGCACCAGGAGCTTGCCCAGTGGCGTGTGGCGGCCGATGCGTAAGTAGAGCACCACCACAAAGCCGACGGCTATGCCGCTTGAGATGTCCGCGTAAGGCAACGAAACCGCGGGGAACTGGTTAAGGAATAAAGCGTCGCGAGCCACTTGCCCGATCACATAGGCAGTAATCGTGAGGAACAGAGAAGAGGCTAGCGGCACGCCGCGAGTCAGGTCTCCAGGGCTCAGGTTGAGCCCCCGCTCGAGCCAGCGGTTCATCGCGGCCTTCGCCCGCAGCAGGTTATCCATTGACGTCTGTTTAATTCCCTTTCGCCCCGGACTTGGGAGATTTGTCGTCAAAGAGCGCGTCCTGCCCGTCGAGATAGATTGCCGTGAACTTGCCAGCCTGGATGTCGAGCGCAGAAGGCGCACCGCCCTTATCCTTGTAGACCATGCCGGTGTCGATCAGGAAAACTTTGCCGTCGAAGCGGCTGCGAATATGCGGCCCCTTCTGGACAGTGTGGGCCACCACAATGTGGCCGGCATGATAAGGGGGGAGGATTTTGGAGATTTGCTCGACACCTGCGTCGTCGCTCCATGCGTCATAACCGCGAAACCATAGTGGTCCCTCATCGCGCATGCAAAGCCAGTTACTGACGTCGAGAAGGTGCACGAGCCGGTTGTGGAAATCGGCGTCCGGTGAAGTCTGTGCAGACCGGTCCTCAACGAGCTGCAGCTGAACCGCCAAGGCAATTTCCCGAAGCGTGAAGAAGGGCAAAACTATTTTCCGCGACTGCAACTCTCGCATCGTCTTATCGAAAGTATCGATCTCCTCGCGAATCTGCGAATTGATTTTTTCCAGCGACATGGAAATCAACGCGGGAGCGATACCACCGTGCAAGAAGATGATGCCTTCGATCTCGGTGACTGCGTCATGTTGCCGGATCCATCTACCATACTTCCCATCAGGGCGGAACGCTTCGCGATATTCCAGGAAGCCGGCAGGATGTTCTGACATCCACGTTTCTTCCGAAGTGGGGAATATGGGCTGCTTGATTGCCGCCAGCGATTTTGACTTGCTGGCGAGCCACGCTGAGTATTCGCGATATGCGGCCTGGCGCCGCTTTTCGGAATCGTTATCCGCGAAGGCAGCATAATTTGGCGGTGTGACATAACGTGGATCGCCAAGCAAGTTCATGACCTCGTGATTGCCGAGCAGAGCAACGACGCGCCCGCCCGCTCTCGCCGCTTCTGTCTCGAGAGTCATTAAGAGGTCCATAGCTTCGCGTCCCTTGGGCCCGCGATCGATGACATCCCCGGTTTGTACCAACGTAGTGCTTCCCCCGATCCAGTGATTCTGTTCATCTACAACATGGGCGCGCCTGAGAATACGGCAGAAACTATCTAATTCTCCGTGAATGTCGCCTATCGCAATGATCCGGTCCTGGGGCTCGACAGGCGCTGCCGCTGCGCTCCAAGGGAGAAGCCCCAAGCCAAGCAAAAAGGAGATCAATCCTGCGCATCCTCGAAGTAGCAACGGTGCAACCGGCTGGCCTGCCATTTTGCCGGCCTGTATATGCGTGGACAGATGCGTTTTCTTAGAAATCATGACGTCGCGTGTGGTGTGCTCCCGGACCGACTGCATGTTATGTTGCCGGGTTCGGCAAGTCAATCGCCCGGGCTCGCCAGATTAGGACCAGTTTCGTGCGTGCTGTGAGTGATTGGCGCAGGCTTCCTTGCGCGGTGGGAATACGGGCTAAAGCCGTTCTTTAGACGCAAGAACTTTCGTCGGCCAGCATCTGCTAGATAGAAAATCGAGGATCGCCTTCGAGGATCTGCAAATCCAGTTTCGGCCTTTCCCCTTTGCGCCAGAGGCTGGCTCGATGTCTGGTGCGATAGACGAGGGGGCCTCCGTCGCTACGGTCACTCCGTTCGAGCGGACGAGGAATGCAGACGAACTCTGTTTCCAGCATGTCGGCTGTGACGCGAACGACGGCGTAGCCGTGCCCACCCATATCCACAAACGAGATATGCGGGGACAGGTCGGCATTGGATAAAGCGCGCGCCTTTTGGATATCGCCACTGCGTGCATACTCGAGACACGATCTGACCCCATGTCGGAGCAACAGGTTCATGGTGGGCTGCGGGCGCGTGTCATTCGGTGCTTGGCCAACGTACAGCGATCGAAGAGGATGATCTTTGGGGAGGGCATGTTCAAGGGCTTCGATCATGCCGGGAGCTGAAATTGATCCGGTGACGAAGGCAATGCCCACGGGCTCAAACGGCTTGGGAGGAAGAGCTTTGGCGGCGAGCCCAGCCCAGAAACTATGGCGGTCGCCGGCAACGGTCGCGAAACCCGTGATGCCGTGGTCGCGAACGAAATCGTAAATCTCTGCGCGCTCGACATATGCGGTGCTGTGGTCGCCCGCGCCGGAACTGGCGTCAAAACCTGCATATCCCGCGCCGGGCCAGAGTTTAGTTATTCCCGCGGGCAGATTCTGAGGATCGGCGCGCATGTCGAGCGTGGCGACAGTGTCGCCCCAAATCTTCCACGTGGCCTTGGAATCCTTGAGCCGATCGAAGAACCAGGCCTTCTGCTCAGCTCCGAGGAGGGTCGTCGGCGGCCGGTCCTTGCGGAAATTCGGAGCCTCGCCAGTGCCGTACTTAATTGTCGCCGGGGGATGTCCGCCGTTGTAAGCGCATCCTGCGTCCAGAATATCGAGCACTTCCTGAGGCATGAATCCGGGAAAGTCGTCACTTATGAAAGCCTGAGCTTCTGCCTGAGACGTCGGCTCTTCGGAGCGGTAGCTGCGCTGGTCGGTGATGATCAGTTCGACATTGCGTCCCCAACGCATCGCCCGGTAGCCACGCAGGCTATGAATGGCGGTGAGATTGTTTGGTTCCTGACCGAGTCCGTGCTCGTCGAAATGGGTGATCGGCGCATCGCTGACTCGTGGAGGATCGAACTGGTTGAGAGACGGTCCGGTCGGCTTGAACAAACGTGCTGGTTGATATTCGAAAAATGCCTGATTTGCAGCCACCTTGCGTGTCTGCGCCGGGCGGTCCACCCCGCCGAAGCGTTGCAGGCCTTGCCATCCTTGCCAGCTATATTCGTGATTGTCCCACATGCAGACGAAAGGCCAGCGGGCGCGCGCGTCCTGCAGGTCGGGATCGTGCAAGTAGTTGCGGTAGATGGCGTGGTAATCTCCGATATGGGTGGGAATGTGGAAGTCCCGGATCTTTTCGCCGTGCGCATAGCGGACAATATCCCGGAGGCGACGGTCGTACATTCCTTGCGGACGGTCTTCGGGATACCACACGATTTCGTAGATGAAATCGCCCAGGTGCAGCACGAATCCAAGACGATCTTGCTCTGGGGCGCGCTCATCTTCAAAGATCATGCGCCGGTAGGCATTCTGTGCGCCCTGGTTGGCGTTCTGGCAACTGATGAAGGAGAAGCGCACCGGTCTGGAATCGTTATCGGCGGGCGCCGTGATGGTTCGGCCGATGCGGCTGCCGTTGCCCGCCTGGTCAGTGAAGCGGTACCAGTACACCCGGGCAGGCTTGAGTCCGCCGACCAGTACGCGACAGGTCCAGTCGGACGCGTCTGAAATCGGCGCCTCGGCGGTGGCAACGATGCGGGCGAAAGCATCATCCTCGGCGACTTCGATAATTAACTTCTCAGCAGTCTTGCAGTCGTTCGGAGGGCGGCGTGTCCACAGCAGTACGCTGTGGCTGTCTGGATCGCCCGAGGCTACGCCCTCGGGAAAACACTCCCGCCGCTCGTGCCAGGGAACCCCGGAGCGAGTGGCAAAGGATTTTCCCCATGCGGCGGTCGCTCCCATTGCAACCGCCATTTCCAGGAACGCTCACCTGCTAATGCTGTCCATGAAACTGTCCTAAACCGCGAAGGTTACCCGGCCTTGGCGAATGATTTTCTCCACGGGATTTGTGGTGAGCCTGGGTCTGCGAGAACAGAAGAGGCAGCCTGCGCAAAGAAATTCTGTTGCTTCAATGCAGGTTTGGGCAATATCCACTTGATGGGTTTTGCTCATGACCACCGCCTTGTAGTCGCGGCTCACTTCAAAAGCGTACGAATCTTGCGGACCGCGTTTGGAATTTCTTCGAGCGTGGTGGCGCCGTAGCCGAGGATGAAGCCATTACGGGCGGCGCCCAAGTAAGAAGAAGACAGCGGCCACAGAGAAAGGTTGAGGCGTGCAGCGCGCTCCGAAAGTTCCAGGTCGGATCGTCCATTTTTTAGCGCGATGGTCAGATGCATGCCAGCCTCATCTCCGAGGACTTCGACCTTATCCCTGAGTTGCTGGTTGATGTGATCCACGAGCACGTTCCGGCACTCGCCATAGAGCATGCGCATTCGGCGGATATGACGGGCAAAGTGTCCTTCCGCAATAAAATCGGCGAGCACTTCCTGGTAGAAGGTGGGAGGGCAAAGGTCCATGGTTCGCCGCACCAACAGGAAGCGGTCGACGAGATCAGGCGGCAGCACGAGATAGCCCAGCCGTAACGACGGAAACAGCACTTTGCTGAACGTCCCGATGTAGATTACGCGAGCATTGGCATCGAGCCCCTGCAGGGACGCAATCGGTGAGCTTTCGTAGCGATACTCGCTGTCGTAGTCATCTTCGATGATCCAGGCTCCCGATCTCTGCGCCCAATCCAGGAGTTGCAGACGGCGCGCAGCGCTCATGGTCACGCCGAGCGGAAACTGGTGAGAAGGCGAGACAAAGGCAGCCCGCGCGTTGCGACAGGCTCTTATGCCGGCAGAAACATTCAGGCCTTCGGAATCCACTGGCACGGGAACGAGCCCGCAACCATTTAGAAGGAACACCTCTCGGGCCAGGCGATAAGAGGGGTCTTCCACCCATACGCTACTGCCGGAGTCGCACAGGACGCGCGCTGAAATTTCCAATGCCTGCTGCGAGCCATTGACGATCATGACCTGACTGGCTTCACAGCGCACCGATCGCGCGGTTCTCAGATAATTGGCAATCGCTTCCCGCAGCGCCGCTAATCCCATCCGGTCCCCGTAATGGGCCGATCGCGCGTCCATGCGTTTGCAGCGGCGCGCGACCAGGCTTTGCCAGACTAGAGTGGGAAATTGGTCAAAGGCGACCTGCCCAACCCGGAATGCTCCCAAGACATGCGCCCAAGGAAAAGTCTCAGTACCGGGAAGCATCGAACAGCGCATTGCAACCGGACGAGGCCCGGAGCGAATCGCGCCACGCAAGGCGCCCGCCGGCTTTCCTGGAGCCACCTGATCGGGAAGGGAACTGCAAACGACTGTGCCTGCTCCTATCCGGCTTTCCAGGTAACCTTCTGCTAGAAGTTGAGCGTAGGCGTTGAGAACGGGGAAGCGCGAGACGCCAATCTCAGAGGCCAGCACTCGAGTGGAAGGGATTCGCTGTCCGGGGCGAAGGCGACCGTCGACGATCGCAGTCCGATACGCGTCGTAAACCTGCCTATGGAGGGGCTTCGAGGTTTTGCGGTCGACAGCGATCAAAGGAAGAATCCCCGAAGCTGCTCTCTTCATTTCCGCGGATCATAGTGGTTATGTCGAATTTGCGTCAAGTGGGTATTGTCTCCGACCACCTTTGCAGCATCATAGTAGGAAAAGACGGTCGCAATCTCTGAGGTTTCTGCAAAATGTCTCGCATTCGCCATTGTGTAGAGTGTCCGAACTGCCTCACGCGATATCTCATTTCGTTTAGTCGCTATGGCAACGGCTCATACCTTGTCACTACGATGTACGGATCGACGCAGGAGCATGCGTTGTATTGCTCCTGCAGAGGGGGCGCTCTGGCGACCCGATGGAGTGGGCGGGAGGTGATGGCTTGCGAAGTGTCGAGAGCAGCTTATGATCGCGGCTACGGAACAACGGACGAAATCTGGCCAATCAATGATGGGACGCAGCAGCCTTCATTCGACCCATCGACCTACGAGAGAAACTGGAAGCCCACGGAAAAACGCAAGTCGTCAGTCTGAGCCGCCGGATATGTGGCGAAAGGCGGGGCGAGTTCGAATTCCTGGGCCTCAAGATTTTGTTTCCGCCGCCCGCGAAGCAAATGGGCCGCATCCGCCACGCATCGCTTCCCGCATTTTTTCGCGCTCCTCGGGCGTCATCTGATCCCATCGCTCCATCATCCTGCGACGCCAATCCCACCCGCGTGGCGGACCGCCACGGAATCCGCCAAAAAGAATTTTGCTGAGGATGAGAATGCCGAGCGCTTGCCAAAACGTGATGACGTGCCAGCCGAACAGGGCCGGAGTCAGCCAGTTCCAGAGGCGCATTACGAAAAAACCAAACGCGATCACAAAAATTGCTGCAAACAGCATGAATTTCAGAACACGTACAAAGCGATTTCGTCTCATAGTGAAATCCTACCTTCCTTTCAGTTGGTCATAGACGGCCCGGAGGCGCTCCCGCAGATGCAGAACCGCGTAGTGCTTGCGCGACAGCAGCGTGTTTACGCTGACTCCGGACCGCTCAGAGATTTCTTTGAAGCTGTAACCCATTAATTCGTGGGCGATGAAGACTTCGCGCTGCTCTTCCGGGAGTTCGTCGAGCGCGTCATCTAATTGCTCGAGCAGCAGGCTGCGGGCGTAGGCGGCCTCGGGGCCCGCGTCGAGAGAGGGAAGCAATTCTTCCCAGAGAAGCACCTCTCCATCTTCCGAGAGCCCTGCGGAGTCGGTCCGCACGCCTTCCCGGCTTTTTCTACGGAACAGGTCGATGATGCGATTGCGTGCGACCCGGAATAACCAGGCCGTGACCTGCTCCACGGGCTTCATCATGCGGTAGGCCTCGACCAGTTCATAGAAGACTTCCTGCAGGATGTCCTCAGCTTCAGACTGGTCGGCGACGCGCCGGCGTATGAAGTTGCGGAGCCGCGGCTCATCGCGAGAGATCGCTTCCGAGATCCTTTGATCCTGGTCGGTCACCGGCCACTGCTTTCTGAGCGCAACGTCCATCAGTGATGTAGACGGATTAGCCAGGAAGATATTTTAAGACGCGCGGAATTGTCAGGTGCTTGCGGACACGAAGAATCAGCCGCTCAGGGAGAAAATCGGTTTTTTGTGCTCAGGCGCACGAAGAGGCCCCACCGCTTTCGTTTCTTGCAGCAAGGCCTTTCGTGAACGAGGAAGTTGGTGTTCTAGCGCGCCTGGTTCTTAGCGAGTTTCGGTTCCAGTCTGATAGGGCTCGCTTCGTCCTTTTACGCGGTTGCTGATGTCCTGCACCTTATCAGTAATCGTGTTTCGCAGTTCGCTCCCGCTGCTCGGCGCGAGCAACATTCCCACCCCTACTCCGACGCCGATGCCGGCAGCAAAGCTGAGGAAATTGCGGAGTGTGTGATCTTCCGGATAGATGGCATTTCTGGCGTCATCCGCTAATTCCGAAGCCCGGTCGGATGCGCGGTCAACTTGCTCGGCGGTCTGATCCATGATGTACACGGCGGTTTTCAAAAGTGACCTGGCTATCTTGCTCAGTTTCATGAGGTGATCCTTTCAACTCAATATAGTGCGGGGTAATTACAAAAGCGTCCGCTCGCTCCGGCATTCCAGTGAAAGACCTTATGTTCGGCCGTTGCGAAGCGCGATTTGAGGGTAAACGTGGCAATCATCTATGTCATTAGGGGAAACCTTGTACTTGCTTGGGAACATCGGGGTACGTGTGCTGGTTCTGAGGATCTCGCGCTGCCCTAGCAACCTCGATCCTGCAGGAAACCTCTAACCTAGGATAGTCCAGACGTGGGGGCGCATTACGAAACACATCGGGAAAATCTGGCGGATGCTCTCTATCGTACTAAGTGCGTTTCTTTGCACACTGCCGTGTTACGCCGCACTTGGAGGCGACATTTCGTCCGTGCAAGACGATCAAGCGCGGATCAATGCCAGCTTGCGAGTCACGCAGAGCAATGCGTATAGCGTACACGAACTTCGCTCGCCCACAGGAGTGGTCGTCCGTGAATTTGCCACATCGTCTGGAAAAATCTTCGCGGTGGCCTGGCATGGCCCCTTCCATCCCGACCTTCAGCACTTACTCGGGGTACATTTCGCGCAGTATCAGGAGGCCATGCAATCGCCCAACGGACGCGCTGCGCACGGGCCATTAACCATTCAGCAGGGGAATCTGGTGGTTGAACTTGGAGGTCACATGAGGGACTTCGTGGGGCGAGCTTACCTTTCTGATCAGGTGCCCGCCGGAGTTCGAGCGGAGGAAATCCATTGACACGTGCTGCACGCCCTCCGATACTTTTCTGCTCCGTGGTGCTCATCGGTGCGGCCTTGATCGCCAGTTGCGGCGGGGGGAGCAGCCATAACAACAGCATGCCTTCTCCTATCGCCGCTTCGGGCAGCAATGTTCAACCCATCGTGGTGAACTCCGGCCCGGCTCACAACTATGCAAACGGCGTTTTTACGACCCTCACGGTTTGTGTGCCCTCCACCTCAACCTGTCAGGACATCAGCGGGATTTTAGTGGATACCGGTTCTTACGGTCTCCGGCTCTTATCTTCGGCAGGCGGGGGTGCATTGACTCTCTCGCTCCCGGGGCAAACCTCAGGCAGCGCATCGGTTGGCGAGTGTGCGCCCTTTGTGAGCGGATTCACCTGGGGTTCAGTAAACTCCGCCGACATCAAGCTTTCCGGCGAACTGGCGAGCAATGTTCCGGTGCAAGTGATCGATCCGACCTTTTCCGCTGTGCCGGCCGACTGTAAAAACAGCGGCGTTCCCGCCGACAACACTCTACAAACACTTGGCGCCAACGGCATTTTAGGGGTCGGTCCCTATGCTCAAGATTGCGGCACAGCGTGCACTCAATCAGGGACGAACAACCCAGGCCTGTACTACGCATGCACCGGCAGCACGTGCCAGGTCATCGCACAGTCGCTAACTCAGCAGGTGCAGAATCCGGTCGCGCTTTTCCCCAAGGATAACAATGGCGTCGTTATCGAACTGCCGGCTGTTACCGGTTCTTTACCCAGCTTAAGCGGTTCGATGGTCTTCGGCATCGGAACGCAATCCAATAACTCGGTTGGCAGCGCTACCGTGTTTCCTCTTAACTCGAGTGGCGAATTCTCCACAACCTTCAAAGGAAAGACCTATCCTGCATTTGTCGATAGCGGCTCAAACGCACTGTTTTTCCTTGACGCCGCCACTACGGGTTTGACCGTGTGCACTGACAACTCCGGCTTTTACTGCCCCGCATCCTCGACCAACCTTTCCGCAACCACCTTCTCGTCGGGCACAAATGCGAACGTCAATTTAACCGTCGCAAATGCCGATTCACTGTTTGCCAACCGGGGCGACTTCGTCTTCTCCACGTTAGGCGGTCCTAACGCCGGAACATTCGATTGGGGCTTGCCCTTCTTCTTCGGGCGCAACGTATATACGGCCATTGAATCGCGCACCACCCCGGTGGGTTCCGGGCCTTTCTGGGCCTACTAGGAATCCCAGATTAGTACCGACCTTAGACCGACTTACAGGCAATACCGGATGGACTGCTCGACCCGTCCGCGTCTAGCGTCAAATGGCCGCAGGAAGCACGCCGCCAGTATTGAATGAGAGGTTGCACGATGAATTGGGTCCAATGGAAGACCGGCCGATATCTTTTGTTGGCTTTATTGTCGGGTCCGTTGCTGATGCACTTGAGCAATCGTTAAATCTTGTTTCGAATCTGGGGATCCTATGGCCGAGCCGCAGCGCACACTGATCTCAGAAACGTCGTCGGAACCCTTCCGGCTCCCTTCGCAACAGCGGCTTCTTTTCTGTGAGATCCTCACCCTGCTCGAAGAGAGGCGTATACCGTACGCGGTTGCCGGCGCCTTTGCTCTTCAGGAGCATACGGGAATTTACCGCGACACCAAAGACCTTGACGTTTTTTTGACTGCGAAGAGTGCGATTCAGGCGATCAAGATCTTGCAAGAGGAAGGTTTCCGATGCGAGACTTGCGATCCGGTCTGGCTTTTCAAGGCGCACCGCGATGACTTTTTTGTCGACCTGATTACCGGCATGAGCAACGCCGCGATTGTGGTTGACGACTTGTGGATTCAGCGAGCCAAACCAGCAACCGTCCACGGCGTTCGCACCCGCGTGTTGGCGGCTGAGGAACTGCTGGCGTCAAAGCTATTCGTCACCCGCCGTGAGCGTTTTGACGGCGCTGACATCGCACACGTGGTCTATGGAACGCGAGGCCGGCTCGACTGGCAACGTATCCTGCAACTCGCTGGAGAGAACTGGGAAATGTTGCTTTGGGCGCTGATATTGTTCCGATTCGTGTATCCGGCTCAGACCCAATTCGTTCCTGAGGATGTGTGGCGGGAGCTCGTGCAGCGTTTTGAGGCCGTTATTTCTAAGCCGGATCCGGCCGCCAGATTTCGCGGCAGCCTGATCGACGATAAGATGTTTGCGATCGACGTTAACGAGTGGGGACTCGACAATCTCATGCAGGAATTTCGAGATCGCCGCCTGCAAAGCCTTCCGAATGCTTGCAAAAACTCATGAGAATCGCCGCGACTGCCGACTTGCATTTTTCTGGATCGCGTCAGAACGTTCTGCACGACCAGCTGAATACGGTTCGCCAAGAGGCCGATGTTCTGGTGCTGGCCGGGGACTTGACGAACTACGGGCAGCCTGACGAAATGGAGCCTCTGTTAAACGTAGTGGTTCGCTCCAGAATTCCAACCATCGCGGTTTTAGGTAATCATGATTATGAGAGCGGGAAACAGCAGGAGTTGATTCGCATGATGTCATCGTCCGGAATCAAAGTCCTCGATGGGACGGCGTACGAGCGAGATGGAGTTGGATTCGCCGGCACCAAGGGATTCGTTGGCGGCTTCGGGCGCGGCGTGCTTACTGCCTTCGGTGAGCCAGAAATCAAGCAGTTCGTGCAGGCGTCAATCGATGAGGCCCTCAAGCTCGAACGTGCGATGGCGCAACTCCGCACGCCTAAACGGGTAGTCGTCGTTCACTACTCGCCCATTGCCGCTACGGTTCAAGGCGAAGCCGCAGAGATTTTTCCTTTTCTGGGTACATCACGGCTGGCCGAAGTGATCGATCGTCACGGAGCAGACCTGGTGCTGCATGGTCACGCCCATCATGGCCAACTCGAAGGAAAAACCACCGGCGGCAGCCCTGTCTATAATGTCGCGATCACTTTGCTGCAGGCACGGCAACCATCCGGCGCCTATCGCATCTTCGAGGTATAGAGTTCCCCGCAGGATGCTCGATGTCATCAACCCAAATTTCCGTAAATTTCGGGCGGCTCGGGGCTAGCCGTCTAGCGGACGGCAGTTGGCAGTTTCTGCTGTGGGCGCCCAACGCGCGTGCGGTCCGCCTGCATCTTGGCGATGCTGATGAACTCTTAACCATGGAACCCCTTGCCCTGGGCTATCACCAGGCAATAGTTCCGATGCTGGGACCCTGCGCGCAGTATCTCTACGAGCTTGACGACAATCGGCGCCTTCCCGATCCGGCGTCGCGCTTTCAACCGCAGGGAGTGCATGGCCCTTCACAAATCGTGGAGTTTGATGAATTCGAGTGGACAGATCAAGGCTGGAAGGGAACCGCTCTCGAGAACAGTGTCTTTTACGAACTGCACCCTGGCACGTTCACGCGTGAAGGCACGTTCGATGCCGTCATTCCGCATCTCGAACAGTTGGTTGATCTCGGCATCACCACAATCGAACTGATGCCGATCGCGCAATTTCCTGGCTCGCGAAACTGGGGCTACGACGGCGTTTATCTTTTTGCCCCGCAGAATTCCTACGGCGGTCCCGCGGCGCTCCGTCGTCTGGTGAACGCGGCTCACGCTTATGGCCTGTCCGTCGCTCTCGACGTGGTCTACAACCATCTCGGCCCGGAAGGCAACTACCTAAATGCATTCGGACCTTACTTTACCGATCGTTACCGCACTCCGTGGGGACAGGCGATCAATTTCGATGGCCAGAGCAGCGACGAGGTAAGGAGGTTCTTCATCGAGAACGCATTGTACTGGCTGGAAGACTACCACTTCGACGCTTTGCGCCTGGACGC
>DASTCU010000096.1:0-13519 GCA_035710825.1 Candidatus Sulfotelmatobacter sp.
AATCACCCAGACAGCGGGCATCAGCTTTCGAGAGAAATTAGACACGACGATCCTCCTGTAATCAGTCCCTCAAACACAGTTGAGCAAAAATAGACTCGGCCCTGAGCCAAGCAGAGTCTTGAAACCACCCGTCCATCCGAGGCAGCAAGAGTGCAAGATTTTGCAGCTTAGGGGCGAGTATGGAATGGCCAACAGGGCTTGTCAATGAAGTGGAGATAGCAATTTGGGTACCACGTAGGCAATACATCAGGGGATGGAAAGGAGCGAGTCCGGGGCACTTTTGCGGCCAAAAGGCTGCGGTCTGTGCGGGATTCAGGGCACGGTAACGATCAGGGCGGTGCAAGGTTTTGCCGTGCGGCGGCGATAGCTGTGCTGGACGGCGGAGTCGAAGTAAATGGCGTCTTCGGCCTCCAAAAGAAATTCCTCGCTGCCGATTTTCAGCGTGAGCGCCCCCTTTAAGAGATAGAGGAATTCGATGCCCGGATGCTGGTGCGGCTTGAGCTTTTCCGGAGCAATATCTTGAAATTCGGCGAAGAAGGCACTCAACTTGCGCTCCGTCGCTCGATAATCCAGGCACTCGAAATAGTAAGGGACCTCGTGCGTGCCCGGACGCTCCGGGAACCGTACTCGCTCTTCCTTGCGCACCAGGCTTACAACCCGGTGCTTGCGTTCGTCGGTAAAGAAGTAATCCAGACCCACCCCAAAGACCATGGCGATGCGCAAGAGTGTGGGCAGAGTGGGAAACAACTTTCCCCTTTCGAGCTTGGAAAGCAGGGCAGCGGAAAAGCCCGTGTGCTTGCCTAATTCAACCAGGCCCATGCTTTTGCGCAGGCGGAGCGTTCGCAGTTTTTCACCGATGGAATAGCGGTTTAAGCCTTCGGAGACGGTGTTGGTGAGGGCTGGCATCGTTTATCGATAGTAAAAGATATGTGACTAATAGTTAATGCTCGGACGGCGCGCTAGATTGCGCCAACAGCGCCGATGTGCGGAAAGCGGGGGCGGGGGCGAAGACGCCCCCCCGCGACAGCCAGCGAGACGCCGGCGCTATTTTGGTTGCTGTTGCGGTTTCTTTTTGAACAGGCCCATCACGTTGTTGATGGGATTCTGCTGTTGTTGCTGCCCGGTTTGAGCTCCGGGGACATTTCCTGAGAGCGCATTTTGCAGCAGGCCGCCGGCAATTCCTTTTACGTCGGGCGTGAATTTCGGATCGGACGTTGTGCCCGTCACGCCGAAGGGTATTCCCATCCCACCGACGGCGGCTTTCATCTTGAAGGCGAGTTGGTTCGCAGGGCTGACGGTCCCGTCGCCGGTGAGCACACCGATCGAAGGAACCGTGAGATTGATGTTGCTGGCCTGCGTGCCTTGCGGCGCGACTTTGACATCGGAGCTGAAGTTTTGGATGGTGGTGTCGTTGCCGGTGGTCTTGCCCGCCAGCGCCGCGACGGCCGCCAACTTTTCTCCGAGATTGAAATTAGCGAGCTGGGTGTTCTGGAGTTTTACGGTTCCAGTCGTAACCAACTTGTCGACGGGACCCGAGCTAACGGTTGAGACATTGAGGTCTCCACCTTTCAGGGTTGCCTTCGGAGGCAACGTAACGCCGACGGCGGGCAGCATGGCTTGTAGATCGTCCACCGGCATGCCCTGGCCGTTCAATTTCAGATTAACGACCGTCACCTTGCCGTGCATGTCAAAGGTGCCGGTCAAGTGCGCAACGGCTTTGCCCATGGAGATGTCGCACTGGGTAATGTCGCCGGTTTCCTTGACGAGGTCATCCACCACCGCGAATTTCACATCCACGGGACGTCCGGCGGGCGCACCCTTCTGGCTGACCTTGAGGTTGGTCGCGGTGAGGGTGCCGCCGGCTTTTGCCTGGCGCCCGTCAGAAACGACGTTGCCCTCGAGATCGGCTAAGCCGGCAATGCCCATGGCAGGATCAATAAATCCCGAGGTGGCCAGATTCATTTTCTGGACTGAGATTTTGGCGTGCAGCGGAGTTCGTGCGGCGTCGGTTGCGTCGATTGGTCCCGCGCCGCCGGTAAGCTTCATGCTGCCACCGGAAGGAAGATTGGCCTTCATCTCGAAGGGAAAGGCGGTGGTGAACGAGAAGTCCGTTACCTGGATATTCACCTTGTCGTAGACACGCTGCTTTTCGGTGGAATCGGCGCGCGACACGGAAACGCGTCCGTCGTTCACGTTGAGCTTCTTCACGGAAAGATTGGGATTGCTGCTGCCCGACGAAGCAGGCGATGTTTCACCGGATGGAGAGCTCGCAGGCGACGGCTTTGTCGGCGAAGACTTGGGCGCCCCGGCGGAACCGGAGGCCTTCTTTTCTGCGGAGGTGTTGGAAGAAGTCTCGGCAGCAGGAGCGGAGCCCGAGGAACTCTTGTTTCCCAAGCTGGAAAAATTCCAGGTCTGGCCATTCTCCGATTTCACCAGGCTGATCTCGGGCTGGTTCAACGTGAGATTGGTAACGTTGAGCGTCTTGGAAAAAATCAGCGGGACCAACTCAACTCCGACCTTCAGAGATTTGGCCTGAACAAAAGGATTCTTGCTGAACTTGGGATCGTCGGCTATGGAGATGTTGTCGGCCGCGACTGAACCCGACCAGACGGCGAGCGATAAATTTCCGACTTTCACCTGGCGGCCAAGGGCGTCGGTGAGTTCCGACTCCAGTCTGGGACGGAACACGTTGGCATCAATGACGAAGGGTAACGCGATGACGACGACAATTAGAACAGCGATGATGATGGCCACGATTTTCAGAAAGCGTTTCATGGATACTTCCTCCTGCCAGAGCGGCAAATTGCGGTCGTACTCGAAGGAAAAGCCGTGGACGAGGCAAGTTTATCACTGCGCATCCTGCAGCAGTTCGGGAGACGGAAGGGTGGCATTTTCTCCCTGCTTTTCACGGCTACTGCTGATGCGTTGGGCGGCGTCCAGTTCTTTCTTAGCTTCTGGTTTGCGTCCCAAGTGGAGCAGCACCTGTCCGCGGACGTAGTGGGCTTCGGGTCGTTCGGGATCGAGTTTGACCGCGGCATCGACCTCGGGCAATGCCAAAGCATATTTCTGTTGTTTCTGATAAATCTTGGCCAGGCCGAGATGGGAATCGACCAGCCGGGGAGAGCGGCGCAGCGCTTCGCGGTAATTTTTCTCTGCGTTTTTGTCGTCTTGCATCAACCAGTCCACATTCCCAAGCTCTTGGTAGTTGAGCCCCAAATCAGGCTCGATCGCGGCGTCTTTCAAAAATTCAGCGCGCGCCTGCGCGTACTCCTGTTTGTTCAGGTGCACCAATCCAAGATTGAAGTGCACGAACGGAAATTGGGGATCGGCTTTGGCGGCTGCTTCAAACTCCGCCAAGGCCAGATCGTATTGTTGAAGATTCAGATGATATTTTCCGAGAAAGAGATGGTATTCCGGAGTGCCATTTCCCACTTTGATGAGCTGTTCGGTAGCCCGGTCGTCGAGTTCCTGCCGGCCAGCGCGGTGGGCGGCGTTCGAAAGTACGTATAAATAGGGAAACTTGCTGGATTCTTGCGTCCAGAGCGGCTCCAGAGTCGCGGCCGCGTCGGCCCAGCGTTGAGCGAAGAAATAGCACAGGCCCAACAGATAACGCGGCTGCAAGGCGTCAGGTTGGTCCCGTAGCGCCGATTCGAAGGGCGGAATGGCTTTGAGGAACTCGTTCTGACGGTAATACGCCAGCCCGATATTGAGCCGTATGCCTGCCCGTTGTGCCTGTGGGATGAGGCGCTCAGCCTTTTCGAGTTCTGGCAAGGCCTTGGCCCACTGCTTGCGGCGCATGCAGACGACGCCGAGGTTGGCATAGGCGGCGCCGGCTTGGGGATCGAGGCGAAGAACCTGGCGAAAATCGCGCTCCGCTTCATCGAGGCGATTATGCGCGAGAGCATCTTCGCCGCGATGAAAAAGTTGCGCTGGATCGGGCGATTCAGCAGTGGAACCGGCGGCTTGATTGGGCGCGCTGGGCGAGGTTTGGCGCGCGGGGATTCCGAGCGCCGTCCCCAGGAATATTAATAAAACGAAAGCTTTCGATGTGATGCGTGCGCTTGACACCGGAATTACTCTCTGCTGTAGTGTCCGCCAGCGTTCGCTCGGAAGCAAGCGGCGGGCGAACGTGACAAGTTCTTAGCGCGGCTTCAGGAAGTTCCGTCGTAGGCCCCTGCCATGGTGACCATTCGTGATGTGGCGAAGGAGAGCGGATTTTCCTCGACCACAGTTTCGATCGTTCTGAATAACGCGCCGCTTGCGCGCTACATTCCTCCTGCCACCAAGAAAAAAATTGAACGGGCAGCCCAGCGCCTGGGATACCGGCCCAACCAGTTTGCGCGGTCGTTGCGCAGCAAACGTAGCCACACGGTGGGAGTCATGGTGTTCGACATGACGGATCCCTACTGCACGTTGGTCCTGCGCGGCATTGAGAACACGCTGTACCAGTCGTCATACTTGCCGATTCTCACGGACGTGCACAACGAGCGCGGCCGGTTTGAGCGTTATCTGGAAATGCTGCTCGACCGGCGCATCGAAGCGCTGATCGTGGTCGCCAACTGGCTGTTTCTCGACATCAACCTGCTGGGCGATCTGGAAAAAAGCAGCATTCCGACGGCAATGATCGGATTTGAGTTGAAGACCGATTCCATCAGCTCGGTGATTGTGGACAACGAAGTCGGCGGCCACCTTGCACTCGAACACTTGTACTCGCTGGGACACCGCAAGATCGCCTTCATCCGCGGCCCGAAGGCGCTCACCGACAGCTCTCCGCGATGGCGCGGGATTCGCAACTGCGCCAAGCAATCTGGGATGGAACTGGATACGCGTCTGGTCATGGACCTGCCCGAGTCACGCGATCCCAGTTCGAGCTTTGAATCGGGCTACAAGTTGACGGAAGATCTCATCCGGCAGAAGCGCTCGTTCACCGCGCTGCTGGCCTTCGACGACATGAGCGCGTTCGGGGCCATCCGTGCGTTGAACAAAGCGGGCGTGCGCGTGCCGGACCAGTGCTCGGTGATCGGGTTCGACGATGTGTCTACGTCGGCCATTTACTCGCCGTCGCTGACCACGGTGCGCCAGCCGATGGAGGCGATGGGCGCGTCGGCGGTGGGGATTGTGGTGGACGGTATTAATGCCGTGCTCGAAAAGCGGGAACTGGGCGCCACCCATCGTAAGGTGGCGCCGGAGTTGGTGGTGCGGGAGTCCACGCGGAACCTGGCTTAATACCCTGCGGGAGGGGTGCGATACGTGATTCGGGCCACGATTCCCTGGGCTGGAGTTCGCTTTTTTTCTTGACAGTGGTCGTCGTATAAAAGCACTATTCATACGTTTTAATAACCCCTGCATCGGGTCTCAACTCCAGGCAGGCACCAGTCAATGCAACGGGCGTCGAGCCGCGAGGCTCGCAAAACGAAGGTCAAGGTCGACTGAACCAGCGCGGGCAAAGCTCGCGCCAATGGAGAGCAATCACCATGAAATCTTCTCGAGTGCTGTTGGGAATGTTGTTTGTCCTGATGATGTGCGCCGCCGGTTGGGCTCAAACCGGGTCGATTACGGGCACTGTGAAGGACCCGTCGGGCGCTTCAGTTGCGGGCGCGACAGTGGTTGTTACAAGCCCGGAGCGCGGCATCACTCGCCAAATGGACACCAACTCCACCGGCGATTACAACCAATCCGCCTTGCCTCAGGGTACCTATGACGTTATTGTCACCGCCCCGGGTTTTAAGAAGTTTCAGGCCAAGGGCGTCGTTCTGGATGTGGCGCAGAAGGCGCGCGTGGACGTCACCCTGCAAGTTGGCGCCGCTACGACGGAGGTCTTAGTCGAGGGCACCAACGTGGCGCAGGTGGAGACCCAGTCCTCCGAACTTGCCGGCACTGTGACGGGCAAGGAGATTACCCAGCTCGAACTGAACGGCCGTAACTTTACGAGCCTGGTGACGCTGGTGCCCGGCGTAAGCAATCAAACCGGAATGGATGAGCCGCAGGTCGGCATCACCGGCAGCGTCGCCTTCAGCATGAACGGCGGCCGCACCGAGTACAACAATTGGGAACTGGACGGCGGCGACAACATGGATAACGGCAGCAACGGTACGCTGAACGTTTATCCCAGCATTGACGCCATTTCCGAATTCAAGGTGCTCACCTCCAATTACGGCGCGCAGTACGGCCGCAACGGATCGGGCACGGTTGAGGTGGAAACCAAGGGCGGGACGAAGGCATTCCACGGCGACGCATATGAGTTTGTGCGGAACGACTACTTCAACGCTCTCAACTACAACGATCAGGTGGCCCACGGCGGCAACGGCCACCCGGCGCCTTACAAGAAGAATGATTACGGCTACACCATTGGAGGACCAGTCTATATTCCCGGCGTTTACAACAAGGACAAGCAGAAGACCTTCTTCTTCTGGTCACAGGAATGGCGGCGCGATCGTTTGCCGGCATCTTTCAATTCGCCCGTGCCTTACAGTGCGGAACGGACCGGCGACTTCAGCGATCTATGCCTGCCGACACCTGGCCCAGATTGTCCGACCGATCCGAGAACCGGGTCCCCATGGGATGGCACGCAAGGAAATCTCCCGGTCGATCCCGTTGCGACGGCTCTGATGCCACTGATTCCGGTAGGCACCATTGATCAACCCGGAGCGTCGAGCTATGTCGCCAATGTGACACTGCCTACGAGTTGGCGCGAAGAACTGATTCGCGTCGACCACAACATCAACGACAAGAATCGCGTCACCTTCCGGTACATTCACGATTCATGGAATACCGTCACTCCGGGACCGATCTGGGATGCAGCTTCATTCCCGACCGTAAATACCGCATTTAATGGGCCGGGCGTAAGCATGGTCGCGCGCTGGACCAGCAACATCTCACCCACACTGCTGAACGAATTCGTGGCTAGCTATACCACCGATCACATTGCGTTTAAGTCTGTCGGCTACTGGCAACTTCCTTCCGGTGGCTTGCCCATGGGATACCTCTTCAACAATGGGGCCGGCGGTAAGCTTCCGGCGGTTTATCTGAGCGGCGGTATCTACGACGGGATAGCGCAAGATCCTGATGGCGTTTGGCCGGAAGGTCCTTACAACTCCAATCCGACGTATACCTATCGCGACAACATGACCAAGATCGTCGGTCGGCATAACCTACAGTTTGGCGCATACTTCGTGGCCGCGCAGAAAAATGAGTTGAGCAGCTTACAGGTAAATGGAGCGCTGACCTTTGACACTGGTTCGAAGTTCAGCAGTGGCAACGCTTTTGCCGACATGCTGTTGGGAAACATCGCCAGTTTCGGCCAAGGCAGTAAGCAATTGAAGTTTTACAACCGGTACAAGATTCTCGAACCTTATTTCCAGGATGACTGGCGCGTCACCGATCGGCTGACTTTGAATTTGGGATTGCGACTGAGCCTCTTGGGAACTTATCGTGACCGGTATAAACATGCTTACAACTGGGATCCAGCCGTTTACTCAGCTGCCAGTGCTCCCGTACTGTGCAACTTGACTGGTCTTGGACCAGACGGCGCGACCCCGTGCACTCCAGGTGCCTTAGCAACGGACGCAACCGGGGCGATCATCGGAAACCCGCTGGATGGTTTGGTGCAGTGCGGAGTGAATGGGATTGCAATAGGTTGCTCAAAGGGGCACCTTTTCAACCCAGCCCCGAGAATCGGTTTTGCCTGGGATCCCCATGGCGATGGCAAGACTGCGATTCGCGGCGGTTACGGGATCTTCTTTGAGCACGCGAACGGAAATGAGGCGAACACTGAGGGTATGGAAGGCCAGACATCCCCGCTGCTACAAAGCGAAACCCAGAATAATATTCCTGGCTACATGAACATTGGAAACACTTCGCTCACCGGACTGGCACCTACGTTTCCGGCCAGTTTCTTGTCGATTCCAAACCAGGTAGTCTGGCCGTACATGCAACAGTGGCACCTTGACGTGCAGCGTGAGTTGCCGCAACACACTGTAGTCACAGTTTCCTACGTGGGCAGCAAGGGCACCCATCTTGGCCGTCAGACGGATTTGAACCAGCTTTTTCCGGTTGCACCCAGCCAGAACCCGTACACGCCAGGCGAGCCGATTACTGACCAGATTACCTATCCAGATCAGACGTCTGCCTCGCCGGATTGTGGCACACCTCAGCCGAATGCATCATTCCTGCAGGATGTCTACGGAGTACCGACGAATGCCGTAACCGCCGGCGGTGCGCCTGTTCCATATGGTGGGCCCGGAGTGATGAGCCCCGCTGTTAACCTAGGGGTTGCAGGTTGTGGAGTGATAGCCGACTTCTTCCGTCCCTTCCAGGGGATATCTACCATCACGCGTCTGGAGAATAAGGCATCGTCTACGTACCATGCCCTCCAGATTTCAGCACGTAAGACTGTAGGAGCCCTCAACCTGAGCTTGGCATACACCTACAGCCACTCTATTGACGACTCCTCCGATCGTTACAACGGTGACTTCGTTAACGCCTATGATCTGGCGGCCAACCGCGCCAGTTCGAACTTCGACCAGCGTCACATGTTGAATATTGGCTACGTGTACGATCTCCCGTTCTTCAAGCACCCCGGCTTGGCACACACCACTCTGGGTGGATGGCAATGGTCCGGAATCATGGCCTTCTCGACAGGTACTCCGTTTACTGTCACCAATGGCAGCACCTTCGGGGACAATGCCGGTGTTGGGAACGGCGTCGGGACGGGTTCGTATGCGGACATCGTCGGCAATCCGAAGGCGGGCGTTCCGCCGGCCAGTGCGGCGAGTTCGGATGCGTACGCCGGATTCTTCTACAATCCTAATGCCTATGCTGTACCGACGGGGCTCACGTTCGGGAATTCGGGCCGCAACTCGCTGCGGAATCCCAATCGCACCAACTTCGATATGGCACTTTTCAAGCACTTTGCCATCAAGGAGAACGTAGCGTTTGAGTTCCGCGCGGAAGCCTTCAACGTCTTCAACCACGATGAATGGACTGGACCTTCGGGTACGTTCCAGGGAACTGGATTCCTCGAGATCCCTGGTGCCCATCTGGCCCGCATTCTGCAGTTCGGTGCGAAGTTCCTCTTCTAAGCTTAAGCACAATGAAACAGATAACCCGGCCTCGAAAGAGGCCGGTTTTTTTGTGTCGATGACTGAAGTTGCCGGACGCACACCGGGTGCCAGCAGAAGCGGGTCCGCTCTTCTACGGATTCAGTTCGCTCCTCAGCCGCTTCGACAGTTTCTCGATGTCTTTCAGTTTCTGGATGGTGTCTTTCGGCAGCGTGCCTCGGCGGATATTCGCCAGATCGGTGGGGATGGTTTGAGCGGTGCGAGCCAGGTCGTCGGCATCCCGCTGCAGTTTCACTGGATCGATACGGCGACGCAACTTGGGCTCGTCCGGAGTCGTCTTCCCCTGATCCCGGTCCATGGGGGCGGGCGGAGGGGGCACCCCAGGAGAGTAAACGTCCTTCATCTGAGCGCCGGTGGGAAGTACGCAGACCAGCAACATAATGGATAGAACAGCAGGTTTGATCACGGCAGCCTCCGGATCGAAGGGCAGACTTTCACGCTATTTTACTCTTCCTATGCTACGGGCACGCCATGGCGAGCTCCCACAGCCTCGAGCGCGTGCTCGAGATCGGCAATCAGGTCTTCCACGCTTTCGATTCCGACCGACAGGCGCACCATCTGCTCGGTCACGCCCATCTTCTGGCGCTGCTCGGCGGAGATCATGGCGTGCGAGGTGAGTACCGGGATGGAGACCAGCGACTCGACTCCTCCCAGGCTGGTGGCGAGCGTGAACAGGCGCATGGCCTCGCTGACGCGGCGCGCGTCTTCGCCCGTGCCCTCGACTTCGAAGGTGACCATGCCGCTGCCGCCTGACATCTGCTGGCGCGCGATGGCGTACTGCGGATGGCTCTTCAGAAACGGATAGTGTACGCGGCGCACTTTGGCATGCTGTTCGAGGAATTCGGCCACGCGGAGCGCATTTTCGTTGTGGCGCGCGACGCGGACGGCGAGTGTCTTCAGGCCGCGGATCAGCAGCCAGGCGGCATGCGGGTCCATGCAGTTGCCGAGTGTCTTGCGGCTGTCGTCGATTTGGTCGATCAAATCGCGGCGCCCGCACACCACTCCGCAGGTCAGATCGGCGTGGCCGCTCAGATATTTCGTGCCGGAATGCATGACCAGGTCGATGCCGTACTCGGCGGGACGCTGGTTGATAGGCGTGCCGAAGGTGCTGTCGATCATGCTGATCAGGCCGTGCTGCCTGGCCAGGGCAGCGGTCTTTTTCATGTCGACAATCCGCAGTGAGGGATTGGTCGGCGATTCGAGATACAGCAGCTTCGTATTCGGGCGAATGGCGCGGGCGTGCTGGTCGTAATCAGTCGTATCGACGAAGGTGGTTTCGATGCCTAGCTTGGGCAGCCACTGGGAAAGGAATTTCGTGACACCGCCGTAAATGTCGCGTTGCGCCACAATGTGATCGCCGGATTTCAGCAGGGCGAGAATCGTGGTCGTGATTGCGCCCATGCCTGACGCGAAGACGCGCGCGCTTTCTGTGCCTTCGAGCGCGGCGAGAGTCTGCTCGGCCAACGTGATGGTGGGATTGCCCCAGCGCGTGTAGTAGCGGTCGCTGGTGGTGACGCGGATCTGCTCGTCATTGTCGGTGACTTCGAAGGTTGAAGTCTGATAAATCGGCGGGGAGACTGGACCGTTTTTCTTTTCGAAATCGGACGCGCCGCGGACGGCGGCGGTTTCGGGACGGCGATTGCGTTTCATGAGAACCTCATCGCATAAGATTAACGGTCCAACGCAGGACCCTTCAACTGTGGAATGAAGTGATCAGTGACCAGTGAACAGTGGCCAGTGACCAGTGGCCAGTGACCAGTGGTCTCGAAAGTTCTTACCGCCCACTAGCAACTGGCGACTGACCACTGACCACTGACCACTGACCACTAGCCCCTGACCCCTGACCCCTGGTCCCTAATTTATAATTCCTCCCTTCATGGACTTGGGACTGAAGAATCGGGTGGCTTTGGTGGCGGCTTCCAGTCAGGGGCTGGGATTGGCTGCTGCTGAGGCTTTTGCCGCTGAGGGATGCCGGGTGGCAATGTGTGCGCGCAATGCGCAGGCGCTCGCAGCGGGGGCGGAGAAGATCCGCAAGCAGCATCGGGCAGAGGTTTTCACCGAGGCGTTCGATGTGACCGATGCGGCTGCCGTGGGCCGCTTCGTCGCTGCGGTGGCGGAGAAGTTCGGTAGCGTCGACATTTGCGTAACCAATGCGGGAGGTCCGCCGGCGAAGGGATTTTTGGCGGCGTCGCTGGAAGACTGGCAGCGGGCGATTGACGCCAATTTCCTGAGCACGGTTTATTTCGCGCGCGAAGTTATTCCGCACATGCAGCGCAAGCGCTGGGGGCGGATCATCACCATCACTTCGATTACGACTAAGCAGCCGGTCGCCGATCTTGTGCTTTCGAATGCGGTGCGCGCGGCTGTGGTCGGGCTGGTGAAGAGTCTGGCAAATGAGTTTGGCAAGGACGGGATTCTGGTTAATAACGTCGGACCTGGCTTCACGGCGACAGACCGGCTCAAGGAGCTGGCCAAGGCGCGCTCGTCGGCGAGCGGAAAAAGCGAGCAGGAGATTTTCGACGGCTGGGCCGCGGATGCTCCACTGAAGCGTTTGGGTGATCCGCGCGAACTGGCGGAAACGATTGTCTGGCTGGCCTCGGACAGAGCGTCCTATATTACCGGCCAGACGGTGCTGGTAGACGGCGGCATGTATAAAGGATTGTAGCTGCTGAGAAAAATTCAGCCACGGATCTGCACTGATTTTCACGGATAGTTCTTTGGAATGTTGTTTGGTTGATCCGTGTGAATCCGCGTAAATCCGTGGCGGGAAGTTTTTTATGCGATCGATTGCTTCACGAATTTCGGTGATGAGCGGAGAAGGGGCGCTGTCGGTGTTTGCGCGCGCCAAGGAACTCGAGGCGCGGGGGCACTCGATTATTCACCTTGAGCTGGGGGAGCCGGACTTTCATCCCGGGCAATCGGTGATTGATTCGGCGGCGCGGGCGCTTGCCGAGGGAAAAGACCGTTACTGCGCGGTGGCGGGGATTCCGGCGCTGCGCGAGGAAATCGCCGCGTATCTCGACCGCACGCGCAAGATTAAGGTTGCGCCGGAAAATGTGGTCGTGTTTCCGGGGTGCAAGATCGCGCTGTTTCAGGCGATGTTTTCGCTGCTCGAACCCGGCGATGAGGTGCTTTATCCCGATCCCGGATTTCCCGGGTATGCCTCGATCACGCTCGGTTTAGGCGCGGTGCCCGTGCCCTTCACGCTTGCGATGCGCAACCAGTTGCAGCCCGATCCGGACGAGGTCGCGGCGAAGATCACGCCACGCACGCGCATGCTACTGACGAATTCTCCGGGAAATCCCACGGGAACGGTCTACACCGATGCGGTGCAGCGAGCGCTGGCCGAACTTGCGGTCAAGCATGATCTATGGGTGCTTTCTGACGAAATCTATGCGCGGATCATCTACGGCGGCGAATATCTTTCCATGCTGCGCCATCCGGGGATGCACGAGCGCACGCTGATCATTGATGGCTTCTCGAAGAGTTTCGCCATGACCGGATGGCGGTTGGGATATGCGGTGGCGCCTCCGGAAGTAGTGCCCGCGCTGAACATGATGGTGGTTAATACCTTCACGTGCGTGGCGGAGTTCACGCAAATTGCGGCGATTGACGCGCTGCGCGATCGGGAGGGCAACACGGAGCGTATGGTCGGAGAATTTGCCCGCCGGCGCGAGCAGTTTGCGCGCGACCTGAATCGCGTGCCCGGCTTTCGCATTTTGCCGCCAGAGGGCGCGTTCTACGCCTGGGTGGATATCACGGGAACTGGCATGGCGGCCGAAGATCTCTGCCGCGTGCTGCTGGAAGAAGGCGGCGTGGCGGCGATTCCCGGAGCGGCGTTCGGGCCGGCGGGGAAAGATTTCGTCCGCTTCTCGTTCGCATCGTCGATGGAGACCTTGCGGGAAGCCGTCGAGCGCATTCAGAAAGTGTCGTCGGCGTGGCAGGGAACGGCTGCCGTTCGCTAATTCAGATAATGCGAAATTGGGAGTGCCAGGCAAATCCATGCGAAATGCGATGAGAAGTTTGCTTCTGATTGCCCTGAGCGCTGTGTGCGTCGCTCAGGCCCGACCGTTTCCCGGCCCGGACGTGCAGCAGATTTACCAGCGGTTGCTGCCGCAGATCGAGAAGATTCCCGCCTTCGATCATCATGCGCATCCCGGATATGCGGACGACCCCGATGTGGATGCCATGGCGGCGCCGCCGAATGCCAGCGAGGCGTTGCGCACCCGCGACGATAATCCGGAACTGGCGGCTGCAGCCAAGGCTTTATTCGGATATCCGTATAACGACCTTTCTCCCGAGCACGCGAAGTGGCTGCTCGATAAAAAAACAGAACTGAAGAAGCAGTTGAAGGGCACGGCTTACTTCGATTCGATTCTCGACAAGCTCAATATTGAGAG
>DASTCU010000097.1:0-1487 GCA_035710825.1 Candidatus Sulfotelmatobacter sp.
GTCTCGCCTCGATTTTGGAGAGGATGTGGTCTCTCCCTATCTATGGACTCGCGGCATCTCACGACTCGATGCAGTGGCCGTTACTCACGGGCACTCGGACCACATTGGGGGAATGATCGCCGTGATCAGGAACTTCAGGCCGAAAGAACTGTGGCTCGGGCTGCAGCCTCCGGGCAAGGGTCTGGAGAACGTCATCGCAACTGCGCAGGCTCTGGGCGTAAGAGTGGTGCATCACTGGGAAGGCGACGAGGTTGAACTGGGTGGCGCCACTGTCCGAGTGTTGTCTCCGCCCGGCGATTGGCCGGCCGCGGACCGGCCACAGAATAACGACTCGATGGTGCTGCGTGTGAGCTACGGAGACACGTCGGTGCTGTTGGAAGGAGATGCCGAGAAAAAAGTGGAACGGCGGATTGCGGCCATCGAGCATCCGCGGGCGAACCTTCTGAAGGTCGGCCATCACGGGAGTGCAGTCGCCACCACGTCAGAATTGATGGCATCGGCCAAGCCGGAGTTTGCAGTGATTTCGGTGGGATCAGGCAATTGGTTCGGCTTGCCTCGGATGGAGACTCTCATCAGGCTCGCCGAATCGGGGGCGCGTGTTTACCGGACTGACCTTGACGGCGCGGTCACGTTCTATCTCGATGGGCACACGGTCAGGCCTTCGGTGGCGGCTCTTCAGTAATTTGGATCTCCGCTGTCTCGTCGTCATCGGCTGGCAATTGGCTCGACTCCGCAATCACTTTCCGGGCCTGTTCTGCATCTTCTTCCCGCACCAGGATGATCATTCCGCCGAGCCCGGGGAAGGCATCTTGCACCATGGATGCCGCCGTCAGATCACTGTCAATTCCTGCCGAATCAAGCAACCCCTTCACCACAAGAGCTTCCGACTCCTGCTCCGAATCAAATACTTTCACCAGCTTTTCGTTGGGATCGGGACGCCGCTGGGCATTGTCGGGATTAAGCGGTTCGGGCATGAAGTCTCCAGTTCTGGATTTACGGCCCTATGTACCGAATCGGGGCCGGATACTAATTTTACTCCCCTCAGTCTTTGCAAATCGGGCTTGCAGCTGGATGCGGTTTCGCGATCATAGGTTGCGGGCTGTGGCCCGGTGTACCCGCAAGGGGTAACCGATACAGCACTTTCGGGCAGTTGCTTTCTTCATGAACTGAGGCAGAATGGCCCTAACCTGGGGCGCAACGCCCAACCGCGCGGCGTCATCCAAAGCTGTGGGCGAAGTTTCGCGGGATCAAAAAGGGGAGACCATGAATTTACCTCAGCAGGCAGGGAAGGGATCCAGATTTCCGTTGGCGGATGACGCGCACCGCGAACACGAAGAGGAATCCCGCAAAATCCGCCGCCTGCAGATGATGATCAGCATGGTCATGTCGGTGATTGGCCAGGATCCCAGCCTGACGGTGGAGGAAGCTTCAGAACTGGCAGCCAGCGCCAAACGCGCGGCCCTGGCAATGTTCCCGGACAAGGAACT
>DASTCU010000098.1:0-3877 GCA_035710825.1 Candidatus Sulfotelmatobacter sp.
GGCTGAGATGGGAGTAGTGTCTCGCGGAAGTGGAGAGCTATTCGGAGGGGTGGGGGGTTGCTGGGTTTGCGAGGCGTTGCTTGGAGTCTGACCCTGGATCGCGCCCACGCCCAAAGCCACTACCAAAAGGGACCGGCAGAACAGGCGATACATAAAACACCCCACCTGACCTCCGATTATAGCCCTTGGATCGGAAGCCCGGAACAAAATGTACAGAAGGAGGATGCCAGGCGGGGGCACGATGTTGCCGGGCAAAGTCGGCGTGCAGCAGAGCTTTTACCTGCTTTTTACATCAGCGCGCAGAGGTGATTGCCAGCGCAGGAGTTACGTCTTCGCCGCTACGTGAGATTCAGGGCCTTCTTGATGGTGCCGCGCTCTTTCTGGATCTTTTCCTGCAGCAGCGTGATGGCGTAGATCAACTGCTCGGGGCGCGGGGGACATCCGGGAACGTAAACGTCGACCGGGATGACCTGGTTCACACTTTGCACCAGCGCGTAATTTTGAAACACTCCGCCCGAAGTTGCGCAGGCGCCCATCGACATGACCCACTTGGGCTCCGGCATCTGCTCCCAGAGTTGGCGGATCACGGGTGCCATCTTGTTGGAGACGCGGCCGGCGATGATCATGAGATCGCTCTGACGCGGCGAAGGGCGGAAGACTTCGGCGCCGAAACGGGCGATATCGAAGCGCGAGGCGCCCATCGACATCATCTCGATGGCACAGCAGGCCAGGCCGAAGGTCATGGGCCAGATCGAGCTCTTGCGCATCCAGTTGACGGCGGAGTCGAGTGTGGTCAGAACCACGCCTTCGGGCGTGGGATTGCCGAAGGTCAGGTCTTTGACGACCTTCTTGCCGTTTTCGAAATCGACGTACGGACCGAAGTTCAGTTCACGGGACATTATGTAGATATTCTAAACCAGAGGGGGATACAGAGGGAGCACGGCCATCGGCGACGAGATGATCCTAGTAAGGCAGAAGCAGACTGGCGTAGATGACGCGCCAGAGTAGAGTGTACGCCAGTAATGCGGCGAAACTAGAGGCAACGCAGCGCACATCGCCTTCCCGCGATCCTGCACTACGGTAGACTGGGTACGCAAGTATCGCGGTGGCGACACCCAATACCAACAGCAGCGGGGAGTTTTCGAGAAGAGGTGCGTTCGAACTATAGAAAAATGGCAGGTGAATCACTGCCTCCACAACCCCGGCAGCGATAGCGATTGCGAGTCCAGTCCGATCGAGGCCGGTCCAAGTGCGAAACAGCGCAAATGCGTACGGCAGTTGACTCATGATCAAGAACAGAAGGGCGCCCAAACAGTAGGATCGAAAGTAGGATCCACCCCAGATGCTTTTGTGTTCCACGTCCCGTACTACCTCAAAGCAAGCTACCGCGACCGCAGCAATAAGGACGACGCGGAGGGTCATCAGCGTTGCTCCTCCAACGTTTGCGGCGGCTGCTTGTGTTACGACGGGAGGCTGCGTGGACGGGCGTGGTGGCGCTGCGACCGGACTTGTTGGAGATACTCCTTTAACCAAAATCATGATGAAACCAAGAATCCCCGCGAGGAACGCTATGGCGCCTCCAAAGAAACCCAGCTCGTACAGAAGTTGATGTTGAGGGTCATGGCCTGAGCCCCAGATATCGAGGTTGGCGAAGGAGAGACGACTTAGCGCCGCGCCATAGATAAGAAGGAACAGAGCCTGCTTCCAAGTGAGGTCTCGACGCTTTCTTCGAATTCGCAAGAGGTATCCTGATCGTTTGATTCAGTAGTGCGAATTTACGGATTCACCACGACTTTGCCGAACATCTGGCTCTTTTCCAGATACTCATGCGCAGCGCGAATTTCGGCCAAAGGAAATGTGCGGTCGACCACCGGCTTCAGGCGTCCGGCGAAGACATGCCCGAGAACTTCATGAAGTTCCCCCATGGTTCCCATGTATGAACCTAGCAGGCGCAACTGCCGCGCAAAGAGATGCCGCAGGTCGATGCCGATCTCGGGGCCCGTGGTCGCGCCACAGGTGACCAGGGTGCCTGCGGTCTTGAGCGATTTCATGCTTTCGTCCCAGGTAGCGCGGCCCACGTGTTCGACCACGATATCGACGCCCTCTTTGTTGGTGATCCTGCGGACTTCTTCCGAAATTTTCTGCTCGTAATGATTAATGCCGTGGTCGGCGCCCAGAGCCCGCGCCTTCTTAAGTTTGGACTCATCACCAGCGGTCGTGATCACGCGGCAATGGAACAACTTCGCGATCTGAATGGCCGCGATGCCCACGCCTGAGCTTCCACCCAGCACCAGCACAGTCTGTCCTTGCCGCACACCTGCCAGGCCAACCAGCATGTGCCAGGCGGTCACAAATACAAGGGGAACACTGGCCGCCTGGTTGAAATCGAGCGAGTCGGGAAATGGAATTACGTTGGCCGCGGGCACGGCGATGAGTTCACAGTTGCCGCCGTCGATTCCATTGCCCAGAACGGTGAACTCGCGGCACTGATTCTGCAGGCCGGCGACGCATTTCACGCAGTGTCCGCAGAAGTGCATGGGCGCGACCAACACGCGCTGGCCGGGCTTGAATCCGGTGGCGTATTCGCCCACCTCGGCGACTTCTCCGGCAACGTCGCTGCCGAGGATGTGCGGCAGCTTCACTCCCGGCAGTCCTTTGCGTACCCAGAGGTCGAGATGGTTGAGCGAGCAGGCTTTCACACGTACCATCACCTGATCTTTACGCGGCTGCGGGTCGGGGATGTCTTCGTAGTTTAGAACTTCCGGCCCGCCGAATTGATGAATGCGAACGGCTTTCATGGGAAAAGTTCCTCGTGAGTACGGCAACTAATAATAAGTCACCGTTCCATTCTGGGAACTCATCTCAAAATGTTTTCTGACGTTGTGATCGATATCACGACGGCAGAAGCCCTCTACGTAATAGATTTGCAGCGGGCAGGCCGTTGTTTAGAGGGCGTTGCCAGTGGGTACTGGACACGACTTGCCAAGTCGGTGAGTGGCTTATCAGCCACTGCGGTTCAACTCCGCCGCCCTCTGCGGTCCACTCACCAGAGTATCCTTGACAACCGGTCCGCCCGGCGCCACCATAAGAGTGCTTGGCAAGTCGTGTTCGGCAATTGACTGGTTTAACGCTAAAAGCCTCGGGAGTGATGATCCCGGGGCTTTTGCATTTTCGGCTGATTGACTCCCATCTCTTAACCGACTGATAATCAAATTGCAGGATTTGTGTGGGCTTTGGACATCTACGAACAAATCGTGGAACTTCGCCGCCAGGGGCGCCGTGGAGCGGTGGCCACAATCGTGAACGTCCGCGGATCAATCCCCTCCTTCAAAACGGCGAAGATGCTGGTGCGCGATGACGGCTCCATCGTGGGCACAATTGGCGGCGGCTGCGTCGAGGCCGACGTGTGGCAGGCGGCCCGCGAAGTGATGGAGTCGGAGAAGCCGCGAACCTTAAAGTTTGACTTGAACCAGGATCCCAAGTTCGACACCGGCCTGGTTTGCGGCGGAACCCTGGAGATTTTCGTAGAGCCGGTGCTACCTCCAGCGCTACTTTACATTTTGGGGGCAGGCCACGTAGCGCTCAATGTTTGCCGCACGGCTGCTGCCGCTGGATTCGAGGTCATTGTGAACGACGACCGTTCCTCTTATGCGACCAAGGAACGCTTCCCTGCCGCGCACGAAGTCCATGCGCTTGATTTCGACGAGGCCATGAAGAAGCTCGATCCCAACGAGTCTTCCTACATCGTGATCGTGACGCGCGGCCATCGCGACGATATGCGCTTGCTGCGCTGGGCGGTGCAGACCCGCGCGCGGTATGTGGGCATGATCGGGTCGAAGCGCAAGGTGATTGCCATCTTCAAGGCGCTCAAAGAAGA
>DASTCU010000099.1:0-36500 GCA_035710825.1 Candidatus Sulfotelmatobacter sp.
TTTCTTTTTTGACGGCGCACTTTCGGCGCCTTCTCCAGCAACACGACCACGTGCGCCAAGGCCGCGCTGTCCAGATTCAATCCCTCGGGCGTCTTGGCTTTGAGGCCGACGCAATCGGCGCCCACACCGAGAAATTCTGCCACGCGGGCGCGGATGGCGGACGCGTGCGGGCCAATTTTCGGAGCAGACAAAATCAGGCTGGCGTCGACGTTGCTGAGCGCATAGCCTGCATCGCGCACGCGCTTCAGCGCCTCGCGCAGAAAGATGACCGAATCCGCGCCCTTCCATTTCGGATCGGACGGCGGAAACAGCGCGCCAATGTCTGGCGCCGCAATCGCTCCCAGCAGCGCGTCAGTGATGGCGTGCAGAAGTACGTCCCCATCGGAATGTCCGCCGAGACCTCTGTCGTGGGCCAGCGTGACCCCGCCAATCTTCAGCGGAATGCCGGGCCGAAATTCGTGCGAGTCAAAGCCGTAGCCGATGCGAACGGCGGGTTTCGAGTTGCGAGTTTCAGGTTTCAAGTTCTTCGCGCTTGCGCCCCGCTCATAATAATTCGCGCTCACTTGCTGAGATAGAACTCTGCTAGTTCCATGTCTCCCGGCGTGGTGATCTTGATATTTTTGGGCGAGCCCATTACGACGGCGACTGCATGGCCGGAACGTTCGGCCAGCGAGGCTTCGTCGGTGCCCATGAAACCATCGGCGGCGGCCTCGTCGAAAATTTTCTTGATTACGTCGTAGCGGAATCCCTGCGGTGTTTGGGCAAGAACTATACCGGCGCGCGGGATGGTTGTTTTAATGATCGCGCCTTCGGCGGTGCGTTCGACTTGCTTGACCGTGTCGATCGCGGGCAATCCCGCTATGGCAGCGCCGTATTTCTTAGCCGCTTCAATTACTTCCTGAATGATTTCTGTGGTCACGAAAGGACGCACGGCATCATGGACGAGCACAATGTCATCCGCAGTTGCAGAGATTTTGTTGAGCGCGTGCTCGACCGACTGCTGGCGGTGCTCACCGCCCACGACCAGTTCGACTTTTTTCTTGAGCACGTCTTTGGCTTCTTTTTTAAGGCGTTCGCGGAACCCGTCGATCTCGTTTTCGCGCAGCGCGACCCAGATTTCGCTAACTGCATCGACGGCAGCGAACTTCCGTAGCGTGTGGATGAGGATCGGCGTGCCGCCCAGTTCGGTGAACTGCTTGGAAGCGTGAGCCTTCTTCGACTTCGCGTCCATCGCGCTGGGCATCGGGGCCATGCGCGTTCCAAGTCCGGCAGCGGGAATGATCACGACAACCTTCATGGCGGGTGGTCAGTATACGAGCGTGCACGCGGGAGTTCAAATGTGCTCGCCCAAGTCAAGGCTTGAACCACGAAGGGCACGAAGGTTCACGAAGGATTCTTATTTCTAAACTTCGTGTCCTTTGTGGTTGATGCCTTTTTCACGAAGATGGCCAGTAGATCCGCATGCCGCCTGTAGGGTTTGGGCCGATCGCCAGACCTCCCAGGGAACGGACACCGACCGCCAGGCCGCCCACGGCAAGGCCACCGATGGCGAGTCCTCCGAGAGCAATCAATCCCAGCGCAACTCCGCCGAGGCTGATGACGCCGAATCCTAGCCCGCCAATGGCGATCACGCCTGCTGCCAGGGCGCCTACTGCAATAATGCCGACCGCCACGTCGCCCACGGCTATCACGCCGACCGCACGGCCGCGAACCTGCTGGGATTGCATATCCGGACCGACTGCGACGCAGAGAACAGGAATATCGCCGATCATCGCTTTGGACTGGTAGCGCATGACTCCCTCTACGGACCGCCCCGAGGGTTTGTTTCGAATTTTTGCGGTCCGACCCGGACTATGCCCCAGGCTTTGTCTCGACCGCGGCATTGGAAACCGGCGCGGTCGGCGTGGAGACGGGTACAGCCACCGTCTGCGAAGCGGAGACCGTTTGCCTGGCATAGGCGGCCCGCTCGTCCCATTTGCCGAAGATCATCTTCCCGGCGGTGGTCTGCAGCACCGACGTGACCGAAACGTCGATGGTCTTGCCGATCATCTTGCGCGCATTGTCCACGACCACCATGGTGCCGTCATCCAAATAGGCCACACCCTGGTTGTATTCCTTGCCTTCTTTCAGGATGAAGACGCGCATGGTCTCGCCGGGCAGCACGATCGGCTTCAGCGAATTAGCCAGTTCGTTGATGTTCAAGACCTCGACGCCCTGCAACTGGGCAACCTTATTCAGATTGAAGTCGTTGGTGATGATTTTGCCCTCGTAGAGCTTGGCCAGTTCGATCAGCTTCAAGTCCACTTCGCGGACGGCGGGAAAATCGTCTTCCACGATCTGGATCTGCAGGGTAGCAACCTTCTGCAGGCGCTGCAGGATGTCGAGCCCGCGGCGTCCGCGATTGCGCTTGAGCGAGTCGGCAGAGTCGGCGACAAGTTGCAACTCCCGCAGCACGAACTGCGGAGTCACAATGATGCCGTCGAGAAAGCCGGTCTCGGCAATGTCGGCAATGCGGCCGTCGATGATGACGCTGGTGTCGAGGATCTTGTAGCTCTTCTTGCCCTGCTTCTCGCCGCCAAAGATTCCGCCCAGCGCCGCCAGGTTCAGCAGATCGCCCTTGTTAGCCCCGACGATCAGGCCGACATAGGCCATCAGCAGCATGACCAGGATCTGCAGGAAGCTTTGAGTGTGTCCTTCAGGGACACTACTGCGAATGACCAGGGCAAACAGGTAAGCGCCGCAGATGCCGAGAATGCTGCCGATCGCCGCCCCAATCAGCCGCTTCAGGCTGACCATGCGCAGCTTCCACTCGAACAGCACGATCGCCGACCCAATCAGCAGTCCTACTCCGGCATCCCAAGGTCGAGTCAGGTTAAATGGCTCAATGACGAAGCACGTGGCCCCTACAACGATTACAAAAAGAAGACGAACAAAAATAATATCCACGGTAGACCTCCCCGCGGATGCAATTTTCCCTTTGGTACTGGGTGATGCACCCGTGCCCTTCCACACCGCCCCAAGCGGGAATCGGCCTTGCGCATGCGGGGCGCGCATGAATTAGGGGAATGAATGAACGCCCCGTTCCGGCCGGACAGGGGCGCGGCCGGAGAATAGTATTCCTAACGCCAAGAGTATATACCCCGGGGCTAATCCGTGGGAGGGGTAGGTCCAGGTCCGGTGCCCCCATTCGTCCTGCTACACTTTCGGCATGAAAGCCCTGATGATCACCAGCCTGTCCGGCCCTGGCGCGCTCGCCATTCAGGATGTAGCTGAACCAAGTCTCAAGTCTGGACAAACCATCGTCCGCGTGGCTGCGGGCGGGTTGAATTTCGCCGATGTGATGACGACGAAAGGCGGATATCCGGGAACGCCACCACCTCCGCTGATCGCCGGGCGTGAATTTTCGGGCGTGGAAGAAAGCTCGGGACGGCGCGTCATGGGATACGCCCAGTGGGGGGCCTTCGCTGAAAAGATCGCAGCCTATGCCAACATGATCTGGCCGGTTCCCGATCACTGGACCAACGAACAGGCGGCGGCGTTTCCGGTGAACTACTTCACGGCCTATCTTGGATACTGGCAGGCGGGAATGACCACGGGGAAACAGCCGCCCTCCGCTGTCGAGCGGAGTCAAACTCCTCGTACTCCGCGTGTGCTAATCCATGCCGTGGCGGGAGGGGTGGGAACCGCGGCCGTGCAGATTGGGCGGCTTCTCGGCGTAGAGATGTTCGGCACTTCGTCCTCCGACGAGAAACTTGCCCGGGTGAAAGAGCTTGGCCTGCAGCATGAAATCAATTACAAGCGGCACGATTACGAAGAAATTGTGAAGAACCTGACGCACGGAGAGGGCGTGGATGCAGTCTTCGAGATGCTCGGCGGGGAGCACACCGCCAAGAGCCTGCGATGCCTGCGAGACTTCGGGCGCGTCATCCAATACGGAACCGCGACGGGGCAGGCGCCGAAACTGGATGTGCGCGCCATGTACGCCAAGTCAGGCATGGTGCAGGGGCTGTGGCTGACGTACCTGTCGCAGAAGCGCGAGATCATGGAGCCGGCCTGGCAGCAACTCTCTGGGTGGATTGCAGAGCACAAGTTGACCCCGCAAATCGGACAGGTACTGCCGCTGGAGCGCGCGGCGGAAGCTTACAAGCTGCTGGAGGACGGGAAAAATTATGGGAAGGTTGTGTTGAAGATTAGTTGAACCCGGTCCAAATTCTGCAGCGGCCCTAGGACACCTCGAAAATTCCAATTCCCCACCCTGTCGCGAAAAACGCGACAAGGGTGCACCCCCGGTGATTCTGTGATATCACTTCTCGAACACCCACTGTTCGCTGACCAGGAAATTTGTAATCGAGCACAGCGCAATGGCGATGGCATTGGCCACGAGATAGTGCATGTGCCCTTCGCCGACCATCACCTTCATCAGCGCGAGATTGCCCACGATTGAGACGGCGCCGTTAGTGAGATTGAATCGCACCAAGCGTAGCAGTGAACGGCGCCATGAAGAGCAGACCCGATCGGACCAGGTGAACTGCTCGTGCCAGACGAAATTGTGGACCACGGCAGCCTCGACCGCGAAAGCCGTGGCGAACAAGTAGTCGAAGCCCAGCACGCCCTTCAGCAGAAACAGCGCGGCGAACTGCACCCCGATACCGATCATGCCCACGAAATTGAACTTGCACCAGCGCACGAAAGTTGAAGGCGAAGGAACGGATTGAGTGGGGCTGCTCATTGCGAGATCCTTTCCTCGCGATAGAGGCGCATGGTGTTCTGCATGGTGAAGGCCACGACCATCGCTCCCATGCCAGCCAGACCAATCGCACCGCCGATATCGAACAGGCGGTACTCTCGTCCCAACACATGTACGACCGGCCACCGGAACAGAGCCAGATTTCCCACCGCGAGCAGGATGCGCAGTTCGGTCGGGCCGAAGCGCCAGAAGGAAATCCGGAACTCTCCTAGAGTGTGCGTCGCCAGGTAGGACTGGATCGAGAGCATGAGGAAGGCAATCAGCAGTCCGATGGCGATCCAGGGATGCATGTAACCCGAGAAAGCCAGGCCGCCCATAAGGGCGAGGCCGCCGAAGCTGTCGACCATGTGATCGACATAGAAGCCATAGCGCGGACGTTGGCGCTGGCGAACCCGGGCGAGGGTTCCGTCGAGGGAGTCGCCGAGCCAGTTGAGCGCGAGGCAGGCGATGACGGCGAGAAGGGCAAGGCGATTCCGGGATGCCAGGGCGTAACCGGCGCCGGCGCCGATCTGCGCTATCAAGCCGAGGGCGGTCAAGTGATCCGGGCCGATTCGGCCGGGAGTTCGGACGGCCAGCCAGTACAGCGCGCGCTTCTCCGCCGCGGCCAGCCAACTTTCTTGCACACGCACCATCTCTGGAAAGGAACTCGACCGCCGCATTTCACGCAACACCTTGGGGTTCACCTGCTCGCAGAATTCGGTCATCGTTTGGGACCCCTGACTTGCCATATGTGCCTCCGAAGTTTCGTGATGCTGCACGTGTTTTCGCAGGAAAGGCGGTGGAGAACAATGCACGGCCGCTCAAACGGCGGTCGAATGAAGATCAACTCGGAAGTCATTGCTGCAGAGAGACTTGCGTGGCGGAATCAACCGGGCCAAAGGGCCTGCGAGTCCCTGGAAAGAGTCAAAAAGTATGTCGGAGGTCGTACTTACGTTTTATCCGTTCATCACATCTAATTAGTTAGAGCACCCGGATTATCCCTTCAACACAACATGTGCTCTTAAGGGAGGTCGTAAGGAGGCCTTTATGAATCGTTTTCATTGGGTTGTAACTGGGCTGTTGGGGCTCACTTTCTGGATGTATGCCGGCAGTTCCTGGGCGCAACAGCCGCCCGCAAATGGAGCTCCAGTGCACTTGATCGTGACTGCTGAACCGAAGCATGGGAACAACGTTCCGACTATTAATCGCGAAGACGTGAAGGTGTACGAAGGCCACGACCAGGACACGGTGACGGACTGGATTCCGGCGCAAGGAGACCGCGCGGCACTGGAATTTTTCATATTGCTGGATGACAACTCGAGCTCCAGCCTGGGCTCGCAACTTGAGGATTTGCGGCAATTCATCGCGGCGCAACCTCCCACCACGCTGATTGGCATCGCCTACATGCAAAACGGCACGGCACAGATCGTGCAGAATCCGACCAACGATCACGTACAGGCCGCCAAGGCGCTGCGGCTTCCCATGGGAAACGGGGGAGGGAATGCCAGCCCGTATTTTTCTCTCACCGATCTGGTCAAGCGCTGGCCACCCAGCAATGCCCGGCACGAGGTGCTGATGGTGTCGGATGGCGTTGACCGTTTTTACGGCACGGGCGATCTCCAGGATCCCTATCTGGACGCTGCCATCGATGATGCCGGCAAAGCAGGTGTCGTCGTTTCTGCTATCTATAGCCCTGGCGTTGGACATTTCGGACACAGCTACTGGCAAGCGTATTGGGGCCAGATTTATCTTTCACAGATGGCTGACAAAACCGGCGGCGAAGCTTATTACATTGGCTTCAGCGGAGCGCCGGTGTCGTTTTCTCCCTATTTGGAAGACTTGACGCGGCGACTGCAACACCAGTACCTGTTGGCCTTCATTCCCAAGCCGGAAAAGAAGGCGGGATGGCACAACGTGAGGCTGGCCACCGAGGTGCCCAACGTCGACCTGGTTTCGGCCGGAAGAGTGTATGTGCAGGCGCAGCAATAGCTGTTCCCATTCCTGAACTTTCGTTACGCAAGGGGGCGAGTCGGTCAACACTCGCCCCTTGAGATTCCGATAAGATTGAATTTCTGATCGGGTCTCGATGAAGAAACTGCTGCGCTTCTTCCAGCCGTCGCACCAGCATACGGCGTTCTCAGCGACTCTGCTGCTGATTTCGGCGGTGATGCTGTCGCGCGTGATCGGCTACGCGCGTGACGCTTACATCGCATGGGCCTACGGCGCGGGCGGAGCGACCGACGCCTACGTGGCCGCGTTCACGCTGCCGGATTTTCTGAACTACATTGTGGCCGGGGGCGCGGCCTCGATCACCTTCATTTCGATTTACACGCGCTTTCTGGCCGAGAAGCGCGATGCGGACGCGCAGAAGACGTTCTCGATCGTTATCACCGTAATGACGGCGGTGATGATCGTGGGAACCATTGGGACCGAGATCTTCGCGCCGCAGTTCGTGCGCTGGTTCGTGAAGGGATTCACACCGGACAAGATCGATTTGTGCGTCCGCCTGACGCGGATTTTGCTGCCGGCGCAAATTTTCTTCTATGTTGGAGGAGTGGTTTCTGCGGTGCTGCTGTCGCACCGGCTGTTCCTGTTTCCTGCTTTCGGGCCGCTGATCTATAACCTGTTCATCATCTTAGGCGGAGTCGTCGGGGGACGGCACTTCGGGATTGCGTCACTAGCCTATGGGGCGCTGATTGGTAGCTTTGCGGGACCGTTTCTGGCGAGCGTGATTGGGGCGGTGCGCATTGGGACCGGCTACAAACCTTCGTTCGACGTGAGCAATCCGGCATTTCGCGAGTGGGTAAAGCTGTCGATTCCACTGATGCTGGGCGTCTCGCTGGTCACGGCGGATGACTGGATTCTTCGGCACTATGCGGCCAGCGGCGTAGGCGATATTACGCGGCTTACATTTGCCAAGCGGTTATTTGCGGTGCCGATTGCGGTGCTGGGACAGGCGACCGGACAGGCGTCTCTGCCATTTTTTGCTCGGCTGTTCAATGAAAAAAAGCTGAAGGAATTTGGCGATACGGTGAACGATTCGGTGTATCGCGTGTCGGCCGCTTCGTTGCTGGCGACGGGCTGGATGATGGTGGCGGCGCTTCCGCTGATCGATCTTGTGTACCGTCGGGGGAAGTTTCTTTTCGCCGATACTCAGACCAGCGCGATTTACTTCTTCTGGTTCTCGTTGTCGCTGGTGCTGTGGTCGGCGCAGGGCCTGTATGCGCGGGCGTTTTATGCGGCTGGCGATACCCTCACGCCCATGGTGGCCGTGACTGTGATTACGCTGGTGTCGTTGCCGATCTATTCGATTTTGTTTCACGCCTTCGGAGTCGTGGGATTGGCATGGGCATCGGATATCGGCATCGGCATCAACCTGCTGGCGCTGGCTGGGCTGCTGCATCGTCGAAAGCTGGTTTCGCTCTGGGAACTGCGCTGGGGAGAGTTAGGGAAAGCTGCGGTGGTAGCGGCGATCGCGGGAGCGATCAGCTTTGAAGTTGCCAAAGCTGTGCCCCTGGCTACCGCAGGGCGCGGGAGCCGGGTGGCAGACGTGGCTCAGTTGGCCCTTTCGTCTATTACGTGGGCGGCGGCGGTGGCGGCGGGATTGTGGGTGCTGCGCTCGGAGTTGCCGCGCGATCTGCGGCGGCGCAAAGGCGCGGTGTATCCCGCTGTGGCACAAGGCGAGAGCAAGGAAATTCTGGGCGCGGGCAGATAGTCGTGCCACTGCTTTTGGGATTGCAAATGTAGCAGACTAGTTGATAGACTAGTTGGATGAAGACGGTTGGCGCATTTGAGGCAAAAACCCACCTAAACGAACTCCTGAATAAGGTCTCGAAGGGCGAAACGATTCGGATTACGCGACGCGGAATTCCGATTGCCAAACTGGTGCCAGCGGATGAAGCTGGCCAGAAAGATTTGAAGAAGCTGGTTCGTGAAATCCGCGAGATCCGCCAAGGGGCAACCTTAGGGGGTCTTACTATTCGGGATCTGATCAATGAAGGACGCCGCTACTAAGCGATTTGTACTCGATGCCTCCGTGACGCTCGCTTGGTGCTTCCCTGAAGAGAGCACGAGGGGTACAGAAGAAATCTTGGACCTGCTGGCCATGGGAGGCGAAGCGATTGCCCCCTGCATTTGGCCATTTGAGGTCGCAAATGCTTTGGTTGCCGGTGAACGACGGAAACGTATAACCATTGCTCAGACTTCATCCGTGCTGGCACGCATCAGTGCATTGCCGATTTCGCTCGATCCCATTCGAACTGATCAGGCCTTCGAGCGGGTCCTTCCCATTGCACGACAGGAGCACCTGACGGAGTACGATGCCGCTTATCTTGAACTCGCGCTGCGGGAAACCTTGCCGCTCGCCACTCTGGATGAAGCATTGCGCCGCGCGGCTAAGAATGCGGGCATCGCCTTGCTCAAAATCTGAATCACAAAGTCGTAGAGCCCAGAAGAGCGAATATCAAGGCCTGCGCTATACTCTATCCTCGTTGAGCGATGATTACTGCAGCCAAAATGGTGCCGGTTCAGATGCTGGTGCAAGAATTGCGGCGGATGCCGGAGTCGATGTTTGTTCCCACCGAACCCCTGAGGCGCGTTTTGCAGCAGATGCCCGTCGACTCTGACTCGCTCGTGCCTTACCTGAACTGGGACCGGCAGCACTACACCCGCAACCTGATCGACCGCACTCCTCTGTATGAGTTGATGGCGATCTGCTGGGAAGTGGGGCAGGCGAGTTCGGTACACAATCATAAAGACCAGAACTGCTGGATGGCGGTTCCGATTGGCCGCCTGCACGTGGAAAATTTTCATCTCGTGCACCAGGATCTCGAACGCGGGCAGTGCAAGCTCGAACCGAGCAACACGGTGGAGATGAACATTTCGCATCCCTGTGCGGTGGATCCGGCCGATCCGGTGCATCGGGTGGTGAATCCCCGAGAATTCAACCAGCGTGCGGTAAGCCTGCACGTGTATTCGCGGCCGTTCGATTCGTGTGTGGTGTACTCCCCCGAGCAGGGAACCTGCGGCGAGATCAAGCTACATTTCAACACCGAATACGGCAAGCCAAAATCATAGCGTGCCTCTTACAACCGCTCTCCACGCGCCGTTCGAGCGGCTTTGCTGCTGCTAAACTAACGTTATTGTCCCCGCGTAAGAAATCTGCGAATCCCACGCCAGCGACTCCTTCGGCCACCAAGGTTGCCGTAGCCGAGTCCATGGCGCCCGGTTGCCTGGATGCCAGCCCGCATGGGCGCATCTACCTGATCGATACCATGTCGTTCATCTTCCGCGCCTACCATGCGATGGCGCGGCAGCGGCCCATGTCCACCAAAACCGGGCTGCCCACGGCAGCGATCTACGTGTTCGTGAACATGCTGCGCAAACTGCGCGACGATTTTTCGCCGGAATATCTCGCAGCCGTGTTCGACGTGGCCGGGCCCACCTTCCGCGACGAGCAAGCGGAGGCCGTCACCACCATCCGCAAGTTTGACATCAAGACGCAGACCTTCGCCGAAGTGGAATACAAGGGCTACAAGGCCAACCGCAAAGCGATGCCGGAAGATCTCGCGCAGCAGGTCCCCTACATCCGGCGAGCACTCGAGGCCTATCGCATACCGATGATCGGCGTGACGCGCTTCGAGGCCGACGACGTGATTGGTACCCTGGCGCGCAAAGCGGCGGAAGCGTCGCATCCGGTCTACATCGTGTCGAGCGACAAGGACATGATGCAGCTGGTGAACGACAAAGTGCATATCCTCAATCCGCCAAAAGACAACCTGATCTGCGATGCGGCCAAGGTGGAAGAAATTCTGGGCGTGCCGCCGGAGCGCGTCATCGATGTAATGGCCTTGCGCGGCGACTCGATCGACAACATTCCGGGAGCGCCGGGCATCGGCGACAAGGGCTCGGTGGAAATCATCAAGCGCTTCGGCTCGCTCGAGCAAGCGCTGGAGCGGGCGGCCGAGGTCGAGCGGAAAACCTATCGTGAGTCGCTGCTGAACAATCGCGACACCATTTTGTTCAGCAAGAGCATGGCGACCATCGACACAAATGTTCCGGTCGAGCTGGATGTGACGTCGATGCGGGTGGGCGAGCCCGATCTGGACGCGCTGCGCGCGCTCTTCACCGAGCTGGAGTTTACTTCGTTGCTCAAAGAGCTTCTGCCCCTGGCCGAGGTGAGTGAGACTCACTATGTTGAGGCAGAGTCGGGCGCGGACGTGGAGGCTGTGCTGAGGGCAGTGGCTGAGGACGGCGCGCTGGCGCTCGCGGTGGAGCACGCAGAATCGGCCGCCGCATCAGAGGACGAGGAAAAAGAGAAAGAGGAGGAGCCGCAAGACGCCCAGCTGTCGTTCATGGGGGGCGCGATGACGGCACGTCGACCAGAGCCCGCCGCCTGTCGGATAGCCATTTCCGCGGCGGCAGGGTCGGCAACCATCGTGAAACTGGATTCAGGCGCGGCGGCGGTAAAGCTGCGCGCCGTGTTGTCGGGCGAGACTCCCAAAACCGTTCACGATTACAAAGCAGCGATTCATGCGCTGGAGCCGCTCGGAGTCAAGATGACGGGCGTCCGCCACGATCCCATGCTGTATTCGTACTTGCTCGATCCCACGTATTCCACGCACAGCCTGGCGGACGTAGCGCTACGGCGCTTCAACCTGAAACTCGGGGGCGAACTGGCGGAGTCGGCCGACATCACCGGCAGGCTCACTGCGGCGTTGCGCAACGACGTAAAGCAGGCTGGACTCGAAAACATCTACGAAGAAATCGACCTGCCGCTCGTGCCGGTGCTGGCCCGCATGGAGCATGCAGGCGTGAAGATCGATACTGGCGCACTCTCGCAAATGTCGGTGGAACTCGAGTGCGAGATCGCGTCCAAGGCAAAGGAAATTTACGAAGCCGCCGGGATGGAGTTCAATGTCGGCTCACCCAAACAACTGGGCGACGTTCTCTTCAACCGCATGAACCTGCCGAAGCCCGTGAAATACGGCAAGGGACGCACCATTTCGACCGCAGTCGATGTGCTCGAAGAGTTGGCCGAGAACCATTCCATCGCGCGCATGGTGCTGGACTACCGGCAGCTTACCAAGCTGAAGTCAACTTACGTAGATGCGCTGCCGGCGTTGATCAGCCCTGCCACCGGACGCCTGCATACCACGTTTGGCCAGACGGGAACTGCCACCGGGCGCTTGTCGTCGGCGAATCCCAACCTGCAGAACATTCCCATTCGTACCGAACTCGGTCGCGGCATTCGAGCGGCCTTCATCGCCGAACCTGGACACGTGCTGTTGACTGCTGACTATTCGCAAATCGAGTTGCGCTTGTTGGCTCACTTCTCCGGCGACTCGTTGCTGGTCGAAGCCTACCGGCGCGGCGACGACATTCACACGTTGACCGCTTCGCAGGTATTCGGCGTGCCGCCGCTGATGGTGACCGCTGACCATCGCCGCCAGGCCAAGGTGGTGAACTTCGGCATCGTATATGGTCTCTCGGCATTTGGCCTTTCGCAGCAGCTTGGAATCGAATCGTCCGAAGCCAAGCAGTTCATCGCTGCCTACTTTGAAAAGTACAGCGGCGTGCGCGCCTTCATCGACAAGACGCTCGAAGAAGCGCGCCGCGAGATGAAAGTCAAAACGCTGTTCGGGCGCATCCGCCCGATCCCGGATATCAACAGCAAGAACTTTGCGCAGCGCGGATTTGCTGAACGCACCGCCGTCAACACGCCACTGCAAGGCACGGCGGCCGACTTGATCAAGATTGCCATGATCCGCATCGACGCAGCGTTGCGCGAGCGCGGATTGAAGTCGAGAATGACGCTGCAGGTTCACGACGAGCTGGTGTTCGAAGTCCCCGACAACGAAGTTGAAGTGATGCAGCCTCTGGTGCGCGAGCACATGGAGAAAGTGTGTGCCCTGCGCGTGCCGCTCCAGGTAGAGATGGGTGTCGGTTCGAATTGGAGAGACCTGGAGTAGCTTCTTCGACGGCTTTGCTTCCGCTGGTGTAAAATCAGCAAGTGAACCCCTCCGCTGAGGGCAAGCGGTTTGCCGCAGGGCGACCGCCGCATCGGTGGAATCCTTTCAAGTCGGGACGTGGCTCAGCCTGGTAGAGCACTCGCTTGGGGTGCGAGGGGTCGGCAGTTCAAATCTGCCCGTCCCGACCAACTTCGTTTTTCTGCGCTGCAATTCAGTTCACTGCCGTCGTCGTGGAATACTCAACCTTTGCGCATCCGGCAATTTGCATAATCAGCTTTGTGATTTGACGGTAAGTGGCAAGCAAGAGCTGACGCGACTCCAACTGCCGCGATAAAAACGAGCGACACAGTTCCCTACTTGGACTTGCCAGCAGAGGAACGCACTTTGGGAGGCCGCTCGCCGCTCGACGCTTTCTTTCGCCACATAACAATCACTAATACTGGCGCGTCGGGTTCCCTCCGGCGGCCGGTAGTTTTATTTATGTTGTTTGTAATCATATAATTACAAATAATCTCTTAACGAAAACGAGAAAATCGCAGGTCAGGATAATTCTGACTTGTTTTTGTGTAGTCAATGGTGGTAGTGTGTGCGACCTAACAATGGCTGTGGGTTTTGTTGGGTTCGTGATCGTGGGTCTGGGTGATGCGAACGCCCCAATTTCCGCAAGTTTGCTGCACCAAAAGTCGATGCATGGAACCCCCCGCTATCTCGCGGGTGGCAAGTCTTTCTCCTCAGGAGGCTGTGCGATGCGTCTTCGTAGCCGTCTCTTCTCGATTCTGCTGAGCCTGATTTTCTCCTCGTGCACACTGTTTGCTCAGAGTGCGTCCACCTCTACACTAACCGGCGACATTACCGACCCGAGCGGGGCCGTGGTTGCCGGGGCTGAAGTCATCCTCACCGATATCGGTACGAATTCCAGCCAAAAAGTAACATCGAATCAGGCTGGACATTATAGTTTTCCGTCGGTGCAGCCCGGCGAATACAAGCTTACGGTAAAGAAGGAAAGGTTCCGACAGACGACTACGACCTTAACGGTCAGCGTCGGCATCAATGTCGCCCAGAACATTAAGCTCGAAGTCGGAGGCGCCAACGAAATCGTGGAGGTGCAAGCCAGCGGGCAGGAATTGCAGACCGCCGATGCCAGTGTAGGCAACGTACTTGACCGAACCACTCTACAGAGCCTCCCGAGCCTGAGCCGTGATGCGACTGCGTTGTTGCAACTGCAGCCAATGGCTTCTCCCTCGTACAACGCCGGTCCGGGAGCGAGCGGTGGTGAAGGAAACACGACTTCTGGCGGCGTCGCCGGTGCTCTGAATGATCAGAATACTTTCAATCTGGACGGCGGAGACGCGACCAGCAACACAGAGGGAGATGCAAACTACAACAGTGGAATGGGAACGCCGCAGGCGGTCGTACCCACTCCAGTGGAGAGCATCGAAGAATTTCGCGTCACCACCAACAATTCCAATACCTTCGCACGTTCCTCCGGCGCCCAGGTGCAACTGGTCACTCGCCGCGGAACCAATCAGTGGCATGGCGCGGGGTGGGAATACAACCAGAACACGGATTACAACGCCAATTTCTGGCAACTCAATAACGCCCAAGAACCACGTCCGGTCTGGCAGGATAACCGCTTCGGAGGCCGCATCGGTGGTCCGATCCTCAAGGACAAAGCATTCTTCTTCCTGATGTACGAAGGACGCAGGTTCAAGAAGGGCGAGACCTTCAGTCGGAACGTTCCGAGCGCGTTGCTCAGGCAGGGGATTCTGCAGTTCCAGGATGCCAATACCGGACAGATTGACCAGTTTAATTTTGCCACCGGTGCGCCGACTGCGCAGTGCGCAAGCGGCCCCTGCGACCCTCGCGGATTAGGTATGGATCCGACCATCTCCCAGATCTGGAATACTTATGAACCGCAGGGAAACAACGCATCTGAAGGAGACGGGCTGAATTTTGTTGGCTTTGACAGCACCGTACCGGTCATATCTCACGAAAACGACGGCATTGCGCGCCTCGATTACAACCTGACCAAGAACTGGACGATCAGTGGGGTGGGGCGTTATGCGGTTGTGGACATTAATGGCGCCTCCCAGATCGATATAGGCGGATTACTCCCCGGAGATAAATTAGGAGTGCCGAAATCCACGGACCTTGAGCCGTTACAACCCAGGTACTACGTTCTGGGCTTGACCGGGCATATCGGCAGCAACATCACGACCGACACTCACGTTGATTTCCTGCGACACTTCTGGCAGTGGCACCGGACCGCTCCATTTCCCCAGGTCTCGGGGCTGGGAGCTGCTCTGCAGATTTATGCGGAGAGTAACGTAAGCGGCCTCGTGCCGATGAATATCGATACTCAAAACGCCCGCAGCCGCATCTGGGACGGGAAAGACTACACCCTGAACGAAGAGCTGAGCTGGCTGAAGGGAACTCACTTGCTGCAGTTCGGAGGGGCGTTCCGCCACCAGCACTTCTATCACGTAAGAGACGACAAGGTCGTGGGCGGCTTGGCGGAACCGATTTACTTCTCAGAATGGACCAGCAAGCACCTCGACATTAGTACCTACCGCCCATCGACGCTGTTGAACACACCAGAGAAAAGTGACCTTCACAATTGGGACAAATTGTACGCCGCAACGATGGGTTTGATCGATCACTCCGCCCAGTTGCTTACGCGCGCCTCGGATCTGACTCCGAACCCGCCGGGGACGCCGAACACGGCGAATTCGTTAGTCGACGATTACGATATCCATTTCGTGGATACCTGGCGTTTCAAGCCTACCTTTACGTTGGCTTACGGCTTGGATTGGGGTTATCAGACACCGCCGTACGAAACCAGAGGCCAACAGACGGTCATGGTCGACACGACAAACAACAATCAAATCCTGCCCTTCTCGACCTGGTCGAGAAACATGATCTCCAGCGCTTTGCAGGGCGTACCCTATGTGCCCACTCTCGGTTTCATGCCGGTGCGCCAAGCGGGCCGGAAGTATCCCTATGACCCCGACTATCACAACTTTGCTCCGCGGCTTTCGCTGGCATGGAACCCCAAAGGCGGGGCCAACGTGTTCCGGCTCGGATACGGTCGGTACTTTGACCGAATTAACGGCGTCGGCATTGTCATGACTCCTGCGTTGGGCATTGGTTTTGGCAATGGTGTGACTTGCAACTCGCCCACTACGACGAGTGCCTGCAACGGAGCGAAGACGGATCCCACCGACGCCTTGCGCATTGGGATTGACAGCAACAGCGTTCCTATTCCGCCGCTGGCGAGTACCACAGCTCCAATCGTCCCGGGCTTGAGCACCGCCACGCCCTACCAGAGCTACGACTTTCGCATTGACCCAAAGCGCAAAGTCGGGGTGGAGGATACCTGGACGCTCAACATGCAACACCGCGTCAACAACGGCTTGATGGTTGAACTTGGGTATGTCGGCCGCGTCGGACGGCACTTGTACAGCGGCGCTGACGTCAACCAGATACCCTACATGTTCACGCTCGGTGGTCAGCAATTCCAGAGTGCGTACGATTTCCTGATGCAACCTGCCCAGCAGGCCATTATCCAGAATGCAAATGTGTGCACTGGAGGAACCCCCGCTACGTGCCCCGGAATCACGCCACAACCATTCTTCGAAGCAGCGCTCGGCCCGGGGGGCACTGCTAACGTCGCTTACAACACGGCTGGATTCACAGGTATCGGTGATGCGACCGACACTTTCGACTACCTCGGTGTTAACACACTACCGCTCGACCAGCAGTTTCTCGGGGCCGACATCACGACCTCCAACGGGAACTCGTTCTATAACGCCGGTTACGCATCGGTGCGCGAGCAGATGAAGAACGGGTTGATGTTCCAGGTCAACTACACCTGGTCGCATTCCATGGATGACTCCGGCCTGGCGCAGGAATACGTGTTCTTCAACCCCACCGACGGCTTCAACTTGCGGAGGGACTACACGAACTCGTACTTTGATCGGCGGCACGTGGTGACCGGTTTCTTCGTGTACGATCTGCCGTTCGGCGGAAAGGGCCGCTTCCGTACTGGCAACTTCCTCGACAAGATCATCGGTGGCTGGCAACTCTCTACCTCGATTACGGCGAGCAGCGGTTTGCCCCAGAAGGTCTACAACTACAACTCGTGCGCAGAACTCGGCGATGGTTACCTGACGCAGTGCGCGGCGTGGATACCGACCAGTTCGGCAGCATCTGCACACTTCGGCGTCCATCACATGCCGGATGGCACGATAAACGTCTACGGAAATTCCGCCGCCGCCGTCGAGGGTGCGTTCCGTGCTCCGTTGTTCTCGGACTCGCGGATGGGTGGAACTCCGATCGTTGGGTTCGGCCGGTGGAACGTCGACTCAGCGTTGACCAAAACCACGAAGATCACCGAGCGGGTGTCTTTCGGGCTCACCCTGCAGGCCGTGAACGTCTTTAACCATATGGAATTCGCTGATCCGACTCCGGATCTTAGCAACACCACAACCTTCGGACAGACCAGTACGCAGTACAATACGCCGCGCTTCCTGAGCATCGGGGCCCGTATCGATTTCTAACCTGATGGGAACATTTGGCCGGGCTTCCTCAGCCCGGCCTTTTTTATTTGCGGATCTGATGGACTGCCGCCGCATCGCGGCTCAACAGATTTGTGATTACCGGTGGGCGAGGCCGTAACCTACGGCTCCGGCCGAGGCTCCGACATTGACGATGGAGACGATTCGCTCCAGGCGATGATGGTTGGTCTTGTGGAAGAAGTAGCTGAGGCTGACCACTCCGGCGGTTTCTCCAGCGAAGTTCAGAGCCAGGCCGGGTGTGGAACGTCCAAACGCGCGAACTAGCGGGTTTAATTCTTGTCCGCCATTCTGCAGGTTGGCGCGGGTGACGAAAAAGTCGGCGGCACTCGAAACCGCGACGGCGGCGAAGAGCATGCGATTCTGGTTGTCCCAGAACTTATGGGGAGCCTCGGCCCGGGGTCTGGGCATGACAATGACCGGCACAGGCTCAACGGAAGCAGACGGCGCGTCCGGTAATGGCCCTTGCGCGAATGCGGCAGCACCCAGAGCCAGACAGCTAAACACCGCGCTGATTCGCAGGACATTAGAAGATCGGAGTGAGGTCATAAGTGCTTGCCGGGTGGCGAAGCACTCTGTAAGCGCGCAATCTGGCAGCCAGCCGGTGCGCACTAGAGCATGAGCAAATGGTTCAGAATGAGGTTCTTAGCTCCGCGCTTTTATGAGAAGAGAAATCCGATGTGCATGGTTTTGCAGATCGGAGCGCATTTTTTGAGCTCGCTCGGGGCCAAAAGTGCGGCTCGTCACTTTTTGTAGATCACCCCGCCCTTCATCACGAACGACACATTTTCGAGTACGGCGATGTCCTGCAGGGGATCTCCCGGCGCTGCAACGATGTCTGCCAGATAACCAGGTTCGAGTGATCCGATCTTTCCCTCCCAGCCGAGCAGCTTTGCCCCATTCACCAGGTCTGCCTGCAATACCGCCAAAGGAGACATGCCGTATTTCACCATCAGAACAAACTCGCGCGCCTGCGTGCCATGAGGGAACGGTCCCACGTCGGAGCCCACGGCCATAGGCACTCCGGCGGCGATCTGCTTTTTGAATTCCTTCACTTTCAAATCGAGCATCTGATGTTCGCGAGCACTCTGTTGCGGCGTAGAGGCGTGCTCGGCGAAGTATTCGAAGATGGTGAATGTCGGGACTGCGAAGATCTGCTTCTCCTTCATCAGGCGCATGGTCTCGTCGCTGAGCTGGTCGGCATGATCGATGGAAACGACCCCCACCTGCGCGGCATAGAGCGTTCCCGGCTCGCCTGTGGCGTGCACAGCCACGTGCTTGCCCAGCCGGGCTGCCTCTTTGACGGCGGCTTCCAGTTGCGGTTCGGTGTACTGGTAGGGAGTGGACAGCCTGCCGTCCTTGACCGAATCGGCGCCGGTCTCATAGATCTTGATGAAATCGGCGCCTTCCTTGAACTGCTGCCGCATGACGGCGACCAGTTCATCGGCATTGTTGGCGTAGTCGGCATTGGCGAGGACGTGCTGCGCGGGGTTATAGCCGATCGCGTCTTCGTGACCGCCGAGGATGTTGATGGCGTTTCCGCTGACGCGCAGGCGCGGGCCGGGGATGCGGCCATTGTCGATATCGTTGCGAACGGCCGTATCGGCTGAGCCGGCGCCCTCGGTGCCCATGTCGCGTTCGGAGGTGAAGCCGGCCATCAGATCGTCGCGCGCGGCGAGAGTTGCCGTGATGGTTCGCTCAGGAACGGATTCCTGAACGGTCTGGAGATCCTCTGCGCCGGGATGGAGAAACAGGTGGATGTGAGCGTCAATCAGGCCGGGAAGCAGGGTGCGATCACCAAGGTCGATGACCTCTGCATCGGCTGGACGCTTGACGGAGGAGCCAACCTCGACGATGTGGTCACCCTGAATAAGGATCTCGCCCGGCTTGATCGTGCGCCCGCTCTTGACGTCGAGGAGACGGGCCGCGTGCAGGACGATGGGATGCGGCGGGGCTGCCGCAGACTGGCTCAGGGCGGTGGCCGACAGAATTAAAGCATAGGAGAGCGTGACAAGAAGACTTCGGTGAATCATATCGCCCGCGATGGTATCACTGCGAAAGTGGGGATGCCAGAGTGCCCGATGCTGTGATCACAATCACAAGAGCCGGTACAGCAGGTCACGCCTGAATTATTCCCGATGGGCGAGACTAGATCATCTGGTTATGAATGATTTCGGGGTTCTGACAAACCGCAAACGGGCTTTCATTGCGCTGATTCATTCTGTCGTCTTTCTAGGCATTGCCTTGCATGGTTTCCTGGCGCCTAAGGCGGGGATTCTCCGCTCCTCCGCCACCGGTGACCTTTTGGTGGTAGCGATCTATCTGATCGTGGCGTCGATTCTGGCATGGCTGGTGAGCGTTTCTCGGGGCATAAGGGAGCGAGGATATTTCGCCCTGTGCGCGAGCAGTGCTACGTTCGGGCTACTACGGACAATCTTCGGGGACGCTGCGATCCCCGGCGCGCAGTATCTGCGCGTGATCATGCTGACTTCGGCAGTCGCGGTGGGCTTCCTGATTGTTCGTTCCTTTTCGCGCGCCATGCCGGAGCGCGCCATTTCAGAGTAATCCCAAATAAGAAAGCCGCCCGGGATGTTTCCCGGGCGGCTTTCATCAGGAGGTCGGGCGAGGTCGATGCTCGGCCCGTATTCAAGACAGGAAGAACTCTCTTGTCAGGGTGGCCCAGTCTTCCTCAGGCAGGTGGGCCGTGATGTCGTCGACGGCAACGCCGCCGTCCTGCGCCAGGGCCGAAGCCATGGCCATTGGCATCCGTTTGCGGAGACGCAGCGCCGAGTCTTCCATCCACATGCGGGCCAACGTGCCGCCGAGCAGGTTGCGGAAGTTGAGCTTGGCGTCAGGAGCTTGCACGCTCACCAGCCAGCCTTCGCCGAAAGGATCTTTGCGCGCCAGTTCCGGATTGTTCGCCACCGCTTCGTTGACATCGGTGATTGTGCCTTCGATCGGGGAGACCATGTCTACGGACTTGCCGTCACGGAAGATCGTCCAAATCTTCTGTCCCTGGCGCACCCAGCGTCCGCGCTGCGGCAGTGCGATGCTGTCAATCTTGCCAATGAGTTTCGAGGCGAAATCGTCCATGCCGACGCGAACCAGGTCGCGGCTCTCGCTGACCGCCCAGGTATGCCCGGCGTGATAGCGGACGTTTTCCGGCACCTGAAATCCGGCGACCATGGTGGGAACGACGCGGGGCTCGATTTCAGGAAGAATTCTGTGAATTGCGGGAGCCTTCTCGAGTTGTTTCTGACCACGAAGGTAATCAATCGATAAGAAGATTGCGAATGTTAGAAGAACCAGGATGACTGTCATAAACCACCTCGCCGGGAGTGCCTTTTCATTGCTCGGTCACTCACACTTTGCTAAAGGCAATCGCCGGACCAAACCGCTGAGCGAGAACAGGGCTCGCGCTAATGACTGCGGTTTGTATGACATACCGTCAGTCAGCTGCAACCGCAGAAGCAACTGCGGAGAAATGCGCCACCAATTTCCGCTGAAGATCGCAACAAGAAAATCGAGCGCCAAGTCCGCAACGCATGGGAGATGAGCAGGAACGAACGTGGAATCAATAACTTGGTGCTCACAGAACAGATGATGCAATCCACATCAGGCCATTGATGAGAAAAGCATCTGCAAATCGCCTGGTATGACCTTTCGAAACACCGTTGACCAGCATCACGCGAAACCGTGACATGCATCACGGCTGAGAAATCCTTAATCGTTGAAACTTTTATCTGTCTGAAGCTGCTGAATTTCGCGACAGCCTCCGATCTGATGAGGTACGCACCTTATGCGTGGCTCGATTCTCGTCCGCGGTTACGCCCGTAATCGATCCCTTCTTTCCTCATTCAGTTCAGGCGTCGGTCGAAAGGATTTCTGGAGCGGCCATTCTGCTCGAATGACCGTGTCCGGAGAAATCATTCATGAGCAAAGCACTCTTATATGATTCCACGGCCTGCATCGGCTGCAAGCAGTGCGAACAGGCCTGCGCCACTCAAAATGGTCTGGAGTACAACGATGCCATCGCCGGTGAAGAGTACCAGTCTGCGCACAAGCTGACCTGCATCCAGACCCGCGGCGACAAGTTCATGCGCCGGCTGTGCATGAACTGCAAGGACCCTTCCTGCGCGTCGGTCTGCCCCGTCGGCGCGCTGCAGAAGACTGCGCTGGGCCCTGTGACCTACGACCCATCGAAGTGCATGGGCTGCCGCTATTGCATGGTCGCGTGCCCGTTCAGCGTTCCCAAGTACGAATGGGGGAAGCTGTTCCCCAAAGTGCAGAAATGCGTTATGTGCCCGGATCGCGTGGCTCAGGGAAAGCAGACGGCATGCGCGGAAATCTGCCCCACGGGCGCTACGAAATTTGGCGAGCGCGATGAGCTGATAGCCGAGGCGCAGAAACGCATCCGCGACAATCCCGGCCAGTACGTGAACCACATCTACGGGCTCGAGGAAGTCGGCGGCACGTCGGTGCTCCTGTTGTCGGCTGTTCCTTTCGAGACCTTCGGATATCGCAGCGACATTTCCAAAGATCCTTTGCCCATGCTGACCTACCGGGTGCTCTCGCACATCCCCGACTTCGTTCCGCTAGGCGGAATGGTGCTGGGAGGCGTGTGGTGGATCACGCATCGCCGCGAAGAAGTTGCGCTGGCCGAAGGCCACCCAACCGAGAAGAAGAACGGAGGAAAGCGATAATGGCCCGCCCAACGTTGTTCCGGCTGACTTTCTGGAAGCTGGTCTTTCTTTTCCTGATGGCCGCAGGCCTCTACGCCACGTTTGTGCGCTTCACGCAAGGCTTGGGCGCCTCCACTAACCTTACCGATCAGTTCCCATGGGGAATCTGGATCAGCTTCGATGTCCTCTGCGGGGTGATGCTCGCGGCCGGCGGGTTCACACTTACGGCTGCGGTTCACATTCTCAACATCAAGCGCCTGCATTCGATCATCCGGCCCACGATTCTCACTGCGTTTCTCGGCTATATCCTGGTGTGCGCGGCGCTGATGTACGACCTGGGCAAGCCATACAACATATGGCATCCGCTGATCATGCGCAACCCGCACTCGGTGATGTTTGAGGTCGCGTATTGCGTGATGCTCTACACCACTGTCCTGGCGCTTGAGTTCTCGCCCATCGTGCTGGAACGCTTCAACCTGCAAAAGCCCCTGAAAGTGGTGCGGGCAATTCTGATCCCGCTGGTGATCTGCGGCGTGATCTTGTCGACGCTGCACCAGTCGTCGTTGGGCACGCTGTACCTGATCGTTCCCGAAAAGCTGCATCCGTTCTGGTACAGCCCGCTGCTGCCGGTGTTCTTTTTTGTCTCGGCAATTGCGGTTGGGCTGGCAATGACGATTTTCGAGTCGTCGCTCAGTTCCAAGCATTTCGGGCTGCAATTGGAACTGCCCGTCCTGCGGGAACTGGGGCGAGTGCTGGTGGTCGTGCTGGGCGTGTACGCTATTCTGCGCTTCGAAGACCTGGCGAATCGCGGAGCGCTCAAACTGGCGTTCCACGCGGGATATGAGACATATCTGTTCTGGCTCGAGATTCTCCTGGCGATCATTCTTCCGCTGGTCTTGCTGGTGCAGAAGCGCGTGCGGAACAGCGCAAATGGGCTTTATTTTGCCGGCGTGTCGGTGGTGCTTGGCTTCATCACCAACCGGATGAATGTCAGCATTACAGGATTTGAGGGCTCGACCGGCGTGCGGTACTTCCCCAAGTGGAGCGAACTGGCGGTCACTGGAATGATCATCGGCATCGGCTTCGCTGCCTTCGGACTGGCGGTGAAGTATTTGCCGATCTTCCCCAAGGAACAACTGAGCCCGGAGCCGGCAAGGGACGCGGAGGCTGCAATTCCAGCCGAGGCGGTGCTGGAACATGCGGGAGACTAAGGCATCCCGATTTCGTTGGTTGAGGGTCACAGAAGCGCTCAGCGTCAAGCTGAACATTCTTCTGCTGGGGACGATGATCGTGATCTTCGGGCTCCTCGGCTATCTCAATGTCCGCCTGCACCGGCAGCATCTGGAGCAGAACACACTGGCGGCTGCCGAGCGAATCAGCGACGTTATCAAACACGGCACAACTGATTACATGCTGCGCAATGATCGCGAAGGTCTCTACCGCTCGATACGGACCATGGCGGCCGAACCAGGAATTGAGAAGATCCGCATTTTCGATCAGGAAGGCAAGATCACCTACACCACGGCGCTGGCGGAGCAAAATCACGTTGTCGACAAGACCGGGGAAGCCTGCTACGGCTGCCATGTGCAATCGCAGCCGCTCACCAGGCTGAATCGTCCCGACCGGTTTCGCATTTACCGGAACGCGGCGGGAGACCGGGTGCTCGGGATCATCACACCGATCGAGAATCAGCCCTCATGTTCGAACGCGGCTTGCCACGCGCATCCGGCGGAGCAGCGAATACTAGGCGTGATCGATACCAACCTGTCGCTGGCGAAGGCCGATGTTCAGCTGGCCGAGAGCAGCCGGCGCATGATTGCTTACACTGCTTGCGCCCTGCTGCTGATCGCACTGCTGAGCTGGTTTTTTGTGTGGCAAGTCGTTGGGCGGCCGGTGAAGACGTTGCAACACGGAACCGAACATCTGGGCAACGGCAACCTGGGGTATCAGATCGAAGTTCATTCCGAAGACGAGATCGGCCAACTGGCGCGCTCGTTCAACGATATGAGCAGGCGCCTGGAGTTGGAACACAAGGAAAACGTAGCCTGGACTCACACGCTCGAACAGCGTGTCGAGCAAAAGACGCGCGAGTTGAAGCGGGCGCACGAGCACGCTCTGCATACCGAGAAAATGGCGTCCATCGGCAAGATGGCGGCCGTGCTCGCGCACGAGATCAATAATCCGCTCTCCGGGATCCTTACGTACGCCAAGCTGCTGCACAAATGGATCGATCACGAAAATGGCAGTCTGAGCCGGCGGCAGGATATTTGCGATTCGCTGGACCTGATTGCGTCGGAGAGCCGCCGATGCGGGGACCTGGTGAAGAACCTGCTCGCCTTCTCCCGCGCGACTCCGATGAACCTGCAACCCACGGACCTGAACCGCGTGATGGAGCAGTCACTGCGGCTGGTGCAACATCAACTCGATCTCGCAGCGGTTCAGGTACAAACACAGTTCGATCCCGATCTTCCCATGGTGCAAAGCGATGGCGCTCAGATTGAGCAAGTTCTGCTGGCGCTGATGATGAATGCCATCGATGCCATGCCCCAGGGCGGCAATTTGTGGCTCACGACCAAGGTCGTCCAGGAAAGTAACCAGGTGCAGATCGTGGTGCGGGATGACGGAAGTGGCATTGCGCCAGAGATCCTGCCGCAGATTTTTGAGCCGTTCCTCACGACCAAAGAAACGGGCCATGGCGTGGGCCTGGGACTCGCCATCAGCCACAGCATTCTCGAGCGGCACAACGGAAAAATAGAAGTGCAATCGGAACTCGGTCGCGGGACCACTTTTACCGTGACTCTTCCCTGGGAAGGGGAAGCGTCGGTTCGCACAGCCAACGAAATTACCGCAATCGGCAGCGGGAGGTAGCAAATGGAAACTCAAGGCAAGCTGTTAATCGTCGACGACGAACTCAGCGTCCGCGACTCTCTGGGAAAATGGTTCCGCGAAGAAGGCTACGAAATTGGGACGGCCGAGAGCGCCAGCGAAGCGCTGACCCGCATGGCCGAGAACAAGTGGGAAGTGGCCTTGCTCGACATCAAGATGCGCGGCACCGACGGCATCGAACTGCAGCGGCGGTTGCATGAGATGGACCCTGACCTGATTGTCATCATGATGACGGGCTACGCCTCAGTGGAAACCGCGGTCACAGCCCTGAAGAATGGCGCTTACGATTATGTGAGCAAGCCGCTGGATCCCGATGAAATCGCGCATCTGGTGAAGAAGGCACTCTCGCACCGGCGCGCAGAAAAAGAGAACGTACGCTTACGGGAAGCGGTTGCGGAGGCTACGCGGCCGGGCGATCTAGTCGGGCAGAGTGCGGCCATGCGAAAGGTGAGCGAGGCCATTGAAACGGTTGGGCCAACTGACGCCAACGTGTTGATCACGGGCGAAAGCGGCACGGGTAAAGAGCTCGTAGTTCGCGCGATTCACGCCGCCAGCATGCGCCGGTTTCATCCGCTGGTGGCGATCCACTGTGGGGCGCTGACCGAAACGTTGCTGGAAAGCGAACTCTTCGGTCACGAGAAGGGGGCATTCACCGGCGCGCAGTACCGCAAGAAGGGGAAGTTTGAAATCGCGGATGGAGGCACGGTCTTCCTGGATGAGATCGGCGACATCAGCCTGAAAACCCAAACTGACTTGCTGCGCGTGCTGCAGGAGCGCGAGATCACGCGGGTCGGCGGAAATCAGGTAATAAAAGTCGATTTCCGCTGTGTGGCGGCGACCAACAGGAATCTGGAGGTGATGATTGAAGAGGGCACCTTCCGCCCCGATCTCTTCTACCGGTTGAATGTTTTTCATATCGAACTGCCGCCCCTGCGCGAACGGCGCGAAGACATCCCTTTGCTCGTGGAACATTTCGTGCGGAAGTTCTCCCAGGCAATGAACAAGGACATCACGCGCATCAGTCCCCCCGCGATGCAGCAACTGCAACAGCAGCCGTGGATGGGCAACGTCCGTGAGCTGGAAAACGCGGTGGAGCGTGCCATGGTGGTTGCGCAGGAACCCGAACTGCGCGAGCAAGATTTCATCTTCAAGCAGCAAGGAGCCTTTAACGCTTCCGGCAAAAGCCTGGACGAAATCGAGCGCGCCCACATCCTGCGCATTCTGGAGGAATGTGGCGGCAACCAGAGCCGGGCGGCTGATGTTCTCGATATTGACCGGGTTACTCTTCACCACAAGCTGAAGCGCTACGGCTGGAGCCGTATGTCGGCGGGAAGCAGAAACTAGAAGCTGGATTCTCATGAACCTGGTTCATTTGCTTCCGGTTGGCAGGATCGATCTCGCGTTGCTCGAGGAGCTGCGCCAGGGTATCCCGCAAAGCTTACAGGTGAAATGCGAGATCCTTCCCATGTCCCTGGATCCGGCTGGGGCCTATCACGCCGAGCGCCAGCAATTCCATTCGTCGGAAATTCTGCAGAGAATGCAACCGGTGGTGCGCCCGGGCGACTGGCGCCTGCTCGCGGTCGCGGACGTCGATTTGTATATCCCCATTCTCAAATATGTGTTCGGGGAGGCGCAGTTGGGCGGGCCCTGCGCGGTAATATCCGCGTACCGCCTGAAGCAGGAATTCTATGGGCTGGACAGGGAAGAAGGCTTGCTGCGCGAGCGCCTGCTGAAGGAGGCAGTCCACGAACTCGGACACACCCTCGGTCTGCGCCATTGCGAAGACTACACGTGCTCCATGGCATCATCCCACGCCGTCGAATGGATTGACCTCAAAGAACGCACGTTCTGCGAATCTTGCCGCTCTCAAGTGGAGTCCAAAATCCCGCTTTTCGGAACACGGTACGTGCTGGCGAATCACAGATCCTCGCTGCCGTAGTACACTCTTCGCCATGACGACTCGATACCTTCTGCGTGTGTACATGATCGTTTTTTTCTTTGCGATTGGCGGATTGCTGGCCGCGCAGACTTCCGGGAAACACAAGTCCGGAGTGGAGCAACAACCGTTTGGCACGCGGGACGGGAGGCCCGTGACCTTGTACAAGCTCACCAATTCTCACGGCGTAGAGGTCCATGCCATGAACTATGGCGGCATCATCCTGTCCATTCGCGTTCCGGATCGCAAAGGGCAGTTTGCCGATATCGTTCTCGGCCACGACACGATGGAAGGCTACGTTCCGAATCCTCCTTACATTGGCGCGATCGTGGGACGCTATGCCAACCGCATTGCCAACGGCACTTTCACACTCGACGGCAAGACTTATACCCTACCGAAGAACGACGGCCCTAATACGCTGCACGGCGGTACTACCAGAACATTCGACAAGGTGGTGTGGGAAGGCGAGCCTCTGGAAGGCAAGACCGGCGTGGCTTTCACGTACTTGAGCAAGGACGGCGAGGAAGGTTTCCCGGGCAACGTGAAGGTCAAAGTCACTTACACGCTAACCGACGGGAATGCGCTGATCATCGACTATGAGGCCACAACGGACAAGGCGACGCCGATCAATGTGAGCCAGCACAGCTATTTCAATCTGAAGGGGGAAGGAAACGGCGACATTTTGGATCATGAAATCATGATCAATGCCGACCGCTTCACACCGGTGGATAAGAACCTGATCCCTACGGGCGAACTGCGCCCGGTGAAAGGCACGCCGCTCGATTTCGCCAAGTCGACGAAAATGGGGGCACGGATCGACGATAACTACGAGCAGTTGGTGCTCGGCCACGGCTACGACCACAACTTCATTCTCAATGACAAGCCGGATCAGAATGGCCTCAAGCTGGCGGCACGCGTCCAAGAGTCGACGAGCGGACGCGTGCTCGAAGTCTGGACCACGCAGCCCGGGATTCAGTTCTACACGGGAAATTTCCTCGACGGCACGGTCACCGGCAAGCAAGGGCACGTCTACAAGCGGCGCTACGGCTTCTGCCTGGAGACGCAGCACTTTCCCGATTCGCCCAACCACCCGAAGTTTCCGACGACGATGCTGAAGCCGGGGGAGACCTTCCACCAGAAGAGCGTGTTCAAGTTCTCGGCGAAATGAAGCAGGTTTGAGTTAGAGTTAGAGAAGGCGCCGGTGGCTACGCTACAGCTTGTAATTCCTCGAACAGCGCCTTCTCGACCCGGCGGCAGTGCTCTGGGGAAAGTTTCTTCCCGCCTGATGTCAAGTAGAACGTGTCTATCGCCATCTGGCCTTCCGTGTCAATCAAGGCGATCTCAATATTGCACTCCTGATGCGAGAAGCAGGACGCTATGCGGTGCAGCAAGCGGGGGCGATCCTGGGCGATCACCTGCACCAGCGTGGTGGTCGCGGAGGAGGAATCGTCAAACTCGATTTTCGTCTCTACTTTTACCTTTGCGATGGCACCCTTCTCAGATCGCTGGCGGTCGCGGAGCATTTTGTCGAGATCGGCTTCGCCCAGCAGAACGCTGGCGACGCCGCGGCGGAAGCGGTCCCACTCCGAAAGATTGAGCTCGAGAGTGCGGAAGCGGTCGGTGAAATAAAGGGTGTCCACTACGATTCCGGCCTGGTTTGAGAAAGCGTTGGCCTTGACGATGTTCATGCCCCAAGCGGCCAGGACTCCGGCCAGCTTGGCGAACAAGGACGGACGATCCCCGGTGACAAGGGTCAGCTCATACCAGTGGCGGCCGCGCTTGAGTTCCACCTGCACCGGATCGCTGCCAAGCTCGTCAGCCATCTGCATGTGGCGCATAACTTCTTCAGCGGTATGCACGAGCAAGTATCGTTGCGGGAAGCCTTCGAGGAACTCCTTGAACTTGCTGCTGGTCACCGGCGCCAGCGAGCGCAGGCGGGCCAGCTTTTCGTCGTTTAAATCTGTGTGCACGCGCTGGTCGGCGCTGCGATTCAGATGATTTTCCGCCGCAATATACAGCTGCCACACGTTCTCCGCCTTCCACGGGGTCAGCGCCTCAGGATTCACCGCCTTGATATCCGCATAGGTGAGCAGGCACAGCATCTTCAGGCGCTCGGGCGTTCCCATCTTTTCAGCGAACGCCGCCACTGTGGCCGGATCGAAGATATCCCGGCGTAAGGTCGCCGACAATTCCAGGTGGTTCGCGATCAGAAACAGTACTTCCGTGCGCTCTTTGGGATCCATATCCAGCCGGTCCATAGCGCGGTTGGCAATATCAAGGCTGGCTTCGACGTGATTGCCGTGGGGCACGCCCTTGCCCGTGTCGTGCAGCAGCAGAGCCAAGTAGAGCAACTCGGGATCTTCCAGCTCTCCGAGCAACTCGGCGTAGCGCTTATCCCATTCCGACTGCGATTGCTTGAGGCGGTGCAAGCTCTCGATGGCGAGAAACGAGTGCTCGTCCACTGTAAAGCGATGGTAGAAATCGCGGACGACGAGCGAATCGATCAGCTTCAGCTCGGGCAAAAGCAGCGTCAGCAGGCGGAGCGACTGCATGGCGCGCAGGGCGTCGGCGGCGTAAGGCTGCAACAAAGTCTCCTGCAAATACAGCCACAGTTCAGCGCCGCGTGGCGGCGAAACGGCCAAGGCCGGAAGGGCTTGCTCTATGCGGTATTCGGTGGTGGCGCTCAGCTTCAGGCCGTGATGTGCCATGAAATGAAAAAGCCGCAGCAACACTTCCGGATCTTGCAGCGCCGAGGGCTGCTGCAGAAAGATCAATCCGTCCACGACGGAAAAATCAGGCGTCGTGAGGCGCGAACGCCAGCTCTGCACCTGCCGGTACAACGCCGACCAGGCTTCCGGGATTTCCTCCAGCAACTGAGCGACGGTGCGCTGCACGGCGCGGGCGTGGCTGAAATAAATCCGCATCCAGTCGGCGGCGGAAAGCTCAGTTGCGTCGGCCGCTCCGATTTTGCGGGCCGCAGCCTCGTCCTGGGCTTCCCAGCTCAGCGTGTTGTCGTCGCGGCCGTAACGGAAGTGCAGAAAGCAGCGTGCCGACATCAGGAAATCCAGCGCGGCTTCCAGTTGCTTGCGCACCGGGGCACGCAGCGAGCTGGCATCGGGCCAGTCGTGCAGCTTGTCCATGGCCGAAATCAGCGCTAGCCAGTTAGCGACATTGCAGTCGCGCAGACCTCCGGGGGCTTCTTTCAGGTTGGGTTCGAGGTGGTAGAGGGTCATGCCATGCTTGCCATGGCGCTCGCGCGTGACTTCGGCCAGGCCTTGCAAGAGGGCGTGCGACTCGCGCATGACCACCTTCGGAATCACTTTGTCGTGCAGCTTGCGAAACAAATCGCGATCGCCGGCAAGATAGCGGCAATCGAGAAGAGAGATGGTGAACTCGGTATTGTTGGAATCGTAGCGATCGCACTCAGCCAGCGTGCGCGTGGCCGGGCTTAGTTTCAGGCGCAGATCCCACAATTCCTGCGAGAAGCGCCGCACCGGATCTTTGAAAGTCTGCTCGGCGTCGCGATCGGCAAAGAGAAAAAGGATATCAATGTCGGAATAAGGAAAGAGCCAGCCGCGCCCGAAGCCGCCCGTCGCGACCAGCGCGAAGTTTGCCGGTTTGGCTGCATCGGGAGAAACGACGTCGTGCCAGAGCCGGGAAAGAATGTCTTCGATGAGGCGAGTACGCTGAGCCACGGCGGACCGGCCGTCCCCGGTGGCCTGAAACTCGCGCTGAATGCGCGCCGACTCTTCCTGGATGGAACCCCGCAGTTCGCCGATCAATGAGGACGCTGCCATCGTGAAAATGATTTACCCGTGCCGCTTGCAACTGGCGGAGGCAACAAACGCGCTCCTAGTCGATGTTCTTCGCGTCCCAGTTCCGTTCTATAACGCGCCTTCTCCGCGCTCGTCGTTGCGAATGCGGATGGCTTCATCGATGCGAGAGCGAAAGATCTTGCCATCGCCGATCTTCCCAGTGCGGGCCGCGTTCAAGATCGCTTGCTCCGCCTTCTCGACCATGGCATCCGGCAGCACCAATTCGAGCTTGGTCTTCGGGATCAGGTCCACGCTGTACTCCCGGCCACGATAGACCTCGGTGTGCCCCTTCTGACGCCCATGGCCGCGGACCTCCAGCACCGTCATGCCTTCGACCCCTATTTCCTGCAGCGCGCTCTTGACCGCTTCCAGCTTGGAGTTTTGAATGACCGCTTCAATCTTCGTCATGATGTTTGCAAGTCCTGTTGTGGATTCACGCCGCTGCCAGTCTTGGCAAACGTTGCACCAGCTTACGCCGACGCTTCCCAATAGTAACCCTCTTCGCCATGTTGGGAGAGATCCAGGCCCTGCACTTCTTCCTCCTCCGAAACTCGCAAGCCGATGGTGACGTCCACCAGCTTCAGGATCAGCAGTGTCCCGACAATCGCCAGAGTCCAGGCGATCGCGACGCCCACCAACTGATTGAGCAACTGGTGAGCGTTTCCCTCGAATAGGCCTGACTTAAGCGTGTTGCCCTGCGCATCTTTAAAGATAGGATTGACCGCGCTTACCGCAAAAATACCGGTGAGCAATGCGCCCAGCGTGCCCCCGGCGCCGTGCACTCCGAAAGCGTCGAGCGAGTCGTCGTAGCCGAACCTGGCTTTCACCTTGGCGACCATGTAGTAGCAGAAGACTCCGGCGATCAGGCCGATCAGGAGAGCGGACATGGGTCTCACGAATCCGGCCGCCGGAGTGATGGCGACGAGCCCTGCCACCGCGCCGGAAATGCCGCCAAGCACACTGGGCTTGCCATTGCGGATCCATTCAGCAGCCGCCCACCCAAGAGCCGCTGCCGCGGCGGCGAAATGCGTGGCGACAAACGCGCTGGTCGCCAGGCTGCCAGACGCCAAAGCGCTGCCGGCGTTGAAGCCGAACCATCCCACCCAGAGCAAGCAAGCGCCGATAAAGCTGAGCACGACACTGTGCGGAGGCATGGCTTCTTTGGGATATCCCACACGCTTGCCCAAGTACAGAGCGCACACCAGCGCGGAGACTCCAGAGGTGATGTGGACCACAGTGCCGCCTGCAAAATCGAGCGTGGGGAAATGGCCGCCCAGTGAGGCATTCAGCAAGCCGCCTTTGCCCCAAACCATGTGCGCCATCGGGTCATAGACAATGATGGACCAAAACACCATGAACACCAGCATGGCGCTGAATTTCATGCGTTCCGCGAAAGCTCCTGCGATGAGTCCCGGCGTAATGATTGCAAACATCAACTGGTAAACCATGAAGGTTTGCGCGGGGATCGTGGCGGCATAGTCCGCGTCAGGGGCTGCACCAACGCCGCTCAAGAACAGATTGTGGAAACCGCCGATGAAACTGTTGCCTGATCCAAACGAGAGGCTGTAGCTGAAGAGTCCCCACAGAACCGTGATCACGGCCATGAGGGCAAAACTTTGCATCATGGTGCCAAGGACATTCTTCTTGCGCACCAGGCCGCTGTAAAACAAGGCGAGGCCGGGGCCGGTCATCATAAGGACAAGCGCGGCGCTGGTCAGCATCCAGGCGTTGTCAGCAGAACTTTTGGCGTCTGCGGCTTGTTGCTCGAGTTTTGCCAGCCGCGCAGTTACATCGGTGGAAGGACTTGGTGCTGGTGCGCCGCTCTGCGCGCACATGGCCTGCGCGAAGGCGAGAATCAACACGGCCGCCACCATCCAGGTGATCAGCCTTTTTCCGTTAGACACTGAGGCTCGACTCCATTTGTGGGGATTCGCATGCCCGCACACCGCGACGCCTCAATGTATCGTCCGGCAATGCTTGCCGGAAATCGAAACTATTTATCGTACCTATCAGGTTTTGTTATTGGAGACGCGCAATGTCCCGGCGGGCGATCAGAATTTGAATTGCACGTCTAGCTGCATGCGCCGTGGTGCTTGGGCGGCGACCGGTCGTCCGAATAAGGGAGACGAAATGGTCCCGATGTAGGTGACGTAGTTGGGATGGTTGAGAACATTGAAAGAATTCAGAGAAACAGAAATGACCTTGGCCTCTTTCTTCTTTGTGAGCGGAAAATCGTGAGAGAGGTTGAGGTCGAGATCGATCGTTCCGGGGCCGGCCATGGTATTGCGAGCAACACCGCTGGGACGGTCGTTGAGAATGCCATCATGATTATCGTCGCCGCCGGTCGTGATATCCACAGGCTTGCCGGAGTAAAGAGACAGCGCCAGGCCCAGCGTGAAAAACCTGGTCGGCTGGGATGAAGCCAGCAGATCGAACTTGTGCAGGCGATCGTTGTCGGATAGACCCCAGTCGGCGCCCGGGTTGTAGCTATCTGCCGGGAAAAATGTGATCCCGCTGGTGTTGTTGTAGGTGCGGCTGAGCGTGTACTGCACCTGGCCCGAGAAATATTTGTTGAGCCTGCCACGATAGGTGAGCTCCAGGGCATTGCCCTTCAGATATCCCTCCGACTGGATTTCGCGAACCTGTCCGAGAGTTGGATTCGGCGGCATCCAGTTTCCGCCGATCAGCGCGGGCGCATTGGCATCGACGGAACGGAAAGAGCCGATGCCTCGATTTCCGATGTAGGCGACGCTCAGAGTCGTGTTGGCGGTCATCTGCCGCTCGACGCCCACGCTGTACTGCAGAACGTAGGGAATGTGAGCCTTGGGGTCGAGCGTTACCAGGCTGACGGGAATCTGCGACAGGAAGGCCGGGTTGATCGGATACGAAACCAAAGGCGCATCGACGATGAAGCGCAACAGGTTCACGCCATTGAAATGCAGCAAGTCTGCGATGGGGCCGGGGCCGGTGCGGTCATAAAAAACTCCGCCGCCGCCGCGAATAATGGTTTTACTCTTGGCAGTCGGCGCATAGGCGAAGCTCACGCGCGGAGCAAAATTATTGGGATCGTCGTGGAAAAAGTTTTGCCAGTAGTAACGCATCCCCACATACAGCGAGAAATTAGGCCGCACGCGAATATCGTCTTCCACGAAAGCGCAGAGAATCTTTTCGAGGAACGCAACATGCCCCTGGCCGGTTTGCGCGAGATAAGTCGAAGGCATTCCCGCCGAATAATCTGCAGCACTCGCGAAAGTGTACGTGCCTGCACGATTGGTGAAGTCGTCGAAACCGCGCCGGCTGATATCGGGGACGTCGATGCCGAAGCTGACCTGGTGCCGGCCATTGGCATACGTGGCAAAATCCGTACCGTCGAAGTGATATTCGGTGCGACGCGAATCGGCTTGAGCGCCTCCCGCCGTGAATAGTCCCGAAACTGCGATCTGAGCGTCGGAAGTGACGCTGTCCGTCACGTTGTCGTAATGCCCCACCAGAAAGCGGAGCTGGTTCAGCCAGTGCGGAGAAATCTGGTGCAGCAGGCTGGCGTTGATCTCGTGCTCCAGAAAATGTGTATTCGTTGCCGCGCTGGGCAGGGTGGTCCCTCCAGCATTCTGATTTTCTGCCGAGCGATGCTCGTAGGAGTAGCCGATCCAAAACTGGTCTCCGTTGGCGAGATTATGGAACAGGCGTCCCGATCCGAAAAAATGATGCGTGGGATTAGGTACAGTCTGCGCAAATGGCCCGAGCCCGAGTGACTCCGCCGCGGTAATGGCGTTGGAATCGATGATGTCCTGCTGATCGAGAATGTCCTCGTCGAGTGACAGCAGAAAGCTGGTGCGCTTGCTGTGGCCGATCGGTCCAGTCACAGAGCCTTCGTAATATTGCCGGCTCTCGGGCGGCTTCACCAGCGCAAAAGCATTGCTGGCGTCAAAGACGGAGTCGCGAAACATGAAATTCAGTGAACCGTGATAGTGGGGCGTGCCGCCTTTGGTAATGATTTCCAGCCGCGCACGCCCGGGCCGCGAGAAGCGTGCCGAGTACGGGTTATTGTTGATCTTCACTTCCTGGACGGCGGAGGGCGTCACCCCAGGTCCGTTCGCCTCAATTCCATTCACGACCAGCGAGATCCCGTTGGTTCCAATCGCGTTGTCGTCGAGGAAACGCGACATAGTCGTGATGTAGTCCTGGTCGAAAACGGGGACACGATCGAGCGCATCCCGGCTGATGTTGTTGGCGTTCTGGTTCTCCGACGTATCTGTGCTCACGATCGGCACGTTAACGCCGGTGGCTACCGTGACGGACTCGGCTTGGACCTGGATCGGCAAGACAATGCGGAGCGGAGTCGATCGTTTATTGGTAATCGCGGCCGCGACGGTGACGTCGCGAAATCCCTCCGCATGAAACTCCAGGCCGTACTTGCCGGCCGCAAAGTTGTCAAAGTGGAAGGCTCCGCCGGAATCAGTTGTCGTCTGGGCGAGTGGCTTGGCTCCATCTCCGAGCAAGGTAACGCTGACCTGAGAAATGGCAGCTCCTGACGGATCCAATACGACGCCAGTGATGGAGCGCGCGACCGGACCCATGGGTGGAGAAGTTGGGGCGGGATGCTCCTCCTGAGCCCAGAGCGGCGGCAGGAGGCACAATAACGCGATCGAGAGGCAGATCAGTCTAGCTGGCAAGAACAGGTCTCTAGTGCAGATTGTCTGTAGCAGCATAGCTCATCAACCTGAAATCGGCCTGAAGGGAACATGATTCAGCGGGATTGCCCGCCCATAGCGAGATTCGCGAGCATGTTTCCTCGGCCTACAGGGTTTCACCGATGGTGGATACATTGAATTGTGGGGATACTGTCCCCTGCGCCGTTCAAACCGAGCGATATTCCAGCACTCGTGTGCGTTGCGTAGAGTGGAGGCTTCCTAGTCGTGTCTGAAAAACCCAAGGCAACTACTGTTCTCCCAGGGAAAGTAGAAAAAGTGATCAATCCTCAACCCAACACCGGCGAGCCGGAGAAGGCCCAGATCACAGTTGAGGGTGCCGATCACTTGTACCGCGAGATTCGGGTCCCGAACCGGCTGGTCGATGACGATGGCCGCAAGGTCAAGCTCAAAGAGGGCGCCGAGGTTGACGTCAGGATTGAGGCGGATCAAGCGGTCACGAGCAAGATTGCCGGCGCGGAAGAGAGCAACAACCGCGTCAATCGCAATTATCCTGCCTGAGAAAATTCTACTAAGCTCACCGTTCTAGAGCCTGCTGCTCACTCGCTACTATTTTGTGGGCGGCTTCGGCTGCTCCGGCGCCGGCTTGGCGAACTTTGCGTCGTCCACAGGAACGTTTTGCTTGAGTTCGGCAAGCTGGATCGTGAAGCGCCCGTTCGGCCGCGCTAAAGTCCAGCGGTACGGGATTTTTATTCCATTGGCCTCACGGTAGTCGGTGTAATCGATCTGGGTAGGCAGCCATCCCACCGCGGTCTCGCCGAAGCGTACCAGCCGGAGCAGCAAGCCAGATTGCTCGTCAAAATAAAGCTTGAGCGGCGTCTTACCCTGGCGTTCTCCGACAACAACATAGGCTTCCCGATCACCGATCTTCTCGTGTCCGTCCACTTTGATTGCGCTGAACATCTGCGACAAGTGAGTTGCGAGGTGAAGGTCGGCGTCGATCGAAGCTGCATCGATTTCGCTGCCCTGCATGAAATGTGGAGGACGCCCCGGCGAGCTTAGCCAGCCCTCGTGACCATCGAACGCAGTTACGCTATCTCCATTGGGGGTGTGTGCGAATGAGATGCGCCGCTCGGGATCCTTGGCATAAATATCGATCGGCATCGATTGTTCGCCAAATTCGATTGTCCCCTTCATGACGCGGCTGGAGATTTTTTCGATTGCCGCGGCTCCCCCGAGGGCTTGCACATATTTGTCCAGCA
>DASTCU010000100.1:0-1139 GCA_035710825.1 Candidatus Sulfotelmatobacter sp.
TCCGACGTAGAGGTCCCACGTGTCGCCTGGAGTGAAGCCGCCGGCTTCGGGTGGATACTTGACGACCACCTTTTTTGCCCTGCCATTCCCTATCGGCAGTTTTTGCATGCCCTGATCAAGCACGTTCGCGCTGGTGTCCCACGAAACGTGCAACGGAAACAACACCCAATACTGATCGTTGACGAACGCCGGATTGATTTGATCTTTCACATTCGCGGGCGCGTCGTTGATCTGTGACTGAACGTAGGTGACGTTGAGCGGCTTTCCATCTTTGTCTTTACCCTCGAAAGTCACCTTGCCGGTTTTGGGCTCCCAGGTCCAGATATGCGAAATGTTCGTGCCGAAGATTTCCGCGTTCCATGTGTACTTGATGGCCTCAATCTGGCTGAAGGAATCCAGGCCGTACGCTTTGGCAATCTGGTCTGCGATCGGAGCGCGCGACTGAGGCGATGCGGGGGCTGCGGCGAGAAACAATATCCCGAGAAAGAGGCAACAGGTCATGGTCGAGCGGATCAACTTTGTCACGGAGTCCTCCTCGTTAGGTGAGCTTGCGACTTGGATGTGAATCACCGGCTTGCGGGTACAACATCATCTACTTGCGGCGGCATCACTGCACCTCTTCGACCGAGTAAGGTGCCTTTGCCGAAGAAGAGAGCCTGCGAAAAACAATAACGGCGGCAGCGACCGCCACGGACCCGTATTCCAGCACCGCAACCCATCCGGGAAGCAGCCATTTTTGCCCGAGATCATGGTGGTACCAGACGACATACATCGGAAGGATGCTCATGGTCCAAATCAGGAGCGGCAGCGTAGGGAGCGAACGGGCAAACGGGATGAGCCACATGAGATACCACGGATATACGACCGGCGCACAGAAAAGCGATGCGGCCATCGGCCAAGCAAACGAATCTGCGGACAGCACTGAAGATTTGCGCCTGCACCAGATCGCGGTCGCCAGACCAATGAGCGCCGCAAGCCCAGCAATAAGTTGCGGAGCGACGATTCGCTCGAGCATCGCGAACACAGGATCGTTAAACCGGTACGACTGAACGTATGCGCCGAGCGATCCGGTCGGAATTCGCCCGTGATTGATGAATGGAATGTACAAGAGCGCCACAATGGCGGCCGCGAAAGCCGCA
>DASTCU010000101.1:0-1997 GCA_035710825.1 Candidatus Sulfotelmatobacter sp.
TGCTCTCCATGTTGTGATCATGACCGGGGCGCGAATTCCCTATGCCATGGCCCGCGACGGCGTCTTCTTTCGGTTCGCCGAACGAATCCATCCCTCGTTCCATACGCCCAGCGGCTCGCTGATATTTCTGGGATTCGTCGCCACTCTGCTCGCCCTGACCGGAACTTTTGAAGAGCTCTACTCGCTGTTTGTCTTCGCGGTATGGATTTTCTTCGCGCTGACAGCGATTGCCTTGCTGCGCCTGCGACGGAAGGAACCGGACCTCGTCCGCCCGTATCGCGCCTGGGGCTACCCCTGGACGCCGATCGTTTTTCTGATCGCCGCGCTGGCTCTGACCGTCAACCTGTGGATTGATCGCCCGATCCGTTCGTCGCTCGGCCTCGCCGTGATTCTGATGGGCATTCCGTTTTTCCGCTATTGGCAGAAGAAATCTGGGCTCAGCAGCGGAAGCAGTGACGCCCAGCGCTAGCCAGAGCGTCGAGATACGGATTTTCTCCGCGTTCTCTGCGAATCCTCAACGTCCTCTGCGGTTAGTCTTTTCTTAACCGCAGAGAATGCGGAGAAAACAGGCCCGCTTGCAATCGCGCGACGGAATCTGGACACTAGTCAGCTATGTCTATTCCCCTATCTCTCTCCGGTAAAGTCGCGCTGATCTCCGGCGGCTCGCGCGGCATTGGCGCTGCGACCGTCCGCATGTTTGCTGCCGCGGGCGCGAAGGTGGTGTTCAACTATCGCAGCGCTCGCTCACAGGCCGAAGCCTTGGCCAAAGAATGCGGGGCGTGCCATCCGGTGGCCTGCGACCTTAATAATCCCGAGGCCGCTCGCGGTTTGGTCGCCGAAACCGTGAAGCATTTCGGACGCCTCGACATTCTCGTCGCGAATCATGGCGTGTGGCCCGTTCAGGACGTTCCTATCGAGCGCATGCCGGACGAACAATGGCGCTCCACGATGTCCATCAATCTCGATGGAGTGTTTGGCCTGGTCAAGCACGCGGTCGGGCAAATGAAAGCACAGCCTCGCGGCAGCGGTCCCGCGGGACACATCGTGCTCATCAGTTCGACAAGCGGTCAACGGGGCGAGGCGTTTCATTGCGACTATTCCGCGACCAAGGGCGCTCTCATCAGCATGGTGAAAGGCCTCTCGACGGAGCTGGCTTCGGCGGGTATCTACGTGAACTGCGTTGCCCCGGGCTGGGTTGACACCGACATGAGCGCGGAGGCCCTGGCCGATCCGAAAAGCGGAGATGAAATTCGCAGGGAGATTCCGCTGGGGCGTGCGGGCAAGGCAGAAGAAATTGCGGCTCCGGTATTATTCTTGTGCACCGAATACGCCAGCTTTATCACCGGTGAAGTTTTTAACGTCAATGGAGGCGCGGTTTTGGCTGGCTAGTTCCCCGCCCCCCCCAAAAAATCACCTCCCAGCTTGCATTCCGGGCATTTCTTGCATCCAAGCAGGGAAAGGAGCAATATTCGCTGCGGGCAGAAAGTCTACAAAAAACGCTACAATCCTGATTGCAGCTCAATCCCTCAAGCGGAATGAAACAGTTTTTCCCGATCGTGGCGCTGGTGTGTTTGGCCTCCGCGTATAGCCTTGGCCAAATGCAGGGCTCTGCCTCGCAGGCCAGCCCGCCGTCCCAATCCGCGACTCCGAGCACCGCCCAGCCGCAGGCCAGTCAGGAAGCCGACGAGAACGCCAACAAGGCCAAAGCGATCATCGCAGATGCCATCAAGGCTCTCGGCGGGGAAACGTACCTGACCATTCGCGACCGCGAGCAGCAGGGCCGTGGCTACGGTTTCCATGCAGGCCGTCCTACGGACAGCGGCAACGTGTTCTGGAGCTTCTGGGAGTTCCCCGATAAGGAGCGCGTCGAACTCACCAAAGAGCGCGATATTGCGGAGCTCTACGTCGGCGGCAAGGCATGGGAGCTCACCTACAAAGGCGCTCGTCCTATCGACCAAAAAGATCTCGACGATTACCTGCGGCGCCGGAAATACTCG
>DASTCU010000102.1:0-2639 GCA_035710825.1 Candidatus Sulfotelmatobacter sp.
AAACGTACGCTAACTGCAATAGTTTACTGCATCTAAATCCTGGATCGCCTGGGGAGCGCAGTCTCAGACATCCTGACATGTGCTGGAATTAAACTTCAACCTACTTGGCGGAAAATTAGCCGGAGGTTGGTAGTGGGGAACAGGGTTTGGGAGTCGGTTAGAAGCTGGCAGAGGTGAGCGACGGCGAGATCTTGTAACGGGCTGCCGAGGCGATGCAGTTCGACGGTAAGGCTCTGCGCAACGGGGTCGGGGCGTAGATTAGCCGGGGTGACAAAGAGCCGTCGTAGGAGGGCACGGCCGTCATCGTCGCGTGAGAGCGCTTCGCGAATTTCCCCCGCAAGGGCACTCTCGGCGCGGTAGGCGATGAGTTTGATGGTATCGATAAAGTGCTTCTTCTCGGTCTTAAGTTGAGCAAAGCGTTCGGTCTCGGGTAGCTCCTTGAGGGTTAATTTAGTGGGTGTTTGGCGGCGTTTTTCTTTCAAGTCGCTGATAGTGAGTTCTTGAGCTTGGATTTTCTCCTGCAACTCTCCGCCGCGACGCTCGAAGTTTTGGACTTGCTGGGGAGTGGGTTGGGCGGGCAGAGCGCGGGCGCCGAACTCAGCCCGAAGCCGATAAAGCCGGGCGCTCTCACGGCGAACGCTCTGATTGAGGCGTCGCCAGGCGGGATTGACCACTACCATGGCCTCAGGAAGCGGTTGGGTGCCATGTTCGATTAAGCGGTCCAGCCCATAGTGTTCGCGCATATACTTGAGAAAATTTTCCTGCGACCACCGCGCAGCGATGTCTGCCGCGATCCGGGTAAGATCCAGCCGCATGTCGGTACTCAGGATCGAACTCTGAGCGCCACTGCTGGCACTGAGCTTTCGGACTTCGCGCACCCAAAGGCCATTGCTGAGCCGAGTGCCACGTTCAGCCAACTGCAACTCGATGATATCGCCATTGTGCAGTCGCACCGGGTGAGGGGCGAACTCGGTGACAGGCCATTTCTCACCGGGGAACTTGTGGTAGGTCAGAATCGCGATGCGTTGGGCTTTGAGTTCGGCGAAAAAATCCGGCGAGTAGCCCTCGCGGTCGAAGATGAGGGTAAAGCGCGGCAGAAGTGCATCGGCCTCCAGCGCTTCAATGCCGGGCTGCGGAGCTTCGGCCAAAAGCCGTGGCACAATGTGCTGTCGCAGCACGGCGATGAGGCCGGGGTTCACCGGTTGGGTGAGGACGAAAAACGGCGCGCCACCCAGGCCATTGATCCAGTAATCGGTGGTGCCCCGCAGGCAGAGCCGTTCGCGCGCCACGTAGCGCCGTGGCAGATCGGTCAGACTCCCGTGATAGACGCGCACATGGCCGTCGGCGTAGAACAGGCCCACGCTCTGACTGTGGGCACCCAGCATCCATTCGCCGGCCAAGCGGCTCTGCCATTGGGCTGCTTGACCATCCTGACCGCAGAGATCGGAGATTTTTCGCCGCAGGGTCTTGACCTCCGGTAGCCGATCCAGGCCCAGAAGTTTGCCCCACTCCCCAGGAGACAGGTAACGGCTCTGCTCCAGCGAACGACAACGCACCAGTGCCAAAAGAGCCAAGGCCAAAAAGATCGACTCCAAGGGATAAAACCCCGGCGGCAGTCGGTAAAAGGTGCGGGTATGACGCAGAAGACCTTCGGCTAAAAGAGCCGGCAGCGCGCAAAGCACCCCACCATTGGGCACATCATCAGCGGCGACAAACTCCAACTCCGCGCTGGTCAGCAGCCCGCAGGATGCCATTACCCGCTCCAGCGGCCGGGTCGTTCCGTAACCCATCTGAGCTTGGCTATCGGCCAGCGAACGATCACTGAGCGTGCTTGGTTCACCGGGCCCCTCTTTATCGCATAGCAGCCCCGCCGCGCTTTGCAAACTACCAACTGGGGCCCTCACATCAATGGCCCCGGCAGCCGCCTCGGTGCTTTCTAGCCCCCCGCCTTGAGCTGAGGTGTTCGTCTTTTTTTTACTGCGGGCAATCGTCCTGCCTTGATCGCCTTGCGCAATGTATCCGAGAGCACCCCGGTCTGTGCGCTGACCACCGGCAGTCCATGACCCTGCACCAGTAAAGCCCGGGCTAGCTCGAGTTTTTCGGCGTTGAGCTTCGAACCTTCGCGACGTGGTCCAGACACGAAGAAGCCTGCAGGCCCACGTTCCCGATAGAGCTTGGTTGCCCGTTTGATAGCCACTAGCGGCACACCAAACGCCTTGGCCACATGCCCCTGCGTCGCGCTGCCCTGCACGATGAGCTGACTGGTGAAAAGCCGAAAGCTGGCCAGGTCGCTCTTAGCATGCGCAAAGACCGGCAAGTGGCCGTTGAAATAAACCACCTGCTCGCCTTCGACCCGACAAGCTAACTCACGACTGATCTCCACACTGCCGGCTGGAAAAATGGGAAGCTGCACTTGCGGCATCCCTTTTTCTAGGTCCTACCCGCCCAAAGAAAAAGACTTAAAACCGCCAACTTAGTCTCATTTCCGTTCCGTCACCGGCCCCCCCACTCATTACCGGAGATCAGGAGTTCTGAAGCTACTGCTCGTTTCGCTGCATGCACCGCAATCTACCCAAAAATTCTAATCAAGTGCCGATTCCTGGGGCTGGCGCAGATGAAGGAGCAAATTGACGCCAATC
>DASTCU010000103.1:0-1865 GCA_035710825.1 Candidatus Sulfotelmatobacter sp.
GTGGCTAAGTTTGACATGACACTTTCCCTGCAAGCGGCAGGCGACACCATTGGTGGGGCCGTCGAGTACGCCAGCGCGCTCTTCGAAGCTGCGAGCGTCCATCGTTACATTGGATATTTTCTCGCGCTGCTGAAGGCCATGATCGCCGACGATGCCCAAACCATCGATCGTCTGCCCATGCTCAGCGAGGGAGAGCGGGAACAGGTTCTGTACGAGTGGAACGCGACGGAACGGGAGTATCCGCGGGACAAATGTGTGCATGAGCTGTTCGAAGAGCAGGTGGCCAGAACGCCACAGGCGGTGGCAGTTATTTATGAGGAAAAGCGGTTGAGCTATGGAGAGTTAAATGAGCGAGCCAACCGGCTGGCGCACTATCTGCGGGAGTTGGGAGTGAAGCCGGATGAGCGGGTGGCGATCTGTGTGGAGCGCGGCTTTGAGATGATCGTGGGTTTGCTGGCCATCCTCAAGGCGGGAGGAGCATATGTGCCGCTGGATCCGGCGTACCCGGAAGAACGGCTGCAGTACATGCTGGAGGATAGTGCACCGATCCTATTGCTGACGCAGAGACATCTGGAAGATCGATTCTCCGGTATCGGCGATGGCGTGCCAGTCCTGGATCTGAATGGCACTGCCGCTTGGCAGAGTTTTTCGGAGAGCAACCCTGAGCATACCAGCATCGGGCTCACCCCAAAGCATCTGGCCTATGTCATCTACACCTCAGGCTCCTCCGGTAGCCCTAAGGGCGTCGCTATCGAACATAGGAATACTGTGAACTTTGTCTGCTGGGCGCAAAGGTCTTTTTCCGGCGATGTCCTGGAGAATACGCTGTTTTCCACCTCGCTCAACTTTGACCTGGCTGTCTATGAGTGCTTCGTGCCACTTACCGTCGGAGCCAGGGTCTGGATTGTGCCAAACGCGCTCGACCTGGCTCGCAGGCAAGCGGATGTCACCCTCATCAACACCGTGCCCTCTGCAATGAAGGCACTTCTTGAAGTGGATGGAGTCCCCAAGACAGTGCGGGTGATAAATCTGGCAGGCGAGCCGTTGAAGCGTACGTTAGTGGAGCGCATTTTTGCCACAACTGAGGTGAGCGCGGTGTGCAACCTCTACGGACCCTCGGAAACTACTACGTACTCCACCTGGGTGCCAATGAAACGAGGAGAGTCATTGGCCATGCACATAGGGCGTCCGATTGCGAACACACGAGTTTACATCCTGGACGGGAATGGGGAACCGGTGCCGGTGGGAGTGGTGGGGGAGATGTACATCGGAGGAGCGGGAGTCGCGAGGGGGTACCTGAACCGGCCGAAGCTGACGGCGGAACGGTTTGTGCTGGATCGGTTTGTGAACGAGCCGGGAGCGCGGATGTACCGCACGGGAGATTTGGCGCGCTGGCTTCCAGACGGCAACATCGAGTTTTTGGGGCGGAATGACTTCCAAGTGAAGATCCGAGGATTCCGGATCGAGTTGGGAGAGATCGAAGCCCGGCTGGCGGAACACCCTGGAGTGCGCGAGGCGGTGGTGTTGGCGCGGGAGGACGCGGCGGGCGAGAAGCGGCTGGTGGCGTACTACACGGCCTCAGGCATCGGCGAGGCTGAAGCAGCGAGTGTGGGAGCGGAGCAGTTGCGTGCGCACCTGTCGGCGGTTGTTCCTGACTACATGGTGCCGGTGGCGTACGTGTGTTTGGATCGTCTGCCGTTGACGCCGAACGGGAAGCTGGATCGCAAAGCGCTGCCAATGCCGGAACAGGACAGCTATGCGGCACGCGGGTATGAAGCACCGGTGGGCGAGATGGAAACGAAGCTGGCCGAGGTCTGGGCTGAGGTGTTGAAACTGGAGAAGGTGGGCCGCCACAATAATTTCTT
>DASTCU010000104.1:0-2817 GCA_035710825.1 Candidatus Sulfotelmatobacter sp.
GAAGAATCCGGCTTGCGCCAGGGGCCCTGACAATCTTCCGCTTACTGGAACTGACCGCCAGTGGCTCGCCGTCGACAACGGCTCCAATCACACGATCGGCGCGGCCGGTGCCGCGGACAACACCGTCTTTTACGCCTTCCATGGGGTCGGGACAGGGCACTGGATCCTCAGTTCGCCGGGCTCGACTGGCACGACCGACGTTACCGGTGGCCTCGTCTTTAGCAATGCGAACGCGAACCCAGCGGCGGCGGCCTACACCGGCGGAGGCAACTGCGGCAAGCTCGTCTTCGATCCGGTGAACCGTAACCTCTACTACCCATGCCAGGCAGGGAACCATGTCGACATCATTAAAGGCCATGTGAACCCGGGCCAGCGCACGGGGATCACCTTCACGACGAAATCTCTTCCTATCTCGCCGGGAGGCTCGGTCAGCAACCTGTTTCCGCCCCTAACGGTGGACAGCGCCGGAAACGTTTACGTGGTCTGGAGCGACCCCGGCGACCACAACCTCTATTATTGCTACTCGACGAATCAGAGCGTCACCTGGAGCTGCACTGACACGACGCCGCCAGTCAAGGTCAACGCGCCCCCTGCGAATTCCAACGTATTTGCCTGGGCCGAAGCCGGGACAGCCGGCAACCTGGTCGCTGTATGGCTCGGCAACAACTCAAACACGCTCAGTGACAATATGCCGAACTGGCAAACCGACCCTGTCGCTGCCGCACGTTTCCCATGGTTCGGGTACGTGGCGCTGATCAGCAACGCGAACACGTCGAGCCCATTGATTGAACAGGATCGATTTACGGAGAAGCCGATGCACTATGGCCAGATCTGTAACGGCGGTATCGGCTGCACATTGTCCAGCGGCGATCGCGTCATGGCCGACTTCCTCTCGGTGGCCATCGCTAAGGAGGACGGCGCAATCCAGATCGTCTATAACGATACGACGAGCCAGTATCACGGCGCCCATCTTTTCTTGGAACGCCAGCTTACCGGACCAACCCCGCTGAGAACTACACTGGCCAAGTCAGCGCCGAAGAATCCGGTCGCGGACGCCACGGGTGACGCGCAGGTCCCGCACTATGCGCCGACCGGCGCTGGAGCGAACCAGGCGCAGCTCGACTTCACTAGCGTCGACGTCAATCAGATTGGTGCCAACACGCTCCGGTTCAGCATGACCCTGAAGAATCTCAGCAGTATGCTGCCACCGCCGGGAAAGACGAACGCCTTTTGGATCACGCGCTTTCAAGCGCTGTCGAAGAACGATGCCGGAACCGGGGAGGCATACCGCATCTTCTATGTTGGCGCTGAATCGGTCGGTGGCGCAGCGCCAACCTTCTTCGCCGGCAGCCCAACCCGGGACGGGGTACCGAGTGGCTGCACGCAGACCACGCCGGGGAACTGCAAGGTCGTGCAATACCCGACTGAGATCACAGGCCTGTCCGGCACGGTTAGTGGCAATAGAATCTGCATTGATCTGCCGCTCAATCTCTTCGGAGCTAATCGACCAATCAACGGGTCGACACTGTTCAACGTCACCGCCTTCAGCGGCGGACGCAACAGCACCGTCAGTGACGTCTACGCCGAAGCAGACTCCACGCGCTCATTCGATTTTCCACTCGGCAATGTTTCGTCAAAGCCTTTGGTGAGCGTCGCATCCAGGAAAATCCATGGTACTGCTGGTACGTTCGATATTCTTTTACCGCTCACCGGTTCGCCTGGGGTCGAATGCCGTCGCCCGGGAGCAACCGGCACTGCAGGTGTCGATCACAAATTGATTTTTACCTTCTCTAGTCCGGTGGCGAGCTGCGGCACTGCTAATACCGGTTCGGTAAGCAGCGGACCCAATCCGGACCAATGCACGGTGAATCTGACCGGCGTGCCCGATGCTCAATATGTCACTGTCACGTTAACCGGTGTAACCGATACGATATGTGACACCGTCAATGCCTCCGTGACGATGGGCGTGCTTGCGGGCGACGTGACTGGCGATCGCGTCGTCAATTCCAAGGACCAGAACTACATCAACTCCAGAACAGGTCAAAAGGCGACGTTGAAAAATTTCCGTGCTGATGTGACTGTCGATGGCCTCATTGACGGTAAAGATGCTTCCTTCGTAGGCAATCGGATCGGGCACAAGCTTCCGTAACCTGCAAACCGTTGGATTTTCCGCGCTTTGGCGGCAATGCCGTCGTCGGCTACTTCAGGATTTGCAACATACCTGACTGCCCGGGCGCATTGAACTTCACGATTAGAACTCAAGCCATGCCACCCATTCAATCTCCTAGTCCGCAGCCGAAATAGCGCGCCGCTCGCGCTGAGCACCAGGAGTAAGTTTGTGCCCACTTTTATGTGGTTACGGGGCTGGCGATATTGAATGACCAGAGTGTAAATGCTCCGCCACAATGCCAAATCGTCTTCGCATCGCATCGCACAGATGGCTGCAGGAAATAACTGAGCTCGTCCGCAGACGTGAACGTGCCGCGTCAAAGGCGCGGCATGTTCCTCGTACCGAAGATCGATGATGAACGCGCGATCTTTGGCTTGTGCCATGCTCCGCTAGCCGCTAAATCATCCGCCCATGTTAAGAAGAATAACTCGTCAGCTGCTCTCCCCGCGCCTGCTAATCACCGCGATCCTGACATGCTGTGCGGTCGCCGCACCCGTCAAAGGTTCCAAGGCCCAGGAAGCGACTGCCGAACAACTCGTCATCACAGGCGAAGAGGTCCCAAGCGCTTACGGCGCGCCGCCGGGGATTTCGCGCACCCGCTTTTCACCGCTCCTCACAGCTTATGTGCTTCCGCCGGGCGCAGTTTA
>DASTCU010000105.1:0-7167 GCA_035710825.1 Candidatus Sulfotelmatobacter sp.
CTCCGGACGAATCCGGCGCAAATGATCGATCGCCAGGTTGCGCGCCAGCGTGAACAGCCAGGCGTCGAAGTTGCGGCTTGCATCAAAAGAACGAATCTTCTCGACCACTCTCAACCAGGTTTGCTGGAACAGGTCTTCCGCTTCGGCGGGTTCCCGCACCATGCGCAGCAGGTACCGATACAGGCGATTCTGGTACCGGTTAATCAGTTCCGAGAGAGCGTTCAGGTCTCCTCGGCGAAGCCGGACCACATCCGCATCCACGGCCACAAGCCCCTCCAGCGATAGTGCGGTCGCCCCCACCATACTTGTAATACGCATGAGTGCCCAAAAAAGACGCAAGAAATGCAGTTGCTCGATTGGTGTTGCCAGGTATGAGAACAGTCTACGGAAGGATATGGGAAGACAACGATGGTTGGCGAAACATCAAAATTAACACTTATTGTCCCGCCCAAACGCGAAGGAAAAGTGAATACTTGTGCAATCGCCTTAGAACAGTTGGATGGCCGCCCCGCCTGAGTTTATCTCAATCACAGAAATTTTCAGAAACTCCTGCACCCTTTTGAGGTTCTCGCCCGTATTCCCAAAGTGCCCAAATGCACGATACAGAGCGCAGGAGCGCAACTCAGATCCTGCATTGCTCTTCCATAGGAGCTTGAACATGCATGACACAAAGGAACGGTTGTCTCTGTTTTGGATCTTCGCGTTATTGAACTACCTGTATGCGGACGTTGTTGCCCTGTTCGCTATTGCTGGCTCGCGAAATCCATTCGAGCCTCTCTCCCCATGGGCTCTGATGGGTTCAGCCGTCTTGATGGAAATACCCATCGCCATGATTGTGGCGTGTCGACTGCTTCCGTTTAGAGCGAACCGGCTGGCGAATATCATCGCGGGCAGCGTTGTAACCCTTGTAAACGGTTTCCTGACCTTCGTTCCGCCTCTGATCGGATGGGGCAGGCCACCTGCTTTTGCAGAGTACTTGTTCTTCGCAACGATCGAAACTGTGGCCACCTCGATCATCATCTGGCAGGCGTGGACTTGGTCAGGGGCTCAGGGCAGCAGTTAGTTTTAACGCAGTCACCGGAACTCGGCTTTGGGCTTTGTTTTTTCCTCCCTAAGAAGATTGTGACTTTATGCGGCCGCCGGTATTGCTTCATTGCCGGTCTCCTTTATCTCTTGTGCTTCAAAGCACGTCGATAACTTGGGAGCGTACCGCATCCCGTCGGAGACCGGCCTTCCATCCCATCTGGTTTCGTCAACTATCGTGTCTCGAGCGGATACCTCGTTTAAACCGCCGAGTATCGAGAGCCGAGGGATCACGTGCAGCCGCCCTGGCAGCAACAGCAGTCGTCGGATCACGACCAGAGTTGTGTCGCATATGGGCATCGCTTGCCGCCGTGCCCTGACGCGTCGTGTTCTTTTAGAAGCCGTATTGCGAATTGCTCTGCTTGAATAGCCGCCAGCCGCTCCTCCGCTGTCAAGTCACGCCGTACCGCGAGCTTGCGAATGTTAGATAAGTGTTGCTCCAATTCATCCTTGACTGCGCATTCCATTACCCATACTCCCCTAAAACCCTACCGTGTGGTTGGGCCTGTTTAACCGGCCGTTGCCGGCCTTCGTTTGAACGGTCTTTTTTAGAGTCGACAGTCTTAGTGTTACACATCAACTCGCGATTGCACTCAAAATCCCTGACGCAAAGGCAAAACGTGTTAACAACAGTTGTCATGGGAGGGCTACGCAGTATGGACACCGAGTCTCGTCGTGTATGTCGAATAGAAGAATACAGTTCGGCATACGCTAAACACTGTATGGCATCGAACAAAATCCGGTAGCACTCTGCCACGGTGACCGATCGCGACTTCGCCAAACTTCAAGCATACCTTGAAGCCACCGTTCTGAACCTCAAGGAAACCGGAGACCCCAAAATTCGCGGGACCTGCTTCTGGAGATGCGACTGTCATTGGAGGAGGCCGACAGACTTCTTATTGAATCGACGAGCTGACTCCCGCTAGCTTTGGCGCTACAGACTGTTATGGACAAAACGCTCACGCGGATTCGACTGATCACTGAAGAACTCTACCTCGTGCGTGACGAGCTAAATAAACGGGCGGCGACCCAATCCGCTGAACTCTCCTCCGCATTACTCGAAAGTGAAGCGTCCAACGAACTGGTCGCTTTCAAAGCAGCAGTCGATGAACTTCGTCAATTTTTGTGGCATTACCTCAACGAGCTCCTCGGCAAAACAGATAATGCTATCGGGGACCGGCTGCGTGAATATCAAATGCGGCGTGCTTCCCAGCTGCTATTGGCCTTATCTGCAGCACATGCTTACCGAATGAAGCCTCATCCCTTGGAAGCGGCGGCGCAACACGCAATCAGTTTGGCAGAAAAGGCCCGCGCTTCAGAAAGATGATTGGCGTACTATCGCGATTACACTCAACGCCTTTGGGGCAGGGGTTTTGAGTGTAATCGCTTTCGAACTTCAATCGGTGGCGACGAGTTAACGTTGGTTGCTAACGGTGATAGAGTTTGAGCCGTCGGGCGTCAGCGCACAGCTTCCCGTTCCGCTTAATGATCCCGTATAGTTCGCGCCACCGCCGCCCCTTGCACCTCCGATCACGAACGTCTTGAAGGTCTCCGGCGTGCCCGCGTGATCTGAGTTCTGGTAAATACTCGCTTTGTTGTCATCGACCGGCTTCACACCCACGCTGTTGTAATCGATGTCAAAGGAGGTGTAGACGGCTGCAGCCCATTGCCAGTTGACGGTTAGTCCTGGGGTGTAGCTGGAGAATGTCGCAGTGAACGCCACGTTCTTGATGCCGCCAGGCAATCCCGCCGAGGGCACTTTAAAGTGGACGGCAGTCATCAGATCATTCCCCGCCAGACCTGACAATTGCAGTTGTGTGTCCCAGCCCTTCCCCAGAAACAACGGATACAGTTGGACAAAGTCGGTGGTCGCCTGCGTGGTCGAGGAAGAAAAAGTGATCGCCGAACTGGGCACATGTATCGTGTAGGTTGTGCCGTTTGCGATGAAGCTGATCGAGGCGTGACTCACGTACAGGGTGGTTGGGCCAGAACCTAAGCCGCTGACTTTGAGAGCGCCTGTGAACCAGATGTAATCCCCTTGCGCGATCGCGGTGCCATTGAAATTGGAGCTTATGGTGCTGGTGCACTCCTGATATGACGCTGCTTGGGCGAGCGAGGTGCAGAGCAGAACCGTGGCCCACGCCAGCAACGAACGGAAGGGATGCTTCATAGAGGAGCCCCTCCTGGGCTCAGGGGCGAAAGGCTAAGGCCGGACTTGCGGCATGGCAATAGGGCTTTGTTCTGAAGACGAAATACTCCTATGGTGCCCGCCCCGCAACACGGGTCGCTTCAAGAGCAGTTGTTGGCGAAACATCGCGATTTCGCCCATTCATTGACCCCTGCGACCGGGGATCGGTCCTCGTAACCTGACACGGGTTACGTTCGTGCCCCGAACATCGGAGCTATTCCAAAAATCTGAACCGCATCGCAGACTGTCTCTTATGACTACTGGCGGAGCGTCAATGTTCAGTCTCAGAGAAACTGCCGACGGCAAGTTCATCTATCATTGCCATGGGTGCGGCTCGGAATCTGAACTCATGGCGACCAATCAAATGATAGCTGCCGACCAAGCAGTCGCATATTCCCAAACGCACAAATGCGCACTCGCATCTCCTGCTGCTGAGAAAACTCCGAAGGCGAGCTAGGGACCAGTCGCGCCTGGAGTTGCGTGAACGAGCGCAGAAACTCCACACCCTACGCGGATCACCGTTTCTTCTCGCCTTCGTTTCACGGTTTTTTCCCGAGGGGATGGACAGTGTAGCGCAGCAGCTCCGGGCAGATGGGCTTTAAATCTCCTTTCCACTCGGAATGGTTGCTGACTGTTTGTAATTGACGACGAAGCCCCTTTGCAGTTCCACCCGCCTAATTTCGCCCACGAACTCCACAGGCTCCCGCAGCGCTGCGGACTATAATGGCGCAACGATGCCCCTGGCCCCTGGAACGAAGCTGAGTCAATATGAAATCCTCTCCCCGCTCGGCGCGGGCAGCATGGGAGAGGTCTACCGGGCACGCGACTCCCGCCTCGAACGTGACGTCGCCATCAAAGTTCTGCCCGAATTCGTCTCCGCCGACCCTGACCGCCTGACTCGTTTCGAAACTGAAGCCAAAGCCGCCGCCGCGCTCAACCACCCCAACATTCTCGCCGTCTATCAAATGGGGACGTACTTCGGCACTCCCTATCTCGTGTCCGAACTCCTCGAAGGCCGCACCCTCACAGAAACTATCCGCCGCGGTCCGCTTAACCTGCGCAAGGCCATCAGCTATGCCGTGCAGATCGCGCAGGGTCTGGGCGCCGCCCATGAAAAGGGCATCGTTCATCGCGATCTTAAGCCCGACAATCTCTTCATCTGCAAAGACGATCGCGTCAAGATTCTCGATTTCGGCCTCGCCAAACTCATCCAGCCGAAAGATGTCCTGACTAGCGCCGCGCCCACGCTCACGCTTCCGGGCGTCGCCATGGGCACCATGGGCTACATGGCCCCGGAACAAGTTCGCGGACTCGCCACCGACCATCGCGCCGACATCTTTGCCTTTGGCGCCATCCTCTACGAGATGGTCATGGGCAAGCGCAGCTTCGACCGTCCGACGTCCGCCGACACGATGAGCGCCATTCTCAACGAAGAACCTGCATCCATCGCACAGCTGTCGCCTGAGACGCCCGCAGGCCTGGAGCGAGTCATTCGCCGCTGTCTCGAAAAACATCCCGACCTGCGCTTCCAATCCGCCTCCGATCTCGCTTTCGCTCTCGAGGCTCTCACCGATCCCTCATTGGGCAGCAGCGGCGCTCATCCGGTCATAAAACCTGCTCCTCTCCGCTCGCCAAAGGCGTACATCGCAGTTGCAGTGATTCTCGCTCTCGCCATCGGTTCGTATTTCCTGCTGCAGGCGCCCACTCCGCCGCACGTCGCCAACTACGTTCAACTCACGCACGACGGCCAGCCGAAGACTCTCATCGGAACCGATGGCGCGCGTCTTTATCTGGGCGTCGGCGCGGGAAACACCGCCACCTTCTCTTCACATGGACTGGCGGAAATGTCGGCCAGCGGCGGCGAGCCCCGCAAGATTTCTGTCATGAGTTCCAGCGACATGGTGCCGCTCGATCTCTCGCCGGATGGCTCTGAGCTGCTCGTCGTCAACGGACAAGGCGTTCCTGAGCGAGGACCGTTGCAGACGTTTCCCATCATGGGTGGATCTCCGCGGCGCATCGGCGATTTCGTCGCCGAAACCGCAGCCTGGTCTGCCGACGGCAAGATGCTCGCCTATACCAACCTTGGCGAATTGTTCATTGCGAAAGCGGACGGTACCGAATCCCGCAAGGTGACCACCGTCAAAGGGGACATCCTCCATGTCACCTGGTCTCCGGACAGCCGCCACTTGCGCTTCGATTCTTCCGAAACTGCGGGCACCATCGGCCAGCAACTCGAATGGGAAGTTGCCACCGACGGCACAAACCTGCATCGCCTGTTCGAAGGCTGGCACAATCCACCCAACGAATGCTGCGGCAAGTGGACTCCCGATGGAAACTTTTTCCTTTTTCAGTCCCAGGGACAAATCTGGGCCCTTCCCGCCAGCGGAGGATTGTTTCACTCCGATCCCAAGCCCATCGTGTTGACCTCGAGTCCGCTCACGCTCTCCTCGCCGCTGCCGAGTAAAGATGGCAAGAAGCTGTTCATGATTGGCCGCACCTATCGCGGTGAATTGATGCGCTACGACGCCAGGTCCGGCCAGTTCACTCCGTTTCTCAACGGCATCTCCGCCGAGTATGTCGGGTTCTCCAAGGACGGCCGCTGGGTCGCATACGTTTCGTATCCCGATGGTGCGCTCTGGCGCAGCAAGACCGATGGCAGCGAGCGCCTGCAGCTCACGTATCCGCCGATGTATCCAGTGCTGCCACGCTGGTCGCCGGATGGCAAGCAGATCGTGTTCTTCGAGTTCGCGCTGAGCGCCGACAAGCCGGCGCGCATCTACCAAATTTCCGCGGACGGTGGCAGTCCGCGCCTGCTTTTGCCCGACGACCAGACGCAGCAACTCGATCCCAACTGGTCGCCGGACGGAAGCAAGATCATCTTCGCCGGCGAATCCAACAATCCTTCATCCGCGATTCACATCCTCGATCTCTCCACACACAAGATCGCAAACTTGCCTGCGTCGGATGGGCTGTACTCGCCGCGCTGGTCGCCTGACGGTCGTCACGTCTCGGCCTTCTCCACCGATTCGAAAACACTTCTCCTGTTTGATTTCGGCACCAACAAGTGGAGCGAATTGGCCAGCGGTTCCCTTGGGTGGCTCAACTGGTCGCATGATGGCCAGTACGTTTATGTTCTGGATAATCGCGGGAAAGACGCGGTGGTTCGCATCCGCATCAGCGACAAGAAGGTCGAGCCGATCGCCGGCATCCAGGATTTCCCGACCACCGGGCGCTACGGCGGAGCGTTGGCGCTCACGCCTGACGATCAGCCTCTGCTGCTACACGACACCGGGACGCAAGATGTCTACGCGGTCGACTGGGAATCGAAATAACATCACAGCGCGGCCATACGTCTCTGCACCAGCAGGAAATACACAGCCACCAGAATCAGTACGAACCCGTTGACCCCGAGCACGACCGGCGCGGTGAATGCGGGGACGAGCCATCCTGACACCAGATTGCCCATCGGCATGCCTCCGCGGAAGGCGCAGTTGTAGACGCTCATCACGCGGCCGCGCATTTCGTTGGTGGTAATCAACTGCACCAGCGAGGTCACGGTCGCAAACACCGCCATCATGGAAGCGCCTACCAGCACCAGCATCGAATAACTCAGCGTCAGGAACTTGGAGAACGAGAACACTGCGATGCCCGCGCCCAAACACATCAGCATGGTGAGGGCGAAGCGGCCCTTGTTGCGCATGTTGCCGCGGCTGGCTACGCCGAGCGATCCGAAGATCGATCCAACGCCCATCAGCGAGAGCAGATTGCCGTAGGTTTCCGGACCGCGATGGAAGATGTCTTTCACGAAGACGGGAATGTAAGTGCGCATCGGCATGCTTAGGAAGGTCATCAGGAATGCCAGTGTGATGAGAGCTTCCATCGATCCCTGGTTGCGG
>DASTCU010000106.1:0-1034 GCA_035710825.1 Candidatus Sulfotelmatobacter sp.
TGGTTCACTCGATCGAAAAACTTTTCCAGATCTAAGTCCACCACCCAGCGGTTGCCCTCGGCAATATACTGCTGTGCCTTGGCCACCGCCTGATGCGCCGAACGCTGCGGACGAAATCCGTGACTGTGCTCGGAGAACGTCCGATCCCATCTGTCTTGCAGAACCTGCATCACCGCCTGCTGGATAAACCGGTCCAGCACTGTTGGAATGCCCAGCTTGCGCACTCCTCCCTCCGGCTTGGCTATTTCCACTCGCCTCACCGGTTGCGGCTGGTAGCTCCCACTCAACAGTTGTTCCCGTAGGGCTGGCCAGTGCTGCTTCAGGTAGCCGGGTAACTCGCCGACTTTCATGCCGTCGATCCCCGGACTTCCCTTGTTGGCCTTGACTCGTCGTAAGGCCCGCAGACAGTTCTCCCGTCCGCAGACCTCTTCCATCACTAGTTCAGGGAGAGCCGCGCTTTCGTACCCGCGTTTCGCCGTGAGCGATTCGGTCCCTTCCCGCCGAGTCTTTGGAGCTTCACTCCTCCCCTCGTCGGTGAAGGCCAACAACATCTGTAGCTGGTTCTTCTGCCGCTTGTCGCTCATCGAGTCCCGCCCACTACTTGCCGCTCCCTTCCGTTTGGGCCTTCGTCGCTTGCGCAACTACTACGCCCGCTGCTGACTTCTGCGTCGCGGTCAGAGTGAATCCCTTCCCCCTCAGTCACGATTCCGTGACACGCCGCAGACCTCCCGAGGTAAGTTCGACCGCCTTCAGCGCACAACCGCCGGATTTACCACCAGCAGCCTTGATGGATGTGGGCTTCGCGGCTTTTTGCCCGCTCGCCCGCTGCCGTAGGCCTCTTCATCCGGTTCTTGTTCATCGGCTCACGCCTTTGCTCCACGCTTCTTTCAGACCCCGCCTCGTGACGACGCCCTTGCGCTTCGCTATCACTTCACCTCCATCAGGTTGTGAAGAGGACTTTCACCTCCCAGCTGTCGAACATGCTCGGCACACAAAAAAGCCCGCTGCGAACAGCGGGCTTGCGAGGGGTACAC
>DASTCU010000107.1:0-4221 GCA_035710825.1 Candidatus Sulfotelmatobacter sp.
AGCAATATGAACTATCTGCTCGCCGAAGGTCATTTCCTCGGGATTGGGCTTAAAGATATATAGGTCGGCAGGCATAGCGTTGGCGACGTCGATGGTGAACTGCTTCGAAATCTGCCAGTCGCGGACGAACTCCGACATGTCAAGCACGGAGTTTATTTTGGATTCCTGGGCTATCGCGGCAGCAGCTAAGCTGAAGACCGCTACGAGCAGAGACAGACGATGGACCAAGCGCACGGGTCACCTCCTGGATTCGAACCCAGATTCTAGACGGTCCAAGTGCGGAAATGTAAGCGGGCGCTTTCCCAATCATGCGGCCGCGCGCTCCCGTTCGTGGTCAATCCAGTCGCGAATGAAAGTCGGGCACGAGATGATTCCGAATTGCTGATTCTCGCCGTCGATTAGATAAAAGAGTGCGGCACGATCCAATTCTTCTAATTGGGCAAGACTGAGCAGAGGCCACAGTTGGCACTCGGTTGCAGACTGTACGAGTTGATCGAGATAAGCAAGATGTCCCTGGAAAAGTTTTCCGGATACACGAATGGTGATATGCGGAGCAAGGTGGGGAGCGGTATTACGACTATTCATGTTTCTCCTCGGGGCCGGATCGAGTCTTCGCGTCCCTACTCCATGTGGATGCTCGGAAAGACGTTTCTTGCGAAAAGAGTCGTAAAGAGGATGTAAATTTCGGTAATCAGAGGGCTTGGGACCGGCGGTGCTGGGCGAGGAAAAAATTAAAGTCAGACACCGGGAACTCACTGCACACGCAAGAGCCCGTTACCGTTGCTTCCTTCCGGACCTGGCGGGGTTGGCGGGAGTGCGTCGCGTGAGACCGATGTCTGACCTGAATCATTTTAGCATTGCGAAGTTGGCGCTTCGGACCGTTGTTCAAAACCTTAACGCGCGGGGCGAGACGCCCCCGCGCCAGCCGGCGGGACACCGGCGTTAAGGTTCGACACATGAAGAAACAGGTGACTTTTGGTGCAAGGATTCGGCTTTCGGCACTTTCTTTCTTGTTGCACTTATCGAACAATAGGTATCAAACCTGCATTATGGGTAGCGGATCGACCCTCGCTGCTTAAAGAGGCATGGCGACACAGACTATACAATCGGGCGTGATTCCGCTGCAGCGAGCCATCGATAACTACTTTGAACTCGCGCTGTATCTGCTTGTTTTAACTGGATTTGGAACGTTAGCTGGAACCGGCGGCTTGGACCTGCCGTCGGTCATTCTTGTCGGCGCTGCCATGGCCGTGCGGGGCTACCTGTTAGCCAAGCGGCGGCAGGTCGTTATTTCTGAGCGCTGGACCACTCCGCTTTCGGTCGCCTATTTCGTCTTCTTCGCAATCGACTATTTCGTCTTTTCGCGCAGCTTTCTTCCCGCGACCGTTCATCTGGCATTGTTCGGTGTGGTGGTGCGCATGTTCTCGCTGCGGCGAGAACGAGATCATGTCACGCTCGCCATCCTGGCATTCCTAATGGTGCTGGCATCGGCGGTGTTAACGGTGGACAGCGTGTTTCTGTTCTCGTTTGCCGCGTTCATGCTGATGGCGGTGGCGACGTTCATCTTGATGGAGATGCGGCGTTCGGGGCACGCGGCCAACATCCGGGCCAGGCACTCGAGCGATCCGCAAGAACACCGGCATTTGGCGTTCGCCTTGGCGAGAATGGTGCCCGGATTGATGGTGATGATTCTGATTGGCGGCGCGGCGTTGTTCTTTGTGATGCCGCGCATGTCGGCCGGGTATCTGGGCGGATATTCGTTCGGCACCGATATATCGTCCGGCTTCAGCGATCGTGTGCAGTTGGGACAGATCGGACGGATTCAGCAGTCAAAATCCGTCGTGATGCACATTCAGATCGATGGCGACAATGTTGGCAAGTACGACCTGCACTGGCGGGGTGTCGCGCTGGGAGAGTTCGACGGGCACACATGGTCGAGTCCCCGAGAACAGTTTGTTCTACGCAGGCAACTCGATAACAGCTTCGGCGTGCCAGATCCAGAGATGATGTCCAGGAATGGGCGCGAGAAGATCATTCGCTATCACGTACTGATGGAACCGATCGGAACCAACGTTTTCTTTCTGGCTCCCCGGGGCCGCAGTGTGAGCGGGAATTATCGGAATCTGACGAGCGACTCGGGAGGAGCTGTCTACGACCTCGACTCTCAGCACATGGTCAGCCGATACGAAGCCACTTCAGACATCGCACAACCAACCCCGGGCGAATTGCGGAAAGCAGGACGAAACTATTCTGAACAGATCACCGACAACTACCTCGACCTGCCTGGCGAGGATCCAAGGGTTGCACAGCTAGCATCCCAAATCACGAGCTCCGCAAAGAACGAATACGACAAAGCCGCCGCCCTCGAGAGTTATCTTCGGACTCGTTACGGTTATACGCTGGAACTGCCCCGGACATCGGTGAAAGATCCAATCGCGAATTTCCTGTTCGAGCGCAAGCAAGGACATTGCGAGTACTTTGCCTCGGCCATGGCGGTCATGTTGCGCACACTGGGCATTCCTTCTCGCGTGGTCAACGGATTCCGTAGCGACGAGTTCAACGACATCACAGGAAGCTATGTGGTGCGAGCCAAGGACGCGCACTCCTGGGTGGAGGCCTATTTTCCCGGCTATGGGTGGCAGACTTTTGATCCGACGCCCGGGGGCGGCAGCGGAACGCCGCAGGGTTGGGGGCGGCTCGCACTTTATGTCGATGCAATGGCCTCATTCTGGCGGGAGTGGATCGTCAGCTACGACAGTTCGCACCAGTACGTGTTGGGCAAGGCCGCGATCATAACCTCTCGTGGAGCCTGGGATGGAGCCCGCAAGTGGGCCCGCAATCATTATGAGTCCATGCTGAACTGGGCGCGGCGCAGCCAGGATCATGTGGAGCATTCGCCCGGACGGTGGGCTATTTTCGGCGCTGCCGTTGCTCTGGCGCTACTGATTTTGGGGAACCTGGGACGGATTGTGCGCTGGCTGCACGAGAAGTGGCTATCAGCGCATCCGGAGAGGTCTCCCGAACAGGCTGCATCGATGTGGTACCAACGCATGGCGCGGGTGCTGGCGCGGCGCGGGATGCAAAAGCCGGAAACTCAAACGCCCCAGGAATTTGTTCGGAAGATTGCCGACCAGCGGCTGCGTGAACCGGTCGCTCGCTTTACCGCCGTGTATGAGTCCGCGCGGTTTGGAAACTCCGGCGAAGACGCGCAGCGTCTTCCGGAACTGTACGAGAGGGTGGAAGCGGCTACGCGATCCGAATAGCACCGGGCTGCACGGTTTCTACGCGGGGCTGAATCGTGAGTTGTTTCAGGTAAGTATCCACGCAGGCGGCCGCCTTGCGTCCTTCCGAAATAGCCCACACCACGAGCGATTGGCCGCGACGCATGTCCCCTGCGGCAAATACTCCCGGAACCGATGACATGTAATTCTCGTCGGTGTCAACGTTGCCGCGATTGTCGAGCTGGACCCCCAGCTGCTCGATCATACCCTTGCGCACAGGGCCGAGAAATCCCATCGCGATCAGGACCAGATCGGCATCGATGGTGAATTCCGTTCCTGCAATGGGCTCGAACTTCGGCGGAGGGCCGACCTTTATAGCGTGAAGTTGTTTGACGTTGCCGCTGTCGTCACCCGTGAAGCTGGTCGTAGCAATGCTCCAATCGCGGATGCCGCCTTCCTCGTGGGCGGCCTCGGTGCGGAGTTGCATCGGCCAAAGCGGCCATGGAGTTTGTGGAGAACGCTCCTCGGGCGGCTTGGGCATGATTTCGAATTGATGGACCGACAGAGGCTTCTGGCGATGGCATGTGCCCAGGCAATCGGCGCCCGTATCGCCGCCTCCGATGATGACCACACGTTTGCCGGTAGCGAGAATCTCGACGGCAGGGTCGATCACGTCCCCGTGACAGCGCTTGTTCTGCTGCGGCAGGAATTCCATGGCGAAGTGAATTCCCTTCAGCTCGCGGCCGGGGACTTTGAGATCGCGTGGAGCTTCGGAGCCGCCCGCCAGCACGATGGCATCGCAGTCGCGACGCAAATCTTCAACCGACACGTTGCGGCCGACGTCCGCATTGGTGACGAACTTCACGCCCTCGGCCGACATTTGCTCGAGGCGGCGATCAATGATGTGTTTTTCCAGCTTGAACTCTGGAATGCCGTAGCGAAGCAATCCACCGATGCGGTCAGCTTTTTCGTAGACGACAACAGCGTGACCGGCACGACA
>DASTCU010000108.1:0-67019 GCA_035710825.1 Candidatus Sulfotelmatobacter sp.
TTCGCGAGGTGATTGTGAACCTACATCATTTCGCGGACATGGTTGTCGAGTATCTGAAGAGGAACGACCATTTTGGGATGCGGATTGAAATCTCCCGCGAGAAGTTGTTGCTCGATACCGGCGGCGGGTTGAAGAAGGCCGTGTGGTTCTTCGAAAAGAACCGGGAGCCGTTTATTCTTCATAATGTCGACGTTTTGAGCACCATCGATCTGAACCGGATGCTCGAGTTTCATCAGAAGAACCGTGCTCTGGTCACATTGGCGGTGCAGGATCGCAAAACTTCCCGCTACCTTTTATTCGACGAACATAATCAGCTGCGCGATCGGCGTGCGGGCAATTCTCCCTCGGACCCGACGAACTCCGCCGCGGACATTCAGGCATTAGCCTTTTCAGGCATTCATGTGATTTCTCCACGATTATTGGGCATGCTGAGCGAAGAGGGAGCTTTTTCCATCATCGATTCTTATTTGCGGCTCGCCGGTCGCGGAGAAACGATTGTCGCCTTTCGAGCGGATGAATATTATTGGCGCGACCTGGGAAAGCCTGAGAACCTGGCGCAAGCGACGCAAGATGTAGAGCGTCAGATCGTTCAACTGTAGCTTGCGCAGCCCTGGGACTTGCCACTTGCAGCAAATTCCCGGCTTCGGTACCATCTGTGCACTGCTTAAAACAGCCTATGAGTCACGGCTACCTACACCGAATTCGTGTCGTCATCGTTGGGGTACGACTTTTGTACCCGGGCTGGTGTGGAGGGAAGCAGTGAGCTGAGCAACAGGAAATTCCAAGGCTCCCCAATCCCGCCCCGCCAGAAGATGGCGCGGTGGGTTTTGCATTTTAGGAGCGCAGGAAGGTTGGCATGAAGGACAAGACGGCGACAAAAAGTATGACCGGGGCGAGCATTCTCTGGGAATGCATTGAGCGCGAGGGCGTGAAGCACGTGTTTGGCTATCCGGGCGGCGCGATTCTGCCTGCGTATGACGCGCTGAAGCACAGCAAGATTCATCATGTGCTGGTGCGCCACGAGCAGGGTGCAACCCACATGGCAGATGGGTACGCCCGCGCCAGCGGGCAGGTGGGAGTGGCCGTCGCAACGTCCGGTCCCGGCGCGACGAACATGGTCACGGGAATTGCGACCGCGATGCTCGATTCGTCCCCAATCGTCTGCATCACGGGCCAAGTGGGCAGCAAACTGATTGGATCGGACGCGTTTCAGGAAACTGACATCACTGGCGTCACGCTACCGATTACGAAGCACAATTACCTGGTCACGCACGCGAACGAAGTGGCGCGAACGATTCGGGAAGCTTTTTACGTTGCGAGGTCCGGACGTCCCGGGCCGGTACTGGTCGACATCACCAAAGACGCGCAGCAGACTTCATGCGAATTCGACTGGGAGGCGGCCAAGCCGCAACTGCCGGGATATCGTCCGGACCTGTCGCCGGCTCCGGAGGAATACGAACAAGCGCTGGATTTGATTCACAATGCTAAGCGCCCGGTCATTCTGGCGGGTCACGGCATCATCATCTCGGGGGCGATGCAGGAAGTGCGCGACTTCGCCGAGCGCGCGGGGATTCCCGTGGCCCTGACGCTGCTGGGCATCGGCGCATTTCCCGCGGCACATCCGCTGAACCTTGGCATGATGGGCATGCACGGCGAGGCTTGGGTGAATCAAACCATTCAGGAAGCCGACCTGCTGCTGGCGTTCGGGATGCGGTTCGACGATCGCGTGACTGGGAATCTGAAGACGTATGCGCCGAATGCGAAGAAGATTCACATAGAAATTGATCCGGCGGAGATCAATAAGAACGTCAAAGTGGATGTGCCGCTGGTCGGAGACCTGCGCGAGGTGCTGCACGAGTTGCTGCCGCATGTGGAATCGATTGACCGCAGCGAGTGGCTCGATTGCATAGACAAGTTGAAAGGCGATTCGGCGGTCCGCGACATTCAGAATCTGCCGGATAGCGGACATCTGTATGCAGCGCACGTGATCAACGATTTGTGGCGGGAGACTCGCGACGGAGAAACTGTGGTTGTAACTGACGTGGGCCAACACCAGATGTGGGAGGCGCAGTATTACAAGCACGAGAAGCCGCGCAGCCTGATTACATCGGGGGGATTGGGCACCATGGGGTTCGCCTTGCCCGCTGCCATCGGCGCCAAAGTCGCGCGGCCGGAAGCGGAGGTCTGGGTGGTCGTGGGCGACGGGGGTTTCCAGATGACCTTGTGCGAACTGGCGACGATTGTGCAGGAGAAGCTGAAGGTCAATATCGCCATCATCAACAATGGATTTCTGGGCATGGTGCGGCAGTGGCAGGAATTTTTCTATGAACGCAACTATGCGGCAACGCCTTTGCTGAACCCGGATTTCGCCAAACTCGGGGAGGCTTATGGCATTCGCAGCATGACTGTCACGGAGCGCTCGCAGGTTGTGCCAGCGGTGCAGGCGGCACGCCAGCATGATGGCCCGGTGTTGATTAATTTCCGAGTCGAGCAGGAAGACACAGTGTACCCGATGGTAGCCGCGGGGGCTGCGCTGCATGAGATGATCCGGCGGCCCAGCAAGATCGTGGAAACCGCTGCGGACGAGTAGAGAACAACAACATGTTGAATACATACGTGGTGTACGTGGAAAACAAACCGGGAGTGTTGACGCGGGTGGCGTCGCTGTTCCGGCGGCGCGCCTTCAATATCGATTCGCTGACGGTCGGGCGCACCGAGAAACCCGAGGTGTCGCGCATGACGATAACGGTCGATGCCGACCGGGATCAGGCACGCCGGATCGAGGCCAATCTTTACAAGCTGGTGAACGTGCTGCTAGTGGAGAACATCACGCAGGAGCCGTCAATCGTTCGAGATCTGGCGATGATTAAAGTTGCGGCCACGCACGAGGCGCGCTCGCATGTTCTGGAACTGGCAAGCGTGTTCCGGGCGCGGGTGGTGGACGTCGCTCCGGAGTCGCTGACGATCGAAATCACCGGAGCTGAGGACAAGATCGACGGGTTGCTCGAAGTGTTGCGTCCCTACGGCGTGCTGGAGATGGTACGCACGGGGATTGTCGCGATGCGGCGCGGGAAAGCTTCCACGACAGCCTTGGCGGCAAGCAATGGCAATGAGGATGCGGCTGAGGAAGATGTTTCTCAGTCCGTCTGATTCACAACTCGATTCACTCCGCGTGCCGCTGACGCGTGGCCTCCGCAGTGCGGGAAGGCGTCACAAGTGCTTGCAGTGAAATGAGTTGCGCCTGGACGGGTGTCCCGAGCACGGTATGAATACGAAAAGATCTGGCTGAAAAGAGAGCCATTACGATCTGAGAGGATTCTCACCAGCGACACCTTCTAGGCCTTTACTTCTGCCAGAAATGATCCCATTATCTGTCAACCTCCGAAAGTGACCCGGGTGGGTTACCGAAGTTTCTCCGTTTTTCTTCAAACCATTGTTTCTAAAAGCCTTAACTGCTATTTATAGATAACGCTGCCGCACATTGACCGCGGCAGTGTGTCTATTCGAATGACTGGCGCAACCAGCATTGCTATCGGTCTGCCTGAGCACTCACGCTCATGGAGAGGGTTGTCCCTCGCCTCAAAGCTGTTCATCACTCTGATTGTGGTGGCGGGACTCGGGACGCTGGTCTACGGGGGAATCCACCAGAGTAGTAAGAACATTGCCGAGTTTATTTGTTACCTAGGCATCGCCATTTTGGCGTCGCGGCTGAAGGTGAACCTGCCGGGAATTACGGGTACGCTGTCGGTGAATTTCCTGTTCATCCTGATCGGGGTGCTGGAACTGAGCTTCACTGAGACACTCATCCTGGGCGCGGTTTCGATGCTGGCGCAGTGCTTGTACCCGGATCGGCCGAAAGCGCTCCAAGTCACGTTTAACGTGTGCGCGGGAGCGATCTCGACGGCGCTTGCGTATATCGTTTACCACCACCGGCTGACGAATGTGGTCGTCGACAGCCCCCCGGTTCTGCTGGGATTAGCGGCGACGGTTTATTTCATTGCGAATGCCGGGACTATTGCCGCGGTAATTTCTTTGACCGAACACCGGCGGCTGACGCGAATCCTGGTCGACTGCTATTTCTGGTCGTTCCCGTATTACCTGGTGGGAGCGGGAATCGCGGGAATCATCGCGTGGCTGAACCGCACGTTCAACTGGGAAACGTGTCTTCTCGTACTGCCCGCGGTTTACCTGATCTATCGCTCGTACCGCTTGTACCTGGGAAAATTGGAAGACGAGAAGCGCCACGTCGAAGAAATGGCGAGCTTGCACTTGCGCACGATTGAAGCGCTGGCGTTGGCGATTGAAGCTAAGGATCACACCACCCACGAGCACCTGCAGCGCGTACGCGTATATGCGATCGAGGTAGCCAAAGAATTCGGGGTATCCGGACCTGAGTTGGAGGCGCTGCATGCGGCCGCACTGTTGCATGACATTGGCAAGCTGGCCGTACCTGAGCACATCATCTCGAAGCCGGGGCGGCTGACTCCGGAAGAATTCGAGAAGATGAAGATCCACACGCTGGTCGGTGCGGAAATTCTGGAGCGCGTCCGGTTTCCCTATCCGGTGGTGCCGATTGTGCGTGCCCACCACGAAAAGTGGGACGGCTCCGGCTACCCGCTGGGATTAAAAGGGGCGGAGATTCCGATCGGTGCCCGGATCCTGTCGGCGGTGGACTATCTGGATGCGCTCGCATCCGACCGCCAGTACCGGCGCGCGTTGCCCATCAAAGACGTTATGCAGAAACTCGCGGCGGAATCGGGTAAGTCGTTCGACCCGAAAATCGTGGACATTCTGCAGAAGCGTTATCAATATCTGGAGCGGCTCGCAATCGCCAAAACGGCCCAAGATCCGAATGCTCCACTGTCGACGGGTATCAAGATCGAGCGCGGGGTCGAACCGGCGGCCGGGTTCGAAAATGCCGCCGCACAGGATTACGCCGGTCGCGAAGCGACGTTTCTGTCGTCCATCGCCGCTGCGCGACAAGAGGCGCAGGCACTGTTTGAGCTCAGTCAGGACTTGGGAGCTTCGCTGAGCCTGGGTGAGACGCTTTCAGTGTTTTCGGTGAAGCTGAAGCCCATGGTGCCGTACGATGCAATCGCGATCTATATCAAGCGAGAGCAAGAACTGGTTCCGGAATATGTGAATGGAGACAACTACCGGCTGTTTTCTTCCTTGCGCATTCCCATTGGACACGGGCTATCGGGCTGGGTGGCACACAATCGTAAACCGATCATCAACGGCAACCCGTCGGTGGAACCGGGATATTTGAACGATCCGTCAAAGTTCAGCACATTGCGTTCGGCGCTGGCGGTGCCGCTCGAGGGTGTTGCCGGGGTGATTGGGGTTCTGGCGCTCTATCGCGGCGAACGCGACGCGTTCACTTCCGATCACCTGCGGATCCTGCTCGCCGTCAGCGGCAAAATGGCGCTGGCAATTGAGAATGCGCTCAAATACCAGCAGGCGGAAAACTCAGCGACCACCGACTATCTAACGGGCTTGCCGAATGCGCGATCACTTTTCCTGCAACTCGATCGCGAACTGGCCCGCTGCAAGCGTGACAACTCGTCGTTGACGGTGATGGTTTCTGACATGGACGGGTTCAAGCAGATCAACGACCGCTTTGGACACCTGGAAGGCAATCGGGTGCTGCGGCTGTTTGCCCAGGCTCTCAAGGATAGCTGCCGCGAGTACGACTATGTGGCGCGCATGGGCGGGGACGAGTTTGTGGTCATCGCGCCGGGACTAGCCGCGGATGCGGCCGGGAAGAAGGCAGAGCAGATGCGCGCCTTAGCGAGGCAGGCGGGAAGCGAAGTTTGTGGTGAAGATCTTCTGTCGCTAAGCGTGGGCCGAGCCCTGTATCCGGATGACGGCAAGGATGCCGAGCAGTTGCTGGCGCAGGCTGACCGGCGGATGTATCTGGAAAAACAGAAGCAGCTTGCCTACAAGGACCGCCGAGCGCATCCGCGCATGAAGTGCCGGGTGACGATCGAAGTGCAAACGGAAACGGGCGGCGTTCCACTGTTTGCCAACATTACCGACATCAGCATGGGCGGCTGCTATATCGAAACCAGCACGATTTTGGCCGCCGGGACGAAAATCAAGCTGGGCTTCTCCATGGACGATCCCAGCTTGTCCGCCGATGGCGTGGTGGCGAGACTTGACCCCGGCTCGGGCGTGGCTGTTCAATTCCGCGAGATGAACCGCGAAGCGCGAGAACGCATGTTCAGGGTTCTGGAATTCGTACAGAAGTCTACGACGTATTTCAATAACCGGTACTTGAGCAGTTTGACGAAAAGCTGATTTTGGCAGGAGGTCAGGGCCAAGCTATGACTGCCACTAAATTCCCTTATGGACGCGCGGCCTAAGTGCAGGCCTGCGCGGCTCGAGCCTGAGAGTGCAGCGTAGGGGCGAGTCCATCTTCTCTGGCATCCCGGAATTTAAATTGTTCCACCATGCTGCGGAATTGGGCAGCCATTTCCGTCAGTTGTTGTGCCGCTTTCAGAGCTTCTTGAGCCCCCTGCCTAGTGCTGCCGGCACGTTGCGCAACAGCCTGAAGACTGCGGGAAATTTCGGCAGATCCTTGCGCTGCTTCCTGCACGTTGCGGGACATCTCATTCGTAGTCGCACTTTGTTGTTCGACCGCTGTGGCAATCGTTCCAGAGATGTCATTGATCTGATTGATGATCGAGGTGACGCTCCCGATCGACTCCACCGCATGCTTGGTGTCCGCCTGAATGGCTGTTATTTTCTGGCTGATGTCGTCGGTCGCCTTGGCGGTCTGCTTGGCCAGTTCTTTGACTTCGTTGGCGACGACTGCGAATCCCTTACCTGCTTCTCCGGCGCGAGCGGCTTCGATAGTTGCATTCAGCGCCAGAAGATTGGTCTGGTGAGCGATTGAGGTGATGACTTTAATGACTTGTCCGATCTCGGCGCTCGAGTCCCCCAGCTTGGCAATCGTGGCATTCGCCAAGTTTGCAGTCTTGACTGCATCGCTAGCCATTTGCGCCGCCTCGCTGGTATTGCTGGCGATACTCTGCACCGTCACAGACATTTGTTCGGCTCCAGTGGCCACGCTTCCCAGACTCACAGTGACCTGTTGTGTCGCGGTGGCGACGGTGCTGGCCTGGGCCGACGTCTCTTCGGCGCTGCCGCCCATCTCCTGACTGCTCGTCGCCAATTTCTCGGATGCACCGGACAAGCTATTCGCGTGGGTTGCAATCGTTTGCATGCTGGCCTGCAGCGTGTCGGCAGTCCGATTGGTGGCGACTCCCACTCGAACGAGCGTTTCCGCACATGCATTGAGCTTTTCCTCAAGCGCTTTGCAGTCGCCATGGAAGGCATCGGTGAGTAAGGCGGCTTGACCAGCGGATACGCGCTGGCTGTAATCATTCGAAGCCATCGCCTCCAGGACCAGCCTCAGATCTTTCAGATCCGATGACAAGGTGTCGATGCATTTGGCGGTCACATGAAATGGTCCGATTGCTGCATCCAGCGTACTGTTGACGGCTTCGATGACGCAGCGGTATTCGCCCCGAAATTGGCTGGCATCTGCGCGCGTCGACAACCTGCCTTGGGCCATGGCATCGCATAAGTGCATGATCTCGACCACTAAGGCGTGCATGGCTTGCTTCTGGTCCGGCGATCTCTTGTTGGTGCGCCTACTTTTCATTGCACTCTCCTCGGTGATTCCGTGGCGTGAGCCTTGTACAAGTTCGTACCAATGGCCGCGACGCTTCCATGCGTGAAATTCTCAAGATCCACCACCCGCTCAATGTCGAGCACAAGCAGCAGGCGTTCGGGCAGCTTGTACACTCCTCGCAGCATCTCCCGAACAAAACTGTGCAAGGTGACTGGGGGAGCTTCGAACGTGTCCTCCTGGACCGCAATAACGTCGCCAATCTCATCCACCAGCAAGCTCACGGCAGAGTCGCGAGCCTGAACCACGACATTCACCGGACGCTGGCCACAAGGACGTTCGGGAAATTCCAGACGCCGCCGCAAGTCCATGACAGAGACAATCTGGCCGCGAAGGTTCATCAGGCCAACGATCACATCCGGTGCCAGCGGAACGCGTGTGATCGGCTGGAACTGGATCACTTCCTTCACCATGGCGACAGAGGTTCCCAAACAGTGGCCGGCGATAAAGAAAGTGCAGAATTGCTGGGTTGACGGCATCTACGCGTTCTACACTCCTTTCTCAGCCGTTGCTGCCGGCTCAGAAGCACTCGCAGGCGCCTCATGTATCAACGCGGGCACATCGAGAAGCTCGGTGATTCGTCTCTGGATAATCGATGAGCCGAGCACGCCGGCGCGATGGCCTGGAGGTTCGATGGTGAGGTTTTCGTTCACAATGTCGACAATGCGGTCGACCACCAACCCCAGGCTCCGGCCTGATTCCGAACACATCACCACCTGCAGCAGGTCATCGGGAACGGCTGGTGTGGAAGCTGGGCCGCCTGTCGAAAGCACTCGGGACAGGCGGACGATGGGCATGACCTTTCCGCCGTACTGCGTTACTTCGTGGCGTCCCGCCAGTTCGATCGAGGACACGGGGAACTCCTCGAGGCGAGTTATCAAGGATAAAGGGATCGCCATTCGACGCCGACTACCACTTTCCACAATAAGGAACGCCTGCGAACCAGTGACGCCCGTTGCTTCTGGGTGGTTGCTTTTCTGCGACGTATCCTGGGATCCGGAGATGATTCGTGCCCTTCGGGCCAACCCCGGAATGTCGAGAATCAGGGTCACATGCCCGTCTCCGAGAATGGTGACGCCGGAATAAGCGCTGATCTTGTTCAGTTGCTTGCCCACCGGCTTCACCACGATCTCTTCGCTGTCGAGAATCTCGTCGACGACCAGGCCAAACTCACAGCCGTGAGCTTGTACGACCACTATGCTTACCGCCGTGTCTGAGGTTTCAGGAAACGGGTGGGTTACGAGGCCCAGTTCGGAGTTCAGGTAGACCAACGGCAACAGCCTTCCGCGGAGGCGATAGACCGCGGCGCCGTGGACGATTTCAATTGCCTTGCCGGTTTCGAGTCGTACCAGTTGGAGCAGGCTGACTTGAGGAATGGCAAAACGCTCACCGCCCGAGGTCACCAGCAGAGCTGGAATGATGGCGAGGGTTAGCGGGATCTGGATTTTTATGGTCGTTCCTTTTCCCTCGGCGGAGTGCACATCGACCGTGCCTCCAATTTTTTCAACTTTGGTCTTCACTACGTCCATGCCCACGCCGCGCCCGGAGACGTTCGTGACCTTCTCCGCGGTCGAGAACCCGGGCAGAAAAATCAATTCGAAAATTTCGCGGTCGGACATGCGGTCTGCCTGCTGGCGGGAAACCAGGCCACGGTCGATTGCCTTTTCACAGATGCGGCTACGATTGAGTCCGGCGCCATCATCAGTAACCTCGATGTGCACATGGCCGCCTTCGTGGAAAGCCCGCAACTTCAGCAAGCCCTGAGGCTGCTTTCCCACCTGCTTCCGTATTTCTGGCAGTTCGATCCCATGATCGATGGCGTTGCGAACCAGGTGAGTCATCGGGTCCTTGACAGTCTCGATGATGGTGCGGTCCAGTTCCGTATCCTGACCTTCCATTTCGAGGCGAACATCTTTTCCGCAGTTGCGTGCCAGGTCGCGGACGGTGCGGGGGAATTTATTCCAGACATTGCTGATGGGCTGCATGCGAGTCTTCATGACCTCTGCCTGCAGTTCGCTGGTGATGAGATTGATGTGTTGGGAAAGAGACAGGAAATTTGTATCTTGCAGGCGATTGCGGAGCTGCAAGAACTGGTTGCGAGCCAGCACCAGCTCACCCACCAGATTCATGAGGCGATCGAGCAAGCTGACGCCAACGCGAATGGTCTCCGCGGCGGCTTCCGGATTGCGTGACTCCAAGGCGCGCTGAGCCGCGAGAATATCTTCCGGGTGGGCGGCGCCTTGCTCGATCAAAATCTCGCCGAGGCGTTTGCGGCCGATTTCCTGCTGATGAAGGGCCTGAGCGAGATCTTTCGGAGTGACGAGGCCGCGCTGCAACAACAAACCGCCTAGCTTTGAAGGGTCGGCCAGTTCCTCTTCGAGAACAGCGGGCACTGCAGACGTTTCTGGGACCGGCTTTGCGTTCTCCGAATCGGCGGAGCTGGACGTGGGGGGAGTAAGCGGAGCCGCAGAAGAATCAACGGGCAATGGAGGCTTGCTGGCCGAGGCAGGCGGGTTGCGCAGATCGGCCAAACGCGCGATCAAGGGCGCGTGATCTTCGCTGCCGTCGTGTTCGGTTTCTTGAATGGCCGCCAGCATGAGCCGGATCGCGTCCACCATGGCGAGTAGGCCGCTTGTGACCTCCGGAGTCAACGAAAGCTCGCCGTCACGTAGGCGAGCCAGAAGGCTCTCTCCTGCATGGCTCAGTTTTTCCAGCTTGGTGAAACCCAGAAAGCTACAGGTACCCTTGATCGTATGAATTGTGCGAAAGATGCTGGACAGGAGTTCCTTGGACGAAGGATCTGACTCCAATTTCACGAGTTCCTGGTCCAGGCGGTCCAGGTTCTCCTTGCTCTCGATGAGAAAATCCTTAACGATCTCGTCCATAAATCGCGCGGCCAGAGAATATTTGAGAGATGCAACTGCCAGGCCAGCTTTTAAACAGCCATTACACCTTTTGGCCGTATGAACGGCTTTTAAGGCTGCCTCTAATGCACATCGGCAATCAGAACAATCGCTTAAGTAAAGTCGTCGAGGGCGCCCAAGACTCAGGATCGTCCCTTGAAGCCAGTCTTTGCGGCCCGTAAACTAAAAGAATGCATGTGCATGCGCATGGGGCAGGCGGCCCGACGCGGGTTCTGAAAATCTCGCTAGCCGTGACCCTCGCCTACATCGTCCTGCTGGTGGGGGCGGGTATTCGCGCGCACTCGCTGGCCTTGCTCTCTGAGGCCGGACACAATCTTTCCGACTTCCTGGCACTGCTGCTGTCATTGGTAGCGGTGTATTTCCAATCCCGCCCGGCCAGTTCGACTAAAACCTACGGGTATCACCGCGCCGGGGTGCTGGCGGCGCTGGTGAATGCCAGTTCGTTGGTGGTGGTGTCGTTTTTCATTTTCTACGAGGCGTTTCGGCGGTTGCAGCATCCCGAGCACGTACAGGCCAGCGTGATGATGTGGGTGGCGGCAGCGGGCGTTGTCATGAACGGAGCAATCGCCCTGCTGCTCTATCGCTCCGGCGGGGACGTAAACATCCGCAGTGCGCTTCTGCACGAGGTGGGGGACACGCTCTCGACCGCGGCCGTAATCGCCGGCGGCTGGGCGATCCTGGTCACCGGCAATTATTGGATCGATTCGGTGCTCTCGGTGGGAATCGGCACTCTGATTTTGTGGTCGGGTTTCGGCATCGTGCGCGAGACCCTGAACATTCTGCTGGAAGGCACGCCACGCGGCATGAAACTGGAAAAGATCGAATCGGCGATCCGCGAAGTCGAGGGCGTGAATGACGTACACGACCTGCATGTGTGGAGCATTGGATCGGAGACGCATGCGCTTTCCTGCCATATCTCGATCGCGGATATCCCGCCCTCGGTAAGCGAGCGAATTTTGCGTGACGTGAAGGAACGACTGCTTCATGGCTTCCGCATTGACCACACCACTATCCAATTCGAACATGCGGTGTGCGAAGTGGCGCATGGGTGCGTGATTCCGGTGGCTGAGAACGAAGAGCACCATCACCACCACAGCCGTTAGAGGTTGCGCCAGCTATTGGTTTTCGTAGATCTCTTTTGCGCGTTCAAGAGTGTCGGCGTCCTCCGCCGACTTATCCGGGCGGAGGCGGATGATTCGCGGAAAGCGCAGTGCATATCCGCTCTCGTGGCGGTCGGACTGCATCATGTTGTTGAAGGCAACCTCGAGCACGATTTTGGGCTCGACTACGCGCCGAAAGCCGTGATCTTCGATGGTGTGATCGAGGAACCACTGTGTCATCTCGGCAATCTCTACGTCGGTGAGGCCGGAATACGCTTTGCCGATATTCACCAGTTGGTCGCCATCCCAGACAGCGAAGGTGTAGTCGCTGAGCACTCCGATGCGCTTGCCGTGGCCGTATTCGACCGCGGTGACAACCACGTCGAGAGTCGCCAGTTCGCGCTTCATCTTGAGCCATGATTTTCCGCGCTTGCCTGGTGAGTAGGCCGAAGTGAGATCCTTGATCATCAAGCCTTCATTCCCCCGCTCACGCGAGGCGGAGAACAATTGCTCCAAATCGTCGATGGTCGCAGCGCGGAAGACCGGGGCTCGGATAACTCTCGTCTCCGCAATCAGCTCCTGCTCTTGCCCGGAATCAAATGCAAGCGAGCCCTGGTTCTCTTTCTGTGAACCTCTGTGGCCTCTGTGGTCCAATGCTTTCCTGGGCAAGATGAGCAACGCATCCAGAATTCGCGCCCGCTCATACAATGGTCGGTCGATCATCAACTCTCCATTCGCGTACAAAATATCGAATGCGAGGAACGCGACTGGAGTTTCCCGCAGCATTTTGTCGCTGACCTTCTTGCGCCCCAGCCGCTGCTGCAAAACGCTGAAGGCCCGCGCGCGTCCCTGATGCTTTGCCCTCGACTCGGCAGCCTCCGAGACGGGCTCATCCACGACGGTCTTCACATCTTGCAGCTTCGCGGGGTACTCCCACGCCACGATCTCACCATCGAGAATGGCGTCGTTTGGCAATCCGGCTAGCGCGGGCGGCAGTTCCGGAAACGACTCCGTGATTTCATCGCGCGTGCGGGAAAAGATCTTCACCTCTCCATCGGCGACGTGGGCTTGCGCCCGGATGCCGTCGTATTTGTCTTCCACAGCTGCACCGGCAAAGTAACTCAAACCCTCTTCGGGCGATTCGACCGGACTCGCCAGCATGAAGCCGAGAGGATGGAAGAGGCGCATCCTGGCCTGATCCAGTTTCTTGTCAACTGCGAGCCGCAGGGTTTCACCGATATCTCCTAACAGCATGTTGGCGCGCTGCACCTGCCCGGGAGTGACGCCATAAGCTTTAGCGATTGCCTCCTCCACCAGACTTTCCTTCAGACCAATCCTCAAGTCGCCGGTCATGATCTTGACGATGTATTTGGCTTCGAGGGGAGTCGCCCGGGCGAGCAGGTCGCGGGTGACGGAGGCTTTCGCGGTCGGTCCGCGCGCTGCGGCGATCTGCCGAAATGCACTTTCCACATCCAGCACGCCCAGACCTTGACCTTTTCGTTCTGGAAGCACCTCTCGCGCGACCTCCCCCAAATCGCCAAGGCGGCGGTAAGCGGCGGTGAGATCGGCTTCTTCTTTCCCGGAGAGTTCGGCGACGATGCGCCAAAGCCAGCGCCCGCCGACCTGGAGAGTTGTCTCTTCCCATACGGGAAAGGGCCGGCCGGAGAGAAAGATGGCGGAGACCGCCGCCTCAAGTGTGGAACGCGATTTCAGGTAGTCAGCGACGAGAGCGATTTTCTCCAGTTTCTTGGTGGTGGCAGCGATGGCGTCGCAAGTTTGGGAGAATTGCTCCATGGTGGTCGGTGCCGCGAGTGAGACTAGACTTCGGACCTCAGACCCGGTCCAGGTACGCAAGTGAGGTGCCTCACAACTCCTGATTTTCTATTAGCTTACCCTCATCCACAGTCGTGCTGGAATGCCCTCATCCTGTGATACGCTAAGATGTGCCTCGTGCCCCATTAGGAGCATCTAATACCTGTGCGTTTACTCCGAAATTATCTGCGATTCCTGGCTGCCGTGCAGCTTTTACCCGCGCTTGAAAGCGGGGAGGAGACCCTGGTTGGCGGTCAAGCCGTGCTTGAGGGCGTGATGATGCGTTCTCCGCACGCGTGGGCGATCGCCTGCCGCAAGCCGTCGGGCGAGGTCGTAACCATGAGCGAACCGCTGGAGCGGCCCTCGGAGAAGCATAAGTGGATGGCATGGCCGATCCTGCGTGGCGTGGTAACGCTCGGTTATGCGATGAATCTGGGCTACCGGGCATTGCGTTTTTCGGCAAATGTGGCCATTGAAGACATAATGGAGGAGGGCGACGAGGCCGGCAAGAAAGCAGCAGCCCCTCCACAAGCCGTGCGCAAGGCGGCGGAACCCACATCTGACTCGCGGAACAAGGCCGCAACCATCAGCAACTGGCTGGCAGCTGTAAACATTGTGATTTCGCTCGCGTTCTTCATCTTCATGTACAAGTACGTGCCGCTGTTGGCGGCGACGGAGCTGAAGAAGATTGATCCCGCGCTGGGTGGACGGATCATTTTCAATCTGATTGATGGCGGCATCCGCTTGATCCTGTTCCTTCTGTTTATATGGGGCGTTTCGCTATGGAAAGATATTCGGCGGGTCTACGAGTATCACGGAGCCGAGCATAAGACGGTATTTGCCTTCGAGAACGGCGACGCTCTCGATACGGCCAGCGTTCAAAAATATTCGACCTTCCACCCGCGCTGCGGCACCAGCTTCCTCATGACGGTGATGCTGATCTCGATTGGCTTTTACATGCTGATCCCCTTCACGACGTTCTGGGCGCGGTTTGCTTCCCGAATTGTCCTGCTGCCAATCATTGCGGGAGTTTCCTACGAAATCATCCGCTTCGCGGCCAAGCACCGTGGATCACTTTTCGCGTTGATGACGGCTCCCGGCTTGTGGCTGCAGCGGATTACGACGCGGCCTCCCAGCGACGAGCAAGCCAAATGTGCCATCGTCGCCCTGGATCACGCCATGGCGCTCGAGAAAGAGCGCGGCGGCGAGTTGGTGATTGCCTAGCGGTTCCCGCCGCGAATACTTCTCCTCGTCTTCCGATCCCACTAAAATGCCGTAGAGACGCAATCGAGTTGCGTCTTGCCCGCCGCACACGCCGGGCTCGCGGCCGAACCGGAACGTAGCCCGCTACGCGTCCACGGAGCCGACTGACATGTTTGAACGCTTGGACCAAATCGAAGCCCGTTACGAAGAGCTGACCAACGCTCTCGCTTCGCCGGATATCGTCAATGACTCGGCGAGATACCAGAAAACTGCCAAGGCGCACGCCGAGATCGCACCGATCGTCGAAAAATATCGCGAGTACAAAGATCTGACCAAGGGGATCGCCGAGAGCAAGGCAGTCCTGGTCGATGAAAAAGATCCTGAGATGCGCGCTTACGCTCAGGAGGAGTTGGACCGGCTGCAGGCCCGCGTTGCCGGCGTCGAGGAAGACCTGAAGGTACTGCTTCTGCCGAAGGATCCGAATGACGAGAAGAACATCATCCTCGAGATTCGTGCTGGCACCGGAGGAGACGAAGCTACACTTTTCGCCGCCGAGATCTTTCGCATGTACACGCGCTATGCCGAGACGCAACGCTGGAAGGTTGAGGTGCTCTCGTCGTCAGAGTCGTCGGCCGGAGGCTTGAAAGAAGTCATCGCCATCATCGAAGGCAATCGCGTGTATTCCCAGCTCAAGTACGAGAGTGGCGTGCACCGTGTGCAGCGTGTGCCCGCCACCGAGCAGCAAGGGCGGGTGCATACTTCGGCGGTCACGGTAGCAGTACTGCCCGAGGCCGAGGATGTAGATATCAAAATCGAAGCCAAGGACCTGCGTATTGACACATTTTGTTCTTCCGGCCCCGGCGGGCAATCGGTGAACACAACGTACTCGGCCGTACGTATTACGCACCTCCCGACCAATACAGTGGTCAGTTGCCAGGATGAAAAATCGCAGATCAAGAACCGTGAAAAAGGTATGCGCGTACTGCGCTCCCGTTTATACGAGATTGAGATGGAGAAGCAGCAAGAGGCGCTGGCCAAAGAGCGGAAGGCCATGGTGAAGTCGGGCGATCGAAGTGAGAAGATCCGCACCTACAACTTCCCGCAGAACCGGCTGACTGATCACCGAATTGGCTTCACCATCCACCAGTTGGATGCTGTGATGGACGGCAAACTGCAACCGCTGATTGAAGCGCTGGTCACCCACTATCAGTCGGAGAAACTGAAACAAGAAACAGCCAACGTGGTTTAGGGGATAGCGTGGACGCATGCGTCCGCGAAGCGGGGGAGAATGCCTGAACTCGACGCGACACTGGTATCGGTCCTCGCCGATCGCTACAGCAGCAATTTCGCGCATGTATGCGAACTTGCGGGCCGGCTTACCGAAAAACAGTTCTGGGCCAAACCCTTTCCTTACGGCAACAGTTTCGGCCACCTCGTACTGCACCTCACCGGCAACTTGCGTTACTACATCGGAGCCCAGATAGCGGAGACCGGATACATACGCGACCGCGCCCGCGAATTCGCCGAGCCGAATCCGCCCTCGAAAGAAGAAGCGTTGAAGCGGTTGAGTGATGCTGTCGAGATGGTGATCAAGAGCATCCGCAGTCAGTCGTCCGGCGATTGGGCGAAGGCATATTCGGGAGTTGGGATAAATTGCAGTAATCGTCTCGACACGGTCGTGCAGTGCGCCGCTCACATGCAGCATCATATCGGCCAGATGACTTATCTCGCCTACGAATGGAAGAGACAAGGTCAATAAGCGCGATCGGACAGCATCCTCGCCCAAATCCCCTTCGGCGAGATTCGCTCTTCTTCAGGCCCGGCGTCTCTGTGGTGAAATAACACTGTGCAACTCCGAGAATCTATAGCTTCAGCAGTCTCGCGCCTGACTAAGGAGGGTGTCCCGTCCCCGCGCATGAACGCAGAACTTCTGCTGATGTTTTCGCTGAACTGCGACCGGGCCTATCTCTTTGCGCATCCAGAGCGCGAACTAACCGCAGAAGAGGAATCTCGTTACGAAGCAGCACTCGCGGAGCGTTCACGCGGCGTGCCGGCACAATACATCACGGGACATCAGGAATTTTGGGGGATGGATCTCATTGTTACGCCTGCAGTTTTGATTCCGCGGCCGGAAACGGAGCATTTGATCGAGACTGCGCTCGAATTGCTGGCGTCAGACCTTGGACTTCAGACCTCAGGCCTTGGCACTGAAACTTCAAAGTCTGAGTTCCAAGGTCCGAAGGCCAAGGTCCGTATTGTCGATATCGGGACTGGATCTGGCTGCATTGCGCTGGCTCTGGCAAAAGAGTTGCCTCGCGCCGAGATTCACGCGACTGACATTTCTGCCGCTGCTTTGGAGATTGCACGCGCAAATGCTGCCCGCCATCAACTCGAGAACCGCATTCATTTTCACCAGACGGACTTGCTTGAGGGGGTGACCGGATCGTTCGACATGATCGTTTCAAATCCTCCGTACGTGGGCGAGTCGGAGAAAGATACGGTCCAGTTGGAGGTCCGTAAGTTCGAGCCACGGATGGCGGTGTTTGCAGGGCCAACCGGGACGGAGGTGATTGCCCGGTTGATTCCACAGGCCTGGGCCGCCCTGCGTCCTGGCGGATGGCTCGTCATGGAAATCAGCGGTACGATCGTCGATCGCGTACGGCAATTGCTGGAAGGGTGGGACGACGTGCAGGTTATTGCCGATCTTCAGTCGATCCCACGGGTCGTGCGGACGCGAAAACCCACCGGCCGCTAGCGGCGCACGGCAGCAGGTTGAATCTCGTCGACATCGATAATATCGGTGGGATATTTGCCCGTGTAGCAGGCGGAACAATAGGAAATTTTCTCGCCCTCACCACAAGCCTTCTTCAGGCCTTCGAGTGAGAGATAGGCCAGCGAGTCGGCGCCGATGTATTCACGAATCTCATCCACCGATTTGTTAGCAGCGATCAGTTGCTTTTTCGAAGGCGTGTCCACTCCGTAATAGCAGGGCGAAATCGTAGGCGGGCACGAGATGCGCATGTGCACCTCGGTGGCGCCGGCGTTGCGGATCATGCGGACGATCTTGCGGCTGGTGGTACCGCGCACGATGGAATCGTCGATCAGCACGATGCGCTTCCCTTCGAGCAGCGAGCGAACAGGATTCAGCTTGAGTTTCACGCCAAAGTCGCGGACGCTCTGGCTAGGTTCAATGAAGGTGCGGCCGACGTAATGGTTGCGGATCAGGGCAAAACGGAATGGCAACCCGCTCTCCGCCGCATAGCCCATAGCGGCCGTGACTCCGGAGTCCGGCACAGGGACGACGAGATCGGCATCGATGCCTGCTTCGCGGGCCAATTGCCGCCCGAGCTCTTCGCGGCTGGTCTGAACCGGCCTGCCAAAGACCAGGCTATCGGGCCGCGAGAAATACACATGCTCGAAGATGCAGCTCGACTGCGGCGCAGCTGTCGAGTAGAAACGCGAACTGACTCCTTCCGGGCCGACAACGACGAGTTCACCGGGCTTCACATCGCGGACGTACTGGGCACCGATCAGGTCGAAGGCGCAAGTCTCGGAGGCGAAAACAATCGTGTCGCGCGTCTGGCCTTCGACGGCAGGAATGCGTCCCATGGCCAGCGGACGGAAGCCGCGCGGGTCGCGCACAGCGAAAACGCGGTCATTGCTCATCATCACCAGGGAAAATGCTCCCTCGACGCGCCGCAGGGCATCGGCCATCGCTTCCGGCAGGGTTTGCTCTTTGGATAGGGCGATCAGGTGAACGATGACTTCGGTGTCGCTGTTGGTCTGAAAGATCGATCCCTGGCTCTCCAGCCGCGAGCGGATCTGCATTGCATTCACGAGGTTGCCATTGTGCGCGACGGCAATTGCTCCCTTGTTCGATTGCACCAGGATCGGTTGCGCGTTCAGCAGGGCCGAATCTCCAGCGGTAGAGTAGCGGGTATGGCCGATGGCAAGCGTGCCGCGCAATTTTGAGAGCACATCTTCGGTGAAGATGTCGGCCACTGACCCCATGGCCTTGTGGACGCGCGAGGTCAGCCCGTCGGACGTGACAATGCCGGCGGACTCCTGGCCGCGATGTTGCAGCGCATGCAGTCCCAGGTAAGCCAGTTTCTCCGCCTCGGGATGGGCGAAGATGGCGACAACGCCGCACTCATCGTGGAATTTGTCGGAAATCAGCATTTAGCCCCTAGCCCTTTAGCTCAACCTTCGATTTCAATCCGCCACCACCAACTCGGGATCCGTTCTCAACGCAGCTTCCAACGCGCCTTCGTACGCCTGGCTCAATTCAGCGACACTAGCCGAGATGACGGCTTTGCCATCGAGTGAAATTTCCAGCCTGTCCGGAACTGTCTCGCCGATCGGATCCGCCGCGATCCCGTGCTTGCCTGCTACTTCTTTGATTCGCGAAACACTCGCCGGGTCGCAAGAGACTATGATCCGGCTGGCGTCTTCGGCAAAGAGGGCATATTCGGGAAAAAGGCCACCAGAAGCCAGGTTCACGCGTCCCCCCACCCCATTGGGAAAGGCTTTTTCGGCCAGCGCAACGGCCACACCGCCTTCCGAGCAATCGTGCGCCGAATCGAGCAATCCCTGTTGAATCAGTTCAATCACAGCTTTCTGCAGGGCCGCTTCTTTCTCAAGGTCAAGCTCGGGAGGATATCCCCAAAGCGTGCCCAGCAGTTCCTTGGCGTATTCAGAGGAGCCAAACTCACTCTCTGCATCGGTAATATCGCCAGGCTCTCCGGCTCGCAATAGCACGATCGTGCGTCCTGGTGCCGAGAAATGCATCTTTGCAGCTTTGTGAACGTCGTCCAGAATGCCGACGACTCCAAGCACAGGTGTGGGATAGATCCCTTCCCCCAGGGTTTCGTTGTAGAAGCTAACGTTGCCACCGGTGATCGGAATCTCCAGTTCCTCGCAGGCCTTGGTGATGCCGTCGATGGTCTGGGAGAACTGCCACATGATGGGAGGCTTCTCGGGATTGCCGAAATTCAGGCAATTGGTGGCGCCGACCGGAGTGGCGCCGGAACAGGCGACCTTGCGCGCGGCTTCAGCGACCGCATGCATGGCCCCGAGCCGCGGATCGAGATAGCACCAGCGTCCATTGCCGTCGAGAGCCATCGCCAAGCCACGTTGGGAGCCCTTGATGCGAATAACTCCGGCATCGCCGGCACCCGGCGCCTCGATCGTATTGGTCTGCACCATGTGGTCGTACTGCTGCCACACCCAGCGCTTGCCGCAAATATTCGGGCTGCCGAGAAGTTGCTTGAAAGCGGAGGTGAAATCGCTGGTTTCGCCGAAGTGGATGTGTTCTGGTTTATCCCGCTGTACCGGAGGTTCCCAGCGCGCGAGTGGGCGCTTGTAGACAGGCGCATCATCGGTCAATGCCTGGTTGGGGATTTCGGCAACGACTTTGCCGTGCTCGAGCACGCGTAGTTTGTTATCGGTTGTGACCTTTCCGACTTCAACTGCGTCGAGCCCCCACTTTTCAAAGACGCGAAAGACTTCATGTTCGCGGCCTTTTTGCGCGACCAGAAGCATGCGCTCCTGCGACTCGCTAAGCATGATCTCGTAAGGAGTCATGCCGGTTTCGCGCTGAGGAACGCGGTCGAGCTCGATTTCAATGCCCACTCCGCCGCGCCCGCCCATCTCGCAGGTCGAGCAGGTGAGTCCGGCGGCGCCCATGTCCTGGATGCCCACAATGGCGCCGGTCTGCATAGCTTCAAGACAGGCCTCCAGTAGAAGCTTTTCCAGGAACGGATCGCCCACCTGAACATTCGGCCGTTTCGCTTCCGAGGCTTCGCTGAATTCCTCGCTGGCCATGGTCGCACCGTGAATGCCGTCGCGCCCGGTCTTGGCGCCGACGTAGATCACCGGATTGCCCTCGCCGGCGGCGCGGGCATAGAAAATTTCGTTCTTTCGCACCAGCCCCAGGGCGAACGCGTTGACCAGAGGATTGCCGGAATAGCAGGGCTCGAACTTGGTCTCGCCGCCCAGGTTCGGTACGCCAAAGCAGTTGCCGTAAGAGGCGACGCCGCTGACCACGCCTTCGAGGATGGAATGATTCCTGTGAAGATCGGCTTGAGAAAGTTCTTTCGAAGGGCGAATCGGGCCGAAGCGCAGGGAATCCATTACGGCAACTGGCCGGGCACCCATGGTGAAAATGTCGCGTAGAATTCCGCCGACGCCGGTGGTTGCTCCCTGAAACGGCTCAATGAACGAAGGGTGATTGTGCGACTCTATCTTGAACGCGCACGCCCAGCCATCGCCAATGTCGATAATCCCGGCGTTTTCACCAGGGCCCTGCAGCACCCGCGTGCTACGAGTGGGCAGGCGCTTGAGGTGCACACGGGAGGATTTGTAGGAGCAGTGTTCGCTCCACATCACACTAAAGATGCCGAGTTCGGTCTGAGTGGGCTCGCGGCCGCCGAGAAGTTGCTTGATCTTCTCGTATTCGTCCGGCGTGAGGCCGTGCTGGCGGATGGTCTCCAGAGAAAAGGCAGAGGTCAAGGAAGTTGGCATGGAGGCACTTCTATTGTCGCATTTCAGGGCGCAGAAGCGATAGCCCCGCCACACGCGGATTGCGCGCCTTCCCTGCTAGGATTCTTTTGGCATGAAATCGATCATCGTAGGCACGGCCGGGCACATTGACCATGGAAAAACCGCGCTGGTGAAGGCTCTGACCGGGATTGACGCCGACCGTCTAGAAGAAGAAAAGCGGCGCGGCATCACGATTGACCTGGGTTTTGCCCACATGGACCTGCCCGGGGGCAATGGTGAGACGCTGCACCTGGGTTTTGTGGACGTCCCGGGGCATGAGCGCTTTGTGCGCAACATGCTGGCGGGTGTGGGAGGCATCGATCTGGTGTTGCTGGTCATTGCAGCCGACGAATCGATCAAGCCGCAGACGCGGGAGCATTTCGACATTCTGCAACTGCTCGGAGTGAAACGCGGCATCACCGTGCTGACCAAATCTGACGCAGTGGATGCGGAGACTCTGGAAGTGGTGAGGCTGGAAGTGGAAGAGTTTCTGCGGGGAACGTTCCTGGAGGCGCCGAAGGCTCCCATTGTCGCCGTAAGCTCGTTGACCGGCGCCGGATTGGAGGATCTGAAGCAGGTGCTGGTGGCCGCTGCCGCCGAGATCGAGCCGCGGGATTCTCAAGCTCTGGTGCGTCTTCCCATCGATCGAGTTTTCACCATGAAGGGCTTTGGTACGGTGGTAACCGGAACATTGATCTCGGGGACAATTCGCAAGGACGAAGAATTGGAGCTCTTTCCGACAGGACGAAGAGTTCGCGTGCGAGGAGTTCAGGTGCACGGCAATATTTCGGATGCAGCGGTTGCCGGGCAGCGAACGGCGCTGAATCTGACCGGAGCGAGCACCGAGGATCTGAGCCGGGGTATGACCCTGACACCTCCGGCTACTTTTACGGCCACGCGTCGCCTGGATGTGGAGTTGCGGATCCTGCCTTCCGCGTCGCGGGCATTGAAAACCCGAACTCGCGTGCACTTTCACTCCAACACAATGGAAGCCGTCGCGGAGCTGAGACTGCACGGCCAAACGCAGGTTGCACCTGGAGAGAGCGTGTTTGCGCGGGTGGTGTTGCCGGAAACCGCGCTCCTCCTGCCGGGAGACTGTTTTATCATCCGCCAATTTTCTCCGGTGGTCACCATCGGAGGAGGTATCGTGCTGGACGCAAGCCCCACGAAGCGAGCGGCGGGGTTGGCCGAGTTCCTGAATCTATTGGTCACTGGGCGGCTGGAGCAGATTCTCGAGGCGAGAATCGCGCGGCAGGGCTTCTCCGGACTGGAGATGAAGACACTGGTTGCGGAGACCGGTTTCTCATTGGAAAGGATTCATAAGTTGCTGGCGAAGATGGTGCAGGAAGGGAACATTGTGCGTATCGCAGAGACCTTCGTGCAGGCTGGTTCGCTCGAGGCTCTGAAACTGGCTCTGTTTCAGAGGGTGGAGCAATTTCACCAACAAAATCCCTTGGCGCCTGGAGTCGGCCGGGAGCAACTGCGCGACCAGCGGAGCGTTTCGCCGGAGATTTTCGATGCCGTGCTCACCATGCTTGTACGAAACAAGAAGGTCGAAGTGACCGGCGACCTGGTACGCCTGGCGGGTCGCGGCGTGGTGATGAAAGAGGAGGAGGCGGAGTCGAAGAAGAAGATCGAGGACGCATTTGCGACGGCTGGGCTGAAAGTTCCTGCCCTGCAAGAGGTGCTCGCAAGTTTGAAAGTGGATAAAGTGCGAGCCCAGAAAATAGTGACCCTGCTGCTCCGCGACCGGGTGCTGGTCAAAGTATCGGAAGGGCTCGTCTTTCACCGTAATGCACTCGAGGGATTGCGGCGGCAGATGGCAGCGCAAAAGGCCAAGTCTTCCAAGATCGATGTGGGTGGCTTCAAAGAAATGACTGGCGTGAGCCGCAAGTATGCGATTCCCCTGCTGGAGTATCTTGATCGCGAGCGAGTGACCAAGCGTGTCGGGGATGTGCGTGAGATTCTTTGAACAATTGGGTAATTTTATAATTGTGTAATTGAAAAACCGACGCTACCGCAGCTCACGTCGAACCAGTGAGCGTGGAGCAGTGGAGCGCGCTTCCACGCTCAGATCGTCCCTGCTGACCCTGGTCGAAATTAGATCCTTTCTTCCGGAAACTCCAACTCCAGCCCTAGCGGATCGGTGAAGCGGTTGGTCAGATTGGCGAGTCCCGTCAGCAGGTGGAGATCGACGATTTCTGGATCGGAGAAGTGCTTCTTCAAAGTGTCGAAATCAGCATCGTTCACATCGTGCGGGGTGCGCGTCAGTTTTTCGACATAAGCCAGAGCCGCCCGTTCCTTGTCGCTGTAACGCGAGTAATCGCCTGCCTTGAGTGCGGCCCAGTCCTCTGTGGCCAAGCCCACGCGTTTCGAGGAAGCGACGTGATGCTGAGTGCAGTAGTAGCAGCCGTTGATGAGCGACACGCGGAGATAGATGAGTTCATAGAGTTTCCGGTCCAAAGATCGGCCGACACTGGCGTAAAAGCTAAGAAAATTCTTAAGCATCTCCGGACGATGGGCCAGCGCTTTCTGCACGTTTCCGGGCTTGCCGCGCAGCGTTTTCTCATAAATTTCGGATACTTCCGGCGGAGCATTTTCTGGGGTAACCAAGCCGATGCGAGCCATTCAGTCCCTCCCTACTAGCCTTTCATCATGGCAGATGACGCACCTTCCTGACCAGAAAGAGAGCGGCCTTTAAGCAAAAGCCCTTCTCAGCCGATGTGTTATTGGAAGGGATCTATCCGGTGAAGACGAGGATGTTGTTCGTGCTAATGCTCTGCGCTGCTGGGACACTCTGCGCACAGCAGCGCTCTGACTCCGACACCGCGTCGAAGATTCTTGCCTTGGAGAATGCCTGGAATCGAGCCTCCGAGAGCAAAGACATAAGGGGACTCGACAACCTGTTGGACGACCGCTTCTGGTACGTGGATTTGAATGGCCGTCTGATGAACAAAGCGGAAGTCCTGAAAGACGTACAGGACTCGGGTGTGCACCAGGTGGGAATTAGCTCAATGATCGTGCGGCTACACGGAGACACGGCCATCGTGACGGGTCTTTTTCAGATGAAGGGTATAGAACACGGGAAGGCGTTGCTGCAGGAAGGTCGTTTCATCGATACGTGGCTGCGCAAGGACGGGGGATGGGTTGCCATAGGGAGCTTAACAACGCCAACGCAATAACAAGCTGATCGGGACCGTGCTGTTCCGAATGACGTCGAAATGAAAGCAGATTCTGTGAAACCGATCATCCTGCCGCTTATTTCACTTTTCGCTTTCGTCCCACTGACTGCCAGCCAGCAGGTTATGCGGGAAGGTACAGAAACAACTATTCGTGCGCTGGAACGGGAATGGACTGTGGGGCAATCTCGGAACGACAACCGTGCGTTGGATCTGCTTTTCGATAACGCCTTGGTGTACGTTGAGTATGGCAAGTTGATGTCGAAGGGGGAGTACCTGTCAAGAATAAGACAATATTCACCCGAACTCGACCAGATCGAAATGGGACCGATGAACGTGCATGTCTTTGGGAGCACCGCGATTGTGGTTGGGACGTACGTGGAAAAACAAGTCCAGCGTAGCCGCAAGCAGGTGAAGCGATGGCAATTCATTGATACTTGGGTGTACAAGAAAAATGGTTGGGTTCTGGTTGCGGCAGGAGCTTCTCCGGTTGTGCATTAGTTAAGTTTGGAGTTTCGGTCTGCGAGTTTATCCTCTGCGGCGCCCATTCTTCCGTTCCGCGGCATAGCAACAGATACTTGTTATCAGCGGCCTTCCTCATTAAAGTGCCGGACAGGGTGCGATATGAACTGGGAGCCTATGCTTTCCTTTGGTCTAATCCCCCCCGGAAAAACGAGGAATGTATGAAACGAAGCTGTCTCGCGGTGATTTTCATCTGTGCGACCGCTCTTTGGAGCGTGGCGCAAGATGCCGATGCCGCAACCAAGTCCAAGATTGTTGCTCTGGAACAACTCTGGAACCAGGCCTACAAAGCAGGCGATACGAAGGCTCTGGAGTCGATCCTCGATAACGGCATTGTGCTAGTGAATGATGACGGCTCGGTGCAGACCAAGAATGAGTTCCTGGCGAGCGTGAGGGGGAATGGATCGCAGTCGGCATCGCAGGAGCAGCAGGTTTCCCCCGAATCCCTGAACGTGCATCTGTTCGGCACGACAGCCATCGCTACCGGCGTGATGCGAGTCAAGGGAGTCGAAGGCGGCAAGCCTTACACGCGGCGCGAACGATTCGTGGATACTTGGGTCTATAAGGGCGGTGCCTGGGTCTGTGTCGGCACCGATGCCACTCCCGTTTTACACTGAGAGCGGGCGCTTACGCCCTTCGCTGAAATGCTTCAGATTCGTCCTGCCACTATTCAAGATGCGGCGCTGCTGCGGACCATGATCCGCGAGTTGGCCGAATACGAGCGCGAGCTCGACCTGGTGACGATCCGCGAGGAGGATTTGGCACGAGATGGCTTCGGAGACAACCCGCGCTTTCGCGCGCTGATTGCCGAGTGGGAAAGGCAAGCCGCAGGTTACGCCGTCATCTTCGGATACTATTCGACCTGGGCCGGACCCGGTCTATTTCTGGAAGATCTGTTTGTCTGTGAGGCCTTTCGCGGTCGCGGGATCGGAAAGGCGCTCCTTGCCGCAGTCGCGCGCATCGCCATCGACGAAAAATGTTACGGAATCCATTGGGAAGTGCTTGACTGGAATAAGAGCGCGATCGAGTTCTACAAGACACTGGGAGCGAAGTTTCGCGATCAATGGCGCCCGGTTTTTCTCACAGGTGAGCCCTTGCACCAACTGGCAAAGAAGGCCCCGTGAAGGCTAAGAACGGCGTCACGAGAGACCAGATCCGTCTGTTTGCGACTGCGTCGGCTTGGGAGTCCTGGCTCGCGAAAAATCATCGCACTTCTCCGGGTATCTGGTTGCGGTTGGCGAAGAAAGGATCGGATCTGCGATCGGTGACCTATGCAGAGGCGCTTGAGATCGCTCTGTGCCATGGCTGGATTGATGGTCGGAAGCGGGGCGAAAGCGAGCAGGCCTGGCTGCAGCGGTTTCTTCCGCGATCCAAGAAGAGCATCTGGTCGAAGATCAATCGCGAGAAGGCTCTGGCGTTGATTGCGAACCAACGCATGAAGGCCGCAGGACAGGAAGCGATTGACGCCGCTAAAAAGAACGGAATGTGGGACACAGCCTATGACTCGCCTAAGTCGGCACAAGTGCCCGAAGACTTTCAAGCGGCTTTGAATGCTAGCCGGCAGGCTCGGGATTTTTTTCGGGCGCTCGATTCCGCCAACCGCTATGCAGTGCTGTTCCGCATTCAGACCGTGAAGAAGGCGGAGACGCGAGCCCGGAAGATTCGCGAATTTGTGGAGATGCTGGAACGCGGCGAAAGAATTCATGAGCCTCGACGGGCTCGTCCGAAAACGAAATGAACCAGCACATGCCAGTCATCAAAATTATCGGGGCGGGACTTGCCGGTTCGGAAGCGGCGTGGCAGTGCGCGCGCCGGGGCGTAGAGGTTGAACTATTCGAGATGCGGCCCGTGCGCTTAACGCCTGCCCATCAGACGGCCGACTTCGCCGAATTGGTATGCTCAAATTCGCTGAAATCCGATAGCGAGAACACGGCGCCCTGGCTGCTGAAGGAGGAGATGAGGCGTGCCGGTTCGCTGCTGATTGAAATTGCGCGGGAGTGCGCTGTTCCCGCAGGGCACGCACTGGCGGTCGACCGTAGTACCTTTGCAGCCCGGGTAACCGAGGCTATCTCGCGCGAACCGCGAATCACCGTTCGCCGGGCAGAGGTCACTAGCGTCGATGAAGCAGGATGCATCACGATTATCGCGACTGGGCCTTTGACCTCAGAAGCGCTCGCATCGGATGTAGCTCGCCTCAGTAACTGTCCTGAGAAAGAGGAATCGCGCGCTCCAACTAGTCCCCACTTGTATTTCTACGATTCGATCAGCCCGATCGTGGAAGCCGACTCGATCGATATGTCCCGCGTCTACATGGCAGCACGGTACGACAAGGGAACGGCCGACTACATCAATTGCCCAATGACTGAAAGTGAGTACAGTGCTTTCTATGATGCCCTGCTTGCGGCGCAATCGGTCGAAGAACGTGATTGGGAGAGGCTGAACTATTTCGAAGGATGTCTGCCGATCGAGGAGATCGCCCGGCGCGGCCGCGACACCCTCCGCTTTGGACCGATGAAGCCCGTGGGTTTGAAAGATCCACGCACCGGCAGGATGCCATATGCGGTCGTGCAATTACGGCAGGAAAACTTGCGCGCGGATTCCTACAACCTGGTCGGATTTCAAAATCATTTGAAGTTTGGCGAGCAGGCCCGGGTACTGCGTCTAATCCCAGGATTGGAGAATGCCCGCTTTCTGCGCTATGGGCAAATCCACCGCAACACGTACATCAACGCGCCGACTCTGCTGCGCGAGACCTTGCAGATGAAAGCGCATCCTCGGGTATTCTTCGCCGGACAGATTTGCGGGGTCGAAGGCTATGTGGAATCGATTGCGACCGGGCTGATTGCGGGCGTACACGCCGCAGCGATGGCCTCGGGAGGTGAGATGGCCCCGGCTCCGCGGGCTTCGGCCTTTGGATCTCTGACGCACTATGTAACCCACGCGGATCCGAAGAACTTTCAGCCTGCGAATATCACATTCGATCTGCTGCCTGCACTGGAGAAGAAGATTCGGGACCGCAAAGAGCGTCATCGTCTGCAGTGTGAATTGGCGTTGCGGGAGTTTGACCATTGGTTGGAGACCGTCGGCGCGACGGCTGTAAGAATGTGAATCGAAGGACAAAGAGAAATCCCCCTACGACTGAGAGAGAAGAAGCGCCAGCGGAAGTTCAGATCCGGCTCGCGCGACCCGAAGATGCAACGATCGTGGCGACGGTTCTCCACAAGTCCTTTGTGGAGTTTGAGCCGCTCTACACTCGCCAAGGCTTTGCGGCGACCACTCCGGACGCAGCCCAAGTCGTGGCTCGCATGCGAGAAGGCCCGGTGTGGCTTGCATTCCGCAATGCCGAAGTTCTGGGAACGGTCGCTGCGGTCCTGAAGGGAGAATCGGCTTATATTCGCGGCATGGCGGTTCTGCCGGCAGCTAGACGATTGAGAGTGGGCGCCCGATTGCTTGAGCACGTCGAACACTGGGCTTTCCAGGAAGGCTGCGGGCGGCTGCTTTTGAGCACGACGCCATTTCTGGATGGCGCGATCCGGCTGTATGAAAAATATGGGTTCCGGCGCACGGGGGGAGGCAGCCACGATCTGTTTGGGACGCCGCTATTTACGATGGAGAAAGACCTTCGCCCGGTGAAGTAAGCCGGCCGCAGTCGTGGCTTCCAGGGCTGTTATTTCCTGCAACAAAAACTCCTTCGGATACGTATCTACCACTGACCGGCGAAGGGAATGACCTTCTCTTTTGCGCCGCGTCCAACCACTGAGATGACCCTACACGACCTTCTTTTCGATGTTCTGCGGACCCTCTGGTCCCACAAACTGCGTGCTTTCTTGACCATGTTCGGCATCGCCTGGGGCATTGTCTCGATCGTACTCATGGTGGCGGCCGGTGAAGGCTTGCGCAAGGGCCAGGCAGAGCAGGCGCGGAATCTTGGAAAGGACGTGATGATTGTCTTTCATGGCCGCACCAGTTTGCAGGCCGGCGGCACGCACGCGGGACGCGTGGTGCACTGGGAAGATCAGGACGTCCCAGTAGTGCAAGCCGAATCGCCCGATTGCGAATACGCCATCCCTGAGCTAGAGGCGGATACCGTTCGAACGCACTCCAACTTCAATAATGCCGCTTTCACGGTGACAGGTTCCTACCCCCCGTTTGGCTACATCCGCACGCTCGATGTCGGTCAGGGCCGCTTCTATGATTGGGACGATATGCGCGAGGCCCGTCGCGTCGCATTCCTAGGTTCCGATGCGGCCAAGCAATTGTTTCCCGGACGCAATCCGGTTGGCGAAAGCATTTACCTGAATGATTTTCCTTACATCGTCATCGGCGTGATGGCGAAAAAGAAGCAGGATTCCAGCTACGACGGCTGGGATGTGAACAAAGTCTTTCTGCCTTTTTCGGCGATGCGGCGCGATTTCCCCGACAAGCCTCCTGGAACCAGTTCCACATTCGACCAGTTGCTGGTGACACCGAAATCAGTCAGCCGGCACGAGGCCTGCAAAAGTGAAGTGCGCGCAGCGCTGGCGCGCATGCATCGTTACGATCCGAGCGACAAGGAGGCTTGCCCGATCTGGGATACGGTGAAAGAGGCCCAGGCCTTCAAGACCATGACGGATGGCATGAAGTTTTTTCTGGGTGCAGTGGGGATTGTGACTCTGCTGCTGGGCGGCATTGGAGTGATGAATGTCATGCTGGTCGCAGTGCGCGAGCGGACGCGAGAGATTGGGGTGCGCAAGGCCATTGGCGCTCCCGCGAGCACGATTCTGCGGCAGTTTTTTATTGAGGCCCTGATCATCGCGTTGTTGAGCGGTGGGGTCGGGCTTGGCATAGCCTTTGGGTTTTGCGCGTTGGTGAACATGTTGCCGATGCCCGACTTTTTCGCCGGTCTGATTCCAAGCTGGAGTTCCGGCCTCACCGCCGCAGGTTTGTTGGGCGCAATCGCGGTAGGCGCGGCGCTGTATCCGGCGCGACGCGCTGCCTCGATCGATCCGATCGAGGCCCTGCGTTACGAAGCAGGAGGGTGAAGCATGAAGCACGAAGGAGTTGCATCCAGGTTTTCCTTCGTGAAGCTTGGTGGCCTTTGTGGTTCAAGATTTTGACTATGCTGCTGCAAATCATTCTCGAAGCCTGGACAGCCCTGAAGCGGAACCTCACCCGCAGCTTCCTCACTATGCTTGGCATCGTGTGGGGAATTGCGACGGTTACTCTACTCATCGCCTACGGCAGCAGTTTCCGCAGCGTTCTGGTACACGGCTTCGACGCCTTCGGAAAAAGTGTCGTCATTTGCTGGCCGCAGCAGACCAGCGAACAACCAGGCGGCCAACGCGCCGGCAAGAAAGTTGTCCTTGAGCAAGCGGACCTGGACATGGTGAAGGCAACGGCCCCGCTGGTCAAACACGTTTGCCTGGAAACCGTGCGCCGTCCGGGAATTGCTTATGGCGATCGGATGGTGGGTACTGCGCCGGTGCGAGGAGTTTGCCCTGAGTACGGCGAGATGCGCAACGAAGTCCCCTCTGAGGGCCGATGGATTGACGCCGAAGATGAACTGGAGCGGCGACGAGTCATCTTCCTTGGCGGCCGACTGAAGGAACAGCTTTTCAGCGGCCGCCCTGCCGTGGGCGAAACCGTGCAGGTCTCAGGCGTGCGCTTCACCGTCATCGGGGTGATGGCGCGAAAGATTCAGCTTAGCAACTATTTTTCGAGCGATGATGAGTCCTCCTGGATCCCCTATTCGACGGCTGGAGATTTGTGGAATACGCGCTATGCCGCCGTCATGGTGTTTGCGCCCATTGCTCCGCAATTTGAAAAAAAGGCCATGGCTCAGGTGCTGGCCGCCGTGGCCACCCGGCAGAATTTTTCACCGACCGATCCGAAAGCCTTCCAGATGTTCGGCCGCGATGAATTCCGTCCGATCATTGACGCGCTCACCATTGGGTTGCAGGTGCTGTTGACGTTCATCGGCACCCTGACCCTGGGCATCGGGGGCGTGGGCGTGATGAACATCATGCTGGTCTCGGTGGACGAACGCATTCGTGAGATCGGCCTGCGCCGAGCCTTGGGCGCCCGCAAGCGGCACATCAAGTTGCAGTTTCTGGCAGAGACGCTGCTCATCATGCTGCTGGGCGGCGTGATCGGCGTGCTGCTCTCCTATTTCATTGCATGGGCTGTGGGCACATTACCCATGATGGGCCCGCTGTTCGAGGACGATTCCGGGAAAGGAGATATTCACTTAAGGATCTCGATGATGACGGTTCTGCTTTCCAGCGCTGTGCTATTGCTGGTGGGCGTCATAAGCGGCCTGGTTCCGGCGTTGCGTGCGTCGAAACTCGATCCCGTGGAAGCGCTGCGTTACGAGTAACCACGAGCTCATTTCACGGTTTGCGATTTTCCCATCTGAAATTGATTTGCACCGCATCCCGGTTCGCAGTACCTTGCTGATGAAGTCGTAGAAGCTGAGGTGCCTTGTGCCCATCTCCGCGGTAGATACGATTACGCTGGCGTTCCAGCACGCCAAGCGGCAGCTGATCCAGCCGTTTCGCTTCGGGCAATGGACCCGCCTGGCCATCGTGGGATTGCTGGCAGGAGAAATGGGCTCCGGCGGAAGCTTCCACTTTCCGTCGTCCTTCAACCCGCAGCGTCAGTCTCCTTCGCATCATTTGCTCTCGCAGGCATTCCCGAAAATCGACCCCGCACTGCTCGGCGCCCTTATCGCAGTGCTAGTTGTTACAGGCCTGGTCTTCATGGTCGTGATGTTCTACATCAGCAGCGTCATGCGATTCATCTTGTTCGATAGCGTGCTGACGAAGGAATGCCACATTCGGGACGGGTGGAACCGCCGGCAAGGCCCCGGCTGGAAATATTTCTTATGGCAATTGGGTTTCACAGGCGTCACCCTTGCCGCCGCCGTGCTGCTGATTGGCGTGCCGGCAGCGTTCGCTTGGGGCATGGGATGGTTCAAGCAGCCTCGTGAACATCTAGCGGCATTGATTCTCGGTGGAATTCTCATGTTTTTTGTAGCCGCCGCCTTCATCATCGCAGTGGCAGTGGTTCACGTATTCACGAAAGATTTTGTGGTTCCGCAGATGGCATTGGAAGGGATCGGCGCGATCGAGGGATGGCGGCGGCTATGGCCCATGATTCAGGCAGATAACAGAGGCTACGCGGGATACGTCGGCATGAAGATTGTGCTCGCGATCGGTGCCGGGATCGTGATTGGAATTGTCACTCTCATTCTTGCCTTGATGCTGGCAATACCCGCTATAGCCGTCGGCATTGCAGCCGTGTTTACCGGAAAGAGCGCCGGTTTGACCTGGAACGTATTCACCATTACCGCGGCGGTGATTGCGGCGTGTATTTTGTTTGCAGTTTTTATGTATCTGATCGCGCTGATCTCAGTCCCTGTGATCGTATTCTTCCCAGCCTACGCGATCTACTTCTTTGCGGCTCGGTACCGGGCGTTGAGCCTGGTGTTGTATCCGCTTCCTCCCGCGGCACCGCCGTCGCAAGAGCCACCACCATTTCCAGTCGCTCCCGCACCGGCATAAGCGTGAAGGCAAAAAAATCAAGGCTGAGCGGGCTTTAGCTTTGCAGCCTTGCCATGCGGCCATGAGAAGCGCCGTCCCACAATACATTTCACGATCAGATGATCGGTGGAACGCGTCGCTCCAACGCCGACTCCGAAGTTAAACTCCCACTCCGGCGCGAAGTCGATGTCAATGCTGGGGAAAAACTGCTGCTGCTGATCTCTCAGCGCATCAAAGCCGGTCAGCGGTCCATAAGCCGCGTAATACTCCAGCCCGCCCGCAATTTTCTTCGTGAAATCGTAGCTGAATTTCACGTTGGGAGAGAACCCCACACCCTGATTCACGCCGGGACCGTGGAGAGATCGGTCCAATGTTGGATTGAACGAGAAATACCACGGCCCGATTTTCTTGTCGACAATCGGACGAATCTCCAGTGTCCACGTGTCAGGTGAAAACGCAGCCCGCTGGTAGCCGAATTCCGTCGATAGGCTTACGCCGACCGGCCAGTGCCAACTCTCCGGCGCGCGCACCCGCGGACGAATATGGTCGCCCACCCATTGCCAGCCCTCGTTCGGTTGAATGCTCGTAAAAACGTAGAAGCCGACCTCAGCCCAATTGTTGATGCCCTGCGTAATCTCCAACGTCTCGTGCGCGGCATGGTTGGTCGGAAGCATCCCGTCCTGCACGGTCTTGCTGCCATCCACCGTGAAATTGGAATGGATCTCCACCATGGTGGAGCGCGGCGGGACCGTGTCGTAGCCGTAGACCTGAATCTCGTAATTATCCTGAGCGCGAGCGAACGATGCCAAAGCGGCGAGCGCGAAAAGTAGGAAGACAGCGGGGCGCGATGAACGGGTCATGGGTCCGAAGTGGGCCGCAGTTCCGCTTGCGACCGCCCGTCCATGATGCACGGAGACGGGGGCGGGAAGCAAACGGACGGAACCTCGATGGCGGCCTAGGTGTCTGATGCTGCAGACACGCGTGCCGAGAGGAGCAACACCCCTATGGCTTTCTCAATGGCAGGCGGAGGTCCGTCTGGACCGCAGATCAACGTCACGCCGCTGATCGATGTGCTGCTGACGCTGATCATCATGTTCATGTTGGTCGTGTCGATGGATCCGGAGTACGTGGAAAAGACGCAGATACCCCAACCGAATCAGAAGGAAACTGCGTCGGAGAAGCAGTCGCGCACCATTGTGATCCAGGTGCTGTGGACGGCGAACGATCAGCGGCCCTCAGTCAAGCTCAACCAGGAAGACATTCGCTGGGAGGATTTAGAGACGCGTTTGGCTCAAATCTATCTGACGCGCGCGGAGAAGGTAGCCTTCGTCCGTGGCGATGCCGATGTCGATTTTCAATACGTGGCAAGCGTGATCGATGTGGCGCACCATGCCGGCGTGCAGCGGATCGGCCTGTTAACCAAAGGCCAGCAGTTGGCCGGAGAGTGAAGTGCGTCTACAACTCAATCCCATCCGTGAACTGGCGTCACTTCAGAGACGCGGCCGTCGGGGCCGAAAATCACACTGAAAGAAACGTGCATGGGAGTCACATTGAGGTAGTAATAGCTGAAGTACCATCGATACCCGTCGTGAAGTTTGCTGTGCAGACGTTGGATGGCCTCCGATTCCGTGAAGGAAACGTAATGGCCGGCTGCAGAATCGTATGTCCCGTAAGCACCATCTTTTTTCCAATTGAGTCCCATGGCCGGTACGTTGTCACCCTCAGCATTCTTGTCCCAGGGAAAATCCGAGGCCGCGTTGAACCCGTCGCAATCCTTGGCGGTATCGAGGACTTCCTGTACCGTCATGCCGATGTGAATGGAGTTGGCTACCTTCTGTGCCCTGTGCTGGCAGAGACTGATGGGCACGATGACGAGCGAGGACATGCACACGAAAGCCAACAGAACGGCGCCGACCGATGCCAGCGTCCCACGGATGATGCGCAGCCACAGCGGCCGTTTCAAAGCCGGGGCGGCTGGCGCTTTATCGAGGTCCAAGAAAGGCAACCGTCGGCTCAAAATCGGCCATCCGTAATACAGCGCAATCCAGAACGGGATAAACGCGATCCCGACGACATCGGCGTTGATGGTGAATGCCAGGACTACGGAAAGCACGACGGCCAGCACTGCCATAACAAGAAGGCGCTTCCCGCTCCCTGACCGTGGCTTGGGTTTGCTCAACGATTCCGTCGCCGCTTTGGTGGAGATGACTTGTTGGCGCCGGATTATTCTCCACAATCCGAAAGAAATTATGGGCCAGAGCGCGAAGAACGTTATGCCCCCAAGATCATCGTCCACGTTAACGACTCTGACCATGAACATAGAAGCCAGAGTCGCCAGGAAGAAACCAAGGGCAACGCTCTTGAGGATGGCGGTAAGTTTCTTCACGGTTTTGATCCTCGCCTCATTCAGGAAAGTGGCTCCCCCACTGCCCGTACCTCGGTGACGCGCCCGTCTGGGCCGAAGGCAACCGAGAAATGGACTCTTTGAAGAAAGTTTGTATATTGGTAGAGGAACGACCAATGGTCGCTCCCCTGCACCTTCTCCTGGATCATCGCCAGCGCCTCGGATTCAGAAATGTGCCGGCCGTCACCCGTCCCATAATCGTTAATGGTGTAGACTCCCTTGCCGCCTGTGCCGAAGGTGATCGCGAGAACCTCTCCCGTATCCGCGTTGGATCCTGAAAGATGGGAGACCACCTCCATTACGTCCCAACCTGTGACCGACCGAAGCACTTCGGCCTCCGTCATGCCCACATGCAAGGTCCGTCGTGCAGTCTCCGCGTGATAGAAAGAAAAACCCAGGGGCATCTGCAGCACTACCAGTAGGATGAACAATGCCAGCGTCAGCTTGCCGAGACCTCGCAGCAAACGCATCCCGAGCGGAGGTTTCGGCGCGGAAGTGCGCGGCACCGGAGCCTTAGGGAAATCGAAGCCCATTCGCCGGCTCAAATAGGGCCAGGCGATCACCAGCGCGATCCAGAGCGGCACGAGACTCACAAACGCCGCATCTTGACTCATGAACGCAATGCCCGACACCAACACGAACGCAATGGGAAACGTGACGGCAAAGCGCCGCAAGATGAGCGACAATCTGGCGTGGAAAGTCATCGAACGCTCGTCTTCTCCCGCATCCCAAGGATGAGGCATGGTGGGCGAGATTCAAGTTACCGTGGTGCGGGGGGATGGGTGTTCAGCGCAGGCGGTTGTTGGCTTGCAAATCAGGGTTTGGGAAGACCCGACTTTGAGTCGCTACCATTGAAAAGCGCCTTCTTTTGCTACGTATTCCTTGCTTTGTTCTTGATCCAGATCGGTGTGCCCACAAATCCGAAAGCTTCGCGGATTTGATTTTCCAAAAAGCGCTGATATGAGAAATGCAGCTTGACGCTGCGATTGGTGAAGAGCACGAACGTGGGCGGAGCAACCGAGGCCTGCGTCATGTAGAGAATCTTTACCCGCTGCCGCATGGGAACGGAGGCGCGTTCGAAGTCCACATGCTCGAGAAACCGGTTCATGTCCGATGTCGAGACTCGCTTGCGGCGCTCGGTGGCTACTTCTTGCAGCAAGGGAAAGATTTTTTCCGTGCCTTTGCCGCTCTGGGCTGACACAAAAACCACCGGGGCATAGCTCAAGAACTTTAGCTCATCGCGCAAACGCTGCTCGTAAGCCTCCCGGTCGCCCGGGCGTTTCGACTCGCGCATGCGCTCGGACTTGGTGGGCCTACTCGCTTTTTTCTGGCCGCTGATCATGAGGTCCCACTTGTTGACCACGATAATGATCGACCGACCGCTCTCGTGGGCGTATCCAGCGATCGAGGCGTCAAGTTGGCTCACGCCCTCGGTGGCATCAATGACGAGCAATGCAATGTCGGCGGCTTCCAAATGCTTGCGTGCCATTACCACCGAAAGCTTCTCGGCCATCAGGTGAGTCTTGCCTTTGCGGCGAATGCCGGCCGTATCGATGAAGCGAAAGCGGCGCCCGTCGCGCTCGACCATTTCATCCACAGCGTCGCGCGTGGTTCCGGGAATGGGCGAAACGATGGCCCGGTCGGAAGCCGTGAGGCCATTCAACAGCGTCGACTTACCCACATTGGGATGGCCGATGATGGCGACGCGAACTTCATTCGGCGCTCGTTGGTTGTCAGTCGTTGGCTCGCCTTCCTCGCTTACCTGTGCTTCCTCTGTGACCCCGGTGTCCCCTGTGGTGAGTGGTTTCGGCAGGCCCGCAATCACCGCATCAAGCAAATCGTCCACCCCGCGCCCATGCTCGGCAGAAATGGGAAACATCTGCGGCACCCCGAGGCGATGAAAGTCGTCGATCAGCGACGACTGTTTCTCAGAATCGACTTTATTGACCGCCAGGAACAGCGGCCGATTTGCCTTGCGCAGCAGGCGCACAAGCTCCAGGTCTGGGCCGGCGAGCTCGGCGCGCCCATCTACAACCATGATGATCGCAGCGGACTCCTCCAGTGCAACCCGCGCCTGACGAAAAATTTCTGCCGGGATCAGATCTTTCTCTTCGGGCAAAATGCCGCCCGTGTCGACGATCCGCATCTGGCGCCCGTTCCACTCCGCGTCCCCATACAGGCGGTCACGGGTGATTCCGGGCTCGTCCCCAACAATCGCGCGCCGTGAGCCTACAATCCGGTTGAAGAGCGTAGACTTGCCCACGTTGGGGCGCCCAACGATTGCAATAATCGGAGCGCCTGCGACAGAGTTCGAATTGTAGGTGGGTTGGGGCAAAGTCTCTCTTTCCTGGCAATGGCGCCTGCTAACCGAGAACTGGTTATTATAGAGACTTCCGTGTCTCTGTCTTCCCAGCCCGCGTCTTCCGCCCAGCCAAGCCGGCCTGCCCCCAGCGGCAAAGACGGTTCGTTGTACCAGTTTTTCGCGCCGGGCGGAGTGTTGTCGCGCACCCATCCGCTGTACGAATTTCGGCGCGGTCAGCTACAAATGGCACAAGCCGTCGAGCAGGCTCTGGAAGAGAAGCGCCATTTAATCGTAGAGGCAGGCACAGGCACGGGTAAGACACTGGCTTACCTGTTGCCGGTAATCCGCTCGGGCAAGCGCGTAATCATCTCGACTGGCACGAAAAATCTGCAGGAACAGCTTTTCTACAAGGATGTCCCTTTCCTCAAGCAGGCGTTATACGGAGATTCAGGATCGCGCCTTTCGGTCTGTTACATGAAGGGACGCAACAATTACTTGTGCCGTAAAAAGCTTTACGACCTGACCGATCAGCCTGTGCTCAGCGGCCTGGAAGAGATTGAGCAATATCGCGCGATCGCTGCTTGGGAAAAAAATACCAGCACCGGCGACCGCGCAGAACTCGCCGAATTACCGGAGGCCAGCCTGCTCTGGCATAAGCTCGACGCGCGTGCCGATGCGTGTACGGGCCAGAAGTGCAGCCAGTGGGAGCGGTGCTTCATCACCGAAATGCGGCGGCGCGCGATGGAAAGCGACATCGTCATCGTCAATCACCATCTGTTTTTTGCCGATCTTGCCATCAAGCTGCAGGCCGAAGGGGCGCCGGATGCGGGCATCCTTCCCGAAGCTGCGGCGGTGATCTTCGATGAAGCGCACGAACTTGAAGATGTGGCAGGAAATTATTTTGGCATCTCGGTCAGCAACCTGCGTGTCGAGGACCTGGCCCGCGATATCGAACACTCGATGCAGCACAATCGCCTGCTGTCGACGTCTGTCTCGGGTGCCCTGGGCAGCCTGCGCGACCGCTCACAGCTCTTTTTTTCGCTGCTTCCGGCGGGGGAAGGACGCTTTGCCTTTGAGACTCGCCGCGAATTCCTCGAAGAAAACGGGGACGAGTTCATCGCGCTCAATCAAGCCCTCACTCGTCTCGGCGGAGAGTTGGAAGCCCTGCCGCAGAAGCCGGAGGAAATATTCAATTTCGTCCGGCGGGCGCAGGAACTTCAGGTGCAACTCGGCTTCGCTCTCGAATCGGAAGATCGCAATACTGTCTTCTGGATCGAGCGACGAGGAAGATTTTCGCCACAAAGGCAGCGAGACACAGAGAAGACGAAAGAAAACTTCCATGGGCGTCAGCATGTTTTTTTGCAGGCAACGCCGATTGATGTCGGCCCCATCTTGCGCGAATGTTTGTGGTCCAAGCTGGATTCTGCGGTGCTGACTTCTGCAACCCTCGCGGTGGGCGGCGGATTCGAATACATCCGCAAACGGCTAGGAATGGAGCATGCTCGTGAGTCGGTGCTGCCTTCGCACTTCGATTACGAAAGCCAGGCCGTTCTCTATGTGCCGCCGGATCTACCGGATCCGCGGACTCCCCAATTTACCGCCAAAGCCGCCGAACGCATTCGCAAGCTCCTGGAGATTACCCGTGGTCGCGCATTCGTTCTCTTCACCAGTTATGCGCAGATGAACGACATCTTCCAGCGGCTCCTGGGCGAGGTGGAATTTCCCCTGCTGCGCCAGGGCGATGCGCCAAAAAGCGCGCTGCTCGAGGAGTTTCGCCTGACTCCGAATGCGGTGCTGTTCGCGACTTCGTCGTTCTGGCAAGGCGTCGACGTACAGGGCGAGCAGTTAAGCTGCGTGATCATTGACCGCCTGCCCTTCGCCGTTCCCAGCGATCCGGTGGTAGCTGCGCGGGTAAAGGCCATCGACGCCGAAGGCGGCAACGCATTCTTTCAGTATCAGGTGCCGGCTGCCGTCATCACCCTCAAACAAGGCTTCGGGCGCCTGATCCGCTCTCTGCACGATCGCGGACTGCTGGTGCTCCTCGACAATCGCATCCTGAAAAAGCAATACGGCCGCGTCTTCATCGAAAGCCTGCCCAATTACAAGAAGACGACTGACCTGCGCGTGGTGGAAGGATTTTTTAGCGTGGGAAATTAAGCAGGCTATTTCAGCAGTTGCATCCCGGTGGATGCTGCCGCCTTCTGATCGAATGTGAAGGTATGCGAACACCCGGCGGAGTGTCCGCTGCGCTCGATCAGATAATCGGCAAAATCAGCGTCTCCAGAGGCGAACTCCCGCACAGCCTGCGATACAATTTCCCGACGCTCCAAGATGACCTCTTTGCTGGTGAGTAACGTCTCGAGGACCTCCACAAGTTCCAATTTGTCGAAGCGATAGCAGGTCTCAAGCACCCAATTGAGTTCAGCTATCACGACCAGCGAAACAAATCCCGGTTCATTCTCAGAAAGTGAGCGGATCAACTTGACAGCGGTGGCTGTTTGTTGCGGATGGTCTTTGGTGAGATATCGTACGATGACGTTGGTGTCGAGACCAATCATCGCAATCCCGAGGCACGCCGCGCAATCGCAGCATTCATCTCCTCGACTGACACCGGAGTTCTCCGCTTATTTTTGTAGCGACCTTCCAATTCGCGTATCGACCGCGTGGCCGCCACGATGGCGAACTTGCCTTTGTCGATCTCGACGAACTCAACCCGGTCTCCCGCGTCCAGCCCCAATGCCTCCCGTACCCGCACTGGGATGGTGATCTGCCCCTTCGAAGTGACCGTCGCAGATGCCATGGTCCCTCCCTCCTTACATTATTCTTAATTCCTTACATTGTACCATATTCCTTACTAGAGGGTAAGGAGTTCTGAAGGATGGATCTTCCTCATACTTCATACTTCCTGCCATTGGCTTGCCATGGCGTCAGGATTACACGTAGTGCCGTTCCGCCTCGCGGATCGCTTTGTAGCGAGCAAATACTTTCCTCTCGTCTTCCAGACCAAGCGCCGAGCGGATGGAGCTTCCCCGGAAGGTGTGCGCCAGCATCTTCGGCGAGTGCGTCAGCACAAACCACGGATCGTGGCGAAAGACTGCCGGCACGTGGCGTGTCTTTATCCAGCGCTCCGCCCTCCAGCGTAGGAACTCGACCTCATCGGCAGTCAGGTGCCGGGTCCGCACTACCGCTGTAGTTCCGTCATATTCTTCCACGCGCTCGTTCTGGATCAGCCCTTGATCGCGGAAATCCTTGGTCATAGGCGTCCGCGGATAGGGCGTCGGGTGCTGAATGTAGGGCCAGTCGACATAGCGGCGAGCAAACTCGAGGTTGGCCTGGATCGACTCGCGCGTGTCATCCGGATTGCCGACAATCAGCCCGCCCACCACGTACATCTGGTTTCGGTGCAGGTAGTCGATCGCCTGCAACGTCGCATTTCCTGCGCTCCGTCCATTTTTGTTGTCGCGAGCGGTGTTCTTGGCCGAGGCGTGCAAGAAATTGAGATCGCCCTCCAGAATGTTTTCGATCCCCAGGAAAACATACCGAAATCCTGCTCGCTTCATCAGCGGCCCCAGGGTCGCGCCATGATTTGCGATCGACGACGTCATGGCCTGCACGAAGTAATCGATCTTGTTCAGTCCGGCTGCGATGATCGCCTCGCACAATGCCTCAAAGCGCCGCACATTGAGCATGATGTTATCGTCCACCAGGAAGATGGTACGGGCACCGTGGTCGCGCGCGTCGCGAATGTCATCCAGGACACGATCGAACGAGTAGGTAAAGAAATTGCGCCCGCGCATCTCGATAATCGAGCAGAAACTGCAGTCATACGTGCAGCCGCGCGACGTTTCGACGACATCCACTTGCCTGCCTAGGAACGTATATCCCTTGAGGACGCGCGCCCCACGGTTGGGCAGCCCGATCGTTCCGTCCTCGAGCCGCAGTGGAGGACCGGGCGGGTTGTGCACCCAGACGTGGTTGGATCGAAACGACAAGCCGCCAATCTGTTCGACGCCATCGCCCCGCTCGATCGCGCGCAACAGTTCGCGAAAGGGAATCTCTCCCTCGCCACGGATGAAGTAATCGACATCCATACCCTCGTAGGCTTCAGCATCCAGGCTGGGATCATATCCACCGGCAACGATCTTCGCGTCAGGCTTGAGAGAGCGCACTAACGCAACAATGCCTTCAGCCGTGCGGCGCTGGAACGTCATGATGGACAAGCCGACGACTTGGGGATTCAGTTCGCGAACGAGCCGGGTAACGGTTTCCCTCACGCGCCGCTGCACAAGCAACAGATCGGCCACGGCAACCCGGTGGTGAGGGTCCACGTTCCCAGCGATCGAGGTGAGTCCGCCGTTCGGCATCCGGATCGCGAGCGAGGGCATGTGCTCGAACGAATCCGGCATCGAAAGCAACAGGACGTTCATACACCCGTCCTTCAAGTCTTAACTAAAATCCCCAGGGATCTGGACGAGGCAGCGCGGTTAACGATTCCAGAGATTGTAGCGCGGTTGGCGAGTCCAATGCGACATCGCCTTGCGCGGACAGGATTTGGTCATTTCGTCTGATCAGCCTCACCCGCGTGTGGCAGTACTTGGACGACAATCCCCGAAGCCTCCGTTTTGCTGTGATACACCCGCTCCGTTGCCTTCACGAAATCCGCAGCCTTGGCGTCGGGAATGTTGACGAAAGTCTGAGGATTCCGGTCGGTCAGCGGGAACCACGAACTCTGCAACTGCACCATGATGCGGTGTCCGCGGCGAAACGTGTGGTTAACATCCTGCATCGTGAAGTTTATTTCTTCCACCTTGCCCGGCGTGAACGGCTCCGGCTTTTCGAAGCTGTGGCGGAATTTTCCCCGGAACGGCTCGCCCCGCACCAACTGCTGATATCCACCCATCGTGAATGCCGGTGCAGGCACGTCCTTCCTTGGCTTGTCCTTGTCTTCGGGACGCGGCGTGTCCTGCTTGCTGTCGGGATAATCGGCCGGATAGACGTCGACCAGCTTTACATCCCAGTCCGAATCGGTGCCGCTTGTCGAAACAAATAATCGGGGCGATATCGGCCCAGCGATCGTGACATCCTCCTGCAGTACTGGAGTCTCATAGGTCAACACATCCGTGCGGCTATCCGCGAAACGCTGGTCCGATACCATGTACTCCTGCGGCACGTTTAGAGCCGCGTAGTTTACAAACGGCACCGGCTTCGCTGGATCGCTGACGTACTCGTCGAACGCCCCGCCGTTGTCCGCGGGCGCCTCAAACGCCAGGCCGCCGGCGGCTTGGAAATAGAGCGTTTTGCTTTCCACGTTCTTCGGAGGCCAGGCTGTGTACTGCCGCCATACATTCGTCCCCGTCTCGAAAACGTAAGCTTTCGGCAGCTTGGCATCGCCGTTCCCCTTCAAATACTGCTCGAAAAATGGGAACAGGATGTTCTTGCGGTAGTACTCTGCAGTGTCCGAGGCAAAATCTACACGCCCCAGGTGTTCGCCGTCGTAGCGTGCCCAGCCACCATGGACCCAGGGTCCGATTACGAGCCCATTGAAGATTCCGGGATTGCTCTTATCGACTGAATGAAAGGTTGTGAAGGGCCCCTGCAGATCCTCGGCATCGAACCAGCCCCCCACAGTCAATACCGCGCAGCGAATGTTCTTCATGTGCGGCGCGAGATTGCGTGCCTTCCAATAATCATCGTAAGTGTCATGATTCACCTGATCGTCCCAAAGGGCGCTCTTGCCTTCCAGATATTGCTTCAGATTCGCCAACGGCCCCGCGTCGAGATAAAACTCGTAGGCACTCTTCGTTCCCCAATCGAAGGGCACAAACGTCTTGGGAGGGAGTTGCGGATTTTCCTGTGGCTTGAACTGGCTATAGAAGCCAAAATTGGCGGCCAGCATGAACGCTCCCCCGTGATAAGCATCGTCGCCCATAAAAAGATCGGTCATCGGAGCCTGCGGGGACGCCGCTTTCAGCGCTGGATGCGAGTCGATCATGCTCGCGGACGTGAAGAATCCCGGATACGAAATCCCCCAGATACCAGCGTTGCCGTTATTGTTGGGCACATGCTTCAGCAGCCAGTCGATGGTGTCGTACAAGTCACTGCTGTCATCCACGTCCTGCTTCGACTTCTTGTTGTCGATGTGCGGCCGCATTTCGAGGAACTGGCCTTCCGACATATACCGTCCGCGCACATCCTGAAAAACGAAAATGTATCCAGACTTGTCGAACTCCGGGGACGGCCCGAGCTGCGTTCGGTACAGGTCTACCCCATAGGGACCTACGCTGTAGGGCGTGCGATCGATTAAGAATGGGTATGAATGCGAGGCATCCTTCGGGACGTAGACGGACGTGAACAAATGCACCCCGTCGCGCATCCCGATCCGGTACTCATATTTTGTGTAATGTTCTTTGACATCAAATTCCGGCGTCTCGGGCCGGACCTGCGCGAACAGGCCAGTGGTCAGCGTCACAACCCACACCGAAATCCAGAGTTTTCGACGAGTCATGCCAGCTCCTCGGTGAACAATCGCGTTTAGGCAAGCTACATTCGGCTGGGGAACGAGTCAAGCGGTTGGGCCTCAACGCCGCCATTCGCGCGGTACAATAGACAGTTAGCCACTGAGCGCTGCCGGGCCCTGTATGCGCGTCCGGCACTGAGGAACCATGTTCGAAGTCACTGTCGAAGACACGTTTGCCGCGGGCCACTACCTGCGCAATTACAAGGGCAAGTGCGAAAATCCGCACGGCCACAACTATAAGATCCGGGTCACGCTGGCCGGCGCCGAACTCGACAAGGCTGGCCTCCTGCTTGATTTTAAGGACCTGCGCGAAGTCATGAAGCACGTCATCGAGCGCCTTGACCATCAGATGATCAATGACATCGAGCCTTTTACGGTGATCAACCCGTCCGCTGAGAATCTGGCTAAGTATTTTTACGACGAATCAAACACGCGTCTGCACAGCGTCACTAAGGGCCGCGTGCGGGTTAAGGATGTAACTGTCTTCGAGACCGATACAACCACTGCAAAGTACAGCGAATAGGCCATCATTCGGAATCACCCACTTTTCCGACCACGGCAAAGCTGAAGGCTGACAGCTGATTCTTCATGCAGATCACTGAGATCTACAAATCGTTGCAGGGCGAATCCACCTATGCCGGTCTGGCTTGCGTGTTTGTGCGCCTGACCGGGTGCAACCTGCGTTGCAATTGGTGCGACAGCGAGTACACCTTCCAGGGCGGCCACAAAATGGCGGTCGAAGAAGTGCTCGACGAGGTCTCGCGCCTGAGTCCCGGCGGCGGTTTCGTGGAAATCACAGGCGGCGAGCCCATGCTGCAGGAGCGCGAGGTCGTGCCCTTGATGAAGCGTCTGGTCTCCGAGGGTTACACAGTCTTATTGGAGACCAGCGGCGAACGGCCGCTAGCGCAGGTTCCCGCCGCGGTGATCAAGATCGTGGACGTGAAGTGTCCTGATTCGGGTGAGGGCGATACCTTCCGCCTCGAGAATCTGGAGGCGTTGACCGCTCGCGACGAAATCAAATTCGTCCTCAGCAGCCGCGGGGACTACGACTTTGCCCGCGATTTCACCCGACGGCACAATCTTGCTGAGCGGGTAAATGCAGTCCTGTTTTCTCCCGCCTTTCGTAAGGACGCCACCGGGGCCCGCGACAGCTCGCATTGCCTGCTTGATCCTCAGCAATTGGCCGAATGGATGATCGCCGACAACGTTCCCGCGCGCCTGGGGTTGCAGTTGCATAAGTTCATCTGGGACCCAGCGGTGAAGGGAGTGTAAGAAATGATGATTGTTGATTTTTGATTGTTGATTAAAAAAACCCTGCCTGACCGTTGGAGACCTGGGTTTTCATTTCAAAAATCAACAATCAGAAATCAACAATTTCTCGAATGTTCGATGCCTGATCCAGCCAAATCCCGTGCCGTTGTGCTACTCAGCGGCGGCATGGACTCTTGTGTCTGTGCCGCCTTAGCTGCCCACGACCATGAACCCGCCGCTGTCCACGTCAGCTACGGCCAGCGCACCGAGGAGCGCGAACGGCAATCCTTTCTCGCCATCTGTCAGCGCCTTAAGATTCACGATCGTCTGATGGTTCGAAACGAGGCCTTGCGCGCAATCGGCGGCTCCGCCCTCACCGATGAATCGATTCCTGTGCCCGACAGCGAGACCATTGGCCACAACATCCCCGTCACTTATGTACCCTTTCGCAACGCTCATTTCCTGGCTGTCGCCGTAAGTTGGGCCGAGGTGCTGGGCGCCGCCAAAGTTTACATTGGCGCCGTCGAGCCCGACAGTTCCGGATATCCCGACTGCCGCCCCGCCTATTACAAAGCTTATAACGAGGTCGTAAGAACAGGTACCAAGGATGGGAAAATCGAGATCGTCACTCCGCTCATTGCCATGCGCAAAGCCGAGATTGTGCGCCTTGGCCTTGAACTGGGTGCGCCCTTCGATTTAACTTGGTCATGTTACAGTCGTGAGGATCGGGCTTGCGGAGTCTGCGACAGTTGCGTTCTACGCTTGCGCGCGTTTACGGCAGCAGGTGTGAGCGATCCGATTTCGTATGCAGCCAAATAGTTCTTTGCCCGGAGGCAATATGAAAAAGCGTTTTGCAATTTTGTTTATCACCGTCCTGGTAGCGGGACTCTGCGTCCCCGCAGTTTTCGCCCAGGCTTCAGGGACCGTGAAGGGCACGTGCAAGGACACTGAAGGCAATCCTGTCGCGGATGCACTTGTGGTCTTTGCGAACCAGGACAACGGTCAGAAGTACACCCTGAAGACCAACAAGAAGGGCGAGTACTTCTCCCTCGGGCTTACTCCCGGCAAATACAATGTCACGCTATACAAGAACGCGGACGAGATGAAGGCTGGCAAGCAACTGGATATCGTGAAAGGCTTCCCCGTCCAACTCGACGAAAATGTCCTGGATTTTGACGCGAAAAAGAGTCAGGAGGCCGCGGCCAAAGGACAGGGCATGACTCCCGAACAGCTCAAGCAGTTGCAGGAGCAGCAGGCCAAGGCACAGAAAGAGACCACCACGGTAAAATCTCTAAACGAGAAGTTGAGTGCGGCCAAGGCTTCAGCCGACGCCGGTGACTTCGATACCGCCATCGCTACGCTCAATGAAGCCAACCAGGTGGACCCTTCGCGCGACCTCCTCTGGTTCAAGTTGGGAGATTACTATCGCATGTCGGCAACCAAGCAGACCGATCCTGCTGAAAAACAGAAACGCTTTGGATCGGCCGTGGAGTCTTACCAGAAAGCCATTCAATTGAAGCAAGCGACTCCTGACAAAGATCCGGCTAAGCAGGCCAGCACACTGGCGGCTTACTACAACAACCTGGCGGAAGCCTACGCCAAATCCAACAAGATCGACGACGCGGTGAAGACTTACGAATTGGCCGCGCAGACCGAACCCACGTCGGCCGCGCAGTACTACTTCAACACCGGTGCAGTCCTCACCAATGCCGGCAAGGTGGATGACGCTATCGTCGCTTTCGACAAAGTCATCGCTGCCGACCCCAATCGCGCGGACGCCTATTACTGGAAAGGCGTGAACTTAATTGGCAAGGCGACGTTGGAAAAAAGCGGCAAGATGACCGCGCCTTCAGGCACCGCCGAGGCCTTCCAGAAGTATCTGGAACTGCAGCCTACCGGGACTTATGCCGACCCCGCCAAGCAAATGCTGGCTCAGATCGGCGGAACGGTGGAAACCAGTTTTGGCAAGAAAAAGCCTGCCCCAAAGAAGTAGATCATCTTTCGATCCAAGCACTTGCAGTACAGGAAAGGGTAGCTCTCAGAGCTGCCCTTTCCTGCGTTTGCCCGCGACGTTACCAAGGGCTATGGACTTGCTGTCCCTCGTACAAATATCCGAGGCGCTGTACATTAACTATCAGCGTTCCTCCGTTCTGTGGTGCGGCGATTCCTGCAAGTGAGGACGAATGGCGGCACCAACAATAGCTCCAATTTCTGTTGTGTTAGAGGGTTTCTCGGGCAGCGGCCGAGTGGCAACTCCGGCTTTGCTCGGTGCCATGCTGCGCGCTGCGGAAAAGATCAGCGACCTGATTTTTTCGCCCGGCCGTCCTCCACAGGTTCAGGTTTACGGCCAGATGATTCCCGTTCAGGTGCCGGGCCTCACTTTTCTGACCGCCGACGATACACGCCACATCGCCGCTGACTTGATCGGCGACAACAAACAAGCTATCACCACGCTTCGTGAGCACGGGGCCTGCGACATTTCCTACGGACTTCCGGGATTGGCCCGTTTCCGGGTTAACATTTTTATTCAGCGCGGCAGTTGCGCCGTCGTCATGCGTGTGATCCCGACCGTAATTCCCGACTTCACCACCCTGCGTCTGCCGCAGCAGCTCTCCGACGTCACCAAACTGAAAGATGGCATCGTTCTAGTGACCGGACCTGCTGGGTCGGGAAAATCCTCCACGCTGGCGGTGCTGCTCGATGCCATCAATCGCGAGAAGTACTATCACATCATCACCGTGGAAGATCCGATCGAGTTCCTGCACAACCACAAGTGCTCGACGATTCACCAGCGCGAACTGCACAGCGATACGCCCAGCTTCGCCCTTGCGTTACGCTCGGCCATGCGTCAGGCGCCCAAGGTCATCCTGGTCGGCGAAATGCGCGATCGCGAGACCATTGAGATCGTGCTCGAAGCCGCAGAAACCGGACACCTCGTCTTTTCCAGCCTCAACACGATGGACGCATCAAAGACCGTGGAGCGCATCGTGACTTCGTTTTCGCCAGCGGAACAGCAGTCGGTGCGCGAGCGTTTCTCGAAATCTTTCCGCTACATCATCTGCCAGCGCCTTATGTCGAAGACCGACCGCAGCGGGCGCGTCGCCGCCTTTGAAATTCTGAAGGCGAACTCGCGGACCCGGGAGTGCATCGAAAAAGGCGAACGCGAGAGCAGGAGCCTGCTGGATGCCATTAAAAGCAGCAACGCCGATGGCATGCAGCACTTCGACGGCGAAATCGCCCAGCTGGTCCAGGATCGCCTCATCGACCTCGAAACCGGCCTCGCGTATGCCACTAACCCAGCCAATCTGGGTCAGGCGTTGGCGCGCTGATTCGAGTCCCAAGAACTCTGCGCTCGATCGAAGCCGTCGTGCCTTCAACAATCAGTGTTCGTTCCTCTATGATCGTTTCATGTCCGCCAATCCGGCTTCCACGAGGGTCTTGAGTTTTGAAGATGCACGCCGCGTCGTTGAACACGAGGCAAGTCTGGTTCGCGCCAGCCAGACGGAAACCGTGGAACTGCTCTCATCCGCAGGCCGCGTGCTCGCCGGGGCAATTCTTGCTGATCGCGATATTCCTCCGTTTCCCCGCTCGACTCGCGATGGGTATGCAGTGGACTCGGCCGACTTGTCCAAAGTGCCTGCCCTGCTGGAGGTGATCGGCGAAGTCAAAGCCGGAGAGAAGCTAGAGAACATTCCCGAGAGCCTCGGCCGCGGGCAAACCGTCTCTATCATGACCGGAGGACCAGTGCCAGTTGCCGCCGATGCCGTCGCGATGGTCGAGTACACCTCGCAACAAGGCAAGCAGGTCGAGATCACAAAGCAAGTTGTCCCGGGGGAGAACATCGTCCCGCGCGGTGCCGAAGCCAAACAAGGCAGCCTGCTGGTCGCCCGAGGTTCTCGTCTAACCGATGCTGCCATTGCGCTGGCCGCATCAACTGGATATTCAAAGTTGCAGGTATACAAACGCCCGCGGGTCGCGGTGCTGACAACAGGCGATGAGATTGTCGCCGTCGACGCCACTCCCGGACCAACGCAAATTCGCAACTCGAACAGCTATTCTCTCGCGGTCCAGGTTCGTCAGGCCGGTGGCGAACCAGAGCTGCTTCCCATCGCTCCCGATGAGTCCAGAAGATTGCGTGAACTGATTGGAGAGGGGCTGAGCTGCGATTTGCTGCTCATGACGGGCGGAGTCTCCATGGGCCGCTACGATCTGGTCGAGCAAGTTCTGTCAGAGATGCAAGCCGAATTCTTCTTCACTGGTGCGAAAATCCAGCCCGGACGTCCAGTCGTCTTTGGCAAGTGCCCATATGGTGCAGGCGTCCCCGATCGCGAAAATGCCGGCACGTATTTCTTCGGCCTCCCGGGCAACCCCGTTTCGACCATGGTCACCTTCGAACTCTTCGCCCGCCCTATGCTCGAAGCCCTTGCAGGGAGGTCACCGCGCAAACTGGCCTTCGTTCATGCCAGGCTGAAGTCGGAAATCAAAGTCAAACCTGGCCTCAAGCGCTTTCTTCCGGCAATGCTCTCGGGCGAGTTCGAAAACTCGCAAGTCGAACTCGTGCTCTGGCAGGGTTCCGGCGACATCGCCTCCACCGCTCGCGCCAATTGCTACATCGTCATCCCACCGGACCGCGAGCGCATCCCCCCGGGAGAATTCGTCCCCATCCTGCTGCGTTGAATTTTTCCGACGCGTTCCGCGATACAGTGGGGACGTAATCCTGAGCAGAGCCGTTTTCCGGCGAAGGGAAGGATCTCCATTGCGTCATGCCGGCGGGATGACAACTCCAAATCGGGCTAGCTTCGTGTCATGGGGCGGCAATGGGTCGACCCTCACGCATGCATGTAAGATATCTGCAGCACCATGGCGAAGAGTCTCTCCCATTACGATCGTTCCGGCCGCGCTCGCATGGTCGACACCTCCGGCAAATCTGCGACCAAGCGCGAGGCTGAAGCCAGCGCCTTTGTCGCGATTCGCCCGGAAGTGCTTTCGCAGTTGCCATCAAATCCCAAGGGCGATCCTCTGGAAGTCGCTCGCATCGCCGGGATCATGGCTGCCAAACGCACTTCCGATCTAATCCCGATGTGCCATCCGCTGCCGCTTTCGCTCGTTGATGTCGAAGTGCGCGTATGCGAGAATGGCGTCGCTGTTACCTCCAAAGTCACCACCACTGCTGAAACTGGCGTGGAGATGGAAGCCTTGGTGGCCGTGAGCGTTGCGGCGCTCACGCTGTATGACATGCTCAAGGCGGGGGATAAGGGCATCGAGATTCGCGAGATTGTGCTGGAGCGCAAAAGCGGAGGCAAGAGCGGAGAATACCGGCGCCGGAAGTAGCAGCGTCCCACAAATTCATGGCTGACACAGTCAAGCTTCTTTTGGTCGACGACAACCCCATGGTATTGGGAATGCTGCAGCAAGCCTGGGCTGCGCTCGCGACCATCACCACCGCGACCGACGCCGCCGATGCCTTGCTGAAGGCGGTGGACGATGTCCCGGACTTGCTGGTATGCGATTACCGCATGCCCGGCATGGACGGCCGCCAACTCGTCGAAAAGCTGAAGAGCCGTCCCGCAACCGCCAACTTCTCGACCGTCTTAATGGCCAACAAGGCGGATATCGCCGAGCGGCTGTCGCCCCAGGACGCCGCCGATGATTATCTGGAGAAGCCGTTCTACCTGAAAGACGCCACCCGCCGTGTGAAGCGCATGATCGACCGCATCGCGCTCGAGAAAATGGCGAAGACCGCGCCCTCCGATGGAGTGGTCCGTGGAAGCCTCTCGCAGATGAATGTCATCGACCTCATGCAATCGCTCGAAATGGGCCGCAAAAGCTGCCAGCTTTCGCTGAGCAACGAAGGCGAAAAGTGTGAAGTCTTCTTCGTCGAAGGTCAGGTCAAGCACGCTACTTACGGTTCGCTGGTAGGAGACCAGGCGGTCTTCAAAGTCTTGCGCTGGACTGGCGGGAATTTCCAGCTTGATTTCGAAGGCAAGACCAACAAGGAAACCACTCAGCTCAACACCCAGGGCCTTCTGATGGAAGGCTTGCGGCTTTTAGACGAGTCACAGCGCGATGGTGGCGCCGAAGGCGAGCCGGCAGCGCCAGCAGAACCAGCTCCCGTTCCAACGTCCAGTCCCTCGGCCGGCGCGAGTCGCAGAAGACGAGAAGAAGAGGAAGATGTCCTCCTCGATGGCTGAGCCCGGCCCGATCCCAGCGGCGGTCGTGACGGTCAGCGACTCCTGCTCTCGCGGCGAGCGCGAGGATCGGTCAGGCCCGGCGGTGGCGCAATTCCTCGAAAAGCTTCACTTCTCCGTTGCCGCCCGCGAGGTTGTTCCCGACAATTCCATCACAATTCAGAACCTGCTGATACGCCTGGCGCGCGAAGTGCCATTCATCGTGACCGCCGGCGGCACCGGTATTGCCGCGCGTGATGTCACGCCCGAGGCGACCATGGCCGTCTGCGATCGTCTTGTGCCGGGCATTGCAGAGCGCATGCGCAGTGAAGGCATGAAGAAGACTTCGTTTGCAGCGCTAAGTCGCGGCATCTGCGGCGTTCGCGGAAAAGCCCTGATTCTCAATCTACCGGGCAGCCCCGCAGGAGCAGTGGAATCGCTCGAAGCGGTAGCGGAATTAATCCCCCACGCCATCGATCTGCTCAGCGGCAAGACTGAGCATAAATAATCTCTGTGTCCCTCTGTGCTCTCTGTGGTGAGAGCCTTCGACTCACCATGGTGAACCACCGAGAGACCCCGGCAGAACACGATCATTTCTTTCCTGGACCCACGATTGCCCTTCCAGGAAAAACGCTCTCCACCATCTTGCCATCGTCAATGAGGACAGTTCCGCCGACCAGCAGGTAGTGCACTCCAACACTCGATTCCATTGGCTTTTCAAAGGTCGAACGGTCTGATATCGCCTGCGGATCAAACACCACAATATCGGCGTCCGCACCCTCCTGCAGCCGTCCTTTCACATGCCCCGCCGGAGTCGACCGCTCCAGCATTTGCGCCGGCATCAGAGTCATCTTCCGCAGCGCCTCCATCAGGGTCAGCGTCTTCTTCTCGCGCACGTACTGTCGCAGCACCCGTGAGAAGCATCCCGCATTGCGCGGATGCCCCACCAGCCCGTCGCTCGCGATCATAATCAGCGGGTTCGGGATCAGCACGTCCACAATCTCCTGCGTATTCGCAAAAATCAGGATGAACTGCTGGTTCTTCGAATTGCGCAGCTCCTCGAAGCGCGCCTGGGTGAGATGCTCGCCGGTATCCGGCAGAACGAGATCGCCGTAGTCGATGCCCAGCTTCTCGCGCCATCCTGGATTGAAAACCGCCGAATTGATCGCCGTCATGCCCGCAATATACGGATACGCTTCGGTCGTTACATCAAGCCCGTGCTCGCGCGCGCCCTCAACCATCGAAAGGCATTCCAGCGAATCCTTCAGGCATGTGCTGTTGATATGCACAATGTGCAGGGGCGCTCCCGAGATCGCCGCAGCACCAATTACCTCTTCAGTGGACTGAATTGCCGACCCGGGCTCGACCCTTCCTGCGCTGCGCATGTGCGTGTACACCGGCACCTTGCGACCGGCGGCCAAGCGGAACACGTCGATCACTTCGAGCCGCGTCGAGCCGGGAGCATACTCAATCCCCATTCCGATTCCCAGAGCGCCCGCCTCGATTTCCGAGTTCAGCCGCTTCTGCATCTGCGCGATCTGCTCCGGCGTCGGGCGCTCGTCGGTAGCCGGGCCGCTCTTCGGCAAAATCGCCCCTGCCGGCAAGGGCGTGCCGAACGCCAGCGCCCGCGCCGACAGATAACTCGCCGTCGTCCCGTAGTGAATGAGCGAGCGCCCTTCTTTCTCTTTGAGGAACTGCGCCACATCCGCCGCCCCGATCTCCATCTCCAGAGCGGTGGTCACTCCATCGAAGGCCTTGACGCGTTGGCTCGCCAGGTCTTGGGCGTGTTGGTGCAGGTCAATAAAGCCAGGCGCTACAACCAGGCCGCGGGCATGAATCACGCGCTTTCCTGGCAGCGTCTCCCCCGTAACCTGCGCGATTTTGCCGTCGCGGATGCCAACATTGCGGACCGCATCGATCCCGGTCTCGGGGTCGATAACCCGCCCGCCCTCGATCACGAGATCAAATTGTTGTGCGGCTAAAACACCGCTAGTGAACCCCAGAAATAAGAGTGACAGAATCAGTTTTCGCATCCATCTCTCCGAAGCACCGATGATACCAGTCAGGAACACGTCGCTTGTTACGTCTTTAAATCTGCCGTGCTCGGTACTCGCAACTCAGTACTAGAATCAGCCTCAATCACGTACACTAACTGTTTCCTTGAAGAAGATCGGACACATTCTGGCGCGCTACACCGCGTGGATCCTCGCCCTCATGAAGGCTCTGGGCATGTGGGGTGTCTTCGTGATCGCCTTTGCCGATAGCGCACTCCTGGGCATGCCGGTGGATTTCATCGTCGCCACCTACGTCCATCAGGATCGCAAGCGCATGCTGCTCTACGTTGCCATGGCCTCGCTGGGGTCGGCGCTGGGCAGTGTTCCCCTCTACATCATCGGTTATCTGGGCGGCGAAAAAGTCCTGCGCAAGCGCATTTCAGAAGAGCGCTTCCTCAAAATTCACGCCTCGTTTGAGGCCCACGAATTCTGGGCGCTGATGTTTCCCGGGATGCTGCCGCCGCCCATGCCGTTCAAAATATTCGTGCTGGGCGCCGCCGTTTTCGAAATGAAGTTCCGCGATTTCCTCATCGCAGTCTTTGCCGGAAGGTTCGTTCGCTTCCTGGTCTTGTCAGTGCTCGTGCTATGGTTCGGGCCGCAGATCGTCGGGCTTTTCGGAGGCGTATTCAAACGGCATTGGATTTGGGTCTTGACCTTGCTGGCCGGGGGAATCTGTTTGTGGCTGGTGCTGTGGAGACGGAGAAGATCAACTTAACGGTCGTTAGTCGTGAGTCATTGCCACACAAAATTTCGGCCGCGACATGAGTCGCGACCGGGAAAACATCGAGACGGTTTGGGAATCGGCTACGCCGCTGCCGTGTGGTCACCATGCAGTCTTCCAACCACAGCCTGGATCAACACCGGGGCGCCGAACATAATCGCCGTGAACAGCAGGTCTCCTTCAACCGCTCGCCGGAAGAACGGCAGCCCGGCGTCATAGCACATCATGAGCCCGGCGAATGTCTTGGGATACATCGCCCACGCGGCCCAGACCGCAAAATTGCTGACCACGAAGAACGAGATCGAACCGACCAAGGCCGTGCCCATAATGCGCACTGGTCCTGCCTGCTTCAGGCTGGTTCCCAGCCACAGCATCCCGGCATACCAGGCCCAAGTCACGAAGTGATCCCAGCTAAACGGATAGCGATAAACCAACGTCGTCAGAATGACGTCCGACGCCGCCAGTAAGGCAAGCGGAATCCACATGCGCCGGCGTGATGCGCGCGCGCCGAAGTACAGCAGAGCCGCGCCCACCGGCGTAAAGGCAAATGGATGGGGCATAAACCGTACCGCCACGGCAAAGAGCACAAAAATATAAGCCAGCATGATCACCTCGTACGAATTCTATTCTGGGCGCTGAACGGCTTGCCGTCAAGAGAGCGCCCTATTAGGTTCGAGACATTGTCACCGCTGCCCGGGGTCAGGCACAACCGCTTGCTTTTTCCCCTCCCCAAATACATCGCCCACCACGTGCAGATTCTTATCGAGCTCTACCGCTGCTCCGAGTACGCGTCGCCTGCGGCCGCCGCTCATAGCAGAGGGGATTCCAACGAATCGCAGATCCTGGAAATGCACGATATAGCCTTCCTGCGGACTCTCCACAATCTCCGTCTCCGTGATCGGATACTTCGCCCAATCCAGAAATACCCGCCCCATATACGAATTTTTGGCGGCTAAGGTCACTGCCGTCTCTTCCGGCTTGTAACGAATCATCAACTCCCCCTCAGGATCGACCTCCGGTCCCAGAGAATTCACCGGAGCAAGTGCGAAGAAATTTTGCGTCTCCACCACGCCATACCAGCGGAATGGATTGATCCACGTCGGATAAGCGGAAGCCCGAACCGGGTCAGCATCGTTGTATGTGCGGCTTTCCAACGCATTGACCGCGCGGCGGTGCTCATAGTCCCGCACCCCCCACATCACAACCACGCCGATCAGCGCCAACGTAGCACCCACTCGCCCTCGCGGTCCGCGTGCCCGCGCTCCAATCTCTTTATCGACCAGTGAGAACAGCAGGGGAAGCACGAGACCCAGAATCAGCAACCCGAACATCACTGGCTCAAAAATGAAAACGATATCCCACGAGTACCACTTTTCGGAAAACGGCCAGAACGGCCGCACACCATAATTATTCGTGAAATCGAGCAAAATATGGCTCAGCCCAGCGAGACAGGCGTAGAGAAAGAGCAACCCCCAGCGCGGAGGCAGGTTTGGATCATTTGTCTTGCGTCCCCGCAGGCGCCATAAAAGATAAATGAAACCAATAACCGCGGCAGCGTCAATCGGCACTCCCAGGAACGAGTGAGTAAACCCGCGATGGTGGGCAAAACCGAACGCCGGTCCGCCGATCCGCCCCAAGACGTCGACATCCGGAGCCTCCGCCGCGAGCGTCCACGTGAGCGTGGCCAGCGCAGTCTTGCGGTTGAATCCGGCGCGCCCCAGACACGCGCCTGTCAGGAAGTGAGTGACAGGTTCCAAGTTGGATTTTCTATTCTATTTCGGCCCGCCGACTTCCACCACCACTGAGCGGCTGCGAAGCTAATTCGACAGCCCCCGAGCTCACATCGGTGCAAATCTTCACCGCGCAGGGGCCAGCAATGTCAACGCGTCCGGCACTACTGTAATCTCCGCCGGCAAACTCCCCAGCAGCTCTCCATCCGCCTCGACGTAAACCTTCGCCCTGGTCTCCGAGGTTACGGATGAGACTTCCGAATACTCGCAGGACGCCCTGACTCCATGCGCCAGTTTGATTCCCGGGATCGCCCCAGGTCGCCTGAGAAAGCTTCGCGTCACGTAAGCGAGGTACGCGAGCCGGCTGTCCGTATGACAAAAGATCAACCTCATATCATTCCGATCCAGTGACGCTCCCGGCGCAAGCTCCTGCACCACTCCTCCGAAATTGCGAATACGGATCGCAAGTAGCTCCGTAACATTTGCATTCTTAAGCTCGCTCGCTTCCGACTCCGTGTACTTCACTCGGAACCGGGTCATGGCATACGTGAACCACAGATGCCAAGCCTTCGCATAATAGGCAGCCATGCCGAGCCGCTGTTTAACCCCGCTATGCAGCTTGTAGAACAGATGCGCGTCAACCCCCACGCCCGCCGCGACCACGAAGTAACACGTTGTCGGCGCGCCGTTGAACCCCACACAGGTCACGCGGCCCAACGCGATTCGCCGCAAGGTGCCGGTGAGGGCAGCCTTGGCGGCCAAAGGCACGCGCATGGGAACTCCCAAATCGTGCGCTAACGCGTTGGCTGTCCCTATCGGAAGAACCGCGAGTGCGACTGGAGTTTTGGCCAGCACTTGCGCGATATTGTGAATCGTCCCATCTCCCCCGCAAGCGAAAATCGTGTCGCAACCGGCCGCAATCGCGCGCCGCGCTTCCTCGCCGGCGTGATCCCGAGACTCGGTGGCGAACACTTCCGCCTCAACTCCTCCATCCCGCAGGATCGAAACCGCCGCCTGCAGCTCTCGCCGCCGCTGTTTGCTCCCGCCCGAGTCTGGATTGTAAAGTAGCGCCGCCTTGCGCATAGCGTTGATCGAAGCTGGATTCTACCTGACAGCCAGCGCGATAAAAATCCAGCGCACAGGGTAGCGCCAGCGTCCCGCCAACTGTCGCGAGCGCGTCTCGCCCTCGCACCGGAGCGCCCCAGTGCTTCGAATGCACTTGGCAAGCTTTCCGATTTGGCATAAGCTGGCCGCAATTCCCAGGGGCGTTCCCCGTAGTTTGCGGGTTCAGTTTCTACTTTCAGGAGGATTCACCAGATGAAAGTTCTGGCTGCGATTCTGTGCGGCATTTTGCTCGGCTCGGGTGCGATGGCGCAAAATCATGCTTCCCACGCGCAGACTCATGCCGTCACGCTCGTGAGCGGACTCGGCGATCTCCACCATCCCGTATCGACTCATAATCTCGAAGCGCAAAAATTCTTTGATCAGGGATTGCGTTTTATCTACGCCTTCAATCACGACGAAGCTGCGCGATCATTCCAGCACGCTACCGAGCTCGATCCGCAACTGGCGATGGCCTACTGGGGCGTCGCTGAGGCCGTCGGACCAAATTACAACGATCCCGCGGACCCCGATCGTTTCAAGCGCGCCCACGATGCCGTGCAAAAGGCGGTTGATCTGTCCGCTAGCGCCTCACCCAGCGAGCAGGCCTACATCCAGGCCATGGCCAAGCGGTTCCCGGCCGATCCAAACTCCGACCTCAAGAAGGCTGCCGAAGATTATCGCGACGCCATGCGCCAGGTCGCCAGTCAATTTCCCGACGACCTCGACGCTGCCACGCTTTTTGCCGAGGCCGGCATGAACTTGCATCCCTGGGGACTGTGGCACCAGGATGGCACAGCGCAAGAGGGCACCAACGAAATCGTGGCCACCTTGGAATCGGTGGTGAAACGCGACCCCAATCATCTGGGAGCGATTCACTACTACATCCATGCCGTCGAGGCCTCAAACAATCCCGAACGCGCGCTGGCCGGCGCCAATAAACTCGCATCACTTGCGCCCGGAGCGGGTCACATCGTCCACATGCCCGCGCACGTTTACATCCGGACCGGCGATTACGAAGCCGCTGTGCAAACCAACGAGCGTGCCGCAGAAGTCGATCGCGCCTACCTCAAGGAATCCGGCGCGCAAGGCATCTATCCCATGATGTACTACAGCCATAACCTGCATTTCGTTGCCGCCTGCGGTGCCATGAACGGCCGTTACGCCGAGGCCCGCAAGAATGCCGATCTGCTGGTCGCCAACGTGGGTCCTCACGTGAAGGAAATGCCGCCGCTCGAAGGCTTCATGACCATCCCCATCGCCGTCGAGGTTCGTTTCCATCACTGGAATGAAATCTTGAAGATGCCTGCGCCCGATCCAGCCATGAAAACGGCGACCGTCTTCTGGCACTTTGGCCGCGGCCTGGCCTTGGCGGGAACCGGTAAGATCGCCGAAGCAGAAGCGGAGTACAAAATCGTCGCCGACGCCGAAGCCGCGACGCCGCCTGACGTCATCTTCCAGATGCCCATCAACAACAAAGCCAAAGACATAATGAAGATCGCGGAGAACGTCGTTGGTGCGAAGATCGCCATGGCGAAGAAAGACACCGCCGGCGCCATCGCCCTGCTGCGCGACGCCGTCGCCATCCAGGACAAGCTCAACTACGGCGAGCCGCCCGATTGGTTTTACCCTGTCCGCGAGTCCCTTGGCGGCGCCCTGCTGGTCAGCGGCGACGCTGCCGGCGCCGAGAAGGTATTCCGCGACGATCTCGACCGCAACCCTCGGAACCCGCGCTCGCTCTTCGGACTGCACCAATCATTGCTGCAACAGAAGCGCGACTATGATGCCGGATTCGTCCAGAAGCAGTTTGACTCGTCGTGGAAAGGCGGTCCGCAGGCACTTAAACTCGATGATTTGGTATAGCGAACGCAGTTGCCAGGAACTGCAGGTAACTCGCTTCGATTGGGGAGGCGTCCGCCTCCCCAAACCTTGGGCACTCGTCCGCATATAATCTTCAACGATGCCCGCCGGAAAAGACCTCGAAAAGAAGCTCGAATCCCTCCGCGACAAGATTCGCCACCACGAATACCTGTACTTCGTCCTCGATCAACCCGAAATCAGCGACCTCGAATTCGACAAGCTCAGCAAGCAACTCAAAGACCTCGAGGCCGAGCACCCGGAACTAATCACCCCCGACTCGCCCACCCAGCGCGTCGGGGGCAAGCCCCGCGAAGGCTTTGTCAAAGTCCGGCACTCCTCGTCCATGTTGTCCCTCGACAACACCTACAACGAGGAAGAACTGCGCGGCTGGGAGCGCCGCGTCCACGAACTCAGTGGCCGCAAAGACGTGGACTACGTGTGCGAACTCAAGCTCGACGGTATGTCGCTAGCCCTGACCTATGAAGACGGCAAGCTCGTGCGCGGCGTGACCCGCGGCGATGGGTCGGTCGGCGAAGACGTCACTCTCAACGTCCGCACCGTTCGCTCCATCCCACTTTCCATCGACAGAGACAAGCTCAAGAAGGCGGGCATCCCGACCGATTTTGAAGCCCGCGGCGAACTCCTAATGCCGACCGCCGCTTTCAAAAAGCTAAACGAAGAACGCGAACGCGCCGGCCTCGCCACCTTCGCCAATCCGCGAAACTTTACCGCCGGCACCGTACGCCAACTCGATGCGAATGTCACCGCGCAGCGCCGGCTCGATTTCTTCCCCTACAGTCTCCTGGTGAACGGCCGCAGTTATTTCGACCGCCACTGGGAAACCCTTACGGCTCTCGACAAAGCGGGATTCAAAGTCAACCAGAACCGCAAGCTGGTTCACTCCATGGAAGAAGTCTGGTCCTTCATCCAGCAATGGGAGCCGAAGCGCGAGTCTCTGCCCTACGAGATCGACGGCATCGTCGTCAAGGTCGACCGCGTCAGCCTGCAGGATGAACTCGGCTTCACCGGTAAGGCCCCGCGCTGGGCAATCGCTTACAAATACGCTGCTCGCGCAGGAATCACCAAGCTGGAAGACATTCGCGTTCAGGTCGGGCGCACGGGGAAGCTCACTCCTGTCGCGATGCTTGCCCCAGTCCAGATCGGCGGGACCACCGTTCGCAACGCAACTCTCCACAACATGGACGAGATCGAGCGCCTCGGCGTGAAGATCGGAGACTGGGTGCAGGTCGAGCGCGGCGGCGACGTGATCCCCAAAGTCGCGAAGGTCATTGACGACAAAGAGCATCCCCGCGGCACCAAAGACTTTCAGATGCCCGGCGTCTGCCCGGTCTGCGGCACGAAAGTTGTCCGCACCGAGGGCGAAGTCGATTACCGCTGCGTCAATGCCAACTGTCCGGCAAAGCTCATGGGAACCATCTTGCACTTCGCCTCACGTGGGGTGATGAACATCGACGGCATGGGCGAGTCCCTCGTCACGCAACTCATCGAGCGCGGCCTCGTCAAAAACGTGGCGGACATCTACGATCTCACCAAAAAAGACCTGCTCAGCCTGGAGCGTTTCGCCGACAAGTCCGCGCAAAACATTCTCGACGAGATCGAGAATTCGAAGAAATTGCCGCTGGAGCACGTGATCTATGGTTTAGGCATCCGCATGGTCGGCGAGCGCACCGCGCAGTTCTTAGCCGAGCATTTCGGATCCATGGAAGCTCTGGCCAGCGCCAGCATCGACGAACTGCAGAACGTGAACGAAGTCGGTCCCCGCATCGCCGAAAGCATCGCCGAATTCTTCGGCATCTCCGCGAACCGCAAGCTGGTCGAGCGTTTGGGCGCAGCCGGCCTCACACTCAAAGGCAAGAAGAAAGAGCGCGGCACCAAACTCGCGGGGAAAACATTCGTGCTGACGGGCACGCTCGCACACTTCACCCGCGACGAAGCCAAAAAGATGATCGAGGATGCCGGAGGCAAAGTCACCGGCTCGGTCAGCAAGAAGACAGATTATGTAGTCGCGGGCGCCGACGCCGGCTCCAAGCTCGATAAAGCAAAAGAATTGAACGTACCCGTGATCGACGAGAAAGAAATGGAGAAGCTCGCCGGTTAGTTTGAGACTAGCGAATCATCTCCTAGCGCTATCTCAACGCCGCGCTAATCCTCCCCCACGTCACTTCCAGCGTCTCCGGCAGCACTCGCGTCTCTCCCACCACCGACACGAAATTCGCATCCGCCACCCATCGCGGCAGCACATGCATGTGAATGTGTCCCGCGATCCCCGCCCCCGCCGCCTTCCCAATGTTCATCCCCAAGTTCACTCCGTCGGGATGATAAAGCTCTCGCAGCACCGACTCCATCCGCTGCGAAAGCCCCATCATTTCGTTGGCCGCGTCGCCGGGCAGTTTTCTCAACTCATCCAAATGCATGTAAGGCACAATCATCACGTGCCCCGGCGTGTACGGATATGCATTCAAAATGACGTAACAATGCTGCCCACGATGCACAATCATTGCCCTGGCGTCGTCTTTTTCCCTCGGCGCGTCGCAAAACACGCATCCTACAGTCTTCTCTGTACCAGATACGTATGCGTAGCGCCACGGCGTCCACAGATAATCCATAGCAGGGCAGGTTAGCAGAAGCCGCGGATTGAGGAAAACTGAACCAACCCGGGTGCCCCACTTCTCGCGTTTTTTGCGAGAAGTGGGGATTTTCCTCGCAAAAGTGAAGTCCCTGCCCCGCTCACCATGCGCAACTCTCTCCCTTTTAAACCTTCCCGTAATATCGCCCGGATTTGCGTTTGACACTGTTCGCGCACGGTTGTTATAGTCGAAGAGTTCCCATTGGACGCGGGTTCTCTGTTACCGTCCGACAGCTGGGATTGTCCAAGCTCACTCGCCAGGGTGGGCCCACCACAACCAAACGACTCATCCAGCAGTCCGCCAGCAGCCCCCGCAGCCGATTATCAGAGAGGCTTAACCTTGTTCGACGACACCACCGTCCATCATTCCGACTCTAATTCCAGTGTTGTGACAGAAGCCGAACCGTCGGCTGCTGAACAGCATCAACCCGACCTCAACCAGTCTGCCGCCACTGACGAGCAGGCTCACACCCCCGCAGCCGACGACAAACCTGCTGCCACCGAGGATTTCGCCTCCGCGCTCGAGACTTTCACCACCGAAGCCGAAGAGGCCGTGAGTGAAGACCGCGTCATCAAGGGCACCGTGTTGAAGCTCACCGGCACCCACGTGGTCGTCGATATTGGCGCGAAATCGGAAGGCATGCTGCCCTTGGCCGAGGTCCTCGATCACGAGGGCAAGCCCAAGTTCCAGCCGGGCGACGAAATCGACGTCATGCGCGTCAAAGGCGAGGCCGAAGAAGGCTACATCAGCCTCTCGCACCAGAAGGCGCAGCGCATTCATGCCTGGGAAGAAATCGAAAAGTCCTACAACGAGAAGAAGCCCATCAAGGCCGTCGTGATCGACCGCATCAAGGGCGGTCTGACGGTTGATATTCACGGCGCACACGCCTTCCTTCCCGGCTCGCAAGTCGACCTGCGCCCCATCCGCAATCTCGATGGCATGAAGGGCCAAACCATCGAAGTCGCTGTCATCAAGTTGAATAAGAAGCGCGGCAATATCGTGGTCTCGCGCAAGGAATTGCTCGAAGGCGAACAGAACGAGAAGCGTTCCAAGACGCTCGAGCATCTGGAAGAAGGTTCCGTCCTCACAGGAGTCGTCAAGAATCTCACCGAATACGGCGCTTTCGTCGATCTCGGCGGGCTCGATGGCCTGCTGCACATCACCGACATGTCATGGGGACGCCTTACTCACCCCAAAGATTTGGTCAACGTCGGCGATCAAATCCAGGTCAAAGTTCTTAAGTACGACAAGGAGAAGCAGCGCGTCTCGCTCGGATTCAAGCAGCTCACGCCCGATCCATGGCTCGATGCCGAGCATCGCTATCCCGAGGGTGCCCATGTTGGCGGGCGCGTCATCAGCGTGACCGACTACGGAGCCTTCGTTGAACTCGAGCAGGGAATTGAAGGCCTGGTCCACGTCAGCGAGATGACGTGGTCGAAGCGCATGAAGCATCCCTCGAAGCTGGTCAACGTCGGCGATCAGGTCGAGTGCGTGGTGCTCAATGTCAATCCGACCGAGCGCCGCATTTCGCTCGGCATGCGCCAACTGGCTGCCAATCCCTGGGATTCGCTGCACGAGAAGTTCCCCGTCGGCATGACCGTCGAAGGTCGTGTCCGCAACCTGACCGACTTCGGAGCCTTCATCGAAATCGAAGACGGCATCGACGGCCTGGTTCACGTCAGCAACCTGAGCTGGACCAAACGGGTGAAGCATCCTTCCGAAGTGTTGAAGAAGGGTGACCGCGTGAAGGCGGTTGTGCTCGCGATCGAGCCCGACAAGCGCCGTCTCTCTCTCGGCGTGAAGCAGCTGCAGCCCGACGTTTGGGAGTCATTCTTCGCGTCGCATCACATTGGCGACGTGGTCCACGGCAAAGTGCTGCGCGTGGCCGCGTTCGGCGCCTTCGTCGAAATTGCGGAAGGCGTGGAGGGTCTCTGCCACAAGTCCGAAGCCACCGACGAAAACGGCCAGCCGCTGCATCTGGAGCCGGGCCTCGAGCACGACTTCAAGATCATCAAGATGAATCCGGAAGAGAAAAAAGTCGGCCTCAGCATCCGCGCCGTGGGGGAAGAAGCCTCCCGGACGGAAGTCGAAGCCTACAAGCAGCCAGTTTCCAGCACCAGCTCCACCATCGGCGAGCTGATCTCCTGGAAGCGAGCCAGCAGCGAAAATAACTAGGTCTCAGAATCGGTTCATAGAAAGGCCGCCCCCACAACGGGCGGCCTATTGTTTTCCTTCGTGAACCTTCGTGCCCTTGGTGGTTAGAGCTCTTGTGCGTTTGGAAGCCGCGCTGCGGTGTTCTAGAATCGTTAGTTTGTTCGCAGTCATCTCTTCTCTAGAGGACGACCTTGCCCGAAAGCATCTACGACATCGCCATCATCGGCAGCGGCCCTGCCGGATACACCGCTGCCATCCGCGCCGGCCAGTACGGCCTGAAAACCGCTCTTATTGAAAAAGACGGATTCCTCGGCGGCACCTGTCTCCACGTCGGCTGCATCCCGACCAAAGCCCTGCTGTTCAACGCTGAACTGTGGGATCACCTGAAAGACGCCAAGGAATTCGGCATCGAAGGCGTAGACACCCGCAAGCTCAACTGGTCCGCCATCCAGGACCGCAAGGGAAAGATCGTCGCCAAGCACGCCAAAGGCCTCGAATTCCTGATGAAGAAGAACAAAGTCGAGACCATCAAAGGCTACGGCAAGCTCACCGGCTCCGCGCACAACGGTGTGCTTACGATCGAAGTCACGAATGACAACAAATCGACTAATCTCAAAGCGAAGAATGTAATCCTGGCTACAGGTTCCGAAGCCCGCATGCTCCCCGGCCTTGAAGTAAACGACCGCGTCCTGACCAACATCGAAATTCTCAGCCTGAAAGATATTCCCAAGTCGCTGGTCATCGTAGGCGCCGGCGCTGTGGGCGTAGAGTTCGCCTCGATCTACCGCTCCTTCGACTGCGAAGTGACGATCATCGAGATGCTGCCGCGCCTCGTCCCAGTTGAAGACGAAGAGGTCTCGAAAGAACTCGCCCGTGTCTTCCGCAAGCGCGGCATCAACTTCCATACCAGCGCGAAGGTCGACAAAGTAGAAAAAACGAAAGCGGGCGTTTCAGTCACTATCACCGTCGACGGCAAGCAGCAAAAGATCGATGCCGAAAAGATTCTTATCGCTGTAGGTCGCAAGCCGCGCACGCAAAACGTCGGCCTCGAGCGCACGAAAATCAAGCCCGACCGCGAGTTCATCAAAACCGATTCCTGGATGCAAACCGCCGAGCCCGGCGTTTACGCCGTCGGCGACATCGTGCTCGGCACGCCGCAACTAGCCCACGTCGGCGCGATGGAAGCACTGGTTGCGGTCGCCAAAATCGCCGGCAAAACCGCCAAGCCGATCAATCCTGAGCACATCCCCGGAGCCACTTACTGCCATCCCGAAATCGGCAGTGTCGGGCTGACTGAAACCAAGGCCCGCGAGGCCGGATACAACGTCAAAGTCGGCAAGTTCCCCTTCACCGCAAACTCCCGCGCGAGCATCGTCGGGCAACACGAAGGCTTCATCAAGATTGTGTCAGACGCCGACTACGGTGAGATCCTGGGCGTTCACATCATCGGCCCCCAGGCGACCGAACTGATCGCCGAAGCCGTAGCCGCCATGGAACTGGAAGCCACAGTTGAAGATCTAATGTGGACGATCCACGCGCACCCCACACTAGCCGAAGCCATGCTGGACGCATCAAACAGCGTATACGGAATGGCCATTAACGCATGAGGAGAATTGAGCAATCGGGCAATTGAGTAATTGAGAAATTCTTCAATTGCGTTCACACCGCGGTTTTCAATTACAACATTACGAAATTACACAATTACTCAATGATTTCGGTTGTCCAACTCGGAACGGTAGACTACGCCACCGGCCTCCGCCTGCAGCAGCAACTCATCGCTCTGCGTAAAGAAAATAAAATCGGCGACGTCCTGCTCCTGCTCGAACACAAGCCAGTCATCACGTTAGGCCGCAACGCGAAGGCTGCAAATGTAGTGGCCTCGCCCGAACTTCTGGCCCAGCGTGGCGTCGAACTCTTCGAATGCGACCGCGGTGGCGACGTCACCTTCCACGGCCCCGGCCAGATCGTCGGCTATCCGATCTTCGATCTCCGCGGATTTCCAGCGCCGGACGGCAAACGCAAAACCCTGGGCGTAATCGAATTCGTCCGCCACCTCGAAGATGTCATAATGCGCACCTGCGCCGACTTCGCCATAGCAACGAAGCGAGTTCCCGGCCTGACCGGCGTCTGGACAGATCCCGAGGCTGGCAAGCGTCATGTGGGAACGGCCGCCCTCGGCCGTTCGGTCGAGCGAAGCTCGACAGTTGCTGAATCCAAGCTCGCCGCCATCGGCGTCCACATCTCCCGCTTCGTGACCTCCCACGGCTTCGCTCTCAACGTAAACACCGATCTAAGCTACTTCAACCTGATCATCCCCTGCGGCATCACGACCAAGCCCGTAACCTCCATGCAGCAACAACTCGGCCGCAAACTCGACCTCAACGCCGTCGCTGAATCCATCTCCCGCAACTTTGGCGTAGTCTTCCAAACCCAAATCCTCTGGGTCGACACCATCGATGCGCTCCTAGGCCGCTCGGTCGGCGTTCCGATGAAGCCTCCAACCGAACTCCGCCAGCTTCATAAAGACGACGACACCACTTGGGCATAGGCAAATGTGGCGCGGGCGCCCCCGCTCGCCCTAGCCCTTTCCCCCGCTCTCGCGATACCATCAATACATCGCGCCAACCGCGCCGCCTTTCATGGGGAACAGCAAGAAGAAGTCCAAAGCCAGCTCCAACGGCAACCGCTCGCGCAACGGCAATGCGCGCGTGGCGACGGCCGCCGCCCGTCGTGTCCAGCGCAGCTCGACAAGCTCTCCTAACCACAACCTCCGCACCTATGAGATCCCCGACTTTCGCCTGGAGCACCCGGCCTTCTCCGTCCGCCAGCTGACAGAAAAAAACAAAGCCGGCCACGAGCACGTCCGCTACGAAGTCACTGGCGACCTGAACGCCCCCGTCCCGCCCATCCGCGACTCCAAGTACCTCGACAAGCAGCAAGCCATCGAGATCTACCGCTACATGCTGCTCAACCGCAAAATGGAGATCGCTCTCGAAAATCTTTACAAGCAAGGCAAAGTCGTCGGCGGAGTCTACTTCGGCCTGGGCCAGGAAGCCTGCTCCTGCGCCTCCGCCTACGCGCTCGACAAAGACGACTGGTTCGCCCCCATGATCCGCAACCAGGGATCGCTCTTAGTCCGTGGCTTCGGCGCCTCCGACACCATGATGCAATACATGGCCAAAGCCGATTCGCCCACCAAGGGCCGCGACGGCACTTCGCACTTCGGCGACATCCAAAAGCGCAACATGGTTTCGCCCATCTCCATGCTCGGCGATCTCATTCCTGTGCTCTCCGGCGTCGCCCTCGGCGCGCGCCTGCAAGGACGCAACCTCGCCGTCATGACCTACATCGGCGACGGAGGCCAGTCCACCGGCGTCACTTACGAAGGCATCAACTTCGCCGCCGTGCAGAATCTCGGCCTCGTGCTCTTCGTCGAGTCGAATCTCTGGGCCTACTCGACGCCATCGGAAATGCAGTACCGCTGTCAGGACCTCGCCGAGCGTGCCATCGGATACGGCATCCCCGGCGTGATTGTCGACGGCACCGACGCCTGCCAGGTCTACGACGCCGCCCACGACGCCGTCGAACGCGCCCATCGCGGCGAAGGCCCCACG
>DASTCU010000109.1:0-39716 GCA_035710825.1 Candidatus Sulfotelmatobacter sp.
GGGCTGAGCGACATTGCCGCTATGGGCGGCGAACCGGTCGCCGCTTTTCTGTCCCTCGCCCTGCCCCGCGACTTGCCGCAATCCTGGGTTGGCCGCTTCGCACGCAGCCTGATCAGCCTGGCAGACAAATGCGGTGTGACCCTAGCCGGAGGCGACACGGCGGAATCTCCCAACGGAATTCTCGCCGACATCGTGGTGGTGGGTACGATTCCGAAGGGGAAGGCGATCCTACGGTCGACGGCTCGGGTTGGCGACCGCATCTTTGTCAGCGGAGAACTTGGCGGTTCCGCGGCCGCCGTCGTGCGCATGGTGAGTTCGAAGAAAAAGCTCAACCCGCGTGACTATCGCCGCCATTTCTACCCAGAGCCCCGGCTCGAACTTGGCCGCATCCTCCGGGAGAAGCGGCTAGCCTCGGCGATGATCGACACCAGCGACGGCCTCTCCACCGACCTTGCCCATATTTGCGAAGAAAGCGGAGTTGGCGCGGAACTGGACGCCACCCTGATCCCTCGTGCCCGCGTCGGGAAGCCGGCCTGCGAAACGGACCTGGACCTCGCCCTGCATGGTGGGGAAGACTATGAATTGCTGTTCACCGTCCCGCCAGGAAAACGCCTCCCGCGCCAGATCGTGGGAGTGGCCATAACTCAGATCGGCCAAATCACCCGTGGCCACAGAATTTTTGTCGTCAATCCAAACCGCGTAGCGTATGAATTGCATCCCCGCGGCTGGGAGCATTTCAAGTAGCGCCGCCGTGCCGGCGGCGTGGCGTGTGGGGTACTCGCTACACTTCCGTTACCTCCGTCACTATTCAGTCTCTACCCTCACGCATCAAACCGGACTAGAGTTAACATTATGTCGTCCCGTAAACTTCTGCTGCTCCCGGTTCTCGCGCTTTCATTCACCGTGGCCGCTGCCGCTCAGAAGAAAGAGCCGCCTCCGCCGCCGGCGCATGCGAAATTCCCTTCGCCGGCAGTCACTGACGAGCTGGTCCACAAACAATTTGGCGACAACTGCTCTCTGCTGCCCGGTCCGGAACAGTTCGTGGGCGATCTCGACGGCGACGGCATCGACGATCTGGTGGTCGTTGCCCGTTGCAAGAATCCCATGGCCGACAAAGACGAATATAGCTTCGCGGTCGCCGACCCCTACGACAGCTTCCTCGGCTATGGCGATGTGAAAGTCACGTCCCAATTCGCCTCGGATGCTCCCGACCGCCGCGGCATAAGCATGCTGATCATTCATGGCGCCGAAAAGGACGCGTGGCGTGCCGAAACTCCGAAGGCAAAGTTTCTGTTCATCAACTTGCCATTCAAGACGCTTACCGTGAAACGATTGGCGACGAAAAAGAAAACCGTGCTGGGAATTTTTATGGAGGAGCAGGGCGAGGGCGAGAGCACGTCTTCGGTCCTCTATTGGGACGGCAAGAAATATAAGTACATGCAGCTGGGGTCGACGCTGGAGTAAGAAATTGTTGAAGATTGAATGCAAACCTTACTCGTTGGTTTTTGTTCAACAATCAAAAATCAACAATCATCCATTCTTTGTGTAGGGAAACTCCTTCGTTCCCACCTTGTTGACATTCGCCTCCGCGAATGCGCACACCCGATCCAGCGTCGCCTGCAGTTCGGCAGTGTAGCGTTCGAGGTCTGCATCGCTCGCTTCGGTGGGAACCGGAATCAACTCGCCTACGCGCACCAGCACGCGCGAGAACGGCATGGGAATCATCATGCGGTCCCAGCTGTTCAGCACCCAAGCCTTGTCGACGGCTGCATGGAACGTGGTCAGCGCCAGCCCGGTCGATCGTCCGAGCGCAACCGGCCCGGGCTTGACCTTGTGGCGCGGCCCACGAGGACCGTCCAGGGTGAATGCCACGGTCCAGCCCTCTGCGAGGGCGCGCCGCAAGCCAAGCAATGCACGCACCGGGTTGCGGCTGCTCGATCCTTTCACCGCGACGAATCCAAACCGGCGGATGATGCGCCCCATGTACTCGCCGTCGTAACTGAAGCTGCTCATCACGCGGATTCCCATGTTGCGGAAGAGATACGTTGCCGGGATCATGCACGAATGCCAGAACGAGGCCACGAGCGGGCGCTGGTCAAGGGTCTTCTGCGCGCCTTCTTCGTAAGAAACGCTGACGCGCAGCGTCGGCCCGAGCAGGCGGATGAACCAGTATCCCGCTCCGACGATCAGGCTGAGAACGATGCGCTGGCGCAGCGTCCAGCGGCGCGGGCCAGATTCTGGCTGCGTGGATGTCCCCGCCTCTTGAGTGCTGGCTTCAGGCACGAGGATATTGTAACGGCTTGGGTCTTAGGTCTTGGGTCGTGGGACTTCGAGGTTGGGGCTTGGCCGAATGACACAAAGGGAGATTCCTTGGGTGTTCAAAACTGGGGAACTACGACCTGAGACCCAAGACCTGACTCAGTTCTCGAGATAAGAGTCAATCCAGGTCTTGATCCTTAGCCGGCGCTCATCATTCGGATCGAAGCGCACTCCCAGCGAATTTGGCTTGCGCCAGCTTATGGCACCGCGGACATTCACCCGCGGCAGCGTCATCAGCGCAAAAGAAATCTCGACATTGGTGCCGTTGGAAAAGTCTTCCGAACTCTTCAACGACATTCCACCTGAACTCATCTCGATGCTGCTGGCGATAATGCGGCGGCCGTCTCCGATGATGCAGACCTCTGTCATCACCGGAACGCGCACATAGCGCCGGAATTCGTGCAGCACCAGCATGCGGGTGGCGCGGATCAGCTTGAGCGCCGAGGACCGCTCCAGAGGCTCGTGGAACATAGCATTGATGCCGTACTTGGAATAGCGCATCGCCTCCTGCGCGCTGCCGCCGATTCCGTAAATCACGCAGCGGCTGTTGGAGCGCGAAGCCCGCGCCACTTCCATCACCTCTTCGGCGCCATCGCCCAAGGCCAGCACGCACGCCTCAAATTTTTCTTTCCCCATGCGCTCCACCGCATTCGAGGTAATAGTTACGGTTTCAACGTTGAACTGCTTGAAGCAGTCTGCAAGCACTGCCCGCCTGGACTCGTCGAGGCCCACAAGGGCGGCGCGGGCAGCGGCTTTGCGCGTGACTGGGAGGAAGGCGAGGGAAGTGGCGAAAGCTTTATCCATGATGTGGGGAGACTCCACTTTCGAAACCATTGTGGCGACAGGCTTCGCCCCTGACAACACCCCGAAGGGTCAACACGCGGAGTACAGAAGTGTCATTACCATTTCAGCGCGGCGCGAGAAAGGACATTACGAGGAAAAAACGTTCGTGGAATCAAAAAGATGCCCGGGCACCCCCGTCTCTGTCCCTGGGTCGTCTGCAGGGACAGGCCGGGAACTTTGACATCCTGGCACGATCAAAAGCCCCATCAGTCGCGAAAGGGCGATCAGAATGGGGCATCCAGTTTAAGAGGTTTCTATTCTCGCCAGCGCCGGAATAGTAGTGCGCCGTTTGTCCCACCAAACCCGAAGGAGTTCGACATGGCGTATTCGACGTCTGCTTTGCGCGCCTGGTTAGGGACCAGATCCATCCCGACAGTATCAGGGTCAGGATTCTCGAGATTGACTGTAGGCGGCAGTATCTGGTCGCGCAGCGCCAGCACAGTAATGCCGGCCTCAAGCCCGCCCGCGCCGCCGAGCAGATGGCCGGTCATGGACTTGGTGGAACTCACCGCGACCTTATGGTCACCGAAGAAATTGCGGATGGCATGCGCCTCGAGGGTATCGCCGATCGGCGTGGAGGTGCCGTGAGCATTGACGTAGCCTACTACGTTCGGTTGAATTCCGGCGTCGCGCACTGCATTACGCATCACGCGGAATCCGCCTTCGTGCTCGGGAGCCGGCTGGGTAATATGGTAGGCGTCGCCGGACATGCCGTAGCCAGCGATTTCCGCGAGAATGGTCGCGCCTCTCTTGCGGGCATGCTCCAGTTCTTCCAGGATCAGAATGCCGGAGCCTTCGCCGATCACGAAGCCGTCGCGGCCCTGGTCCCACGGCCGGCTGGCCTTTTCCGGGTCGTCATTGCGCGTGGAGAGCGCGCGCATGGCGGCAAATCCGCCAACGCCCATTGGGGTGATGGCAGCCTCCGAGCCGCCGGCGATCATCACATCGGCGTCGTTGTGCTGGATGATGCGGTAGGAATCGCCAATCGAGTGCGCACTCGTCGTGCAGGCGGTGGCCGTAGCCTCGTTTGGCCCCTTGGCGCCGAAGCGCATTGAGACTTGTCCCGCGGCAAGGTTGATAATCGCCGAAGGAATAAAGAAAGGGGAAATCTTGCGTGGTCCGCCTTCGATCAGCGCGGAATGTTCGCGCTCAATAATGTCGAATCCACCGATGCCGGAGCCGATGTGCACGCCCACGCGCTCGTCATTTTCGGGAGTGATCTTCAGGCCCGACATCTTGAACGCTTCATCCGACGCGGCGATGGCCAGGTGGATGAAGCGTCCCATCTTCTTGACTTCTTTTTTCTCGATATACTTCAGCGGGTCGAAGTTCTTGACCTCGGCGGCAATCTGGCAAGCGTAAGCGCTGGCGTCGAAGCCAGTGATACGCCCCACGCCGCTCTTGCCCGCCAGCAGGGCCTTCCATACCTCGTCGGTGGAGTTGCCCACGCCGCAGATCAGGCCCAGACCTGTAACTACGACCCTCCGCGTCAATCTATTTCCCCGCCTTGGCGTGCTTGCCGATGTAGTCCACGGCGTCCTGCACGGTGCGAATCTTCTCGGCGTCCTCGTCGGGAATCTCGATATCGAAAGCCTCTTCGAATGCCATCACCAACTCGACGGTGTCGAGCGAGTCCGCGCCGAGATCGTCCACGAACGACGCGCTCGATGTGACTTCGCCCTCATCCACGCCCAACTGCTCCACGATAATCTGCTTTACCTTCTCGTCAACGGCTGCCATGTGTCTCCTCGCTTGGCTCGATTAGATTTGAATTCTGATACTTCGGTTGCGCAATCTCGTTTCTGCGGGCTTCGGCCCTTCACAACCCGGTTCGTACGCACTGCAATTCGGAAAAAAGGCGAGTGTGTAGTGTAATTGTCCCGATGATTTAGTGTAAAGGAAGGGCTCGGTTGCTTCCGGCAAAACCTCTGTTCAGTAAGGCTTGCACTCTTGAATCCTAATAGTTGCCCGTTGCCGGGGTCAATCGCGTTGAGAGTGCCCCGACGCAATGCCAAGGAGGGAACGACAGTTATGCGTGCCGTGGTACAGCGCGTCAGCCGCGCGAAGGTGACCGTCGACGGATGGACCGCCGGCGAAATCGGCCTGGGATTGCTCGTCCTGCTGGGCGTTGGCCAGCAAGATACCGAAGCCGATGCCGCCTATCTGTCCGAGAAAGTTGTCGGCCTGCGCATCTTCGAAGACGAAGACGGCAAGATGAACCGCAGCGTGCGCGATGTCAGCGGCAGCGTGCTCGTGGTCTCACAATTCACGCTGTATGGCGACGTGCGCCGCGGCAAGCGTCCATCCTTCGATGGGGCCGCGCCAGCCGAGTTGGCCCGCCGGCTCTATGAGCTTTTTGTCGGGCAAATTCAGGCCGCGGGCCTGCGTTGCGAAACCGGCCGCTTCCAGGAAATGATGCAGGTCGAACTGGTTAATGAGGGGCCGGTGACGATCCTGCTAGATTCAGGCAAAGGTTTCTAAGTTCGCAGGCTATCCAAGCGAACCGTCAAGACATGACCCTCACAATAAAACTATGGACGCGCCCTGGATCGGCAAGGTAGTCGGCATTCTGGTGTTGGTTGTGATTGGTGGCCTACTCTGGCTGTCGCACACGCTCGAAAAACGCGGCCGGTTCAAGAATTACTCTCGCGGCCTGGGGCGTGGCCTGCTGGCAGCGGACGAGATGCTGCGTCCGTCGAAACAGCACGTCCGCCAAGCAAAAGATGAGGAGAAGGAAGTTGACGAGGACCAGGGCGATGGAGTCCGCCGCAACCGCGCTAGATTAGCCTGTCACAATGTAGAGCGCCGGCGTCTCGCCGGCTGTCGCGGGGGGTCCCGCCCCGCGCCTATACCACCCGTAAAATTGCATCCGCCACGCGCGCCGCTTCCATAGACGCCTTCACGTCGTGGGTTCGCAAGATGTGCGCGCCTTTGAGAATTACCGCAGTCTCGGCCGCCAGAGTGCCGTAGAGCCGCCCCTCAGGCGGAACTTTTCCCTCGCGCCCAGCCACCGTCCGCCCGATGAAAGACTTCCGCGAGGTACCGGCGAGCAGCGGGAATCCTGCGGATTGCAAGTGGTCAAAGCGTGCGATGAGCGGATAATTTTCCTCGAAATTCTTGCCGAAGCCGAATCCGGGATCGAGCACGATCCGCTCGCGCGCCACTCCCGCCAGCACGGCCTTGTCCGCCCACTCTTTCAGTTCTCGCGTAACCAGCCCCACCACATCCTCCGGAGGAGGCAGCGTGCGCCACTCCTCCGGACGCCCGCGCATGTGCATCAACACCGTGCCGCACTTCAGTTCCGCCAGCGTTTCAGCCATGAGAGCATCCCAGCGAAGTCCGCTAACGTCGTTCACAATCTCGGCCCCCGCCTTGATCGCGGCGCGCGCGACCGACGCCTTGTACGTATCGACCGACACCACGGCCGCTGGATGCTTCTTCTTGAATTCGGAAATCACAGGGAGGATGCGCCTGAGTTCCTCTTCCGCGCCAACCGGCGGCGCGCTCGGCCCGGCCTTTGAATCTGGACTCTTCCTTCCTGAGCCGTTGGCATCCACCCGTGCTCCCGGCCGCGTGGATTCGCCTCCAATATCAATGATGTCGGCGCCCTCGCGCAGCAGGCGCTCGGCATGCTCCAGGGCCTTATCGCGGTCCAGGAAACGTCCGCCATCGGAAAATGAATCGGGCGTGATGTTGACGATGCCCATGATCAGCGTGCGCTTGCCCAGTTCGAGCGAGCGCGAGCCGAGATTCCACTGGAAAACACGCCTCATTGCGCCACGATTTTAACCGACCTCATGGTTTCTCGATGATCCACTTTGTCATGAGGTAACGCTGGTGATCTTCATAGCCGAGACGGCGGTAGAGCTCGAGCGCAGGATTACCATGATTCACTTCCAGGTGAACGACGGCCACACCGAGTTTCTTCGCCTGCTGCCCGAAAAATTCCAGAGCCTGAGCGCCGATGCCGTGCCCACGATGGGCGCGCCGCACGAAGAACTCATCGACCCAGGCGCCACGGCCGCGATATTCCAGACTGTAATCGAACGCCATGACGATGTAGCCGACGTTCGCGCCATCTAACGCGATGAACCAAACCCGCCCCAGGGCGGGATCGCGCAGTAATTGCTCCACGACTCCCGCTGTCACCGATTCGTCAAAAGAACACGACCAGGGATCGTCCTGCTGCAGTTCCTTCATCATCGCAAGCAGCTCCGCGAGATTCTGGGGAGTTGCCAGGTGAAATGTGATGGCCATGGCGAGTTAGGTTGCCTGCAAGAGTGGAAATTATACGGAAAGGGACTTCTCAATGGCCGCGCGCAACCGGCGAATCATCTGCGCAGCGCTGTCGCCCGCTTGCGCATCGCATGGGCCGCGCCGGGACCCGTGCCCGTGGGGGGCTTGCGTCCGCCCTCGAGCAGTTCCTTGAGCACAACTGCATTGTTCTGCACCTCGTTCTTCGAGGCAAACAGCAAAGTCAAACGCTTTTTCTGGTGAGCCAACTCGTACAGCCGGTGCAGCGCCGTTTCACATTCAGGCGACTTCAGGTCCTTCAAATATTTCTTGCGGAAGTCCGCCCAGTGATCGGGACGCGCGTGGTACCAACGGCGCAGTTCGTTCGACGGCGCCAGATCGCGCAGCCATTCGTCTATGGCGGCGCCTGCTTTGGTCAGGCCGCGCGGCCACAAACGGTCTACGAGCACGCGCGCCCCGTCGTTCCGTGCCGCCGCCTCATAGACTCGCTTGATCGCAACCCGCATGAGTAGAGAAATCTCCTTGCTATCATTGTAAAGCGGCTCTCAGCGGTAAGTGTGGCGCGAGTTGAGGACTCGTTCATGCTATCGGAAGATAAACATTCGCTGAATTCTTTGAAGAAGATCAGCCGTTCCCTCATTCCTGCGGTCGCGGCCGCTTTGGCCCTGGCGGCGACCTTTGCCTGCGACATCGAGCGCCGCAAGTCCGACGCCGAACTGGGCCTGAATGCGCAACAGGCCGCCGGACGCAAGATCTACGACGCCGAGTGCGATCGCTGCCACGAGCCCTACTCGACACGCGGCAAAAAAGGTCCAGGCCTCAAGGGAATCTTCCAGCACAAGTACCTTTCGCTGAGCGGCCTTCCGGCGAACGACGAGCGAGTCTCCGACATCGTTCGACTGGGCCGAAAAGAAATGCCGGGCTACAGCCAGAAGCTGGACGAGCAGCAGATCCAGGATTTGTTGGCGTACCTGCACACGCTGTAACTCATCTTCATCGTTGGCGCAAAGAGTGCGCCAATGATCGGACCTTGGGGATTCATGGGATAATCCGGAAATGAAAAGCGTCGCGAAATCGGAGCTTTTCCGGGAACTACCGTCGGTGGATGAGTTCTTGCGCACCGCAGCTGGCGCGGCGCTTTCTGACATATACGGCGTTGCGCCCGTCACTGATGCCACGCGCGCGGTGCTGGGCCGCCTGCGCGACGAGATCGCCTCCGGTTTGCTCGATGCTCCTGCTCTGCGATTGGCATTGGACGGTCTCGCCGGGGCCATAGAAGTGCAATTTCGGCAGTCGCTCCGACACTCGTTGCGCCCGGTTATTAATGCAACCGGGGTTATCCTGCATACCAACCTGGGTCGTGCACCGCTGGCGGAGCAAGCTTTCGAGCACATTCGCGAAACCGCCGGGCGCTATACGAATCTCGAATTCAACCTCGACGCCGGACAGCGCGGCAAACGCGATGTTCACGTGGATCGTCTGTTCCAAAAGCTGCTTGCTGCTGACGAATCCGCCCATGAGGGGACGAAGGCCCCGGCGGTCTCCACGATCGTAGTGAACAACAACGCCGCCGCCGTGCTGCTCGCCTTGAACACGCTGGCAGAGGGCGGCGAGGTGATCGTCTCTCGCGGCGAATTAGTCGAGATTGGCGGATCGTTCCGCATTCCAGACGTCATGGGGAAATCCGGCGCCACTCTGCGCGAAGTCGGCACCACCAACCGCACCCGTATCGCCGACTACGAAAAAGCCATTAACGACCGGACGCGCCTGCTGTTGCGCGTGCACCGCTCGAATTTCGAGATCACCGGATTCACCGAGCAGCCGCCGCTCCCGGAACTCGTGCAACTGGCACACCAGCGCGGCTCGCCTCTGATGGAGGATCTGGGCAGCGGCGCACTGGTTGACATGCACAATTTCGGCCTGCGTGAGGAATCCAGCGTTCTCGACAGCTTGCGCGCGGGCGTGGACATCGTCACTTATAGCGGCGACAAATTGCTCGGGGGACCGCAAGCCGGACTGCTCAGCGGCCGCTCCGAGTTGATTGCCCGCCTGCGCTCGAACTCACTGTTCCGCGCTCTGCGTGTGGACAAGCTAACCTACGCGGCCCTTGAAGCCACGCTGCTGGCCTACGTGAAACGCGATCACGATGCCATCCCAACGTTGAAAATGATGCGGCTGACCAAAGAAGAAATCAGCGCCCGAGCCGAAACACTGGCAAAGGGCCTGCATGCGGTCGCGCGCAAAATCAAAGTAGAAGTCGTCGACGGAGAATCGGTGATCGGAGGCGGCGCCGCTCCCTCTTCGGTTCTTCCCACGCGCCTGCTGGCCGTAACGTGCGCAGATCTTAGCGCGGACGAATTGTCCACACGTCTCCGCCAATCCGATCCGCCTATTATCGCCCGGGTTGAGGAAGGAAGAGTCCTGCTGGATTTGCGGACGGTTTTTCCGGACCAGGATGAATTGATCTCGGCGGCACTCGCCCGCATCGCTTAGCCCGCAGTCGGCATCGAACCTTCGTTGGCGACTCTCTATACCATCGGACACTCCACGCGCTCGCTCGACGAACTCCTCGAGGCGCTCAACGCACATCAGATCCAGACTCTGGTCGACATTCGCGCTTTTCCCATGTCGCGCCGCCTTCCCCAATTCAACCGCGACTCGCTCGAGCAGACTTTGCCGGCGGCGGGAATTCGTTACCTCTGGATGAAAGCGCTGGGCGGTTACCGAAAAAAAGCCCTCGATGAATCGCCGCATATCGCGCTGCGCAATAAAAGTTTCCGCAACTATGCCGACTACATGCTGACCCCGGAGTTCGAACAGGCGATCTCAGAACTGGTAGCGCTCGCCGAGAACACCCGCACCGCCTACATGTGCGCCGAGCGCATTTACTTCCGTTGCCATCGCATGCTGGTGTCGGATTGGCTGGTCGCTCACGGACATGAAGTTCTACATATTGACGCCACCGGTCCCGTCCGCGCACACAAGCTCACCGCCGAAGCGCGCATGATCGATGGACGACTGATCTACCGCGGCGATCGCTTGCTGTAAGATTCACTGGCGAACATGATCGTAGGTACAGGCATCGACATCGCTGAAGTCCCGCGCATTCGCCACGCCATCGAGCGCTTCGGCCAACGGTTCCTCGAGCGCATCTTCACCGCTGGCGAGATGCGCTACTGCGACTCCAAGGCTAACCGTGTGGAGCGTTATGCCGCCCGTTTCGCCGCCAAAGAAGCTGCCATGAAGGCGCTGGGCACGGGCTGGAATCACGGCGTACGCTGGCGCGACTGCGAGGTGGTCCGCATGCCCGGAGGCCGTCCAACCATGAGCTTCCACGGCAGAGCGGGAGAGTTCGCCGTCAAACTCGGAGTAAAAAACGCGGCGCTTTCGATTTCGCACACCGAGGAACAGGCGATCGCCCAGGTGATTCTCGAGAACTAAAGCCACGGCAGCGGCATCCAAGACCTGCCGCGTTCATCTGCTAGACTGTCGCGTCGAACACTATGGCCGTGATCGCTCCAACCCCTATCGCCGCAAGCAGGCCCGCCATTCCGGAACGAACTCTGCTCGCAGGCTTAGCTCTCACCAGTTTCGCCGCCTTGCTGCTCGAACTCGCGCTCACCCGATTATTTTCTGTGGTGCTGTTCTATCACTTCGCATTCCTGGCCATTTCGATCGCGCTGCTCGGCCTGGGTGCGGGAGGCGTGTTCGCCTACTTGCTGAAGACGAGACTTTCAAGGATCGGGACGCGCACGCTGGCCGCCTATCTCTGTTCGGCAAACGCCATTGTCGTGGTTGGCGTGCTCGAAGTCGTGTTGCATGTTCCGGTCGCGCTCAATGTGTCGGGAAGAAACTTCCTGCGTCTGACCGAACTCTACGTGGCAGCTGCTGTGCCGTTTTTTTTGACAGGGCTGCTTTTTTCCATCATCTTTGCTCGCGAGACCAGCCGCATCCCGCGGCTTTACGGCGCGGATCTGTGCGGTGGAGCGGTGGCCTGTCTGGCCCTGGTGCCGCTGTTGAACTGGGTGGGCGGTCCCAACGTAATTCTGGTCGCAAGTCTCGCGCTCGCGGCCGCCGCCATGATTTGGGCAGATGCCCGCCCGCATCGCAGAAATGCTGCCGTGCTGGCCCTTGCACTGCTTGCCTTGGTTGCAGCCAATCACTCGGGCCGCCTCATTGACGTGGTTTACGCCAAGGGGATGTTTCGGGATCCTGCCTGGGTGGAATTCGCACATTGGAACGCACTCTCGCGCGTGGAAGTCGATCGCCAGGGACAAGGCAAGGTGATTGTCATCGACGCTGATGCCTCCACCTACATCATGAATGCGGACGTCTCGCAGTGGCACAACACCGACTGGGAGGCCGATCTCATGTCCGCTCCTCCCGCGCTGGCCAATGTTTTGCGGCCGCATGGGGAGTTCGCCATCATCGGCCCGGGTGGAGGTGTCGACGTTCTCCGCGCCGTAGCCAATGGCAGCCCTAGCGTTACCGGCATCGAAATCAATCCCATCATCGCCACCACCATCATGCGCGGGCGCTATGCGGACTACTCGCAACATCTTTACCAACGCCCTGAGGTCCACATTCACGTCAACGATGGCCGCTCGTTTCTGCGTTCCACGCCGCAGCATTTCGACGTAGTGCAGATGACGCTGGTCGATACCTGGGCATCCACTGCCGCCGGAGCCTTCGCACTCAGCGAAAACAATCTGTATACGGTCGAGGCGTTCCGCGAATATTTCGATCACTTGAAGCCCGATGGCATGATTGCCATCACCCGCTGGGAATTTCACGAGCCTCGCGAAGCCCTGCGCGTGGTCTCGGTCGCAATGGAGGCGCTGCATCGCATGGGGGTAGCCAACCCTGCGGACAATTTCATCGTCGCCTCCCAGGGAGCGCTCAATGAGGACGGCATCCCCGTCGTCGTGCTTGCCAAAAAGACACCATTCACTCCCGCCGAAGAAGATATGGTGACCAGCCACACCGATGACTATCCCCAGCTCAACCTTCTGTATCTGCCCTTCGAACCGACCAAGAATCCGTTTTCCGACTTGATTGCCAGCAATGATCCCCAAGGTTTCGGGCGAACCTACGCTTACAACGTTGCGCCCGTTAGCGACAACGCTCCATTTTTCTTCTTCACCATCAAGGCCGGCCACATTCTCGAGAAGGGCTTGCGGCGCGGAATTGATTGGAAAGTGAATCTCGGGGTGCTGGTCCTGCTCCTGGTGCTGGCAATTTCGCTGCTCGCAGTGTTGGCATTTCTGGTTCTGCCCCTGGCGCTTTCGGGAGGAAGGACTCGGCAATCGCCACTGCCATTGCTCTATTTTGTCGCTGTCGGCCTGGGATACATCCTGGTCGAGATCGCCTTCATCCAGCGCTTCGTGCTGTTTCTTGGCCATCCTACGTACGCTCTGACCGTGGTGATTTTTCTGCTGATGCTCTCCAGCGGCGCTGGGAGCCTGTTTTCACGCCGCTGGCTGCCGCGCGCCGAGATGGGCTGGATTCCTATCGCACTCGTCATTCTCATGCTGCTCGTCGAAGTATTATTTCTGCCCGGCCGTCTGGCCGCTTTGGTCGGCCTTGCCTTCCCGTATCGTCTGCTGGTGAGCGGGGTTTTCCTGATTCCGCTCGGGTTCGGCATGGGCATGCCATTTCCCACCGGACTTCGCGCTCTGGCCTCCTCTCCCGCCCCGGAGTTTCCGGCTGAACCGGACTCCTCTGACAACGCCATTGAGTGGGCCTGGGCCATGAACGCCGCTGCCAGCGTGCTCGGATCGGTGCTGGCCATGGTGATCGCCATCCAGTTCGGATTGACCGTGACCCTGGCCTGCGGGGTTGCGGCATACCTGCTCGCGCTGCCCATTATGCCTGCATTGCCCGCGGTGCTTCGCGCCCCCTGTGGTAAATGTTGATAAATCTGTTAGCGACGGTTAGAAGGCACAAGAGAACTCAGTCACCGGCACCATTTCTACTTCCCAACGGAGCCGCTTTGGTTCCATTGAGAGGAGGCGAAGCCAGCAGGCGCTCTGCCAGATAATCTGCAACCAAGCGTGTGCCATTGTCGTTGTAGTGCGATTCGTCAGAGAAGGCTGAGGTGTCTTTGGGTATGGCAGCAGCCATGTCATAACATTCCAATTGGTCCTCGCGACAGACCGCAAGCAATACCTGGTTGTATGCCGCCATAGCGCGCCCCAGTTCGGGAGCGGAGACATAGCCGCTGGGGACACCGTGAGATCCCACACCGCCGGAATAGAACAGACTCTGTTCCGCAGCAGACAGGCCTGCGCGCCACATGGTGGGTTGGGTTAGAAAAACACAGCGCCGCTGGTACTGGCGGCACAGTTGCTCCAAGGTGCGCACGCGCTGGGCATATTCCGCAAGCGCTAATCGGAGATCGGGAAGCGGGAGGACGGGCCCGGCAGCGCGCCCGGATAACGATGCTCCAATCGGGAAATCTTGCTGAGACCGCCATGCGAAGATCATCTGTGACAGATGTTTCAGAGAGTTCCGAACCAGCGCCAACAGCCAGGAACGGCGCAGCAGTCCGCGCACATGAGAAACCCCGTCGGGGGCATGCTGGGCGAAGAGTGCAGCCCTGTCCTCGAGCACCTTTTGCGTTGAGGCTCCGTCGAACAGTAAGGCAGCCGCCAGGTCGTTCACCCCGATAAGAAAGATCAACAGGTCGGCCTGACGCAGGACGGACAGCCGGCGTAGGCAGGAAGCATGGTCCACTGTGGCCAAGCCGCTTACCCCGGCATTCCCTACCCAAACCGGCAATCGTTTCTGCCGCTGGTTTAGTTCTACCATCAGAAGATGTGGCCATTCCTGGGCGTCATCCTGAGCGATGCACTCCGTTGTACTTCCACCAATGGTAATGATCCTGTAGGCGTTGCCAACCTGAGGTGGCATCGGGCCGCGGAGTCCCAGTGCGTTGACAGTAAATGTGACCTTGGGTGACACCCCGGGAATGTGCCAGCGGGTGAAGTCGAAATTGAACTTCCCGGGTGGATACTTCAGCACGGCTCGATTGAAGTACCGGACTTTTGCTCGGACCGCGACTTCGCCAATTGCCAGCGAGATGCAGAGCCCAAAAAAGATCAGTAGGGGCTTGGACATCCTCTCCAGGAAGCGGCGGCGGTCGCGAGTGAGCAGCTGCGCACCCAGGGCCACCGCGATCCAGGCCAGGCAGACAAAGCCCGTCACGCGCTCGGGGTTAGCTGCCATACCTTCCAAGTTGTGTACCGTACGAAACGAATCGAGGCCCAGGACCAGTGGCACCGCCAGATGTAGGAGGTATGCCGCCAGAAGGATTCGCGCGGGACGGCGATTGCGCGGATCGGGGGAATCCTCGGTCGCCACTGCGGCATCCGGGTTGCGCATGATCACCAATTCGCAGCGATGGCTGAACTCACCACCACATCTCCACTTCGGATTTTGAAACAGAAGCGAACATAGCACTGGGTTCCGGAGCTTGTCGATTGTTCGGTTTGCTGCCGGTGGTCCCGCCCAAGAGGCCCTCGCGGGCGGCTCTTCGACGGCTTCCTCGTTTGATGCACATCGGGCGTTCGCGGGCGGGGGCGCCCGCCACATTCGTAGGCGCTCGTAGTGGTGTTATTCCTCCCGCAGTGCGATCAGGGGCTCGATCCGGGCGGCGCGACGCGCGTGGCCAAGCATGGCGGTAAGTGCGGCCAGGGTGAGGGAAACAGCAACGATCAAGTACGGCACGGGACTGATCGAACTCAACGGTATGGGCGCATGTTGAAGGACCTTCACCACGCCGGATGAGAAGCCGAAGGCGGTGGCTATGCCGACGAGGATGCCGGCGAAGACCGGCCGCGAGCCGGTGGCGAATACGGCCCGCATCACGTCGCGCGGGGTTGCTCCCATGGCGGCGCGGATTCCAAACTCGCGGGTTCGCCTGGTCACCGAATAACCCACCATCCCATAGATGCCGAGCAAGGCGAGGCCGACGGCGACTCCGGCGACGAACAGCAGCATCTTGCCGAGGAGCCACACGTGCTCGGCGTTGTCGTCGATTTGCGCGCGCAGGGTGCTCGGAAGTATCAGCATTTGGGGATCGAGATCATGGACGATACTCTTGAGCACTGCGGCGACAGGGGCGAGGTTGCCGCGGAAGCGGATCAGCAGCAGGTCGCCACTGGAAGGCTTGCTGCGCAGTGTGTACAAGGTGGGCCCGTCCGGTTCATTGGTGTAACTGGTGCGGTTGTCGCGGACCACGCTGATCACACGGAGGCGTTTGCCGTCGGCGGAGATGACCGTTTGCCCAATCGGATCTTGCCGAGGCCAAAACACCGCCGCGAACGCCTGCGAGATGACGACCGCGCTGTCATCAGAATCCGAAGGCAGGAATCCGTCGCCTCGGACGAGAGGAATGCCGAGCGTGCTGAAATAGTTGCGAGATACCGCCCTTACCGTTGCTGCGTGTCCCTCAGAGGAAAGATCGGCTGGAACGCGAAATTCAGAGTCGCCCGTCGATTCTTCATCGTCGGCCAACGGCGTCACGCTGCTGGTGGCAACGCTATCCACCTGGCCGATCGCGGCAATGCGGTCTTGCAATCTTGTTAAGAAGGCTTCGGCATTGCTCGCGCCGTAACGATCCGGCGAAAGGTCCACTGGGACGGCCAGCACGTGCTGCGTTTCAAAACCTGGTTCCGTGGCAAAGATCGAGAGCACGGCCTGCGAGAACATCGACGAAACGACCATCAGCACCATGCAGAAGCAAACTTGCGCGACGACCAGCAAATCGCGCATGGTCCATCGCGACCGCCCAGTCTCGGCCGTGTGTTCGTGGCCCTTGAGAGATACCCACACGTCCTGCTTCAGACATTCCAGGGCCGGCGCAAGCCCGGCGAAGATCGACGATGCCAAGGTGGTGGTGGCGAGCCAGGCGAAGATGTGCCAGTCGAGACTGAAGGGGTAGTAAGGCATCTGCGGAATCAGCTTGCGAAAGGCTGGCGGAATTTCCAAGGCAAGCGAAATTCCCAGACCACCGGCGGCCAGGGCGATCAGCAGATTCTCCGAGAGAAGCTGGCGGATGATTCTCCAGCGCGCCGCGCCCAGCGAGATGCGCACGGCGATTTCCCGTTGCCGCGCGAGCGCGCGCGACAGCAACAAGACCGAGCCACTGGTGCAGCTTACCAGCGGCAACAACATGGCGCCGGTCAGAATCAGCAACACTATCCAGAAGGACTTGGCACGGATGGCGGGGTCGCTGATCATTGCGCCATTGGTCACGAGCGCGCGGACTTTCCAATCGGGATCCTGCGAGGGTACCTGTGCCACAATCACATTCGCCTCTGCCTGCAGTTGATCGCGGCTATGTTGCGGAAGCAGCCTGCCTTCGAGCCACAACGAGGGGGCGCGGTCCGTAGCAAAAATGTCTTCGTTGCCGGTGAGCCGGTGTTGCGTGGTATACGGAACCCAGAAGTCGCCGCGCAGCTGTCCTGGGAAATTCGCCGGTGTAATGCCGACCACGGTGAACGCTTGGCGATTCAGCAGGAGTGTCTTGCCCAGGATGTGCGCGTCAGCGGCGAAGCGGCTGCGCCAGAGTTCTTCGCTAATCACAACCACGCGCTCCTCGGTCCCTGGCGCACACTCGCTCGCGCGAAATAATCGGCCCGAGAGCGGCTCGGTCAGGCCATAAACCGAAAAGAAGTTGCAGGAGACTTCGAGTGCGAGGCTGCGGGTCGGGTCCTCCCCGATTAGCACTCCGTCGGTGCGCCACGCCGCGAGTTCCGCCAGAGATTGGGAACGTTCCTGAATGGCTCGGTACGCCGCCGCTGAGAACCTGCCTCCCAACTCTAACTGGTTTCCTCGCGACCAGTATTGCGCATAGAGCCGGGCGAATGTTGCTGGATCCGAATCCGTCCGCGGACGCAGAAGGATCCCGTTGATAAGCGTAAAGATGCCGGTATTAATGCCGATCCCGACGGCCAGCGTCAGCGTGACCGCAATCGAGACCAGCCGCGCATTCCTCATCATGCGGAATCCGTACTGGAGATCGCGAATCAGACCGTTGAGCCAGAGCAAGGATGCCTCCGCGAAGGCGAGCTTTTCTCCCTTACCTGATGACGGTGCCGCCAGCGTACTTATTACAGTCATTTGCCACTATACGTGATGCTGGAAGCCAAACGGCTGCGCAAGTACCTTGGTAAAGTGAGAACCCGGGGCGTTTTCCTTACCCTCGATTTCAGCGGCCGAAGCCGCTGGCATCTCCCGCCGAATGCGGTGCGGCTGAAGTCGTACCCCCTGGGGAGATACGAGGAGTTTCGATTGCGTGGTGGGGCGCCCGGGAAAGTTTGTGGCGGTGCAGGTGAAGTGCACGATCGCGAAACTGGAGAGCGGCGAGGGTTATATCTGCTCGACGTGCAGTAGTCATAAGCCGTACAAGAAAGGATCGTTCGATTATCCGGCGGCGTATGTGATCCCGGAGGATGTTCGGTACATCATTCCGGCGAAGTTGATTTACGGGCTGAAATCGATTTCGCTGTGCACGGTGGGTGGCGAAGCGAAGTATGAGGAGTATCGGGAAGCATGGCATCTTTTGCGAAGAGCGACGGGGATCGCGCAGGTGCAGGAGGGTGCGGTGGAGTCGGTGGAGCCTCCGGCATTCGCGCCGTCGAGTGGGTTCGGGCGAATGCAGGCGGCCTCAAATTACTTCAAGCGCTGATGGAACGGGATAATCTCGCCGCGCGGAGGCGAGAGGAGGGAAAGTAGCTGCCAAGGGGTTGCCTTCGCCGCCGCGCCGGATGCGCGGATATTGCAAAGATAATTTTGTTCCGCACGCTGCCGCTCGGCTTCGCCTCGTGGGACGGCCGAGGCGGCCGTCGCCAGATGGTCATGTTCAGTTCGACAGCTTGAAGACGTATAGCCTTCCGATGGGCGGCACGTTTTGATCGGCGGAGCCGAAATAGACTGAGCCGTTGACTACTGCGGGCGAGGACGAGACGATTGGCTCGTTGTTCGTCAGCAGCTGGTTGATGGGGAAGCACAAGGAATTGCCACATCCGTTGGCGCTAAAGACCATCACCATGCCGTTGTTCTCGCCCACGTAAACTAAACCGTTGGCAATGGCCGGGGACGAGATGATTGCGGCCTGCGCTCCGACGGCCTGGCCCTTCCACAGTGGCGCGCAGGTAGAGGCGCCGCATCCCGAGGCTTTGAAGGCGTAGAACAGCGAGTCGCCGTCTCCTACGTAGACGACGCCGTTGGCGACCGATGGGGATGACGAGACGAATGGGCCCGTGGTGCCGGTCCACAGCGGGGAGCAGGATGCGGCACCGCATCCGGAGGCGTTGAAGGCGTAGAGATTGCTCTCGAACGATCCGATGTAGACGACGCCGTTGGCGATTGCTGGACTGGAATCGAAGATGGAACTTCCCGCCTGTGCGGTCCATAAAGGAGAACAGGTCGCAGTTCCGCAGCCTGCGGCCGGGAAGGCGTAGAGCTTGCCATCTTGCGATCCGATATAAACGACGCCGCCGGCAAATGCTGGGGAGGAAGTGATGTGTCCGCCGGTGGTGGCGGTCCACAGCGGAGAGCAGGTGGCGGTGCCGCAACCGGAGGCAGCGAAGGCGTAAAACTTGTTGTCATAGGATCCGACGTAGACCACGCCGTTCACCACCAAGGGTGAGCTGTCGATGATGCTGCCGCCCAGCGTTCCGGTCCATAGAGGAGAGCAGGCGGACTGGCCGCAGCCGTTGGCCGCGAAGGCGTACAGCTTGTGGTCGGCGGAGCCGATGAAGACTTTGCCGTTGGCGACGGCGGGCGAGGACGTGATGTCATTTCCCGTGGCACCGCTCCACAAGGGCTGGCAGAGAGTGAGCGGGGCGCATCCGTTGGCGTTGAAGGCGTAAAGTTTGCCATCGAACGAGCCGACGTAGACCACGCCATTCACGACGGCGGGGGAGGAGTGGTCCACCAGATCGCCCATCTGGCCCTGCCAGGCCAGGGTCAGGAATTTTCCGTTGCTGGGATTGATCGTGTTCTCGACTGGATTCACGCCCGTGCGTGTGGGCAGATTTTTGAAAGATGGCCAGTTGGTCTGGACCTTGAACCTAGCGGAGGCGGTCGAGCCGCTGGTCTGTCCGGTGGCCTGGATGGAGTGAGCTCCGGGTTGTGCCGACTTCGGAACGACTATGGACGCCGTGAAGTTGCCGGAGCTGTCGGCAGTGGCGCTGCCTGCGGACGCGGCGTCGAAGGCCAGGGTCACGGTTTCAGAGGGGGAGAAGCCAGAACCGCTTGCGCTGATTTTGCTGCCCGGGGGAGCGATGGCGGGGGAGATTGCCAACGACGCAGCGGCAGCGAGACTGGAGAGACTTGCGATCAGGAAAATGGGCAAAATATAACAGCGGATGTTACCGGACATGAGAATCTCCTGCGGCGGAAAAACTGCCGCCAGTCATGGCTTTTATAGCAAACATCCCGGCAGGGATTGTCCCAGAGTTGTCAAAATTGTGGGCTACAAGAAGGCTAACGTCATGGTCACGGATGCCCGCGGATCAATGCGGATAATTCAAGGTTCATATTCCAAGCGTTACGTTTCAAGCTTATCCCGTGAATCTGCATGAATCCGCGGCTAGGAGGTTCGAATGAGACGAATTTCTTAACGTCGTCTAAGTTATTGAAACTGTAGGCGCGCACTTTATATGCAAAAAATTTCACCCTTAGATTTCCTCGTTCTTCCACAGGGAAGTCTCGGCGTCCACAGGTTCTGCACAGCGAGGGAAGTTTTTTGTATTGCGGGGCGCAACAAAGTGACGGAGAGTGGGTTCAGCGAAACGTGAGAGTTCCTGACTTTGCCGGATGATTGCGGCAGAGCCAGCAGCAGCCGGTGATTCGTGAGAGCGAATTGCCGGGGGAAACTTCCAGAAACGCGCGCGAGTGCGAACTGGTTGCCCGGGCATTGCGGCCTCCTCCTCCTCTTCCTGCTCCATGAGCGGGAAGGGCTGCTGGCCACCGCAGCGGTTGCGGAGGCGTGATCGCAAGATCACGCATCGGCAAACGGCTTTGGCAAATGCGGCACTTCTTCGGGAGCGCTGTCGGGCTGAAGCAGTCATTGCGCCGCGTCCGCGGTGACGAAGCGAAGGCAGGAATCCACGCATGATGCGGCTTGGGGTGGCTGGCCCTGAGCCGCATTCTAGTTTTGGGGCGTAGTCAAGTTCTTCGCCACGGATTTACGCGGATTTCCACGGATAATGCAAGAACGAAGATGCTCGGTTGTCTTGCCTGATGACGAGGGGTTGCTGGCAGTGTGGGGCAATAGCCTCTGGCTGCGGTCGGGGCACATTTCGCCGCGTAGTGACCTTCGTTACTCCTGAAACGCCTCACGGATCGATAAGATTTCGTCATGGATCAGGGTGTTTTGCGAACGCGGCTGTACTGGGTCGGAGGTGGATACGCTGCGGTTGCGGCATTGTCGGCAGCGCTGATCGTTTTGCGCTATCTGCAATATGTGACTCACCCGGCGGATGTGGCGCAATACGGCGGGATGTGGGCAGGCGGCGACTTGATGCTGGAATTGTTCATCACCGGACTGCTGCTGGTGGTGACATTTTTTCTTGTGCTAGTCATTCGCAAGGAGGAGAGCGCCTACACGGTGTATTCGAAAGTTCTCCTGGGGCTGAGCCTGACCGCGCCGCTGTCGGTCGGTTTTATCAGCATTGACGCGGTGAGCCAGGGGACGGGATGGCTGGGCTATGCGTGCCTGTTCCGGTTGTTTGCCTCGCCGATGGTGATTGTAGGGTTGGGAGGGAGCCGCCTGTTGGCGCGATTTTCCCGGGCGAAGCGGCTGCTTTCGTACAGCCTGATCATCGAAGGGCTGACTCTTGTGGGCATGTTCGGGTTGCTCGGGGTGATCAGCCACTTCCACTAAGCTGGTGATCAGCCACTTCCACTAAGCTTTGGATAAGTTAACTTCTCTTGCCACGGATTCACACGGATCTACACGGATCCACCCCTCATAGTTTCGCCTGAAAACCGGCTCCACTGGCTGACGCCGCCAAGAGGATGCCGCCAAGAGGTTGAGCTCAGGCACCGACCTTTGAGCGGCGCCTTGATATTCGTCTTTTCTTCGCCTAGACTGAATCTACTCAAAATGCAAGGCATGGCTGGCGAATTATTTTTCATTTCGGCTGGGTTTTCCAGAGTGCGCACTTCGCATTCACAAGGGGATTGGGACTAATGTTGGTTCCGCTGTTGCGCAATTTTTCCTGAGAAAAGATATTGGCGACTACCGATTACACGATCAGCACGCTGCCGGCGAATGTAGAGGCGGAGCGCTCGATTCTGGGCGCGATCCTGCTGGATAACTTTGCTTATAACCAGGCGGCGGAGCATCTGCGGATTGAGGATTTCTCGCTGGATTCGCACCGGCGGATTTATTCGCGCATGGTGGATCTGGCGGAGTCGTCGCGTCCGATCGACATGATCACGCTGATCGAGGAACTCGACCGGCATAAGGATCTGCAGGCGATCGGCGATGTGGCGTACGTGTCGAGCCTGGTGGAGGGCGTGCCGGACCGGCCGAGCATTGAGCACTACGTCAAGATCGTGCGCGACAAGGCGCTGCTGCGGGGACTGATTTCGGCATCGAGCACAGCGATTGCGCGGGCGTCGGATCAGTCCGATGCGGCCGAAGATGTGCTGAGCGATACGGAAGCGGCGATCTTTCAGCTCTCGGAAAAGCGCATTGGGCGCGGCTTCATGGGCGTGCAAGAGATTGTCCGCGAGACGTTCGGGTCGGTCGACGCGCTGCTGCAACGCGGGCAACGCATCACCGGGCTGGCGACGCACTATACCGATCTCGACGAAATGACGAGTGGGATGCAGAGATCCGATCTGGTGATCATTGCGGCGCGGCCTTCCATGGGCAAGACGGCCTTCGTGATGAACATTGCGGAGAACGCGGCGATCGAGGATCAGCAGGTGGTGGGAGTGTTCTCGCTGGAAATGTCGCGCGAAGCGCTGTTGATGCGCTTGTTGTGTTCGCAGGCGGGGGTGGACGCGCACAAGATGCGGACCGGCTCGCTGTGGCAGGACGACACGAAAAAAGTGGTGCGCGCGATGGAGCAACTGGCGCACGCGCCGATTTTCATCGACGACACTCCGGGAATTTCTTTGAGCGAGATGCGCGCCAAGGCGCGGCGGTTGAAGCAGTCGCAAGGCAGGCTCGATCTGATTATCGTGGACTACCTGCAGCTGATGTCGGGCGGTGGCAAGCGGTTTGAGAACCGCACGCAGGAAGTTTCGGCGATCTCGCGCGGGCTGAAGGCGCTGGCGAAAGAGATGAGCGTGCCGGTGATTGCGCTTTCGCAGTTGAGCCGCGCGCCGGAGAGCCGTGGCGGCGACCATCGCCCGCAGCTCGCCGACCTGCGCGAGTCCGGATCAATCGAGCAGGACGCAGATCTGGTAATGTTCATCTTCCGCGAAGAAGTCTACAAGCAGGACGATCCCGAACTGCAAGGCCGCGCTGAAATCATTATTGCCAAGCAGCGCAATGGTCCCATCGGCAAAGTCAAAATGGCATTCCTCAAACACTGCACCCGATTCGAGTCGCTGGCGGAGGGCGGAGTGGGCCCTGAAGAGTGAACGGCCGATACAGCGAATCCCGTAGGCAGTGGGATACGGTAAGTACTGTAGGAGCTTAGGGTTGCGGGGTCGAGAATGAGGTCGAGAATAAAGAGCTTCAGCCTGTGGAAAAGCTTGTGGAATTGAAAACCCGTTTTCGAAACCCTTTGGGCAACGACCGATCAGTCGGTTTCAGCAGCGTGGTTTTCCTTCTGATAAACCCATGAGTAGTAACCAGTTATACAATTCACGTCTCATTAACAATGTTGCGGGCGAAAACTTGGTGTGGGACCTCCCGTTTTGAGATTTGCACATTTTGAGGGTGTGGCACTTTCGTTTTTTGCCCGATTTTGGGCCTTTTTTCGAGCCTCGGACGACAGGCTACTTAGCAAAAATTCTGGACGGACGAAGCGGGTTTTCTACTGCGACTAGTACCTGCGCCAGGATCCGAAGTGCCGGGATACGGACGGACGGGGGGAGCGGATGGTCGAAAGGATAGACCCCAGCTCCAGATGCGAAGTTCCAGGTTGAACCTTTACCAGTTTTGATCGTTCAGAATTGAAGAGATGGGAGATTGCCCATGCCAGTTGCCCGATCTCAAGGTGCGGCGGGAGAAAGGATTTCCAAAGGTCGCTCTCGGTCAATTGAGAGTAGCGGCGATTGATCGCCAGGTGGCGGGGCTAGTTCGTTAGTCTTTGCAGGCCGAGGCATTCACGAGCATTATCCAAGCTGTGTACGACGACCGTGTTTGGCCTGGTTGCCTCTGCGTACACCTGGAACATCCGAGAGAGCCCAAAAACATGAGGCTGGGGAGCGATGACCACGTGTTTTGAAGCCCGATCATAGATACTCTCATGTCGCGCCAACGCCTGCAGAGCACCCGTCGAGACGTTCCCGCCAGTAACCGCGCTGAAGTCCACAATTTCCGAAAAGCTTGGGTCGAATAATGGATGCGACTTGGTGGTAGGGCCAATGTTCATCAGGTCGGCGTCACCGATTTCGCCACGAAACGTGACAATCACAACCTTCTGGCCTGCGTCGACTGTGTACTCCACACTCAAAGCCGCACCCACCGTCGCATTTCAAGCTTAGTGAACGCATTATAACGGAGAAGAACGGGCGGGACTGCTGCTGTTTCCCGTTCCAACCTGAATGAGTCAAATAAAGATGTTACTTCAGTTGGCGGGGACGCGACTGCTACACCGGACGCCGTGGGCTGGGCGAGAGCTGACGGGGGATAGCCGAAACGATACGCGTACTTTTGACGTCTACCGCGCTTCGGGAAAACGCGAATCGTGGCCTGCTACACATTGCCAGCGTCCGTCACGATAGGCAAAGATATCGGTAAACCGCGTCTTTCCAGAAGGCCGGCCATTCTCACTGTTCACACCGATGCCGCGGACATAGGCCACATCGCCATATATATGAGCATGCAAATCCGTTAACTCGCTGTGGCCGTGACTAGGCTTGGTAACGCTGGCCAATATCGTGGACCGGTTGATAAGTGAACCGTCAAAGTCGGCCTCTTCGAATTCATCCGCAGGGATGCAGCCGAGCGCCGCAGGGTCATGCTGCTCCACAACTCGTACCCACGTGTGTTCGATTTGAACCAATGTGGCCTCGTTCTTCACCTGCGCAGTCGGGCAAGTTGCGCCATGTGCCAATGGGCACAACAGCAACAAGGAGAAAACGATTCTCATGGGACACTTCCTCCCTAGACGAGTAGACACAACTCTGCCGGTCACTTTTTGACGACAAAACCGGCCAAACGTTAGCGGATTTTTGACAGCAGCGGGCTCAAGAATGGGTACCTTGACCTTGAGAACAAATGACGGGCAACCGGGAAGTCAATATCAACTGACTTAACGGGCCATTGCACAAGTGAGCGACAGGAAAATATTTTGACTCGGGGTAGATGACTGCTACGGGGATTTTGCGACAGTTGGCCTAAGTGAACAACTGCATACGCAAGCAGACGAATTTAACTCGACAAGGCCCCAATTTGTTGATGCGTTTCCGGACTAGCGGTGAAACGCTGGTACAAGGGGTCTGAGGGACTCTGTTCTGGTGACTGAGCTGGGAGTCCTTGATTTGGGTCATAGGAGATCCCGCAGATAGCGCACCGGATGCTTGATCCGGCCCGCTCAATTCGCGCTCTGTCGCATCTAGGGCATACCATGTTGCACCCCCCCGAACATCGTTGTGTAGACACCATAGGCCAACGCCATGGAGAGAAACATCGAGTATTTAGCACATAACGAGAGGGATTTAAGTGGTCATGACTGGGGGTTAGGACAGGACCACATGGAGTTTCTACCCGAGAACGGGTCGAGGGGCCAGAGGGACTCCTACAGGGTTTCCAGCGTGGATGGGGCTAAAAACCGCAATTGGCAGTGATAGCGCCTCGATTTGTGCGCGTCGCTAGCTGGAGCGGCCCCCGAGTTGCTGCTCTTTTTTAGCGCGTCCAAGGCTCAACTGCTCGATTGCTGATGCCATGCTGTTACGGGCTGCCTTGGCAGAGTCTTTCAAAAGGTCGTCCGTCTCGAGCGGTAGAACCTCACCGAGACACTCTTCCAATCGTCCCACCAACCAGTCGATCAGTTGTATCGTACGGTCACCGCGGTGGACCGTTGGATCATCATTCGGAAACGCCATTCTCTATGTCCTCCCCTGCAACGATAGCACCCAAAAGGGCTCAGAGTCGCAGGAGCTTCATCACGGACTTCAGACTCAGGATACTAGTTGCTGCTTTCGCCGACTTTGAGGACGGCGAGGAAGGCTTCCTGGGGAATGTCGACGCGGCCGATGCGCTTCATGCGCTTTTTGCCTTCCTTCTGCTTTTCGAGGAGTTTGCGTTTGCGCGAGATGTCGCCGCCGTAGCATTTGGCGAGGACGTTTTTGCGCATAGCGTGGACCGTTTCACGGGCGATAATCTTGGCGCCGATGGAGGCTTGGATGGGGACTTCGAACATCTGGCGCGGGATCAGTTCGCGCATCTTCGAGACCAGCGCTTTGCCGCGCTCGTAGGCGAAGTCGCGATGCACGATGATGGAGAGCGCGTCGACGGGATCTCCGGCGACGAGAATGTCGAGCTTGACCATCGGCGATTCCCAATAGCCGGCGAGGTGGTAGTCGAGCGAGGCGTATCCACGCGAGACGGATTTGAGGCGGTCATAGAAGTCGAGGACGATCTCGTTCAGCGGTAACTCGTAGTGCAGCATCACGCGCGAGGAGCTGACATATTCGAAGGTTTTTTGCTTGCCGCGTTTTTCTTCGACCAGGGCGAGGATTCCGCCTACGTATTCTTCGTTGGTCAGAATGGTGGCGAGGATGACGGGCTCTTCAACCTTGGCGATCTCGCTGGGATCGAGCCAGCGGGAAGGATTGTCGATTTCGACCATTTCGCCGTCGGTCCTGGTGATCTTGTAGCGGACGCCGGGAGCGGTGGTGATCAGGTCGAGGTTGAACTCGCGTTCCAGGCGCTCCTGAATGATTTCCATGTGGAGCAGGCCGAGGAAGCCGCAGCGGAATCCGAAGCCGAGCGCCACCGAACTCTCAGGCTCGAAGAAGAAAGAAGAATCGTTCAGGCGTAGTTTCTCGAGCGCCTCGCGCAGTTGGGTGTGCTCGTGGGCGTCGACGGTGTAGAGCCCGGCGAAGACCATGGGCTTGATTTCTTCGAACCCAGGCAGAGGCTCGATAGCGGGATTGGTGTCGTCGGTGATGGTGTCGCCGATTTTGGTGTCGGCGACATTCTTGATATTGGCGATGATAAAGCCGACTTCGCCGGCCTGGAGTTGGTCGATCTCCACCGGCTTGGGCGTGAGCACGCCCAGAGTTTCCGCATCGAAGGTGGTGCCATTCCACATGAGCCGAATTCGCTCGCCTTTGCGCAGGGTTCCTTGAAACACGCGGGTGAGGACAATCACGCCCCGGTAGGGGTCGAACCAGGAATCGAAGACCAGCGCTTGTAGCCGGTTGTCGGGGGATCCCTTGGGCGGAGGGACGCGCTTGACGATGGCTTCGAGCACGTCGGGAACACCCTGGCCCGTTTTCGCGCTGATGAGGATGGCGTCGGTGGCGTCTAGACCGACCGCGCCCTCGATCATTTCCCTCGTGCGCGGAACGTCGGCGCTCTGCAGGTCGATCTTGTTGATGACGGGGATGATTTCGAGCCCGTGATTGATGGCGAGATAGGAGTTGGCGAGCGTTTGGGCTTCGACGCCTTGCGAGGCGTCAACCACGAGGAGCGCGCCTTCGCAGGAAGCGAGGGAGCGCGAGACTTCGTAGGAGAAATCAACGTGGCCGGGAGTGTCGATGAGATTGAGCTGGTAAGTCTGGCCGTCCTGGGCGGTGTACGCCATGCGGACGGCGTGGGCTTTGATGGTGATACCGCGTTCGCGTTCGAGGTCCATGGAGTCAAGGACCTGGGCCTGCATCTCGCGCGCGGTGAGCGATCCGGTGAGCTCCAGCAGGCGGTCGGCGAGCGTGGATTTGCCGTGGTCGATGTGCGCGATGATCGCGAAGTTGCGGATGTAGGCGGCGTCCATGGATGAAGGGCTAATCCTTCATTCTAACAGGCGGTTCGGGATGGATTGGCTCATGCGGAGGATGCAGTGGCGGGCTTTTTAACCGGGGAGTTCGGTGAGGAATGCTGCGGAGAGCGCTGAGAAATAATCGCGAGTGTATCGTGTGATGGGATGTGCGGGCGAGGACGCCCGCACGACAGCCGCCGGGACGGCGGCGCTACGTCGGAGGGTTGCTATGGGGGCCCTCGTGATTTAACCTCATTTGCCAATCATGGTTGGAGCGAATATTGCGCTGACGTTGCTTGTGGGAGCGGCCCTCGGAGTGGTGATCTGGGAGCATCCGCCTGCGGCGTGGGGTGCGATGCAGATGATCGGTGCTTGTCTGCTGGTTGCGGGCTTCATCTTGTGGACTACGGCTCGGTTTCAGCTGGGCAGGTCGCTGACCCTCACGGCACAGGCTAAGAAACTCGTGACGCGCGGACTCTATTCCAAGTTTCGCAATCCGATTTACGTATTTGGGTCGTGCGTGATGGCCGGGCTCATCCTGTTGCTGGGACGGCCGGTGTGGCTGCTGGCTTTTCTGATCGTCATTCCCCTGCAGATCTGGCGGGCGCGAAAAGAATCGTCTGTACTGGAGGCGACGTTCGGAGAAGAGTACCGCAGGTATCGTGCAGGCACGTGGTTCTGACAATTCATCGTGAATATCGTGAGGAATCATGAACAAGTCACTGATCTTCTTGCTACTCCTGTGCTCGTTTGCCTCGGCACAAAGCATCTCTTCTGAGTTGAAACCGTTCGTCAAGGTGGATGCGCCGGTGGTCGCGTTAACCCACGTGCGCGTGATTGACGGTACGGGGGCGGCGGTGCGCGAGGATCAGACAGTTGTGCTCAGCAAGGGGAAGATTGGGTCGGTGGGCGACGCGTCGAGCGCGAATGTGCCGAAGGACGCGCAGGTGCTCGACCTGCATGGGTACAGCGTGATCCCGGGGCTGGTGGGAATGCACGATCACATGTTCTATCCCATGGGCAGCGGAATTTTTGGGGAGATGGGTTTCAGTTTTCCGCGTTTGTACTTGGCTGGCGGAGTGACGACGATCCGGACGACGGGATCACTCGAACCGTACACGGACCTGGAAATGAAGAAAGCGATCGATGCCGGGCAGATGCCGGGGCCGAGAATGCACGTCACCGGCCCGTATCTGGAGGGCAAAGGATCGTGGGCATTGCAGATGCACCAACTGAGCGGTCCTGACGACGCTGTGCGGACGGTGAGCTTCTGGCTGGATCAGGGCGTCGATAATTTCAAGGCATACATGTTCATCACGCGGGCCGAACTGGGGGCCGCAATCCAGGCGGCCCACAAGCGCGGGGCGAAGGTGACAGGACATCTGTGTGCGGTCACGTTCCGCGAGGCGGCCGACCTGGGCATCGACGACCTGGAGCATGGACTGTTCGTCGATACGGAGTTCTTGCCGGGAAAAAAGACTGACGAGTGCCCGGAGCAATCGGAAGACCCTGCGGTAATGGCGAAGCTCGACGTGAACGCGGGACCGCTGCACGACATGATCGCGTACCTGGTGCAGCATCACGTGGCGGTGACCTCGACACTTCCCGTGTTTGAGATGGGAAGTTTTCCGGGGCGTCCGACGCTGGAGAAGCGAGTGCTGGAGGCGTTGTCTCCGGATGCGCGCAGCGCACTGCTGGCGAACCGTGTGCGCTCCAGCGACAGCAATCGCTTGCGGCAGCGTTACGGGAGCGACGTCTCGCCATTGCCGGCAGCCTTCAAGAAAGAACTGGAGTTCGAGTATGCATTCTCGAAAGCTGGCGGCCTGCTGCTGGCGGGGCTGGATCCGACAGGGATGGGAGGCGTGATTGCCGGATTTGGCGATCAGAGAGAAGTCGAGTTGCTGGTCGAAGCGGGATTCACGCCGGTGGAGGCAATCCACATTGCGACTTACAACGGAGCGCAGTATCTGGGAGAGCTGGATCGTATTGGAACGATCGCGGCGGGCAAGCAAGCGGATCTGGTCGTGATCAAGGGGGACCCGTCGAAAAACATTGACGACATTGAGAGTGTGGAGACCGTGTTCAAAGATGGGGTGGGATACGATTCGGGGAAGCTGATTGAGTCGGTGCGCGGGGTGGTGGGGAGCCGGTAGCGGTTGGCAGTACTCAGTATTCAGTACTCAGTAGTCGGTGCTCAGTGCTCAGTAAACCAGAGGATCGGGTTGGTTGCCTTCGTTCGTGGTTTCTTCATGATTGGGACGTCTCTTGGGTGATCCATTTAGCGCTATCGATCACGTGCAGCTCGCTATGCCTGAGGGCGAAGAGGAGCGGGCTCGCGGATTTTACGGCGCATTGCTTGGCTTGATTGAGCTGCCGAAACCGCCGGAGTTGGCTGTGCGGGGAGGGTGCTGGTTTGCGAGCGGGAGCGTGCAGATCCACCTGGGGGTTGAAGCCGACTTTCGTCCTGCCCGGAAGGCGCACCCCGCGTTGCGCTGCATCGACTATGACGGGATGAGGGCGAGACTGCGTGCGGCGGGAGTGGAAGTCCACGACGACGCTAACATTCCGGGAGTGCGACGCTGCCATATTTCGGATCCATTCGGGAATCGGATTGAGTTGATCAGCGGGTAGAGTGACTCTCCGATAAAATCAAACATCCTCATGCTTGTACTCGCTTCGGCTTCGCCGCGACGTCAGGAACTTCTGCGCAATGCTGGCATTCCGTTTACCGTGCAACCGGCGGATGTGGACGAGACGCCGCTGCCGCGGGAATCCGCGCGCGATTGTGCGGAGCGGCTGGCGCAGGAGAAGGCGGTGACGGTTTGGAAGAGCCGTCCGCGGGATCTGGTGTTGGGAGCGGATACGGTCGTTGTAATCGGGGAGAAGATTCTCGGCAAGCCCGTGGATGCGGAGGATGCGGCTCGCATGTTGCGGATGCTTTCCGGAAAAGAGCATCAAGTGATTACAGGTGTGTGTTTGGTTTCGCACGGGGCCAGGGATCAGGGATTAGGGATCAGCGAAAGCAGGTCACAAGTCAGCAACGAAGAAACGGGACCTGAGAACTGCCAAGCGAGAACTGCTTCGGAGACTACGCTGGTCACGATGAGCGAGCTGTCGGACAAGGAAATTCGCGAGTACGTGGCGACCGGCGAACCGATGGACAAGGCGGGGGCGTATGCCATCCAGGGAATGGCGTCGCGGTGGATTCCGCGTATTGAAGGGGATTACAGCAATGTGGTGGGATTGCCAGTGGCGCTGGTGTATCGGATGTTGCGGGGGCGACAGGCCGCGCGCTGATGCGGGTAACAGGCGCGGAATTGGACAAGCTGCCGTTGGACTACGACTTCTTTTCTTCTTCCTTCTTATAGTCCTCGCGCATGGAGGATTTGAAATTGCGGATGCCCTCGCCGAGGCTTTTTCCGAGCGCGGCAAATTTGCTGGGACCGAAGAGCAATAGAACGATGGCTAAGATGAAGAGGATTTCTGTGATACCGATCTTGCCTTCCGGCATGAGTGAATCCTCCTCAAGAATTGCAGCAAGCCTTGCCAAAACCCGCTGACTTTGCCGGGCGCCCCCGGCGAGGGCGAAACCTCCTCGCGACAGCGGCGAGACGTCGGCGCGTACCGAATGTCCTGAAAAAATTCTAAGCTACATGTGCGGCAGAGTCAAAAAGTGAGCATCTTATGGGCTAACCGCCTGGCAAGCGGGGAGTCTATGCTTGCAGGCTTCTCAACCGAGGTGAATCAGTGAAGGCCAGGATGCGATTGATCGCTTTTGCGGTTTTCCTTTTATCTCTTTCGCCTTGCTTTGCACGCGCGGCGCAGGCTGCGGGCTCGACCCAGGTTGATCAGCGGAAGACCAGCGAGCCTTACACGGGGGATCTGTCTATTTTTGATTCGCCGGGGCGCGAAGAGCGGCTGCACATCAATCGAGTGATGGATATCCTCGGGATTACGCCGGGGAAATCGGTCGCAGATATCGGGGCGGGATCGGGATGGTTCACGGTTCGCGCGGCGCGGCGGGTGGGAACTGGGGGAATCGCGTATGCGGTTGACATTAATCCCGAGGCGGTCGACTACATCGGGAAGCGGGCGGAGAAAGAGAAGCTGGGAAATGTGAAAACGATTCTGAGCAAGCCGGATGATCCGATGTTGCCGTCGAATTCGGTGGATGCGGTGTTGCTGCTCAAGACTTATCACGAAGTGGCGCGTCCGGTGGAGTTGCTCCGGAACTTGCGTCGAGCGCTGCGTGCTGGGGCGAAGCTGGGAATCATCGATCGCAACGGAAACGGAGAGGATCACGGCATTGGCAAAGACGTGGTGATTCGCGAGGCGCAGGAGGCGGGCTACCGATTGCTCAAGCAGTACGACTTTGTGAAGGGCGACAACATGGATTATTTTCTGGTCTTCACGGCGACCGGGCCGTAGGTTTTTGCCCCAACGGTTCGTGCTACTGTCCAGTGCGGCGGCGGGGACACCGCTGCGACAGCCGGCAGGATGCCGGCGCTACGACGCGTCGCTCAAGCGCTCTCGATCATGCCTGCGAGTAGCAACGCGCGGCGAGGCAATTCGGAGATGATGATGTGTTCGTGGATGGCGTGAGCGCCGTCGCCGAGGGCGCCCATGCCATCGAGGGTGGGAATCCCGATTCCGGCGGTGAAATTTCCGTCGGAACCGCCGCCGACCGCGGCTTCTTCGAGTTTCCAGTTAATGTGAGCGGCGAGGGCCCGCGCCTTTTTGTAGAGCGTGATGACGCCCGCATTGCGCTCCATGGGCAGGCGGTTGATGCCGCCGCGGATGGCGAGCTTGCAGTGCTTGTCGACGGGCTTTAATGCGCGGAAACGGCGATCGATCGCAGCGGCCTGCTGCGCACGCTTAATACGCACGTCGATTTCGATGACGGCCTCGGCGGCGATCACGTTGGTGCGCGTGCCCCCGCGAATCACTCCAGGATTGATGGAGAGGCCACGCTGCAAGTCATTCCACTTCCAGATTTTCGTGATCTGATGCGCGAGTTCGAGAATGGCGCTGTGTCCCTTGCCGGGATCGAGGCCGGCGTGCGAGGCAATGCCCTGGGCGGTGAGGAAGTATTCGCCGACGCCTTTGCGCGCGGTCTTCACGGCACCGCGCGGTCCGGCGGGTTCGAGCACGAGCACGGCGGCGGATTGGCGTGCGAGTTTCTCAGTGATTTTGCGGGAGGAATAGCTGCCGACTTCTTCGTCGGAAACGAGAAAGACGGTGACCGGGCGCGGAAGGCCTCCATGCCAGGATTTGAGAGCTTCGACCGCGTATAGCATGAGTGCGACTCCGGACTTCATGTCGAGGACGCCGGGGCCATGGAGGCGATCACCCGTCTGGTGGCAAGGCATGTTGGCGAGAGTTCCCATGGGATAGACGGTGTCGAAATGGCCGAGGAGGAGGACAGGTTTAGTTTTGTCGCGTCCGGGGAAATCGATCTGGATGTTGTCACCGTACGTTTCGGCGCGATGGACGGAGGCGCATCCGCCGGCGGCTTCGAAGCGAGCGGCGAGCAGCGTGCCCATGCGGTCGGCGGCGAGCTTGTTGTCGCTGGGAGATTCGATTTCGACGAATTCTCGGATGGTCTGGACGAGGGTAGGGAGGCGAGATTCGAAATAGGCGAGGCGTTCGGGCCAGATCGTGTTCAGTTCATTTTTGGGAGTGCGCGTTGTTTTTTTCGGTGGCATGAGCCGCCTTTCGCGATATCAGGAAACGTTCGTTAAGAACAGCGTCAAAAATTCATGGGATCAAAGATGTTGAGCACATTTTCGTTGGCACGCCGAAAAAACGACCACCGGGGCTAAAGCCCAATCAATTCCATGCTACTAACGCGGCCCTAAAGGGCCGCTCTTCCACAATTCGAGCCCGACTGATGCGGGCCTAAAGCGACCGTTTCCACGATTCGAGCACGAGCCGTACAGTATAATCTTCACGCCGATTTGAGACACGATATGACTGAGAGCAGCCCTGTGCCGGAGGATTCGCCAGACAGTTCGAAGCCCGTGCTCGACATCCACGACATTTTAAAGATCCTGCCGCACCGCTACCCGCTGCTGCTGATCGACCGCGTGGTGGAACTGAAGCGTAAGCAGCGGATTGTGGCCATCAAGAACGTCACCATCAATGAGCCTTTTTTTATTGGGCACTTTCCCGGGTTGCCGATCATGCCGGGAGTGCTGATTGTAGAGGCGATTGCGCAGGCGGGAGGGGCGCTACTGCTGACGGAAGTCGAAGATCGCAGCGACAAGGTGATGGTGTTCACCGGGATCGAGCGGGCGAAATTCCGCAAGCCCGTGGGACCGGGCGACCAGTTGCGGCTGGAAGTGGAATTGAAAGGCTGGCGCGAGGTGCCGGGGATGACGGCGGCGAAGATGCAGGGGTACGCGTTCGTCGGCGAGAAAAAAGTCGCGGAGGCGATTGTTTCGTGCCAACTGGTTCATGCTTCGCGGGGGCGTGGGGCTGACAGCACGGAAGTTTGAGGCGATCGAAAAGCTTTCAACCACAGAGGACACTGGGGAACACAGAGGGAAAAGCTGTCTCCATCCACAAATCTGCATGAGTCGGCCCATGAACGTACATTCCACGGCAATCATTGATTCGGGGGCGAAGGTTCCGGCCTCGTGCACCGTGGGTCCGTATTGTGTCATTGGGGCGAAAGTGGAACTGGGGGAGAATTGCCGCTTGGGTTCGCATGTGGCGATTGACGGTCCGACGAAGATTGGGGCGAACAACATCTTCTTTCCATTCTGCGCGATCGGGATGGCGCCGCAGGATGTGACTTACAAAGGCGAGCCGACGCGGCTGGAGATTGGCGAGGATAACGAGATCCGCGAGTATGTGACCATCAATCGCGGGACGGTGAAGGGCGGCGGGCTCACCAAGCTCGGCAGCCATCTGCTGATCATGGCATATACGCATATTGGACACGATTGCGTGATCGGCGATCATGCCATGCTGGTGAATGGCGCGACGTTGGGCGGGCATGTGACGGTGGAGGAGTGGGCGGTGGTGGGAGCGCTGTGCCCAGTGCATCAGTTCGTGCGCATTGGGGCGCATGCGTACATTGGCGGGGGGACGACCATTACGCAGGACGTGCTGCCGTTTTCAATCACCTCGGCGGCGCGGGAGACGCATGCGTATGGCATCAATAAAGTTGGGCTGGAGCGGCGCGGATTTTCCAAGGAACGCATCGCCAAGATTCATCATGCGTACAAGATTTTGCTGGCTTCGAAGAGGAATACGTCGCAGGCGCTGGAGAAACTGAAGTCGGAGGTGGATCGCGGAGAAGATGTCGAGATGCTGATCAGGTTCATCGAAACGTCGGAGAGAGGGATCATCAAATAGTGGTCAGTGGCCAGTGGTCAGTGGCCAGCAACTTCACTGATTACTGATGATCCCTGATCACTGATGACTAACGTGGAGCGCATTGGGCTCATCGCCGGCAATGGCAAGTTTCCTTTTCTCGTGCTGGATGCGGCGCGGGCGCAGGGGTATGAGGTGGTGGTGGCAGCCATCAAGGAAGAGACTTTTCCGGAGATCGAGTCGCACGGAGCCGCGGTTCATTGGCTGTCGCTGGGAGAGCTTTCGAAGCTGATCGAGACGTTTCAGAGTGCGGGCGTGCGGCGCGCGGTGATGGCGGGGCAGGTCAAGCACAAGCAGATTTTTTCGAGCATCCGGCCAGACTGGCGGCTAGCGAAGCTGTTGCTTTCGCTGGCCACTCGCAATACCGATTCGCTGCTTGGTGCAGTGGCGAAGGTCCTGGAAGAGGAAGGGATCACGCTGGAGAAATCTACCTGGCTGCTGGAGCCGCTTCTGGTGAAGGCAGGAGTGCTGACCAGGCGGTCTCCTTCGGAGCAAGAGCTCAAGAACATTGAATGCGGGCGCAGGGTGGCGCGGGAGCTGGCGCAGCATGATATTGGGCAGACGGTGGTGATCGCAGAATCGGCGTGTGTGGCGGTCGAGGCGATGGAAGGGACTGATGCCATGATCGAGCGCGCCGGGCAGATCATGCGTTCCTTGCATGGGGATGCTTCGACTTTGAGCCGGGAGCTCACGGTGGTGAAGATTGCGAAGCCGAATCAGGATATGAGGTTCGATGTCCCGGTGATTGGGGTGAAGACCATTGAAGTAATGCAGGCCGCGGGTGCGACATGCTTGGCTGTGGATGCGGGAAAGTGCTTGCTGCTGGATGGGCAGAAGGTGATCGAGGCAGCGGATGCGGCGGGGATCGTAATCTCGGCGGCTGCGAATTGAGAGTTGAGGCATGAAATTGAAAGCAGCGAACTCGGAGGCATCCGGCGTTGCCGATCAGTTGCGCCGCGCTTTCTATGGCGATGCGTGGCATGGGCCTTCGCTTATGGAGTTGCTGGAGGATGTGGATGCGGCGACCGCGGCGGCGAGGCCATTACCTGAGGTTCACAGTATTTGGGAGCTAGTGTTGCATGTTGCCGTTTGGGACGACGCGGCGTTACGCAGACTTGATGGGAAGAAGTGGCAGCCGACGGGTCTCAAGAATTTTCCGCCGGTGACAAAGCCGACGGAAGCGGCGTGGCGGAAAGCAGTAGCGGCGACGAAGCGGACCCACGATAAGCTCGTGCGGACTGTTGCTGCGCTGCCGGAATCGCGGCTCGGGGATCGGGTCCCGGGAAAGCGGTACGACTTCTATCACATGCTGCATGGGATTGCGCAGCATGAGCTGTATCATGCGGGGCAAATTGCGATTTTGAAGAAGGCGGGGAAGGGGCTTGGGTGTTAGGGCTTGGGTCTTAGGTCTTAGGCTTTCGAACTAAGACGCCCTGCCACATTAGAGCTTCAGAGATCTTCCTGAGACCCAAGACCTAAAACCAGAGACCTAAAACCTAGAACTTAGGACCTAAAACCTAAGGCCTAAGGCCTAAGACTTAAACATCCCGCCTCTCACCATTTCTTGAAGATGACTGCCACTGCCACGACGATCAGAGCGAATCCGGCTACGTAATTCCAGCGCATTGGCTGTTTCAGATAGAGGACCGAGAAGACTGCGAAGACGGTCAGGGTGATGACTTCCTGGATCGTTTTCAGTTGTGCGGCAGTGAATTCGTAGGAGCCGATACGGTTGGCGGGAACCTGGAAGCAGTATTCGAGAAAAGCAATCAGCCAGCTCACCACGATCACTTTGTAGAGCGGGACCTCACGGTACTTGAGGTGGCCGTACCAGGCGAAGGTCATGAAGATGTTGGAGACGGTGAGCAGGGCGATGGTTCGCATGGAGCGGGTTGTCCTTTCCAGAAATTGAGAAATTGGGTAATTGAGTAATTGGGTAATTTAAAAACCTCTTGGGTCTTAGGTGTTAGGTCTTGGGTCTTAGGTCTGAGGTTTGGGCCGAACAGCTTACACCTAACACCAAACACCTACGACCTAATACCGAACACCTACGACCTAATACCGAACACCCGACTCCCGCAGGGGGCAGATGCTCTTTCTGTAATTTGCATTTACAATTCTTTGTTCTTTCGGGCAAGCGCCGGTTAGGAGTTTTCTGCCAAAAAATCCGATCTCCGTCGCCGTGGTGGGCGTGGGCGTTTTCGGACGCAACCATGCCCGAGTGTACAAGGAACTCGAGCAGCAGGGACAGCAAGTCCGGCTGTTGGGAGTGGTTGATCCCGAGACGTCGCGGGCAGACGCGGTGGCGCGCGAGTTTGGCTGCAAGGCGTTCGGGTCGGTGCAGCAATTGCTGACCACGCACAGCGAGGTGCAGGCTGCGTCGGTGGCGTGCCCGACAGTGCATCATCGTTCGGTGGCGCGCGAGTTGATGAAGTCCGGCGTGGACGTGCTGATCGAGAAGCCCGTTGCGCCGACGCTGGCCGAGGCGGATGAACTGGTCTCATTGGCGTCTCGATTCAAGCGGATTGCGCAAGTCGGACATTTGGAGCGCTTCAATCCGGCGGTGCGGGCCACGCTGCCCCTCCTCACCCAACCGATGTTTTTCGAGGTGCACCGGCTGAGCGTGTTCACGCCGCGGTCGCTCGATGTGGACGTGGTGCTCGATCTGATGATCCACGATCTCGACATCGTCCTGGCCTTCGCCAAGTCTCCGGTCAAGGAAGTTCGCGCGGTAGGGCTGCCCATTTTGTCGGGGAAGGTTGATATTGCCAATGTGCGGCTGGAGTTGGAGTCGGGTTGCATCGCGAACTTTACGGCAAGCCGGGTGTCGACGGAGCGGGTCCGGAAGCTTCGCTTCTTCCAGCCGCGGCAGTATGTTTCGCTGGATTACGGGCGGCAGGAAGTTTTGGTTTTCACGGTTGGGGAGGACGGGGCTTCGGGAACGCCGTCGGTAAATCCGCAGATCGGGGTGAGTAAGCCTCCGGTGGCGGCGGAAGAGCCATTGCATGCGGAGCTGAAGTCTTTTCTGGAGGCGGTGCGGGAGCGGTCCACGCCAGTGGTGCCGCTTGAAGATGGCCGGCGCGCGCTGGCGCTAGCGCTGGAGATAGTCACGGCGATTCGCGAGCACGGGACAAAAGTGGGACTGGCCGGACTGGCAAAATCTTAGCCACGGATTTTCGCGAATCTTCACGGATGAATTTTCTTGGAGTTGTTTGACTTATCTCTGATCCCCGGTCCGGCTCCGTGCCCACAACCTCCAGATTTACATATGTTTACAGACTAAGGGCGCTACACAAATGGGGGAGCAGAATCGGCGGAAAGATGCGAGAATAGAAGCAACGAAGTGGTAGAGCACCGCGCGCCGATTGCATTGTTTCCCCTGAAGGCCCGATGCAACGCCGTGGGTGCCTTTCGTGTCTAAACGACAGGCGGATAAATAAGTTCAGGCATGCCGATCACACAAATTCCATTCCAGGATCCGGTCGCTCCGCCTGAAAAGTCGCAGCCTGAGCAGCTTGGCCTGTACGACACCCAAGATTGGGAAACAGCCTATCGAGAATTGGATGCGCGGGTGCCTCACCTGCTTATCCAGTTGCAGGATGATTTGTCGCGATCGCGGCGGCGCGAGGCGGCGTGGATTTCGATCATCGCGCACTTGCTGTTATTCATCTTGCTGTGGAATCTGCCGCTGATCGAAAAGTACGTTGGGATTCACACCGTAGCCGTGGTGCCTCTGAATCCTACGCAAGATAAGAATGTGACGTTCCTGCCACTGCCGCCGGATTTGCAGAAGCCGGCGCACAAGCCGAATACGAATGTCATGTCGGATAAAGACCGGATCGCGACGTCGCGGCATCCGGAACTGGATCCGAAAGAGTTGAGGAAGATTCTGGCGACGCCGCCTCCGGGAAGGCCGGGGCCGAGCGGGCCACCGACGGCGCAACCGGCGCCGCCTGCGATGGCGCAACAGGCGCCTCCGCAGCAACAGCAGCCCACACAGCGTCCGCAGGTTCAGACGAACCAGACGGCGCAGTTGCAGATGCCGCCGCAGCCGAACAACAGCTTCCGCAAGTATGCGAGCGGCATGAGTGCGGGGTCAGCGATCCAGCAGGCAGCGCAAGCGGCTGCTGAGCGGCGTGCGGCGGGGGTTGGCAGCGGTGGACAGGAAGGCGACTTTGGGCTGGGCACGGGTGCGCGCGGACGGCAGTTGGGTGCTCTCGACATTCTGAGCGATACCCAGGGCGTGGATTTCGGCCCCTATTTGCAACGGATTCTGCAGGATGTGCGGGAGAATTGGTATCACCTGATTCCGGAATCGGCGGAGATGAAGAAGGGGAAACTCCAGATTGAGTTTGCCATTACCAAGGATGGCAAGGTTGCCGATATGCGTTTGGCAGCGAGTTCGGGAGATGTGGCACTCGACCGTCCAGCATGGGGGAGTATTACCGCTTCGAATCCGTTCCCGCCTTTGCCCAGCAATTTCACCGGGCCGTATCTCGCGTTGCGGTTCCGGTTCTACTACAACCCGGATAAAGCGGATCTGGAGTAGGACGGGGGCGGGACGCCCCCGCGACAGCCGGCGTGACGCCGGCGCTACCCTTGGGGCGCTAGCCTCTCGAATCTTTTTCTTTTGTGGGTTATCAAAACTAACAAGAGGACGATTTGGCTGGAGTGTGTGCTCGCCCTCCAGCGAGGAAGTGTGGTTTGGAAAAGATGCCGGTGTTGTTCGTCGGGCATGGGTCGCCGATGAACGCGATTGAAGACAACGCCTTCACGAAGGCGCTCAGCGGGTTGAGC